>NZ_JBIRYI010000007.1:0-338861 GCF_044389675.1 Promicromonospora kroppenstedtii | reverse complement strand
TGGAAGACCATCGCGATGTCGCGGTCCTTGGGCTGCACGTCGGTGACGTCGCGGTCACCGATGAAGATGTGCCCGCCGTTGACGTCCTCCAGACCCGCGAGCATGCGCAGGGACGTGGACTTGCCGCAGCCGGACGGGCCGACGAGGACGAGGAACTCGCCGTCCTCGATCTCCAGGTTCAGCTGGTCGACGGCCGGGCGCTCCGTGCCCGGGTAGACGCGCGTCGCGTGGTCGAAAGTGACCGTAGCCATGAGAAAACATCCCTCCACCGGCAGGTACGTGCCGGACGATCCGTTGTGGTCGGGTGCCGTTGCTTCCACTGACGTGTCGGCGGTGACACTGTTGCAGCGCGATCGTACCCCGGTTGGTCAAGGTCGCGGTACAGACCAGGTCACAGGCAGGTCACTCCTCGCCCAGGGTGCGGGCGAGACCGGCCAGGACGGCGGCGAGCGCGTCGGGGTCGGGCACGCGGTGGGACGCGAGGGTGTCGCCGGTGCCGACCTTGATCGTCAGGTCGCCGGACTCCAGCGCGCCGAAGGCCGCCTCGTCGGTGGTGTCGTCGCCCGCGTACAGCACGCGGACCTTCTCGACGCCCAGCTCGGCCGCCACGGTGCCGCGCAGGCGGCGCAGCGCCTCGCCCTTGCTCGTGGGCACCACCGAGACCTCGACCACGTCCTTGCCGTGCATGGCGGGCAGTCCCTGGTTGGCGGCCACCTCGTCGGCGGCCACCGTGATGGCCGCGGCGTCGTCCACGCTCGCCAGGCGCGTGTGCACGACGGCGGCGGCGGGCTTGACCTGTACCCACGCCCCCTCCCGGCCCGAGACCGCGGACTCGAAGCCCGCCACGAGCGCGTCGAGCTGGCCGGACTGGGTGGTCGTCAGGCGGAACGGCACCTGCTCGACGCCGGAGCTGGTGGCCCGGCCGGCCTCGGCACCGTGGCTGCCCACGAGGAACGTGCCCTCGGGGGCCACCGTGCGCTCGGCGAGGTCGGACAGGTCGCGCCCGGAGACGAACGCGAGGCGCACCGGGGCCTCGTGCGTGAGGGCGTGCAGCTGCTCGATCGCGGCCCGGGCCGCACGGGTCATGGCGGACGCCTTGGGGTCGTCGACCAGGGGCGCGAGCGTGCCGTCGAAGTCGGAGGCGAGCAGCCAGCCGGTCGTCGGCTTCTTGCGCCGCCCGTTGCCGTTGCTCATCCGGGCCAGGCCCTTGGCGGGCACGCCCTCCGGCAGGGTCGTGAACGCCGTGAGCGCGTCGCGGAGGTTGTGGTGGCGGGGCTCCGCGGCGCGCGGGTCCACGCTGAGCGGCCGGGGCGGCACCGCGGTGAGCACTCCCAGGAAGGTCTCGGACCACTTGGCGACGTCGTCCGCGAGAACCTTGCGGCGCAGGCGGCGCATGCGGCGGCGCTGCTCCTTGGGGTCCATGGTCGCGGCGGCCACGATGATGTCCTTCATGCCGTCGATGTCGTGCGGGTTGACCAGCAGGGGGCCGGGGGAGAGCTCGTCGGCGGCACCGGTGAACTCGCTCAGCACCAGGGCGCCCCGCTCGTCGGAGCGGGCGGCGATGTACTCCTTGGCGACCAGGTTCATGCCGTCGCGCAGCGAGGTGACCAGCAGCACGTCCGCCGCGAGGTAGAGCGCGGCCATCTCCTCGGGCGGGTAGGAGTGGTGCAGGTAATGGATCGCGGAGTGGCCCAGCTCGCCGTACTCGCCGTTGATGCGGCCCACGAGGACCTCGACGTGCTCGCGGAGCTCCTGGTAGGCGCCCACGTTCTCGCGGCTCGGGCTGGCGACCTGCACGAGCGTGGCGTGCTCGACGTCGAGGCGGCCGTCGTCGAGCAGCTCGCCGTACGCCTTGATGCGGTGCCGGATGCCCTTGGTGTAGTCGAGGCGGTCCACGCCCAGCATCAGCGTGTCCGGGTTGCCGAGGTCGGCCTTGATCTCCTTGGCGCGGGCCTGCACCTCGGGCGTGCGCGCCAGGGTGTCGAACCGGTGGGAGTCGATCGAGATGGGGAACGACGACGCCCGCACGTGCCGGCCGGGCCGCCCGTCGGCGTCCGGGATGGTGATCACGGGGCCGCGGGTGGTGTAGCCCGTCAGCCGGCGGGCGGACCGCACGAAGTTCGCGGCGTCGCCGTTGCGCTGGAAGCCCACGAGGTCAGCGCCCAGCAGGCCGTCGATGATCTGCCGCCGCCACGGGAGCTGCGCGAACAGCTCGACCGGGGGGAACGGGATGTGGTCGAAGAACCCGATGCGCAGGTCCGGGCGCAGGTCGCGGAGCATGCGGGGGACGAGCTGGAGCTGGTAGTCGTGCACCCAGACGACGGCGCCCTCGGCGGCCTGCTCGGCGGCGGCGTCGGCGAAGCGCTGGTTGACTCGGCGGTAGGCGTCCCACCACTGCCGGTGGTAGGCGGGCGGGGCGATGACGTCGTGGTAGAGCGGCCAGAGGGTGTCGTTGGAGAACCCCTCGTAGTAGCGCTCGATCTCGGTGGCGCTCAGCGTGACCGGCACCAGCATGACGCCGTCCGCCTCGAAGGGCTCGTGCGCCAGGTCCGGGGCGCCGGACCAGCCGACCCAGGCGCCGTCCGCGCCGTGCATCACCGGTTCCAGGGCTGTGACCAGGCCTCCTGGCGACCTCTGCCAGGTGAGGCCACCGTCTGGGCCGACCGTGAAGTCGACCGGGAGCCGGTTCGCGACGACGACCAGATCGTACCCGTCTTTACCCGGCAATGTACTGCTCCTTATGTGTGGAAGATTCTATCTGTGCAGTGTCAAGAGTAGCGAGGTCTCTTCCCTGCTCAGAGTAACGAGGTCGGCTCCCACTCGAACGCCGGTGCGCCGCAGTGCTGGTCAGAGCCTGGATGTTGGCGGGCGTCCGCCGTCCGCGACGGCTACGGTGTGCCTCATGGAGGAGGTGGAGGCGTCGATCGCGCCCCTGCCCGGCTCCGGCCCCGCTGCCGGTTCGAAGCTGGGCGGTTACACGGTCGTGCACGAGATCGGGTCCGGCGCCATGGGCGCCGTCTACCGTGCCCTGGACGACGGCGGCAACGCCGTCGCCCTCAAGATGCTGCACCGCCACCTCGACGACCCCGCGGCTCGCGAACGGCTGCGCCGCGAGGCCACCGCGCTGCAGGGCCTGCGCCACCCGGCCGTCGCCCGCGTGCTGGACGCCGAGCTCGACGGCGCGGACGCGTTCATCGTCACCGAGCTCGTCGAGGGCCCCACCCTCGAGGAGGAGATCGACGCCCGCGGGCCGCTCGACCCCCGGGACCTCTTCGAGCTCGCCGACCAGCTCGCCGACGCCCTCGAGGCCGTGCACGGCACCGGCGTCGTGCACCGCGACCTGACCCCCTCCAACGTGCTCATCGCGCGCACGGGGCCCGTCCTCATCGACTTCGGGCTCGCGCAGGGTCCCGGCGACCCACGCGCCACCCGGACCGGGTTCGTCATGGGCACCCCCGGCTACCTCGCCCCCGAGCTGCTCGACGGCGCCGAGCCCGGCCCCGACACCGACTGGTGGTCCTGGTCCGCGGTGCTCGCGTTCGCCGGCACCGGCCGCGCGCCGTTCGGCGTGCGGCCCACCGAGCTCGTGCTGCGGCGCTCGCGGCAGGGCCAGGCCGACCTCGACGGGCTGGAGCCGCGCGCCGGCCGGGCGCTCGCCGCCGCCCTGAGGGCCGTGCCCGCCGAGCGCTGGGGGCCCAACGAGGTGGCGCGGGCGCTGAAGGCCGAGTCGGAGGCGTTTGTTGCGGCCACGTCCGGCGGCGACGACTCCAGGACCGCGGAGCTCGACTCCGCCGCCGACGGGACCATCGTGGTCGGCGGCGAGGGCTCGACCCGCGTCATGCCGAAGGGACTGCTGCCCCGCAGGCGGCCGGTGTCCGCCGCGGCCGGCGGGGCCGGCGTCGGGGCGGCCGCCGGAGCCGCCGCGGCCGCGCGCAACCCCGTCGGTGGCGTCAGCGACCTGGCGCAGGCTCCCAGGGGCCGGTCGGTCACGGGGCGGGCCGTGGGCTCGCCCGGGCCTGGTGCACTGCCGGCGCCGTCCCTCGTCCCGGAGCAGGCCGGCCCTGCGCGCGTCACCGGCTACCGGGTGCTGTTCCTGACCCTCACCCTCGCGCTCGTGACGCTCGCCGCCACGCGGCCCGGTGTCGCCGTCATCGTGTTCGTCGTGCTCCTGATCGTGACCCGGCTGGCCGGCATCGCGGTCGAGGAGTTCCGCGGCCGCCGGGAGCGGCGCGGGCCGAGCCGTGCCGACGCGCTGGTGGCGACGCTGCTCTCCCCGTGGCACCTGGTGCGTGCCGTGTTCGGCGTGCTGCCCGCCGCGGCCGTCGGCCTCTGCGCCGGGGTGATCGTGGTGCTGCTGGGGCTCATGCTGTTCGCGCCCGGCAACGTGATCATCGCCCCCATCCCGACGGTCGAGGCCAGGTCGGTGGGCGGCATGAACCAGCCCATCGTCGACAGCCTGGTGCTCGGTGTCGCGATGCTGGTCACGGTGGTCGTGACGTGGTGGGGACCGGCGTCGTACGGGACGCGGCTCGGGGCCGGGCCCTTGCTGCGCAGGATCGCCCCGACGAAGGGCACGAAGACCATCGTGACGCTGGTCGTGCTGGCGCTCGCGCTGCTCGCGGCGGTGCCCCTGTTCGGCAGCCCGGTGGACATCCACTGGTGGCCGCTGGGCGACCGGCCCGCCGTCACCTGGTGACGCCCGACCGGGTGTCGGGAACGTACAGAAACGTTCAGCAGTCTCCCAGCGGACGCTAGTAGGCTGGGTGAAGGCGCGTCCCGCGCCTCGCCCCATTGGCCCGCATCTCGAAGGACCCCGATGTCGACGAATCAGACCAAGGCACAGCGCCGAGACGCGGCCCGTGCCGAGGCCCTTGCCCTCCAGAAGAAGCAGCAGTCCAGCGAGAAGCGCAACCGTGTGATCGTGCTGAGCGTGCTCGCTCTTGCGGTCATCGGCCTGGTCGTGGCGGTCGTGCTGATTCTCAACGAGGGCCAGAAGACCCCCATGGAGAAGGTGGACAACGTCCCGGCGGGCGTCGTCCAGGACACCGGCATCCCGGTGGGCGCCGACGGTGCCGCGGGCACCACGAACGAGGGCGCGAAGACGCTCGACGTCTACGTCGATTACATGTGCCCCATCTGCGGCCAGTTCGAGCAGATCAACAACGCGAGCATCGCCGAGATGCGCGAGGCCGGTGACATCACGCTCGTCGTGCACCCGGTCGCGATCCTCGACCGCGCCTCGCAGGGCACCGAGTACTCGACGCGTGCCGCGTCCGCGGCGGCGTGGGTCGCTGACCGGGCGCCCGAGCAGTTTTCCGCCTTCAACGACGCGCTCTTCGCGAGCCAGCCGGCCGAGAACACCGCCGGTCTGTCCGACGAGCAGATCGCCCAGGTCGCCGAGCAGGCCGGCGTCCCGGCCGACGTCGCCGCGGGGATCGCCGACGGCGACGCGACGAGCACTTTCGAGGAGTGGGTCACGGCCTCGACAGAACGCGCCAAATCTGACCCGGACCTTGCTGGCGATGCAGGATTCGGCACTCCGCGACTTCAGATCGACGGCGAACTGTGGGGCACGCAGAACGAGTGGCAGGCTCCTGGTGCACTGGAGACGGCCCTCATGGGAGACGATACTGCGGGTAACGAGAACTAACGAGAACTGGTCGCAGTTGCTGCATCTACAGAGCCCCCAGGTTGCTGGCCTTGGGGGCTCTGGGTGTTTTTCGTTGCGCTGAGCATGTCCGCCATGTATCAATAACTTGTTCGCATAGGGCGAACTAGTCAAATGGGGCAAGGCGGCGCAGTGTGCGGACGCCTGCGGCTTGGAGGTCCATGATGGGTAGCCTGCGGAGAATCGGTGGCGTGATGGTTGCGCTAGGGCTTGCGTTCGGAGGGCTGGCTTTCGCTGCTCCTTCGGCGTCGGCGGCAAGCTGTGGGTCGGTGGCCGTCTACTCCGACAACGGGATCGTGATGAAGGTCGTGCAGTCCTGCTCGAGTGGCGCCAAGGTGAAGTACACGGCTGACTGCGTCTGGCCGGCGGCCGCTGTCACCAAGACCGTGACTTTCCCGACGGGAGGAGCCTCGATGATCACCACGATGCCTGCGTGCTGGTCGGGCACCCGTGGGACAGTGAAGGCGCAGCTTCTCAACCCGTGATGGGTGTGTTGCACGTCAGGTGAGTGGCTGCTCTTGTCTGCCGGGTGTGGGTTAGGATCGGCCGAGCATAGGTAGGCAGGCCGCCTTAGCTCAGCTGGTAGAGCTCCCGCCTTGTAAGCGGAAGGTCGTCGGTTCGAACCCGACAGGCGGCTCCAGAGGCCCGGGATCCGAGCGGTCCCGGGCCTTTGTGCTGCGTCAGACGAACCGGCTCCGGCCGGCGAGCGCGCCGAAGACCATCTGGGCCGCCAGCACCGCCAGAAGCATGGCCAGCGGGACGAACCAGCTACCCGTGACGTCGTGCAGCAGGCCGAACAGGAACGGGCCGAGCGCGGCGAAGAGGTACCCGAAGCCCTGCGCCATGCCGGACAGGCGGGCGGTGTCGGCGCCGGTCCGTGCACGCAGCGCGATCACGGTCAGGGCCAGGGAGAACACGCTCATGCCCAGGCCGGCCAGCAGGCTCCACAGCAGCGGCGACCAGGCCGGGGCCAGCATCAGCCCGGCGGTCCCGGCGACGCCCAGGACGCTGAGCGCGATGATCCACCCACTCTGCCCGCGACCGCGCGCGGCCAGCGGGGCGACGAACAGGCTGATCGGCACGGCGACGAGCGAGACCAGGCCCATCAGCAGCCCGGCCTCGGAGCGGGGCACACCGGCGTCCATCAGGACCTGGGGGAACCAGCCCATGGCGGCGTACGCGTAGAACCCCTGGAGGCCGAAGAAGCCGGTGACGATCCAGGCCAGGCGGTTGCGCAGCAGCGAGCGGCCGCCGTCGGCGGTCTCGGGCCGTCGGGGCGCCCGGCCCGACCCGCGGGCCGCGACGAGCCACACCAGCAGCGCGACGACGGCCAGCACCGCCCAGGCGCCCAGTGCCGGGCGCCAGCCGCCGAACGCGTCGCCGAGCGGCGGGGTCACGGCCGACCCGAGGGCGCCGCCGCCCTGCAGGGCCGCGGTGTAGACGCCGGTCATGAGGCCGATGCGCGCCGGGAAGGAGTCCTTGATGACGACGGGGATCAGCACGTTGACCAGGGCGATCCCGGCGGTGGCGATCAGCGTGCCGCCGAGCACCACGGCCGGCCCGTCGATCACGCGCAGCACGAGCCCGCCGGCGAGCGTGGTCAGCGCGACCGCGATGGCGGCGCCGACCCCGGCCCGGCGGGCCAGCAGCGGGGCAACGAGGCCCGCGCCGGCGAAGCACAGCGTCGGCAGCGTCGTGAGCACGCCCGCCCAGACCGCGGACACCCCCAGGTCGAGGCGCATCTCCTCGAGCATCGGGCCGACGCCGGTGATGGCCGGGCGCAGGTTGAGGGCGACGAGCACCACGGCGACCGCGAGCAGCGCCCCGGCGGCGACCACGCCCGGCGTCCGGATCTCCACGGCGCCGTCCAGCTCGGCTTCCAGTCCAGGTCCACTGTGTTCGACGCGCATGACCGCTACGATGGCATACGTAGGATGATTGGACGAAAGGATTCCACTGTGCCGTTGGCCACCACGCACCGGGTCGGTCTCGTCGACCAGGTCATCGAGCAGCTGCGGACCGCCGTCCGGGACGGCGAGTGGCCGATCGGTGAGCGCATCCCCACCGAGCCCGAGCTCTGCGAGCAGCTCGGCGTCGGCCGCAACACCATCCGCGAGGCCGTGCGGGCGCTCGCGCACACGGGCCTGCTGGAGGTTCGTCAGGGGGACGGCACCTACGTGCGCGCCACGAGCGAGGTGTCCGGCGCGATCCGCCGGCTCGCCGGGTCGGAGCTGCGCGAGGTGCTGCAGGTGCGGCGCACCCTTGAGGTCGAGGGTGCCCGGCTCGCCGCCACCGAGCGGACCGAGGAGGAGGTCGCCGACCTGCGCGCCCTGCTCGGCCGCCGCGCCACCGAGCTGGCCGAGGGGCGCTGGGAGGACTTCGCGCGGACGGACGCTGAGTTCCACGGGGCCGTGGTCCGCGCCGGGCACAACGGGCTGCTGACGGAGCTCTACCTGGGGCTGACGGAGGTCATCACCGCGAGCGTCGCCGCGACGTCCGCCATCACGCCTGGCGTCGAGCACGCGCCCGAGATCGGCCACGAGGACCTGGCCGACGCCATCGCCGAGCGGGACGCGGAGCGGGCCGTCGCCGAGGCCTGCGGCTTCCTGGACGAGCTCCTGGCCCGCGTCGAGGGCTCCTGAGCCCGGGCCTGCGGCCTCAGGCCCCTGGCGCCTCGGCCACGGCCCGCGCCAGGTGCTCCGCGACGGCGCGGCGCTGGGTGTCCGGCATCGACCGGTAGGCGAGCGACTCGAACATCCACAGCCCGTCGGCGGCGAGACGGGCTACCAGCAGGGACAGTGCGGTGGGGTCGGTCTCGGCGCCGTCGGGCACAGGTGCCCACCGCTCCAGGACGGCGCTCCAGGGTGCGGCCCACTCGGGGCGGGTGGCGGCCTCCAGCATGAGCTGCAGCTCCGCGCGGGTCGCGGACTCGGCGCTCACGCGGATGTACGCGGCCAGCCGCTCGCCGGCGGTGAGCTCGTCGGCCGGGTGGCCGGCGTCCGCCTCCAGCGTCCCCTCCCACCGCTCGGCCAGGTGCTCGTGGATGGCGACGAGCAGCCCCTCGCGGGAGGGGAAGTGGTACATGATCCCGCCGCGGGTCAGCTCGGCCTCGGCCGCCACGGAGTCGAAGGTCACGGCCGTGACGCCCTCGCGCTGGACCAGGCGCACGGCGGATTCGAGGATGCGGTCGCGGTTGCTCGGTCGCACGGGGTCTCCTGCGGGGCTGCGTCGCGATAGGGGGTGGTTCAGTGTCCCGAACCGTAGGCGGACGATGCCGACCCCGGCCCGTAGGACCGCAGCAGCACCGTGGTGACGATAGCGCCGAGCGCCAGGACCCCGACGCAGATCACCATGACCACCCAGTAGCTGTTCCCGAAGGCGACGAAGGCGGCGTCCAGCACCTCGGGTCCGGTGCCCTCGGCGGTCAGGGCGTCGCTCATGGACCTCGCCGCCGCGGGCGGCGCGCCGTCGGGCAGCCGGACGGTCACGGTGTAGATCGTGGTCAGCAGCGAGCCGAGCAGGGAGACGGCGGCCAGGCTGCCGAACTCGTAGGAGACTTCCTCCACGGAGGACGCCATGCCCGCCCGGCGGGCGGGCACGTTGCCGATGATCGCGGTGGACGCGACCGACATCGCGGCCCCGAGCCCGAGGCCGGTCACCAGCAGGCCCCCGAGCAGCCACCACATGCCCTGCTGCACGCCGTACAGCGTGCCGGCCACGCCGACGGCGCCCACGGCCAGCCCGCCGCCGATCAGCACCCGCAGGCCCACGACATGGAGGAACGCACCGGCCAGCAACGAGGAGGGCAGGGAGCCGAGGGCGATCGCGGCCACCAGGAGCCCCGCCTCGAGCGGGGTGAACCCGGCCACGAGCTGGAACCGCTGCGTCGTGGCGAGCTGCAGGCCGCCCATCGCGAACATGGCGATCGCGGCCGCCAGGACCCCGGACGAGAACGCGGGGTTGCGGAAGATCGCCAGATCGAGCAGCGGGAACGGCAGCTTGCGCTGCCGGCGTACGAAGACGAACCAGCCCACGGCCGTCACGGCGGCCGCGCCGAGAATGACGGTCCCCGAGCGGTCGGCCTTCGCGACCTCCTTGATGAGCACCACCAGCCCGACCAGGGTGACCAGGGCCTGTACGGACGAGACGAAGTCCCAGCGGGTCCCGGGGTGCGGCTCGTCCTGCGGTGCGACGGCGAGGCCGACGATGACGGCCAGGACGACCACCGGCACGTTGATCAGGAAGATCGAGCCCCACGCGAAGTGCGCCAGCAGGAGCCCACCGACGATCGGCCCGAGGGCGCCGCCCACCACCGACAGGCTGCCCCAGACGCTGATCGCGATGTTGCGCTCGCGCTCGTCCGTGAAGGTCACGCGGATCAGCGCGAGCGTGGCCGGCATCATCGCCGCGGCGCCGACGGCGAGCAGCCCGCGCGCCGCGATCAGCACCTCGGGCGTGGGCGCCGTCGCGGCCAGGAAGGACGCGAACCCGAAGACCACCAGCCCGGCGATGAACATGCGCCGGTGGCCGAACCGGTCGCCCAGCGTGCCCGAGCCGAGCAGGAGGCCCGTCATCACCAGGGGATAGGCGTTGATGATCCACAGGCTCTCGCTCCAGCTCGCGTCGAGCTCGCGCGTGAGGGTCGGCAGCGCCGTGAAGAGGATCGAGTTGTCCAGGGTGATCAGCAGCAGGCCGGTGCCGACGGTGACCAGAAGGGTCCAGCGTCGTCCGGTGCCGAGCTGGGACGTGCCCGCACTGCGCGGAGGGCTCATCGTCATGGTTGTAAATGTACCATCTAGAAGGTTAAGTTACGCGGCCAGGGTGGGGGCATGGAGACGTCAGAAGCCCCTCGGCGCGAGCACCGAGAGGCTTCTGAGATTCACCCTCGAAGTGTAGGGCCGGGTGAAGGTTCTACGCGCGCGGCCAGGCGCCCGGCGTCGGCCACTTCGCGGAGCGGCCGTCGCCGCTGGAGGTGCCGGTCAGGCGGCGCTTGACCCACGGGCCCACGTGCTGGCGCATCCAGGCGGCGTTGGCGCGGGCCGTCTCCCGGAAGGCCGCCGGCGGGGCGGCGTCGAGCGGCACGTCGTAGGCGTCGTCGTCCGGCTCCAGGCCCAGCGCGACCAGGGCGGCGTTGGCCACCCGCTGGTGCCCCTCGGGCGTGAGGTGGATGCGGTCGGAGGACCAGACGCGCAGGTCGGCCAGCGACCGCATGCCCCACAGGTCCACGACGTGCGCGTCGTACCGCCGGGCGATGGACCAGACGTTCGCGTTGAAGATGCCGACCCGGCCGTTGGTCCAGCTCAGCGCGGCCCCGGCCTTGAACCCGGTGCCCATCAGGACGTCGGCGCCGGAGGCACGGAGCTGGGCGACGGCGTCCTCCAGCGCGGCCGAGATCGCGTCCACGTCGGCCGTGGCACGCAGGATGTCGTTGCCGCCCGCGACCAGGGACACGAGGTCCGGCTTCGCGTCGAGCGTCGCGCCGAGCTGCTCGGCGACGATAGGGCGCAGCTTGCGGCCGCGGATGGCGAGGTTCGCGTACTCCAGCGGGTCCTCGCCCGCCGCGATGCGGCGTGCGGACAGCGCGGCGGCGAGGTTGTCCGCCCAGCCACGCTGCACGTCCGGCGCGTCGGGATAGGGGTCCCACAGGCCCTCCGTGAAGGAGTCGCCCATGGCGACGTACCGCGTCCAGCGGACGGGGGCGGTCGCGGTGGGGGAGGTGGAGGGGCCTTCCGGTTCTGGGGTCGTCGCGCTCACGTTCCTCATTGTTGCGCCAACCCGGTGAAGAGTCGTCACAAGTGGGTGTGTCGGGCAGCACAGGCGGTCGCTGTCAGTGGGTCCCGGTAACCTCCTGAACGTGGAGACCATCGTGAACCCGACACCCCCTGCCGACGCCGCCGCTGCCGCTGGCCGGCCTCCGTTGTCGCAGGTCATCGCGCCGGACTGGGCCGAGGCCCTGGCCGACGTCGAGCCCCGTATCCATGCCATGGGCGACTTCCTGCGCAACGAGGTCGCCGAGGGGCGTACCTACGTCCCGGCGGGGGAGAACGTGCTCGCCGCGTTCAAGCGTCCGCTGGCCGACGTGCGCGTGCTGATCGTGGGCCAGGACCCGTACCCGACGCCCGGGCACGCCATGGGCCTGTCCTTCTCGGTGCAGCCGGACGTGCGCCCGGTGCCGCGGTCGCTCGTCAACATCTACAAGGAGCTGCAGGACGACCTCGGCCTGCCCATCCCGGGCAACGGCGACCTGCGGCCCTGGGCCGACCAGGGTGTGATGCTGCTGAACAGGACGCTCACCTGCCGCCCCGGCTCGTCGGACTCGCACGCGGGCAAGGGCTGGGAGGAGGTCACGGAGGCCGCCATCCGCGCGCTCGTGGCTCGCGGCGGCCCGCTCGTCGCGATCCTGTGGGGCGCCAAGGCGCGCAACCTCAAGGCGTGGCTCGGGGACGTCCCCGTGGTCGAGAGCGCGCACCCGTCGCCCCTGTCGGCGCGCAGCGGCTTCTTCGGGTCCAAGCCCTTCTCGCGGGCCAACGCGCTTCTCGAGCAGCAGGGCGCCCAGCCGGTCGACTGGCGTCTGCCGTAAGGGCGCGGCCCAGCCTTGGCGCCGGCGGAACGCCGGCGTGGACGACGTGAGTAAGGACTCAGGTGGACGACAGGAACATGCTCCCGGGCTACGGCGAGCAGATCGGCGAGACGCTGGTCGCGCACGTGGAGGCACCCGCTCCCGAGGCCGCGGGCGCCGACCAGGGCCTTTCGGACCGGGACCGCGAGATCCTCGCGTTCGAACGCCAGTGGTGGAAGTACGCCGGCGCCAAGGAGGAGGCGGCGCGTGAGCTGTTCGGGCTCACGGCCACGCGCTACTACCAGGTTCTCAATACGCTGATCGACTCCCCGGCGGCGCTGGAGCACGACCCGATGCTGGTCAAGCGCCTGCGCAGGCTCCGCTCGACCCGGCAGCGAGCACGCCCAGCACGGCGGTTGGCGGATGAGAACCACTGAGAAGGCACCGTTCTGTCACAACAACCCGCTACTCTCTCTGCCGTGACGAAGAGTGGCTACCCCTACCCGCCCGACGAGTTCGACGTCGCTGTCCCCGGGGGCGCACCAGTGGGTGTGCACCGTGCGCCGCGCAGCGGCTGGAGCTCGGCCTGGCCGTTCCTGCTGGTCGCCGTAGTCTGCGCCGCCGTGGCGTGGGGTGGCATCACGCTGCTGTCCGGGGACGGTGGTGGCGCCGAGGCATCGGGCGACCCGTCAACCTCGGCCTCCGCGCCGGCCTCCCCGTCAGCCTCCGCGTCGGGTGAATCCTCGGGTGAACCTTCGGGCGAGCCCAGTGGGGAGCCGTCCGGCGAGTCTTCCGAGGAGGCGCCTTCGTCGGTGACCGGCGACCCGGCAAAGGCGGACCTGACCGCAGGGGTGCAGGTGCTCAACTCGGGCGGGCCCACCGGCGCCGCCGGGACCGCCGCGGAGACGATCATCGCAGCCGGCTTCACCGGCACCGTCGACGCCGCCGACGACACAGCGGGCCTCGGCCAGGGCTACACGGAGACGACGGTGCTGTACGGCGCGACGCGCGCGGACACCGCCGCGGCCGTCGCGCAGGCGATCGGCGCGACGTCCGCCATCGAGTCGGCAGAGGTCACGTCGTCGCCGTACGCGGTCATCGTCATCATCAAGTAACGCGTCGGTTGATGTTGCCAACCGGTACCACCAGCCTGATATTCGCTTCCCTGGCTATCTCCGTAGCCCTCTGACCTGCACGTTCGCCATGCGCTTAATGCCACATACCGGGCATAGAGGGTTCCCTGGTGTGAGACGGACCACTAGGCTCGAACCACCACGGGTCGACCGCATGGCCCGTGCAGAGGTACAAGGAGAACTACGCATGGCCCAGGGCACCGTCAAGTGGTTCAACGCCGAGAAGGGGTATGGCTTCATCACCCCGACTGCCGGCGGCCAGGACCTTTTTGTTCACTACAGTGCGATCCAGAGTGACGGCTACCGGTCCCTCGACGAGGGTCAGGAAGTCGAGTACGAGGTGGGGCAGGGACAGAAGGGTCCGCAGGCAGAGCAGGTTCGTCCGCTCTGATTCGATGGGACGACGGGTGGGACAGGCCCACCCGTCGCCCGCCACCCCCCTCGATGGATGCTGGGACCCAGACCCCGGCGTCCGCACTGGACGGTCGATGACGACTGGTACCGCACGATGTCGGACGACGATGCCCGACGCCATCGAGCAGCCGCCCGTACCGCGGCTGCTCGCTCTGGTTCCCGCCCGGCACCCCCAGCCCAGCGAGCACCATGATTCGATGGGTCGGTGACGCTCCTCGACGCCGTAGTGGTGGGCTCCGGCCCGAACGGGCTGGCAGCCGCGGTGACGCTCGCGCGCGCCGGGCTCGGGGTCCGGGTCCTGGAGGCCCAGCCGACGGCCGGCGGAGGCGCGCGCACGCTCCCCGTCCCCGAGCTCGCCGACGACCTCGTCTTCGACCTCTGCTCCGCCGTGCACCCCATGGCGTGGGCCTCGCCGTTCTTCCGTGCCTTCGACCTGGGCGCGCACGGTGTGGAGCTCGTCGCGCCCGAGATCGCCTACGCCCAGCCGCTCGGCGGCGGGCGCGCAGGCCTCGCCTTCCGTGACCTCGACCGGACGGCGGACGGCCTGGGGCCGGACGGCGACGCGTGGCGCGACCTGATCGCACCCCTCGCCGACAGCTGGCGCGAGGTCACCGCGCTCGCGCTCGGGGACAAGCGGACCGTGCGCGGCATGCTGGAGGGCGTGCGCGGCGGGCCGGCGTCGTCGGCGTGGGGCGCCGCCTCGGCGGTGCGTCCCGGTCTGCGGTTCGGCGCCGCGCTCCTGGAGCAGGGCGGCCCGCGCTGGGACCGGCGGTTCCTCACCGAGGAGGCCAAGGCGCTGCTCACCGGCGTCGCGGCGCACGCGATCACACCACTCCCGTCGTACGCGGGCGCGGGCACGGCTCTGCTCCTGGCGGCCCTCGCGCACGCCGACGGCGGCTGGGCCGTCCCGGTGGGCGGCTCACAGGCGGTTACCGACGCCCTCGTCCGTGACCTGGAGGCGCACGGTGGCACCATCGAGACCGGGCGGGCCGTCGAGGACTGGCACGACCTGCCGCCTGCCCGCGCCGTCCTCTTCGACACCACCCCGCGGGCCGTGCTGTCGATCATGGGCGACCGGATCAGCGTGCCGCGACGGGCCGCCCTGCGCCGGTTCCGCTACGGCAACGCGGCCGCCAAGGTCGACTTCGTGCTGTCGGAGCCCGTGCCCTGGACGGTGCCGGACGTCGGGCGCGCGTCGACCGTGCACGTCGGAGGTACCCGCGCCGAGATGGTCATCGCGGAGGACGCCGTCGCGAACGGGACGCACCCCGACCGGCCGATGGTCCTGCTCAGCGACCCGGGCGTCGCCGACCCGGGGCGCGTGCGCGGCAACAGGCGGCCGCTGTGGACCTACGCCCACGTGCCCGCCGGCTCGACGCAGGACCTCACCGAGGCGGTCACCCGGCAGATCGAGCGGTTCGCGCCAGGTTTCCGCGACGTCGTCGTCGGCTCGCGGTGCATACCGGCCAGCCACATGGAGCTGCACAACGCGAACTACCCGGGCGGTGACATCTCCTCGGGGGCCGCCAGCATCTGGCAGATGTTCGCCCGGCCGACCCCGGCGCCCGACCCGTACCAGCTGGCCGAGGGTGTGTACCTCTGCTCGGCGTCGACCCCGCCCGGACCGGGCGTGCACGGCATGGGCGGGTGGCACGCGGCGCGCCGGGCGCTGCTGCGGGAGTTCGACATCCGGCACGTCCTGGGGCTGGCGCCCGCGTAGGGCCCGCGTTCGCCCCCGGAGTACGCGCCTTGCACTCTCATGGTCCGAGTGCCAATAATGTCTTAGCACTCTCCGTTGGAGAGTGACAGCAGGGTCGAATGGTGAGGCCTCCTGCCGTGGCGAGACGTGATCGCTCCGGCGGTGGCCGTCCGTCGCGGGCACCGGCCGGCCTGGACAAGCCACCAGCGGAGGATTCATCCCCATGGCCAAGATCATCGCCTTCGACGAGGAAGCTCGTCGGAGCATGGAGCGCGGGCTCAACCAGCTCGCCGACACCGTGAAGGTCACGCTCGGCCCGAAGGGCCGCAACGTCGTTCTGGACAAGAAGTGGGGCGCCCCCACGATCACGAACGACGGTGTCTCCATCGCCAAGGAGATCGAGCTCGACGACCCGTACGAGAAGATCGGTGCGGAGCTCGTCAAGGAGGTCGCCAAGAAGACGGACGACGTCGCGGGTGACGGCACCACCACCGCCACCGTGCTCGCCCAGGCGCTCGTCAAGGAGGGCCTGCGTGTCGTTGCCGCCGGCGCCAACCCGATCGCCGTCAAGCGCGGCATCGAGAAGGCCGTCGAGGCCGTCACCGAGCAGCTGCTGAACGCTGCCAAGGAGATCGAGACCAAGGAAGAGATCGCTGCCACGGCCGCCATCTCGGCCGGCGACCCGGCGATCGGCGAGCTCATCGCCGAGGCCCTCGACAAGGTGGGCAAGGAAGGCGTCATCACCGTCGAGGAGTCGAACACCTTCGGCCTCGAGCTCGAGCTCACCGAGGGCATGCGCTTCGACAAGGGCTTCCTCGCCCGCTACTTCGAGACGGACCCCGAGCGCCAGGAGGCCGTGCTCGAGGACCCGTACGTCCTGATCGTCGAGTCGAAGATCTCGAACGTCAAGGACATGCTGCCGCTGCTCGACCAGGTCATGAAGTCGGGCAAGTCGCTCCTCATCATCGCCGAGGACGTCGAGGGCGAGGCCCTGGCGACCCTGGTGCTGAACAAGATCCGTGGCACCTTCAAGTCCGTCGCCGTCAAGGCCCCGGGCTTCGGCGACCGCCGCAAGGCCATGCTGCAGGACATCGCGATCCTCACCGGCGGCCAGGTCATCACCGAGACGGTGGGCCTCAAGCTGGAGAACGCGACGCTCGAGGAGCTCGGCCAGGCGCGCAAGGTCGTCGTCACCAAGGACGAGACCACGATCGTCGAGGGTGCCGGCGACGCCGACCTCATCGCCGGTCGCGTGAACCAGATCCGCAGCGAGATCGACAAGTCCGACTCGGACTACGACCGCGAGAAGCTGCAGGAGCGCCTCGCCAAGCTGGCCGGCGGCGTCGCCGTCATCAAGGCCGGTGCGGCCACCGAGGTGGAGCTCAAGGAGCGCAAGCACCGCATCGAGGACGCCGTTCGCAACGCGAAGGCCGCCGTCGAGGAGGGCATCGTCGCCGGTGGTGGCGTGGCCCTCATCCAGGCCGGCGCCGTCGCGTTCCCGAAGCTGGAGCTCGAGGGCGACGAGGCGATCGGCGCCACGATCGTGCGTGCCGCGATCGACGCCCCGCTCAAGCAGATCGCCATCAACGCCGGCCTCGAGGGCGGCGTCGTGGCGGAGAAGGTGCGCAACCTTCCCTCCGGTCAGGGCCTGAACGCCGCGACCGGCGTCTACGAGGACCTGCTCGCCGCGGGCGTCAACGACCCGGTCAAGGTGACCCGCTCGGCGCTGCAGAACGCTGCGTCGATCGCCGCGCTGTTCCTCACCACCGAGGCCGTCGTCGCCGACAAGCCGGAGCCCGTTGGCGCCCCGGCCGGCGACCCGTCCGGTGGCATGGGCGGCATGGACTTCTGAGTCCGGCCTGACCCCCTCGGGCTCCGGCCCGGGAATCTGTCCGACGCCGGTCGGTCAACCTCTCACGCGGAGGGTGACCGGCCGGCGTCGGCCTTTTCGCGGGCGGCGTCAGGAGAACATGCGAGTGGCCGCCGCCTCGGCCTCCGCGTAGGTGCGGGCGGCGGCCGCCAGCGCGGCCTGGATCGCGTCCAGCGCGCCCTCGACCTGCGCCTGCGCGCCCCGCCACTGCGCCACCGTGCCGCCGAACGCCGCGGCGGCGGGTCCTTGCCACGTCGCCTGGAGGGCGTCGAGGTTGCGCATGAGCGCCCCCACCTCCGTGCGCACCGTCGCCACCGAGCCCGCCACCGCCGCGCTCGCCTGCTCCACCTGGTCGCTGTCCACCTCGAACCGCATGGCCCTCACCTCCCCGCGCGCCGGGCCGTCCGGCGTCGTCACCTGACGTTAGGCACCCGGCCGGCGCCGGCGGGGCGGCGCCGGGCAGGGCTGTGCACAGGGGTGTGGAAAGCGGGGGTGTGGTCGCGCTCGAACCACTGCGGGGCCGTGCGGAGGGTCTGGCCGGCGCTCAGGCCGTGTCGAGCTTCGCCTGCTCCTTGCGCAGCCGGTGCAGCTCCATGTCCAGGTTCTGCCGCGCGGGCTCCTCCCACGCGGCGCCCATGGGGCTCAGGAAGAGCGACTTGCGGGCGAGCAGCCGCTCGATCACGCGGATCCGGGCGCGGAGGTAGTCCTCGGCGGGAATGTGCGCGTACTCGGCGCGCACCGCGGACTTGTAGTCCTTGTAGCGCTGCGGCTCGGCGGCGAGCATCGCGAGGTCGGCGTCGTTGAGCACCGCGGCGTCGAAGTCCGCGGGGTCGGGCGCGTGCCGGACGATGGCGTTGACCAGGGCCGCGACCCGGTCCGCCGCTCGCTCGGGCACCCCGAGCCGGGTCAGCTCGTCGTGCGCCAGCATCGCGGAGGCCGTGGTCTGCTCGCCGCCCTGCGAGGCGTCGGCGACCTTGCGCTCCGCGTTGAACACCGCACCGTGGTACCAGGCGGCGAGGCGCACCAGGTCCGGCTCGTGCGTCTCCTCGGCCAGCTCGTCCACGCGGTGCAGCACGGAGGCCAGGTGGCGCAGGTTGTGGAAATGCCGGTGCTCGTCGGCCCAGCGCTCCAGGAGCGACTGGCCGACCTCCTCGATCGAGTCGGTGTCCGCCGTGGCCCCCGCGCCCACCGCGCTCCGGACGAAGGACTTGAGGAACCACTGCGGCGCGTCAGACGTCAGCACGCCCATGTGAACTCTGCCTTACGGTCGATGTCGGTCACTCCACGACCAGCCTATTACTGAAACGGTCAGCGGCGGCTACCGCTGTCACGGGATCGTGATCACGGTTCGGCACCGAGGTGTCAGACAGGTCACCCGGTGGCCGGTACGCCTGACGCCTCAGAGAGGGAGGGTGAGGCGGACCGTCAGGCCACCGCCCGGGGTCTGCGCCACCTCGACGTGCCCGCCGTGCGTGCCCACGATCGCCGCGACGATAGCCATCCCGAGCCCGGAGCCGCCCGACTCGCGGGTGCGCGACGAGTCCGCGCGGTAGAACCGCTCGAAGATCCGCCGGCCCTGCTCCTCGGTGAGGCCCTGGCCGTGGTCGCGCACCTCGAGCACGGCCACGCCGCCGGGCGACGGCTTGTCGCTGCCCGGGGGGCGCTCGCCGTTCTCGCCGGTCTTCGCGCTGCCGTTCGCACCCGCCGTCCCGGGCCGCACGCCCAGCGCGATCTCGGCGGGCGTACCCGCAGGCGTGTGCCGCGCGACGTTGCCGATGAGGTTGGTGAGGACCTGGCGCAGGCGATCCGTGTCGCCCTCGACGATCAGCTTCTCGGGCACGCTGCCGCCCTTCAGGAGCGGCACCACGGTGACCTCGCGCGTCGGGTCGAGCGCGTGCAGGTCCTGGGCCGAGTCGCGCGCGAGGGCGGCCAGGTCGACGTCCTCCCGGGCCACGGGGCGGCCCTCGTCCAGCCGGGCCAGCACCAGCAGGTCGTTGACCAGCGTGCCCATGCGGCGGGCGGCGTCCTCGATGCGGACCATCGTGTCGTCGACCTTGTCCGCGGTGTCGAGGGCGCCCATCCGGTACAGCTCGCCGTAGCCGCGGATCGTCGCGACGGGCGTGCGCAGCTCGTGCGACGCGTCCGAGACGAACTGCCGCATCCGCACCTCCGACGCCTCCTGCGCCGCGAAGGCTCGCTCGATCTGCGTCAGCATGGCGTTCAGCGAGGTGGAGAGCGAGCCCATCTCCGTGCCCGCAGGGGCCTCCGGGACGCGCTGGCTGAGGTCGCCCGCGGCGATCTGCGCGGCCGTGTGCTCCACCGACCGCAGCGAACGGAGCGACCGTTCGACCAGCACCCAGGCGGTCAGCCCGCCGAGCAGCACGATGCCGAGGCCGGACATGATCAGGGTGCGGGTCAGGATCGAGACGGTGTTGTCCATACCGACCAGGGGAAGCGCGACGTAGACGACCGCGGGCTCGCCGGTCGTGTACTGCGCGGCCACGGTGACGACGCGCCAGTTCTTGGTGCCGGCTCCGTTGCTCTTCCCGGACGTCGTGAACTCCTCGCCCTTGCTCGCGGCGGCCTCCTCGTACGTGACGTCCGGCAGCTCGGGTCTGCCGAACCGGAGGATGGCGGAGACCCCGTGCTCCTCGGGCTCGCTCTGCTCGCCCACGATCTTGACGTAGTAGTCGGAGGGCAGCGCCTGCGTGGACCCCGGCTGGAGGGAGTCGATGGTCGACGACAGGTTGCGCGAGGCCGAGTCCAGCTCGTCGTCCACCTGCTGCACGAGGAAGGTCGAGACAACCGTCGTCGTCGCGACCGCCGCTATGCCCAGCCCCGCCGCCAGGAGCAGCGAGATGATCGCGACGAGCCGTGCGCGCAGGGGGATGCCGGCGAGGCGCTCCTTAAGCACGGACGGGCTGCGGGGCGCGCAGCAGGTACCCGACTCCCCGCTTGGTGTGAATCAGCGGGGGCAGGGTCTCGCCCCCGACCTCGAGCGTGTCGATCTTGCGCCGCAGGTACGAGATGTAGGACTCGACGATGTTCGCGTCGCCGCCCCAGTCGTACTGCCACACGTGGTCCAGGATCTGCGCCTTGGACAGGACCCGGCCGGAGTTGAGCATGAGGTAGCGCAGCAGCTTGAACTCGGTGGGGGACAGGTCCACCTCGACGCCGGCCCGGCGCACCTCGTGCGAGTCCTCGTCCATCTCCAGGTCGCCGACGTGCAGCACGGCCTCCTCCTCGGGGGCGGGCACGCCCGTGCGGCGCAGCACCGCGCGGATCCGGGCCACGACCTCCTCCAGGCTGAACGGCTTGGTCACGTAGTCGTCGCCGCCCACGGTCAGGCCCTGCACCTTGTCCTGCGTGTCGTCCTTGGCGGTCAGGAAGACGACGGGGGTGTGCCGGCCGGTCGCCCGCATGCGTCGGGTGACCGTGAAACCGTCCATGTCCGGGAGCATCACGTCGAGCACCACGAGGTCCGGCTCGACGTCGCGGACCAGCTGGAGCGCCCCGTTGCCGTCCGCGGCGGCATGGACCTCGAAGCCCGCGAAGCGGAGGGAGGTGGACAGGAGCTCGCGGATGTTCGGTTCGTCGTCCACGACGACCAGACGCGCCTCGGGAGTAGCCATGTTTCCAGTGTGCGACCGCTTCCTGAAGACTGCCTGAGTTTCGCCCGGGAAATCGCCCGGACCGCGGCTCCGGGCACCTGCTGACCGTTCCGTCAGGGTTCGGCTCCGCGATTGCCGCCACACGGCCTAGGCTGTGTCGCATGTCAGCACCGTCACCGCAGGAGCCCGGGCAGACGCCCCGGCGCACGTATCTCATCGTCGACGGTGAGAACATCGACGCCACGCTCGGCATGAACGTGCTGAACCGCCGTCCGGCCCCCGAGGAGCGCCCGCGCTGGGACCGCATCTCCGCGTTCGCCGAGAAGGTCTGGTCGCAGGAGGTCGTGCCGCTGTTCTTCCTGAACGCGACATCCGGCCAGATGCCGATGCCGTTCGTCCAGGCGCTGCTCGCCATGGGCTACAAGCCGATCCCCCTGGCCGCGCAGGGCTCGGAGAAGGTCGTCGACGTCGGTATCCAGCGCACCCTCGACGCGCTGCTGGACCGGCCGGGCGATGTGCTGCTCGCGAGCCACGACGGCGACTTCCTGCCGCAGATCGAGGCGCTGCTGGCCGACGACGACCGCCGGGTCGGCCTCCTGGGCTTCCGCGAGTTCGTCAACGCCCGGTTCACGGACCTGGAGCAGCGCGGCCTGGTCATGTACGACCTCGAGGGCGACGCCGACGCCTTCACGACCATGCTGCCGCGCGTCCGGATCATCCCGATCGAGGAGTTCGACCCGCTGCGTTACCTGTAGCCTGCGGCCCCCGCGCTACTCGCCCAGGGCGAGCGTGCCCTCGTACGGGGTGCGGTCGCCCTGGGGCAGCGTCGGGCGGGCGTTGTGCCCGTGCGACGCCTCGTCGAGCACTGCGATCTGGTCGGCAGACAGCTCGACCGGCGTCGTGTAGACGACCCACTGGACGCCCTCGGTGCACGGGGGTGTCGTCAGGCTGCCCTCGTACGCCTCGTAGGTGGGGTCCTCCGGGAGCATCGCCGCGACGTCGAGCGGCAGGTCGGCGGTGCCCGGCGTCGCCGCGCCCTCGACGAACGGCTGCCACGCCGCGTTCTCCGCGCCCTCCTCGGCGAGGACGCCGATCACGAGCGTCTGCCCATCGGTGGTGGTGTGGACCAGGTGGAACTCGGCGTCCATCGCCTCGCCCGCGACCGTGTGCTCCGAAGGCACGTGGAAGTGCGTCTGGGCGAGCGTGAACTCGGTGCCGTCCCACTCGACGGTCGATGCCCCGCTCTCGGGCACGAGCTGGACGGTGTGGCCCGTGTCGACCGACTCACCGACGGTCAGGGACGACGTGATAGTCGGGTGCTCCGTCGCCTTCTGGTCGGCGTGGGCGGGCAGGTCGATGGGCGACTGGGCGCTGCCGGTCGAGCACGACTCGAAGTCGGCGGACAGGTGCCCCCACTCCGCCGGGCCCTCCGCACCGCTGTACGACCAGTGCACCTCACCAGCCGCGACGGGCGGCGGCGCCGAGGCCGCGTCGTCCGCGGCCGGGCTCGTGCCGCACGAGGCGAGCAGCGGGGTGAGGACCAGGACGGCGGGCAGCGCGAACTTCTTCAACGTGTACTCCGGAGGGGTGATCCGTGCGAACGGCGGAGGCCGGGTTGTCGGCAACGTAAAACTACCGAAAACCCGACCTTTCGCCCACCCTGTTCTCGCGCGTCGTCAGCGAGTCGACGCCGGCCACCACGCCCGGACCGTGCCGAGCTTGCGGTGCGCGGTCGGGCGGCCGCCGCCGAAGCCGCCCCCGCCGAACCCGCCGCCGATGCGCGCCGTGCGGGCGCGCTTGCGGGACCGTGCGAGGTTCGGGTCGAGCAGGATGCCGCCGAGCATCATGCCGCCGGTGATCGGCCCGTTCGCGTCGGCGCCCTCGGCGCCCTCGGCGTCGGGCTCCGCCGCTGCGGCGGCTGCGGCAGCCACGACGGCATCCGCGTCCTCGCGGGCCAGCCGGGCGGCCTCCCGGACCATGGCGCTCGCCTCCTGGGCCTCGCCCAGCGCGGCGGTCGGGTCGGTCGGGTGCAGGGCGCGGGCGACGTCGGCCAGGCGGACCGCCTCCGCGAGCCGCGTGCGCGCCGTCGCGCCGACGGCGCCGCGGCGGGTGGCGACGAAGTCGCCGGTCTGGCGCAGCTGCGCGTCGACCCGGACCAGGGTGTCGCGGACCAGCGCTGACGCCCGGGCCTTGACCTCGGTGGTGTCGCGGACGGACGCCAGCGCGGCGTCCAGGGCCGCCTCCGCCGTGGCGATGCGCTGCAGCCCGGCCAGCGGGTCGCCGCCCTGCCGTGTCACCTCGACGTGCTTGAGCGAGGCCTGTGCGGCGGCGCGCGCGAGGGTGACCCGCAGGTCGCCCTCGACGGCCCTGGCGGAGGCCACGTCCTGCGTGAGCGAGGCGATCGACTTGTCGAGCCGGCCCACGGCGTCGCGCAGGTGCAGCGCGGTGGAGTCCACGGCGTCCAGCAGCACGGCGGCCTGTCCCAGCGCGTTCTGCGCGCCGCGGGCGTGCGCCACCGCGACGGCCTTCTGCCCGGCGGCCAGGGCCGAGTTCCCCGCGGCCACGGCCTCCTTGGCGTTGGCCAGCAGCAGCTCCGCCTGCTCGGGGTTGCCCACGACGGTCGCCAGCGGTCCGGTCGGGTACCGCCGGTCGAGCTGGGTCAGCAGGCTCCGCGTGACCGCGACCCGCTGGGACAGCTCGGCCTCACGGGTCACGACGTCGGCCAGCAGCTCCGGGGCGCGCTGCTGCAGGCGGCGCAGGTCGTCGAACGCGCGCGTGCGCGCGTCGAGCGTGTCCGCTGCGGCGTCGCACAGCGCGATGATCCTGGCCAGGCGCTCGCGGCGGGCGGCGTCCTCGGGGGACTCGGGTGCCGCGGCCTCCGCCCCAGGCCCCGCGGCGTCCTCGCCGGCTTCGCGCTCGTCGCCCGGGGCGGCGCCGACGGTACCGGCAGGCGTCGCCGGCGTACCTGCCGATGCGCCCTCCCGCTCGACGTCGAGCGCCTGCCGGATCGCGAACGCCTCGCGGACGTCGCCGGCGGCCCCCGCGAGGATCAGCTCGAAGTCCCGCGTCGCGTCGCCGCCGAGCTCCGAGCGGGCGAAGCCGAGCTCCTGCTCGGAGGTCTTGAGCGCGTCGTCGATGCCGACCAGGGCGACGGCGGCGCGCTCGTCCAGCTCGTCCAGGGTCAGGTCGGAGTAGACGCCCGCGGCCGGGGCGGCGGCCACCGGGGTGCGGTCCCGGAGCTGGGCGAGGAGCGGGCGCAGCCGGGGCACCGCGAACCGCCACAGCACGAACCCGAGCGCGACCAGCAGCAGCACCGCCGCCAGCGCGATGCCCACCACGAGGAGCGGGCTGGTGGCGCCGGCGACTCCCTGGCGGACGGTGTCGGCGGCCTCGGTCGCGGCCGGGGCCCACTGCTCGTCCTCGACGGCGGCGGCGACGGCACTGTCGACCTGCCGGAGCTGGCTGTCGGTGAGCGTCACGTTGCTGTCCGCGGACAGGCCGAACTCGGCGTCCGCGGTGGCGATCGCGAGGAGCAGGTCGTCGGTGCGGAGCCCGGACTGGTTCGCGCTCGCGTTGGCCCAGTCCACCGGGTCGGTGCCGTCGAAGCTCTCGATGTACACCACGAACATGCGCAGGTCGGTCTCGCCGGCCAGGCGGTCCACGGCCTCCAGCACGTCCTCGCGCTCGGCGTCGGTGAGCACACCCGCGCTGTCGGTCACGGCGTCCGTGAGCGTGATCGGCGGCGACGCGGGCAGCACGTCCTTCATGAGCTCCGCCTGCATCGCGGCCGTCAGGCGGGGCGACACGGACGGCAGCGGCTCGGCCGGCCGGACGACGGTCGCGTTGGCGGCCTGGGACGTGGCCGCCAGGACCACGCTGACCAGGCCCGCGAAGGCCACGATGACCCAGCCCCCGGAAGCACGGGTGCCGGGATCGTGCGGAAGCTCGGCTCTTGCTCGGGACTCGATCACGTCCCTGATCGTCACCCCGGGTTCAGCACACCGCAATCGGAGGCCGGAACGTTGCGCACATGCAACGAATCCTCAGGTGAATGCCCAGCATGAAGGGCATTTTCACGTGCCGAGCAGGGTGATTGTCAGGGAGCCGTCGAATCGGCCGGGGAGCCGTCCAGGTCCTCGGCGTCCACGATGCGGTACGCGTACCCCTGCTCGGCCAGGAACCGCTGCCGGTGGGCCGCGAAGTCCTGGTCGACGGTGTCCCGCGCGACCACGGCGTAGAAGTGCGCGGTGCGGCCGTCGGCCTTGGGCCGCATGATGCGCCCGAGCCGCTGCGCCTCCTCCTGCCGCGACCCGAAGGACCCCGAGACCTGGATGGCCACGGACGCCTCCGGCAGGTCCACCGAGTAGTTGGCGACCTTGCTCACCACGAGCCGGCTGATCTCGCCCTCGCGGAACGCGCCGAACAGCCGCTGCCGCTCCTTGTTGGTGGTCTGCCCGGTGATGATCGGCGCCCCGAGGTGCTCGGCCAGCTCCTCGAGCTGGTCGATGTACTGCCCGATGACCAGCACCTGGTCGTCGGGGTGGCGCGCCACGATCTGCTCCACCACCTTCTTCTTGCCCGACGCCGACGCGGCCAGCCGGTACTTGTCCTCCGTCTCGGCCGTCGCGTAGGTCATGCGCTCGGACTCCGGGAGCGTGAGACGGACCTCGACGCAGTCGGCGGGCGCGATGTAGCCCTGCGCCTCGATGTCCTTCCACGGTGCGTCGAACCGCTTGGGGCCGATCAGGCTGAACACCTCGTCCTCCCGGCCGTCCTCGCGCACCAGCGTGGCGGTCAGGCCGAGCCGGCGGCGCGCCTGCAGGTCCGCCGTCATGCGGAAGACCGGCGCGGGCAGCAGGTGCACCTCGTCGTACAGGACCAGGCCCCAGTCGCGGGCGTCGAGCAGCTCGAGGTGCGTGTAGACGCCCTTCCGCTTGGTGGTGAGCACCTGGTAGGTGGCGATCGTGACCGGCTTGATCTCCTTCTTGGTGCCGGAGTACTCGCCGATCTCGTCCTCGGTCAGCGTGGTGCGCCGCACCAGCTCGTCGCGCCACTGGCGCGCGCTGACGGTGTTGGTCACCAGGATCAGCGTCGTGGTGCCCGACTTGGCCATGGCGCCCGCGCCGACGATCGTCTTGCCGGCACCACAGGGCAGCACCACGACGCCCGAGCCGCCGTGCCAGAAGCCGTCCACGGCCTGCGCCTGGTAGGGCCGCATCTCCCACGGGGCCGCCTGCTCGTGCGGCGTCCGGGGGTGGGTGGTGGGGCTCAGCTCGATGGGGTGCTTCTCGCCGTCGACGTAGCCCGCGAGGTCCTCGGCCGGCCAGCCGAGCTTGACGAGCACCTGCTTGAGGTGGCCGCGCTCGGAGGGGTGCACCGTCACCGTGGACTCGTCGATCCGTGCGCCGACCAGGCCCGCGGTGCGCTTCGACTTGAGCACCTCGGCCAGGACCGCGCGGTCGGTGGTGCGCAGCACCAGGCCGTGCGCCGGGTCCTGTGCGAGCTGCAGGCGCCCGTAGCGGGACATCGTCTCGGCGACGTCGACCAGCAGCGCGTGCGGTACCGGGTAGCGGCTGAACTCGATGAGCGTGTTCACGACCTGCTCGGCGTCGTGCCCGGCCGCGCGCGCGTTCCACAGGCCCAGCGCCGTCAGGCGGTAGGTGTGGACGTGCTCGGGCGCGCGCTCCAGCTCGGCGAAGGGCGCGATCGAGCGCCGCGCCTGCTCGGCGCTCGGGTGGTCGACCTCCAGCAGGAGCGTCTTGTCGCTCTGCACGATCAACGGGCCGTCGGGCATGGAGTCTCCCTCAGTCTTGCTCTACTGCGGTTCACGGCGTGGATGACGTCGGCAGCACCGACGCGATCCGATGGACGGCGATCGTCAGCTCGGCCTCGCGGTCCGGGTCGAGCGCACGCAGCCTGCCGCCGTCGAGGTTCAGGGGTTTCAGCTCGCGGCGCTCCAGCCGGCCGGTGTGTCCGGCCACCTCGATGATCACGGTGGAGCCGTCGCGGAGCGCGTCGCGCAAGAGTGCCAACCCGTCGGCGGGGTGCTGTGTTCCCGGGTCGTCGTCGAGCGGCTCGGACGGGCCGGACGACCCGGCCGCCGACGCCGACCCGGGGGCCGGCCCGGGCACGGTCACCTCGTCGGCGGTCACCGGGACCGCGGGGCTCACCACGCGGTAGCCGCGCAACGGGACGGCGCCGGGCGCCGCCACGGAGTGCGCCACCTCGGCCGCGTCCGCCCGGGCCCGGGCACCGGCGCGGGCCGCCGCCTCGACGGCCCGCAGCTCCGCGACCAGGGCCTCGGGATCGGGGGCGCGCGTCGCGACGTCGGCCGCGGAGCCCGTCCGGATCGCCGCCGCCGAGCGCGGCGCCGGCATGGCCCGGCCCGTGACCCCGCGCCGGGCCACCAGCACCCGACCGTCCGGGCCCTCCAGGGCCGAGACCAGGCCGCGGCTGCGGAGCGCCTCGTGCAGCGCGGCCGCCGGGACGGACGCCGCGAGCACGGTGGGCGCCAGCCGCACCAGGCCGAGGCCCACGAGCGACGGGTCGTGCTCGAGCCCGGCGAGCACGGTCGCGTCGGCGGCCCGCAGGTACGCCGACGCCGAACCCACCCGCACGGCGCCGTGCCGCCGCGCGGTGTCCCGTACCAGGTACTCCAGGGGCTGCGGAACGGGCACGGGGGAGCGGTGCGCGAGCTCGTCGAGCAGGCCGTCCGCCGTGTCGCCCTGGTCGAGCGCGCGCGTGACCGACGCCGGGCTGAACCGCACCGTCGTCGCCGCGCCGCGCGACTCCACGTCCGTGGACCGCTCCAGGAGCCGCGCGAGCTCCCGTGAGGGCCGCCCCGGCACGATCCCCGTGAGGTCGCCCTGGAGCAGGATCTCGTCCACCTCGTGCGGGAGCACCGCACGCAGCACCCCGGCGACGTCGGGCGGCTCCGCGCCGCCGGACCCACCGGCGGTGCCGCCGGCCGACGGGTCGTGCTCCAGCAGCGCCAGCCCCGGCGCCGACAGCGCGCCCGCACCCGTCACGCCCAGCCACTCCGCCTCGGCCAGCAGGCCCTCGACCGCGCTGGCGGGCGGCACGGAGCGCGGCGTGTGCCAGGTCAGCACCTCGACCACGGCGTCCGACGGCGGGGCGAGCACGGCGTCCGCGTCGCGGGCCGCCGCGAGCACCCCGAGCACGCTGCGGCGCAGCCGCGGTACCCAGGGCCGCTGCAGGTCAGGTGACAGCGGGGCGCGCAGCGCACCCTTGTCGTCACGCGAGCCCACGAGCCACGGCGCACGCCGCGCCGTCAGCCACGCCTCGGCCAGCCGCGCCCAGCGGGCGGCGTCGTCCAGGTCGTCCCAGTCGGTCACCGTGGGCACGTACGACGGCGGAGCCTCACCGTCGTCGCGCACCAGACCGGCCAGCGCCGCGACCTCGACCACGAACGCCGTCGCCGGCTCGTCCGCCTCCAGCAGCGCGGCGAGCCGGCGCAGGTCGCGCACGCCCAGCCCGCCGGCGCGCAGCACCGACGACGGGCTCTCGTCCCAGGACTGGCGCAGCAGTCGCACCCGGCGCACCAGCTCCAGGGCGGCGCTCGCTGCCTCGGCGTCGGCGGTGGCCGTGGGCACGGTGCGGCCCCGCGGTTCGGGCGGCCGGGCGTGTGGCGCGCGGTGGGTGCGGCCGCCGCGGAGGGCCAGCCCGACCAGCCGTGGCAGCACCACGTGTCGTGCGTCCGACCGGACCAGGAGGTGCGCGGTGACCAGCCAGTTCACCGCGTCTCGTGGCCGGGAGCCCGCGGGCGGGACGACGCCGACGGGCGGCCCCCAGGCGAGGGCGTCCAGGATCGCACGCGCCCCGCCCGGCGCGTCGGCGAGGAGCGTGTCGAGCGTGGCGTCCGTTGCGCTCAGGCCGGCGCTGCCCGGGGCGGAGCCGAGAGAGCGGCCCACCGCCTCGGCCAGCCCGTCCGGCACGGGTTCGACGTGCGGGCCCAGGCCAGCGGGGTTGGGGCCGAGCAGCTCGTCGAGCCCCGGCGAGGTGCGCAGGTCGGGGCCCTGGTCGTCGCCCTGCCCGCTACCCGGCCCGCCGTCCCACAGCAGGGCCTGCTCGACTGCCTGGTGCACGGCGGCCGCCACCAGGGAGCGGTCGTCCGGGGGACCGCCCAGCGCCCAGGTGACCACCTCGGGGCTGAGCGGTCCGGGCAGCGGCGGGCCGTCGACGTCGGCGCCGCCGGACGGTGCGCGGAAGACGGGTTCGAGGGCGATCACCGCCTCCAGGACCTGCAGGGTCAGGGCGTCGGCACGGGCCAGGGCGCGTTCGAGGGAGGTGCGGCTGGACGCGCGGGCCGCGAGCGACCGGAGCGTCGAGGGGGAGGGGGCGGCAAGATCAGGACGGGCGCGCAGGAGCGCGGCGAGCGCGGTGTCCGAGCGCTGCCGGAGGTCGTCGGCGAAGTGCCGCGTGGTCGCCGCCGGCGCTGCGGGGAGCGAGGAGGCCATCCTGACGATGCTACGCGGGTTTCCTCCGGGGCAGTCCGGCCGGTCCGCCCTGTTCGCCGTCAGCGCTGTTCGCCGTCAGCAGTGCCGGCCGCGTCCGCCGTCGACGCCGGACCGCCCTCAGACCTGCGCGGTGCGGCGGCAGACCTCCTCCCACGGCGTCGGGGTGATGCCGAAGCGGGCGCGGGCAGCGGCGTCGGCCAGCACGTAAGGCCGCTCCCACTGGTAGATGATCTCGCGCATCTCCCGCATGAAGGGCACGGCCAGGGCCGCCGCGGCCAGCCCGGCGCCGCGCAGGGTCGAGATGCGCACGGGCGGCTTGCCCGCGCTCGCGAGCACGTCGGTCAGGGCCTGGGCCTGCGTGACGGGTGCGTTGCTCGGCACGTGCCAGACGCGGCCGTGGGCGCCCGGGTCCTCGGCGGCGGCGACCAGGGTGCGGGCGGCGTCGGCGACGTCGGTGAAGGTGTGGGGCTGGTCGCTGCGGCCCATCATCAGCACCCGCTTGCCGAGCAGCGCGTCCGGCACGACGCGCGAGACGTGGCCGTTGCCGCCCACGCCGCGGCCCATGTAGTCGGAACCGCGGATCTCGACGGCCCGCACACGCCCGGCCTCGTGCGCGGCCCGGGCGTCGGCCCACATCCGGGCGCGGAGCCGGCCCTTGTGGTCCGTGGCGGCGTCGGGCAGGTCCTCCGAGATCGGCACGTCGACGGGGCCGTACGGGTACAGGGTGCCGGTGATCGCGTAGACCGCGCCCGAGCGCTCCGCGGCGGACAGCAGGGACGCGGCGAGCGGCGGCCACACCTGCTCCCACCGGGTGTAGTCGGCCGGGTTGGCGCAGTTGTAGAGGTAGTCGGTGCCCTCGGCCGCACGGGCCAGGGCGTCGGCGTCGGAGGCGTCGAGGGCGAGGTGCTCCACGCCGTCGATCCCGGTGCTGCGGCCCGAGCGGCTCACGACGGTGACCTGTGACCCGCGCTCGGCCAGGAGGGCGGCGACATGGCGGCCGATGGGGCCGGCGCCGACGATGAGGTGACGGTCAGACATGATCGATGCTCCATTCCGAGAGCGGTGCTCTCAACTCGTGGCGCAAGCGTGACACGAGCGAGTGCGCCTTGGCAAGAGCAGTGCTCTCGGTTGTGTGCAGTGATCCGCCATGCGAACCTGGGCGGCATGAGTCCGGCCCGCACCGCCCGCGCCCTTGCCCGCGAGACGATCACCCGCGAGATCCTCGACTCCGCCCGCGCGCGGCTGACCACCGACGGCGCCGCCGCACTCTCCCTGCGCGCCGTCGCGCGGGACGTCGAGATGGTGTCCTCGGCCGTGTACCGGTACTTCCCGAGCCGGGACGCCCTGCTGACAGCCCTTCTCGTCGAGTCGTACGACGAGCTCGGGGCCGCCGCGGAGGCGGCCGACGCCGCCGTCGCCGACCGGGCGGACACCGGCACCCGCTGGCTGGCCACCTTCCGCGCCGTGCGGGCCTGGTGCGTGGCGCACCCCGGGGAGTTCGGGCTGCTGTACGGCACCCCCGTGCCCGGCTACGCCGCGCCGCGGGACACGGTGGCCCCCGCCGTCCGCGTCGTCACCGTGCTCGCCCGGATCGTCGGCGACGCCTACGCGGCGGGGGCGCGGCCGGTGGCCGCCCCGGCTCCGGGCGGGCACGGGGCCGTGCCCGTGACGGTCGCGCCCGCGCTCGCCTTCATCGCGGACCACGGACTGTGGTCGGGCACCGACCTGGCGGACGACGTCGTGGCCGAGGCCGTGCGGCGCACGATCATGGCGTGGACCACGCTGTTCGGCCTGATCTCGTTCGAGCTGTTCGGGCACCAGGTCGGTTCGGTCGCGGACCCGGAGGCGTGGCTCGACGAGGTGGCGCGCCGGCTCGCCACCGACCTCGGGATCGCTGTCTGAGGCCCGCGCGCGGGCGGCCAGCAGGCACCCCGTGGGCGAAGAGTGGCCAATGCATGCGACGCGGCAGGCATCCGCCCGGTAACCTTGTGCAACGAGTCCGGAGAGAGCGCGTCAGCCGCAGCACCCCGGGCCACCATGAGCAGTTTCGCGAGCAGTACCGACAAGCACAGAAGAAGGTCGCAGTGCCCACCGGCAAGGTCAAGTGGTTCGACACCGACAAAGGCTTCGGTTTCATCGCCAACGAGGACGGCGGCGAGGTGTTCCTGCACGCCTCCGCGCTGCCGGACGGCGTCGTGCCCAAGCCCGGCGCGCGCGTGGACTTCGGGGTGGCCGACGGCCGCCGCGGTCCGCAGGCGCTCGCGGTCAAGGTGCTCGACGCCGCACCGTCGGTCGCCAAGGCGAGGCGGAAGCCCGCCGACGACATGGCTGTCATCGTCGGTGATCTGACGCAGATGCTCGACCGGGTGGCAAATGACCTGCGCAAGGGGCGTTATCCGAAGAACCCGGAGACGCTTGCCAAGATGCTGCGCAAGGTCGCAGACGACTTCGACGCCTGAAACCCACGAGGTCCCGAGGAACATGGTGACGATCACCGCGCCCGCCGCACGAACGCCCTTCCGGCGGCTCACCGCGCGCTCCAGCCGAGACGCCGTCCTGAACGGTGCCGCCGAGCTCGCGCGCGCCGCCGCGCAGGAGGTCGCCGAGCGACCCGAGGACGTCGGGGAGCACCTCGGCACCCTCTTCGAGGACGAACGAGTGGTCTCGCACCGCTTCGCCGCCACCATGCGGGGCTACCGCGGCTGGCACTGGACGGTCACGGTGACGCGCGTGCCGCGCGGCCGCACCGCCACGATCAGCGAGGTCGAGCTGCTGCCCGGCGACGAGGCGATCCTCGCCCCCGCCTGGCTGCCGTGGTCCGAGCGGCTGCGCCCGGGCGACGTCGGCCCGGGGGACGTGCTGCCCTTCCGCGCCGACGACCCGCGGCTCGAGCCCGGCTACACCGCGACCGGTGACCCCGAGGTCGACGAGGTGGCGATCGAGGAGCTCGCGCTCGCCCGCGCCCGCGTGCTGTCCCCGCAGGGCCGCGCCGAGGCGGCCGAGCGCTGGTACCGCGGCTCGCGCGGGCCGACGTCCGCGGGTGCTGTCGCCGCGGCGGCCGAGTGCACGGACTGCGCGTTCCTCATCCCGTTGTCGGGCCCGATGGGCCAGCTCTTCGGCGTCTGCGCCAACGAGTGGTCGCCCGACGACGGCAAGGTGGTCTCGCTCGACCACGGCTGCGGCGCCCACTCGGAGACCGACGTCGAGGCCCACCCGACCGACTGGCCGGCGCCGGCCCCGCTGATCGACGAGAACGAGGTCGAGCAGGTGCCCACGGCCTCCGACACACCGGCGGGCAGCGGGGACGAACCCTCCGCGTGACCCACGACCCGTTCGGCACCGGCGCGCTACGCCGCGCGGTGACCGAGGCGTGGCGCGCGTCCCCGACGCGCTTTCGCGAGGACGCGAACTCCGAGGAGGACCACGCGCGGGGTTGGTACCGCGACCGGGTGGTGGTGGAGCTCGCGCAGAACGCGGCTGACGCCGCCGCGCGCGCCGGGGTACGGGGCCGGCTGACGCTGACCCTGGAGCCGCGCCCCGACACGGGCGGCGCGGGTGGCGCGGCCGGCGCCGCCGGTGCCGAGCCCGGGTGGTGGCTCGTCGCCACCAACACCGGCGCCCCGCTCGACGCCGACGGGGTGGCCTCGCTGGCCGCCCTGCGCGCCTCCGCGAAGTCCGGCGGGTCCGGGGACGTCGACGCCGGGGCGTCCCACGGCGTCGTGGGCCGGTTCGGGGTGGGGTTCGCGGCTGTCCGGTCGGTGTCGGACGAGATCCAGGTGCGCTCCCGCGCGGGCGGCGTGCGCTTCTCGCTCGCGGACACGCGCGCGGAGCTGGGGCTGGCGTTCGGCGCGGACGAGATCGGTCCCCTGCATCGAGACCGGTCCGACGCCGGACCGGTCTCAGGGCAACCGACCGAGATCGCACCCGGGGACCGGCTGTTGGGCGCCGCCGGCGCGCGTGGGGGCGCGCTGCCCGTGCTGCGGCTTCCCTTTCCGGCGGCGGCCACGACGCCGGACGAGCCGGACACCGTGGTCGAGCTCCGGCTGCGCGACGCCCGGGCGGTGGCCGCGGTCCGCGCCCAGCTCGCCGCCGTCGACGACGGGCTCCTGCTCGCGCTGCCCGCCCTCGACGAGCTGGTGATCGAGGACGACTTCGCAGGTCAGCCGGGTTCTGGACCCGACGCCGCGCCCCGGGCGACCCCGCGGGTGGTGCGTGACGTCGGCACGCGCTGGCGGGTGCACCGGGCGTCCGGAACCCTGGAGCCGGACGACTCGCTGCCGTCCGAGGCGCGCCGCGCGGACTGGTCGGTGCTCTGGGCGCTGCCCGCGGCGGGGAGTCGCTCTGCCGTCGGGCCGACCTTGCACGCGCCCACGCCGACGGATGTGCGGCTCTCGTTCCCCGCGCTCCTGATCGCGTCGTTCCCGGTCGATCCCGGACGCCGCGGCGTGCTCCCGGGGCCGACGTCGGACCGGGTCGCCGTCGAGGCCGGCCGCGCCTACGCCGCGTTCCTGGGCGAGCTCGGGTCCGGGCACCCCGGCGACATCGGTGAGCCCGACGTGCTCGGGCTGATCCCGACCGGGCTTCCGGCGGGCGACGTGGACGCCGCGGTCCGCGCGGCGGCCGACGTGGCGCTGCGCGACGCACCCCTGCTGCGGCTCGCCACGGCCGGAGAGCCGGGGGCGTCGGACGGCGTCGTCGACCACGGCTCCGAGGCGCCGCTCGTGGCCCCGCGGGACGCGGCGTTCGTCGCGGGGCCGCTCGGCGAGGACCCGGCGCTCGCCCACGCGCTCGCCCTCGGCACCCCCAGGGCGCTGGTCACCGTCCCCGTGCGGCACCAGGCCCTCGTGCGCTCGCTCGGCGCGGACCCGCTGGGCCTCGCCGACCTCGTCGAGGCTCTCCCGCCCGAGCCGGGTGTGGTCCGGGCGGCGCTCGACGCCCTCGCCGCGCACGCCGCGGATCCGGCGGTGCTGGAGGCGGTCGCCGGGGCTCCGCTGCCGCTGGCGGACGGCCGCGTGACCCGGGGCCCCCGGGGGACGGTGCTGCTCGACGCCCCACGGCTCGCCGGTATCGCCCGCGCGCTCGGCGTCCGGGTGGTCCACCCGGATGCCGCCCACCCCGTGCTGGAACGGGCCGGGGCCACGCCCACCACCCCGCGCGGGCTGCTCGCGGACGGCGGGGTCCGGTCCGCCGCCCTTGCCGCGGCCGAGGAGGTCCTCGACGACGGTGACCCGGCCCCCGACGAGACCGTCTCCGCGGTGCTCGAGCTCGTGCGGCTCGCCGTCGCGGAGTCCGGTCCGGAGGACCTCCCGTTCTGGCTGGGCGAGCTGCCCGTCGCGGCGGACGACGGCGCGGACCCGCTGCGCGAGCTCGCGCTGCCCGGCACGTGGGCCGCCCGGCACCTCGATCTCGTCCAGGTGCCCGACGACGTCGTCGGGCGCTGGGGCGCAGACACCCTCGCCGCCGCCGGGGCCCGCGCCGACCTGGGCGCCTACCGGGTGGCCGACGTGGTGACGCCCGACGAGGGCGACGAGCCCGACTACGGTCCCGACGACCCTGCCGGCTGGCTCTCCGACTGGGACGGCTACCTGGATTACCTGGCCGACGAGCTCGGCACGGGCGCGTGGGTCGGCGACGTGCCGGCCGTGCCCGACCTCGACGCCCTGCCCGACGGCGCGGACCCCGGAGCCGGCCCGCTCGCCGCCGCGCTGGCCCGCATCGCCGCCGACCCCGACCTGCGTCGTGCGCTGCTCACGCCCGTGCGCTCGCCGGACGCCCCGGACCGGCAGGCGGCGTCGTACACGGCGTGGTTCCTGCGCCGCCGGCTCGGGGCGCCGTTCGCGCTCTGGGACACACCGCTGCTCCCGCCGGCCCCGGCCGCGACGGCAGGCCTCGACGACGACCTCCTGGCCGCCCTCGGCGGCCTGCATGACCTGGCTGACCTGCCCGGACGCGACTGGGCGGCGGTGCTGGACCGGCTGCCCGACGCCGGGTCCGGGCCGGCCGGGCGGCTGCCCGCCGTCGTCGCCCGCGCCGTCTGGGCGGGCCTGGCCGCGCTCGCCCGGGCGGACGCGCCCGGCATCGCGCCCGGCCGGCTGCCCGCGCTCGGTCCCGACGGCGTCACCGTGGAGAGCACGGACGACCTCGCGGTGGCCGCGTCGCTCCGGTGGGCCCAGCTCGGTCCGGTGGTCCCCGCGCCACCCGACATCGCCGAGGCCCTGGCCGAGCTGCTCGACCTGCCGCTGGAGGACGCGACGGACCTCGTTCCGGACGAACCCGGTGAGCTGGTCGAGCTGGACGCCCGGGTCCGCGCCGTCGTACCCGACGCCCCGCACACGTGGCGCAGCCACGACGTCCTCACCGTGGAGGGCCGGCCCGTGGCGTGGTGGGTGTCCGCGACGCCGGCCGGACAGGTGCCGCACGCCGTCTCGTCCGCGGGCCTCGCGCGGGCGCTGGCCGAGTTGACCGGGGCGGACGCCTTGCTGCTGGAGGCGGCACTGCGGGACCCGGACCGGGCCGAGGCACTGAGTGCCGAGCGGGCCTGGGACATCGGGCGGGACTGAGCGCCGGAGCGCTACCGGTGGCGGCGGGCCCAGACGAGGCCCAGGCCGCCGAGCACCACGCCCGTGCCGCAGATGGCGACGCCCTCGACGGTGCCGCGCCCGGTCAGGAGCAGCACGACCCCGACCACGAGCCCGAGCGCGAACAGCCCGATTCCCGCGCCGAACACGCGGTAGAGATCGGCGTGCGGGGCCGGCGGGCTGGGGCGTCGCTCCTCGGGGTGGGCCAGCAGGGAGCGGATCGTTGGCACCTTGTCAGTGTACGGACAAGGGCTCGCTGGGCCTGGCGTAGCCCGACACCGCGCGGGTGAATTCCGCGGCGCCGGCGTCACGCGCGCAGCACCTCCAGCACCGGGGTCAGGGCGTCGACCAGCTGGTCGTACGAACGCCGGTAGGTGGCGGCCGAGTGCCCGTAGGGGTCGAGCACGACGTCGTCGTGCTCGCGGCCCGCGTGCCGCGGCCGCTCGGCGACGGCGGCGGGCAGGAGGGCGGCGAGGCGGGCGGCGTCGTCCGACCCGGCGACGGCGCCCGGGCCCAGGGTGCCGGACAACCGGCCCAGCTCGCGGAGCGTGAGGGTGCGGCGGACCGCCCCCGGGACCTGCTCGACCACCGCGGCCCGGTGCGCGGGCGTCAGGGCGAGCACCAGGTCGGCCCGCTCGACGAGGGTGGGGACGAGCTGCCGGGCGGCGAAGCCGGTGGCCGGGAACCCGTCGGCGGTAAGCAGCTCCGCCATGGGCGCTGACACGGGATGCCCGACGACGGCGTGCGTCCCGGCGCTGCCGACCGTGACCGACCCGTCCAGGACGCCCCGCAGGAGCACCTCGACGGCCGGGGAGCGGCAGATGTTGCCCGTGCAGACGGCGAGCACGGTGAACGGCATGAGGGGTACCTCTCTCTCGCGACGGTGGCGCGCGGGCGCATTTCCAGGAGATGGCGCGAAATGAAACACGGCATTGCCGCGTGATTATGCATCCAGTTGTGTTCGAAATCATTAGATGAACCTGCACGGACCGTATTCGTGAATTTGCACGAAACTCAATTCACCGCGCCCGTCCGACAGGCCGCAGGTAATCTAACGCGCACTTTGCCGAAAGAGCCATCAGGAGGCCCGGTGACCCACCCTGGCTGGGGCGAGAAATGGATGGGCGCGCAGGCGCTCCCGACGCCGCGTGCCCCCGCGCGGACCCCATCGCCCGTACCGGGTAGGACCGGAACTGCCCGGACCGGCCCGCCGTTCTGGACCAGGCGGCGCCGCCGGGCACTCCGGGTGGTGCTGCTGGGTGTGGTGACCGTCCTGCTCGCTGTCGTCTTCCTGCTCACCTGGGTCGCGCTCGACGCCGTGCGGGCCCGCGGCGCACTGGACCGAGCCGCGCGCGATGTCGCCACGCTGCAGGCCGACGCTGTCGCGGGCCGGACCGACCGCCTCGACGTGACCGTGGCCGACCTGCAACGGCATGCGGCCCACGCGCGGGACGCGACGTCCGGGGCGAACTGGTCGCTCGCGGGCCGGCTGCCCGGCGTGGGTCCCACGGTGGAGGCCGTCGCGACGATGGCGACCGTGGTCGACCGTCTGGCGCGAGGGCCCCTGCCGCGACTCGCGGAGGTGATGGAGGTGGCCGATCCGGCCACGTTGGCGCCGCGGGACGGACGGGTGGACCTCGGACCGTTGCGCCAGGTGGCGCCTGACGTGCGGAGCGCCGACGAGGCGGTCGGTTACGCGCTGCGGACCGTGACCGGTATCGGCGACGAACCGCTGCTGCCCCAGGTCTCCGTGGCGGCGCGCGACCTGCGGGACCGGCTCGCCGACCTGCGGATGTCCACGGCCACGGCGTCGCGCGCGGCCCAGCTCATCCCGCCCATGCTGGGCGCGGACGGGCCGCGCGACTACCTGGTGCTGGTGCAGAACAACGCCGAGCCGCGGGCGCTGGGCGGCATCGTGGGCACCGTGCTGGTGCTGCACGCCGACGAGGGCCGGATCGAGCTCACCGACCAGCGGCCCGGTGCGCAGGTGGGCTCGTTCGACCGGCCGGTGGTCGAGCTGACCCGGGACGAGCAGCGGGTCCTGGGTGGGAACGACCTGGGCCGGTGGATGCAGAACGTCACCGCGACCCCCGACTTCCCGCGGGCGGCCGAGGTCGCGCGCGAGATGTGGCGGCGCGAGACCGGGCAGACCGTGGACGGCGTGCTGTCCACCGACCCGGTGGCGCTGGCCGGTCTGCTGGACGGCGTCGACACCGGCCCGGGCGGGGTGCTGCGTGGCGACGAGCTGGTGTCCTACCTGCTCAACGGCGTCTACCGCACGCAGACGCCGCAGGAGCAGAACGAGATCTTCGCGGACGTCGCCGAGCGGGCGTTCACCGCGCTGTCGACCGGCGGGAGCGATCCCGCCGGGATGGTCGGCTCCCTCGCCGCGTCCGCCCGGGACGGGCGCCTGTCGGTGTGGTCCAGCGAGCCCGCCGAGGCGGACCTCCTGGAGGGCACGGTGCTGGACGGTGCCCTCCGTGGCGTGACCGCCGACCGTCCCGTCGTCGGCGTTTTCACCCAGGGAATTCAGATGGCGAAGATCGCGTACTACGTCGACACCGCGGTCGACGTGGTCGAGCGCGGGTCGCGCCCCGACGGCTCGCGCGAGCTGGCGGTCACGGTCACGTACACCTCGCGCGTCGACGCAGGTGAGGTGGCAGATCTGCCCGACTACGTGGTCGGTGCCGACGAGACCCGACCCGGTGAGGTGCGGCTGCGCGCCCTGGTCTACGCGCCCGCCGGCGGGCGGATCGTCGCGGCGTCAGACAAGTCGGGAGATGTCGGGTTATCGCCGCAAAAACATGATGAGCTCTGGCTGTCATTTCATGATTTCTCGCTGAATGCGGGAGAGACATCTTCTATCACCTATGTAATCATCACCGGGAAGCAGCAGGACGGGGGCGTCATTCTGCGAACAACACCGGGTCCGAGACCCGTGGTGACGTCCGTCGAAAATGATGCTCCCGGCGAGTGAACAAACGAAGGACCGCGTGCCCAGCTGGATATGCCGGGCCGCGAAGCCCGGTGCCGAGACACCGATCACTACGCCCCGCAACAACGTCACGACCTCAAGGACTGAGCAATGCTTCGACGTCTCATCAGCGCCATGGCCATCACGGCAGCGGCCGTCCTGGCCCCGGCGACGGCCGCTGCCGCGGACGAGTACGGCCCCGGCGAGTTTCCGTGCGAGATCACCTTCGAGAGCACGACGGTGACGGTGGGCGAACCCTTCGGGTTCACCATCACCTGCCCGGACCTGGCCGGGGCCACCATCACCGTCCAGATCGCCTTCGCGGGCGAGGCCGCGGCGGCCGACCAGACGGTGGAGGTGGCGGGCGCCGACGCGGAGAGCCTCACCCTCGACGAGGACGGCACGGTGTCCAGCACCGCCACCGTCAGCGCACCCGGTGACTACACCGTGCAGGTCTTCGACGACGACGGCAACCCGCTGTCCGACGTCTACACGATCACCGCCGTCACGGCGGGTGGCGGGGCCGGCGGCGGGGGCGGCCTGGCCGCGACCGGCTCCACGAGCCTCCCGTACCTGGTGGTCGCCGGAGGGCTGCTGCTGCTCGGCGTGGGCACGCTGCTGGCGCTCCGTATGCGGGCCAGGCGCGGCTGACCTGCCGGACCGCCCCCGGGCGGCTCCGCACGACCCGCACGCCGCACCGCACCACCGAGATGCGGCGCGGCGTGCGGACGGAGCACGGACATCGACGGACACCAGTCCAGGAGCAGGTCTTGACCCTCGACAACCGACCTCCCACCGCACAGCTCCGGCGGGACGCCCCGATGACGGCGCCCGCACCCCGCAGGGGACCCGCGGCCCCGTGGCAGGACGTGATCGTCCGGCGCGCGCTGCTGTCCGACCTCGCCGCCGTCACGGCCGCCGTGGCCCTCGGGTACGTGCTCCGGTTCGACCGGGGCGTCGAGGTGGACCTCGTCGAGCCGCGCGGCGGCCAGTACGTGCTCATCTCCGTGGCGCTCGCCGAGGCCTGGGTGCTCGCGCTCGGGCTCGCCGGCTCGCGCAGTCCCCGCGTCCTGGGGTCGGGGGGCGAGGAGTACGCGCGCGTGGCCCGCGCCACCGCCGGGCTCTTCGGGCTCGCCGCGATCGTCTGCTACCTCGTCAAGTTCGACCTGGCGCGGTCCTACGTCGCCGTCGCGCTCCCCGTCGGGATCGTGGCGGTGACCGGCGGCCGGTGGCTGCTCGCGCGCAGGCTGCACCGGGAGCGGGCCAGGGGCGAGTTCCAGCGGCGCACGCTCGTCGTCGGCTCCCGTGACGCGGTGGCCGACCTGTGTCACCGCGTGGGACGCACGCACCAGGCGGGGTTCGAGGTGGTCGGCGTCTGCCTGCCCGGAGGTGCCGCCCGCCAGGAACCGGTCGGCGGCCTGCCGGTGCTCGGCCGGATCGAGGACGCCGCGACCTCCGCGCGCGCCTACGACGTCGACGTCGTGGCGGTGACGGCGTCCGACGGCGCGACCCCCCACGCGCTCAAGCGGCTGGCGTGGGACCTGGAGTCCACGGGCGCCGAGCTCGTGGTCGTGCCCGCCCTGGCCGACGTCGCGGCCCCGCGCCTGGTGATCACCCCGGTGGACGGTGTGCCCGTGGTGCAGGTGGCGCCGCCCGGCTACACGGGCCTGCAGCATGTGCTCAAGCGGGTCTTCGACGTGGTCGTGGCCACACTGATCCTGCTGGTCGTCACGGTGCCGCTGGTCGTCCTGGCCGGCCTGGTGCGGCTGACCAGCCCGGGCCCCGCGCTGTTCACGCAGCAGCGGATCGGCCGGCACGGCAGGCCGTTCACCCTGTTCAAGCTGCGGTCGATGCGGCTGCACGCCGAGGCGGAGCTGGCCGAGTTGCTCGACGGCGACGTCGGCGTCTTCTACAAGCCCAAGGCCGACCCGCGCGTCACCCGGCTCGGCCGGATCATGCGCAAGTACTCGCTCGACGAGCTCCCCCAGCTCCTCAACGTCATCAAGGGCGACATGAGTCTGGTCGGCCCGCGCCCGCAGGTGGCCCTCGAGGTGGCGCAGTACGACGACGCCCTGCGGCGCCGGCTGTTCGTGAAACCGGGGCTCACCGGCCTGTGGCAGGTGAGCGGCCGCAACGACCTGTCCCTCGACCAGGGCGCGCGGCTCGACCTCTACTACGTCGAGAACTGGAGCCTCCTGGGCGACATCGGGATCATGCTGCGCACCGCGCGCGAGGTGATCTCACCCAACGGGTCCTACTGACCCGCCCCCCCCGTCGGCAGGGCCCGGAACGAGAGACAAGGAGAGCGTCGGTGACGTCGTCCGACCGCGTAGGCCTGATCACCGTCTCGTACAACAGCGCCCGCGACCTGGAGCGCTTCTGGGCCGGCCGGCCGTTCGGCCCGTACCGGTGGACCGTGGTGGACAACCACTCGTCGGACGACTCGCGGCGGGTCGCGCGGCGGCTCGGGGCACAGGTGGTCGCGCTGGGCTCCAACCGCGGCTTCTCCGCGGCGAACAACGTGGGCGTGGCCGCCACGGACTGCGACGTGCTGATCTTCTGCAACCCCGACGTCACGGTGACGCCCGACGGCGTCGCGGCGCTCGCCGACGGAGCCCGCCGGCACGGCGGGCTCGTCGCCCCGCAGCTCGTGAACGCCGACGGCTCGCCCCAGGAGAACGGCCGGGGGCTCCCCTTCCCGACCCGCAAGCTGCGACACCTGCTGCGCCGGAGCGACCCCGCCTACCTACGGTTCGCGCGTCCCGGCGAGCTGGTCGAGGTGGTCTGGGCCATGGGGGCCGCGCTCGCGGTGACGCGCAGCGACCTCGCCGCGCTCGGCGGCTGGGACGACGGCTTCTTCGTCTACTACGAGGACTCGGACCTGGGGCTGCGCGCCTGGCGGTACGGCATGGGCGTCCGGCTGGACGGTGACGTGCGCTGGCGGCACGGCTGGGGGCGCGAGACCGCTCGGGGCTTCTCCGCCACCGCGTGGCGGCACGAGCTCGCCTCGGCCGCCCGGTTCTACCGCAAGCACCCGCACTGCCTGGTCCCCGTCGGGCCACGGGCGCGCGCCCTGGGCCGCGTCGACGCCGTCCGTACCCGTTCGGAGGCCCGGCATGCGTAGGGCGCTGCTCAGCGGCACCTTCGGGCTGTGCGTGCTGGCGGCGTGCGGCCGCGGCGCGCTGGAAGGGCTGGTCGGCAAGCAGGGGGCGTACCTGTGCCAGGCACTGGCGCTCGCGGCGTTCGTCGTGGCCCTTCTCGCCGCGCCCGGCGCCACGAGGCCGGGGCACGCCCGGCGGGTCTGGACGGTGTACCTCTTCCTGCTGGTGGCGATGCTGTCGGCGACCTATGTCACGGTCGTGAGGGTCAGCGCCTCGGGCTGGGTCTACGTGGCGGTCATGGCGTTCTTCGCCGTGACCATCCTGGTCGTGGCATCCCGTCGGCCCGACGACGCGGGCGACGTGCCCGTCACGTTCTGGCTGGGGCTCGCCGGCACCGCCTCCGTCGCCGTCGCCCTGCTGCAGCAGCGCGAGCTGCTCCTCGACACCTTTCCCGGCAGCGACCTGGCGAGCATGGGCGGCCTGGTGCGGCCCTCGGCGCTGAGCGGCAACTACCTGCACTACCCGCTGTTCGTGGCACTCCTCGTCTTCGTGTTCCTGGAGCTGTGGACCGTGCTGCGGCGGCCGGTCCACGCGGTGCTCGCCGTGCTGTTCGCCGTGGCCGTGGTGCTCAGCTTCTCCCGCTCCGGAGTGATGATCCTTGCGCTCGGCTGTGCCGCGTACGTGGTCACGGCCCGCCGGGCCGCCACCCGGATCCGCTACGTGTACTGGGGGTCCGGCGCCCTGCTCGTCACGGCCGCGGTGCTCAGCGGAACCGTCCACGCCGAGCGCATCCTGAGCTCCGTCAGCCTGGACGGCGCGGGCAACGCGACCCGGGTGACCAAGTGGTTCCAGGCCGTCGAGCTGTGGACGGACTCCCCGCTCGTCATCGGCGGCTGGACCGGGACCTACACCAACGTGACCGAGAACTTCGGCGGCGGCGCCGCCGGGGTGGTCGAGTCCGGCTTCTTCCAGCAGCTCGTCAGCTTCGGCGTGCTCGGCGCGGTCCTCTTCTACCTGGTCCTGGGCCAGTCGGTCGGAGCCGTGGACCGCACCCACTCCTGGCTGCGCGCCGGCCTGGTGGGTGGCGTGCTGGAGAGCTTCGTCTACCAGTCGATCGAGGTGGTCCCCTTCATGGTGCTGTTCGTGCTCGCTCCGTTCGTCTCGGCGCACCTGCTGCAGCGGGCCGGGCCCGCGGCGCCACGAGTGGCAGCCAGCCCGCCGGGTGCTGTCCGGTATGGAGGGGAGCTGGTCCGTGGCTGATCTCGGGCTCTCGGTGGTGATCCCCGCCTTCAACGCGGCCGCGACCCTCGGCGCGGCCGTCGACAGCGCCTTCGCCGCGGCGGCCGACGAGGTGATCGTCGTGGACGACGGCTCCACGGACGTGACCGCCGACGTCGCGCGCCGGTTCGGGGCGCACGTGCTGGCGCAGCCGAACAGGGGCGCCTCGGTGGCCCGGCAGACCGGCCTGCGGACGGCGTCCGGCCGGTACGTCGTGCTGCTCGACGCCGACGACGAGCTCGTGCCCGACGGGGTCCGCGCGTCGGTCAAGGTGCTCGACGACGCGCCCGCCGTCGTGGCCGCGGGCGGCACCGTCCTGGGCGTCCGGCCTGACGGGACGGAGCGCGAGTGGCCACCGCGGTACGGCGAGATCTCGCGGGACGTGATCCTGCGGGCCGGGTTCGGCCCGTGGCCGCCGGGGTGCGCGGTGATCCGGCGTACCGCGCTGGCCGCCGCCGACGCGCGCCTCCCGCCCTCGCTGCACCCGCGCCACGCCGAGGACTTCGAGCTGTTCCTGCGGCTGGCCGCCACCGGCACGCTGGTCCGGCACTCGGAGACGGCGCTCCGATACCGGATGTACGGCGGCAAGTCGACCACGTCCGCGCTCCGGGTGCTCGAGTCCAAGCAGCGGATCAGGAAGTACTACGGGGCGTGGTTCGGCATCCCGGACCACAGCCTCACCGCCCGGGGCGTCCGGTGCGAGGAGCTCCTGTACCGGGCCCGGCACGCCCAGGTGACGGGAGAGCCGGCGACCGCCGTGAGCAGTCTTGCCCGCGCCGCCGCCGTCGACCCGGCGCAGTTCATCCGGAGCGGCTGGTCCTTCGCACGCGCCCGGCTGGCGCGTGGCAGATGAACCCGGCCCACGACTGACGAGGAATCCCTTGGAACCGAACGAATACCTCTCCGTACTGCGCAAGCACTGGGGCACGGTGGTGGCGACGACCGTCGTCACCACGGTCGCCGCCGTCCTGCTCCTCCTCACGACGACGCCGGTCTACCGCGCGTCGTCCCAGGTGTACGTGGCCGCCGGCGGCGGGGCCTCGCTCAACGAGATGATCGACGGCAACAACTTCACGGTGGGCAAGGTGAAGTCGTACGCGGAGCTCATCACCAGCCCGCGTGTGCTGGAGCCCGTGATCGAGACCCTCGGCCTGGACGACACCGTCACGTCGCTCGCCGCGCGGGTGGAGGCCGAGCAGCCCTCCGAGACCGTGCTGATCACGATCACCGTCAGCGACGAGTCGCCCGACCTCGCCGCCCGGACCGCGGACGAGATCGCGCACAGCCTGTCGGTGGTCGTGCCGGAGCTGGAGCGGTCCGCCGGCGAGGCCGCGGCGTCCGTCACGATCAGCACCGTGCGCGACGCCGCCGTGCCGACCCGGCCCGTGTCACCGAACGCGACGGTGTTCCTCGCGATCGGGCTCTTCCTGGGAGCGTTCCTGGGTGTGGGCCTCGCCGTCCTCCGGGAACGGCTCGACACCAGGATCCGCACCCAGGCCGACGTCCAGCAGCTCACCGACGCCTCGCTCATCGGGGCCATCACCTTCGACGAGGCGGTGGCCGACCGGCCGCTGATCGTCCAGGAGAGCCCGCACACGCCCCGTGCCGAGGCGTACCGGCGGCTGCGCACCAACCTCCAGTTCCTGGAGGTGGCGGGCGCGCCACGCGTCTTCGTGATCACGTCGGCCCTGCCGGGCGAGGGGAAGTCCACCACCAGCATCAACCTGGCGATCACCCTGGCGGACGCCGGCGCCCGGGTCCTCCTGGTCGACGCCGACCTGCGGCGACCCTCCGTCTCGCGCTACCTCGGGCTGGAGGGGAGCGTCGGGCTCACGACCGTGCTGATCGGCCGGGTGCGCCACGCGGATGCGGTCCAGCCGTGGGGGCCGGAGAACCTCTCCGTGCTGCCGTCCGGCCAGGTGCCGCCCAACCCGAGCGAGCTGCTGGGCTCGACCCAGATGTCCGCGCTGCTCGCCGAGGTCGGCGAGGCGTACGACGTGGTGCTCGTGGACACCGCTCCGCTGCTGCCCGTCACCGACGGCGCGATCCTGGCCAAGATGACCGGCGGGGCCGTGGTGGTGGTCGGCGCCGGGATCACGCACCGGCCACAGCTCACCGAGGCGCTCGCGGCCCTCGACACGGTGGGGGCCAAGGTGCTCGGGGTGGTGGTCAACCGGCTCGCCCCCGCCGAGCGCGCCGGCTACGGCTACGGCGGCTACTACGCGTACGGGGCGCTCGGTGCCGAGCACGACCAGAAGCAGGCGCCCCGGACGAGCGAGGTGCCGCGGCACTGGCGGGGCAAGGGGGCGCTGGGCGGCCCCGATGACGTCGTGGCGGGCGAGCCGGTGCCCGGCGAGAGCGTGCCCGGCGAGAAGGCACCGGGCGACGCGGTGCCGGGCGAGACGGTGCCGGTCGTCGTCGGCGGCGGTCGCCGCCTGCCTGTGCAGCACCCGTTCGGGCCGGTGCACCCGGAGGACCAGGGCTCCCGCGCGGGCAGGGAGGCCTGACCGTGCCGACGACGATCGTGCCCGTACGGGTGCTGCACACCGCGGGGGACCGGACGGGCGGCAACCTCCGGTACGTGGACCAGGTCCACCAGGGCGGGGCCAGGGCCGGCATCGAGACCCTGTTCTTCTCGTGGCCCCGGGCGCTGCTCGGCTCGTACGACGTGCTGCACGTGCACTGGCCGGAGTCGCTGGTCCGGCATCGGACGGTGGCCGGCACCCTGGTCAAGCGCCTGCTCATGCGGGCGGTGCTCCTCCGGCTCGCCGTGCGCGGCACGCCGCTGGTCCGCACCGTGCACAACGAGGAGCCGCACGAGCCCGGCGGGCGCGGCGAGCGGCGCGTGCTCGCGGCGATCGACCGCCGTACCGCGCTGCGGGTCGTGCTCAACCCGGCGACGCGGGTGCCCCCGGGCGCCCGGTCGGTCGAGATCCCGCACGGCCACTTCCGGGGCCGGTTCCACGTGGACCCGGCGTGGGTGAGCCGGCCGGGACGGCTGCTGCAGGTGGGCCGCATCCGCCCCTACAAGGGGACGGAGCACCTGCTCGACGTCTTCTCCGCCCTGCCCGACCCGGACCTCAGCCTGCGGATCGTCGGCAACCCGCTCGACGCCGCCATCGCCGGGGTCGTGCGGCGCGCGGCGGAGACCGACCCCCGGGTCACCCACCGGCTCGAGTTCGTCGACGACGCCGACCTGGTGCGCGAGGTGCGCGCAGCCGAGCTCGTGGTCCTGGCGTACACCACGTTCCACAACTCCGGGGTGGCGCTGCTGGCTCTGTCGCTGGACCGGCCGGTGCTCATGCCGCGGAGCGACTCCTCCGCGGCCCTGCGCCAGGAGGTGGGTGCCGGCTGGGTGCACCTCTACGACGGGGCGCTGACCGGCGCCGACGTCGAGCGGGCCGTCTCGGCGATCCGGTCCGGGCGGCGCACGGCCGCCCCGGACCTCACGGACCGGGACTGGGACCTGGTCGGCCGGCGGCACCGTGCGGCCTACCTCACGGCCCTCGGGCGGCCGTCGTGACGGCGCCCGAACCCGCACCGGCGCCCCCGACGCCCCCGGAGCCGACGATCCGGCACGTGATCGACCGGCGGATGTGCGTGGGCTGCGGTGCCTGCTCGGTCCGCACCGGCGGCGCGATCCCCGTCGAGATCGGCCGGCGCGGGTACTACGAGGCGGACGCGAGCGGCGTCGCGCCGGAGCTGCTCGCGGCGGCGTCGCGCGTGTGCCCGTTCGCGGACGAGTCGCCGGACGAGGACCAGGTGGCCGCCGAGACGTTCGACGAGCACCTGCCCCGCGACGGCCGGGTGGGGGTGCACGGCGGCACCTGGGCCGGACGCCTCACCGACGACGCCGACGTGTACCGGAGCAGCTCGGGCGGCCTGACGAGCTGGTTCCTCGCCCGGCTGCTCGACACCGGCGAGGTCGACGCCGTCGTGCACGTGGGGCCGACGCCGGACGGGCCCCGGCTGTTCGAGTACCGGGTCGCCGAGACGTCGGCCGAGCTGCTCGGCAGCCGCAAGTCGGCCTACTACTCGACCACCCTCGCGACGGTGGTCGCCGCCCTGCGCGGCGACGGCCGCAGATACGCCCTGGTGGGCGTCCCGTGCTTCGTCCAGGCGGTGCGGCTCCTCATGCGGGAGGACGCCGTGCTCGCCGGCCAGCTCAGGTACCTCGTGGGCATCGTCTGCGGGCACATGAAGGCCTCGGGCTTCGCCGAGTCGCTGGCCTGGCAGCAGGGCATCGCGCCGGACGACCTGGCGCGGGTGGACTTCCGGATCAAGGACCCGGGCGCGAGCGCGAGACGCTACCGGTTCGGCGCCTGGGGCACGGGCGCGACGCCGGTCTCCGAGCTGCCCGGCCGACTGGTCGGCGGGCAGTGGGGGCACGCGTCGTTCCAGCTCAACGCCTGCAACTTCTGCGACGACGTGTATGCCGAGTCGGCCGACGTCGTGTTCGGCGACGCGTGGCTGCCCCGGTACGAGGCGGACCCGCGGGGCACGAACGTCGTCGTCACCCGGACCGAGGGCGCCGAGCGTGTGCTGCGGTCCGGCGTCGCCGACGGGAGCGTGCACCTGGAACCGGTCACGGTGGACGACCTGGTCCGCGCGCAGGCCGGCAACTACCGGCACCGCCGCGACGGCCTCGCCGTCCGCCTGGCCGACGACGTCGCCGCGGGGCAGTGGGTGCCGCGCAAGCGGGTGGACCCGGGGTACGGCGTGCCGCGCCGCCGGGTGCGGCTCGTCCGCGCCCGGCGCACGCTCTCGGAGCTCAGCTTCGAGCTGTTCGAGCGGGCCCGGGCCGCCGGCGACCTCGACCTCTACCTCGGGCCGATGCGCCCGCTGGTCCGCGAGCACGACAGGTTGTCGCGGCCGCTCACGGAGCGGGTCCGCGGCCGACTGAGAGGTGAGGCATGGCGACTGGTCCGGCGCGCCCGGCGCGCGTTCGCTCGCTGAGCACGGCAACCCCGAGAAAGCACACGTCGAGGAGAGGTGGCACGATGCCGACCGACCGGACCCGGGTCTTCGCCATGATGACCGGCGACTACCCCAACATCGGCGACGCCCTGATCCGGGAGCGCGTCTTCGCCTGGGTGCGCAAGGCGACGGGCGCCGCGGACACCTACGTGGGCAGCGCCCCGTGGGCGTGGCTCGAACGGCTCTGCGTCCGCGCCTCCGACCGGGTCTACACGACCCGCCAGCTCGGATCCTTCTTCGGCGCGCTGCTCCGGTCGCGTCGTCCGGCCCTGGTGGTGGAGCCCGGCGAGCTCGACCTGAGCGCCCGCATGTTCGCGCGGCAGGTCGCCTACCTGCTGTTCGCCGCGACGGCGCGGGTCAAGGGCGGCACGGTCGTGCTGCCACCGCGGGCGGTCGCCCGCGACGCGTTCGGGCCGTCCGTCTGGGTGCACCGTGCGACGTGCCGCCTGGCCCAGCACGTCTGGTGGCGCAACGCGCAGAGCCTCGCGGCCGTGGGCCGGGGCGCGCTCGCCCCCGACGTCGCGTTCAGCGAGCCCGCGTACTGGATCGAGGGCACGGCCCGCCGCAAGCTCGTCGTCAGCATGCGCGGCCCGCGTCCGTGGCCCGGCGACCGCTGGGTGCGGGCGGTCCGGTCCTTCGCCGACGAGGCCGGGCTGGAGGTGGTCTGCGCGCCGCAGGCGCGCCAGGACGAGACCCGCGCGCAGGAGCTCGCCGCGGCGCTGGGCGGGGTGTACCAGCCCTGGGGCGACCACGGCGACGCCGAGCACGAGGCCCGGCTGCGCGGCCTGTACCGCCGGGCGGCGGTCACGGTCAGCGACCGGCTGCACGTGCTGATCCTCGCGTCCCTGGGCGGCTCGGTGCCCGTCGAGCTGGCCCCGGACCCGGCGCCCAAGGTGCGCGAGCACTTCGAGGCGGTCGGGTACCACGGCGTGAGCCTCGACTCGGCGACGGCCGACGACGCGGCGCTGGCGACGTTCCTGCGCGGCGCTGCCGGCCGGGCCGACGAGATCCGGACCGTCGTGCTGGGCGCGCGGGCCGCGCTGGAGGAGATCGAGCGGACGGTCCTGAGCGCCGTCACCGGCCCCGGCGACCGGGAGGAGGCGCTGCGGTGAGCGAGGCGGCCACGCGGCCCCGGGCCGACGCGCTGGGGCGCAGCGCGGCCCGTGGCGGTGCCGTCACCCTGGCGGGCCAGGGGATCCGGGCCCTGGTCCAGGTGGCGTCGATCGTGGTCCTCGCGCGGCTCGTCGGCCCGGCCGACTACGGCTACGTCGCGATGGTCGGCGCGATCGTGGGCGCCGCGACGATCCTGCAGGACTTCGGGCTGTCCCGGGCCGCCGTGCAGGCCCCCGTCGTCACCGTGGGCCAGCGCGACAACCTGTTCTGGCTCAACCTCGGCTGCGGGGCGCTCGCGGCCGTCGCCGTCCTGGCCGCGGCGCCCATGGTGGCCGCGCTCTACGACGCGCCGGTGCTGGCGGACATCACCCGCTGGCTGGCGGTCACGTTCCTGCTCGGCGGGCTCGCCGCGCAGTTCCGGGCCTCGCTCATGCGGGACCTGCGGTTCACCGCCATCACGGTGATCGACGTCGCCGCGCCCACCCTCGGGCTGTTGGTGGCGGTGTGGGTCGCGCTCGCGGACGGCTCGTACCGCGCACTGGTGGCGCAGCAGGTCGTGGCCGCCGTCGTCGTCTGCGCCGGGTCGGTCCTGGTCGCCCGCTGGCTTCCCGGGCCGCCCCGGCGGCGGGAGCCGGTGCGCTCGTTCGTCTCCTACGGCGCGCACCAGCTCGGTGCGCAGCTCCTCACCTACGTCAGCATGAACGCCGACGCCGTCGTGGTCGGCGCGCGGTTCGGCGCGGCGCCCGCCGGCCTGTACGACCGGGCCTTCCGCATGATGATGCTGCCGGTGCGGCAGCTCCAGTTCCCCGTGACCCGGGTGGCGATGCCCGTGCTGTCCCGCCTGCAGGACGACGTGGCGAACTTCGGCCGGTTCGTGGTGCGCGGCCAGGCGATCCTGCTCAACCTGCTCGCGCCGGTGATGCTGCTCGGCGCGGCGACGGCGGGACCCGTGGTCGAGATCGCGCTCGGCGCCGGGTGGCTGGAGCTGGCCCCGCTGTTCGCCGTGCTCGCCGTGGGCGGCGTGTTCCAGGCGGCGTCGTTCACCTCGGGCTGGGTCTTCATGGCCACGGGGACCATGCGGTCCCAGTTCCGGTTCGCCCTCTGGTCGCGCCCTCTGGTCGTGGCCGCCGTCGTCGCGGGCAGTCTCTGGGGCGTCGTGGGCGTGGCCGCCGCCTACGGCATCGCTTCCGCCCTGCTGTGGCCCGTCTCGCTGTGGTGGGCCGGCCGGGCCGCGCGGCTGAGCTGGCGGCCCTGGCTCGTGGGCGGCTGCCGGACGATCCTCGCGCACGGCGTCGCGGCCGGGGCCGCGGCCGCCGTCGCCCGCGGGCTCGACCCCGCGGGCCCCTGGCTCACGCTGGGGGCGGCGCTGGCGGCCGCTGTTCTAGTGCTGGCGGCCGAGGCGCTCGTGTGGCCGGCGTTCCGCCGGGACCTGGGCGACGTCGCCCGGACGCGGACCCTGCTGCGCCGGCGCTGACCCCGGTGGCGGCCCTAGCCCCTCGTCCTGCTCTGCGCCGGCGGGCCGGGCGGGTCCTGCCACAGGTCCCGGGGAAACGCGGCGAGCAGCGGTCCGGGGGCCCACGCGGGCGGCGGCTCGCCGCCCAGGCCGATCGCGGTCTCGACGTCGGGGGCGGGCCGGAACGCCGGGCGCCCGGTGCCGCGGTAGTAGTCCTCGAACTTGAACGCGGGCTCGGCCCGCGACGTGACCAGGCGCGCGGGGATGCCCAGGCTCTCGGCGACCACGATCCCGTGCAGCGAACTGCCGACCACGAGGTCGCTCGCCGCGATGGCGCCCAGCGTCGCGGTGAGGTCACCGGTGGGGTCGACGGCGTCGGAGCGACCCACGGCCAGGTGCCGGTCGTTGAGGTTCGGGACCACCGTGACCGCGCGTGGGGCGGTGTCGCGCGCGATCTGCTCACGGGACCAGAGCCGGCCGAGCAGCAGCCCGGGGTCGCCGAAGACGTCCGGCACGGTGTGTCCCTTCGCCCGCAGGAACGCGGCGGTCCGAGGGCCGCGGACCGCCCGGACGTCGAGCTCCCGGTAGGCGGGCGGGTGGTCGAGCGTCTTGCCGTTGGCCCCGATGCCCCAGAGCACGTCACCCGTGCGCGCGAGGTTGAGGATGGACCCGACGGCGAGGAGCCGGCGCGGGGACACGGGCTCGGTCAGGCCTTCGCGGGCCACGAGCCGCGCGACGATCAACGGCCCGAGCAGGTCGCCGAAGTTACCGACGGGGCGCCGCCACGGGACGAGCCGGCCCCACCGCCCGGGCAGGACCGGCCGCCGCGGGTTCCAGTGGACGACGTCGACGGGCACGGGCCTCTCCGCTCAGCCGGCGTACGGGGCGCGGCCGAGCATGCCCGCCACCCTCGTCCGGACCGGCGACGGGACCACGGCCGGCGGCACCATCCGCGCGATCCGTCGCGCGGGGGACGCGGTGACCTTCCGGTGCACGTAGGGGTACAACGCGCGCAGCCGGTCGAACTCGGCGCGCGTCACGGCGTCGTCGTGCTCGGGGAGGGCGTCGAGGGCGGCCCAGGTGTCGTCCGCCAGCGCGCGCAGGGGGGCCGGTACCGGCATCTCGTCCCACGTGACCTCGACGCGGTGCAGCGTGTGGTCGATGAACGCGTCCACCCGCTCGACGGCGCTCGTGTCACGCGGGTCGACCATCGGCAGGTCGAGGGCGGCCGCGGCGTCGAACACCGGGCTGTCCCAGTCGTGGATCAGGTCCCAGTAGCGCACGAAGGCACGCGGCGTGGCCCGCGTGGCGAGCTCGGTGCCGAGCATCAGGTTGATCCAGCCGGCCAGCCGGTCCACCAGCGCGTCCCCGTCGTCGGTCACCCTGCTGCCCACGACCTCGGTAGGTGGGCGCAGCACCGTGACGCACGACGCCACCGCGCCGGTCGCGGCGGCCGCCGCCTGCCAGTGCTCCAGGAACCAGAGCAGCCGCGGGTCCTTGATCACCAGGTCGCCGTGCTCCGCTGTCCGTGCGGCGAGCCAGGCCCGGATCTGGCCGGGCGCGTCCGCCTCGGCGCCCGCCCGGTCCACGAGGTGCCAGGCGAGGGGCCGGGGGTCGGCCTGCTGCACGTCGGCCGCTCGCAGCAGGGCCTCGTGGAAGTCCACGACCCACTGCGGCTCGGAGGGACCGCGGGGGTCTGGGGCGTCCGGGGGCACCTCCGGGCGCGGCACCGTGAGGCCGAACTGCCGCAGCGCGCCGGCGAGCGTGCTGGTGCCGCTGTTGCCGGGACCGGTCACGCAGACGACACGGGGACCGGCCGTCATCGGGCGCCCGCCGTCGGGCCGAGGGGTGCCGGCCCGACGGGCGCCGGGGCCCACGGGGCCGCGCGGTCCAGCACGTCGAGGTCGTAGCCGTGGGCACGGATCCGCTCGCCGAGGTGCTCGCTGACCACGCTCCGGTAGCGGGGGAGCAGGGCCACGTCGGTGACGTCGCGGACCAGGTCGCCCCGCGGCGTGCCGCGCCGCGAGCCGATGTGCGCGAGGTGGTGCCGTACGCGGCCCGCGAGGCGCCCGCGGCCGCCGGTCTCCCACAGCTCGGCGTAACGGCTGCTGCGGTCGGTGTCCAGGGCGCGGATGCGGCCGCCCTCGGCCAGGTCGAGGTCCAGGAACCGCGCGAGGCGGTCGAGCTCGCGCACGGGTTCACGCATCAGGTGCTCGTACCGCAGCACGAGCAGGTTCTCGATGTGCAGCGCGTCCTGGGCGAAGACGTCGTGCGCGTGCACCCAGTGCTCGACGAGCCGGGGGAAACCGTAGGTGAACCGCCCGTGCGTGCGGGTGGCCCACTTGCGCACGGCCAGCGCCTGCACCACGGGGTGCCGGGTGACCACCACGAACCGCGCCTTCGGGAAGAGCTCCTGGAGGTAGCGCGTCTTGGTCAGGTTGGGCGCGGACTTCTCGACGAGCACCGTGCGGTCGAGGTCCCAGTAGGGCGACCAGCTCTGCCAGATCCGCTCCGCGGCGTCGGGCGTGCGGCGCGCGTCTTCCTCGGTGAGGTGCGCCTGCGGATGAAAGGACCATTGGGATGTATTACCCAGGGCGCCCGGATAAGCGTCCTGAATGTGTTGTCCCTCGTCCATGGAGGTGCCGGTGCCGGTCAGTCCGGAGGCGTCGGGGCTCGACCCGATGATGCGGGCCACGAGCGCGGTGCCGCTGCGGTGCAGGCCACCGATGAAGACGAGTCGATGGTCGTTCCAGGGCGCGCCACTCGTGCTCGTTCCGGACATGTGGGGGTACCTCAGCTGCTCGGCGAAAAGGGTCGCTGGTGCCCCGCAAAAATATGCGATGAATGTACCGCGTGCGACCTGAATCGTCCGATCCCCGTAATTCGCGGACGGGTTTCTTTGTGCGGAGTTCGGACTGTTCGCGGCCTTCATGACATCCGGTGCCGAATCCCGGTGCGTATAGATAAGACTTTTCAGGCATTCCATACCAACGTGTTTGCCGGTATTGTCCCGGCTTGTGTCTCCAGCACCCGGTACGACGTCGTCCGCGGCCACGCCTGTGCACACCTCGCACAGGGCCATCGCCCGTGGGGGCAGTGGGTCCGCGCGGGCGTCGCTCGCGCGGGGCGTGCTGGCCGTGGCGGTGTGCGCGAGCCTCACGGGATGCGCCGCGATCCTCGCCCCCGGCGCCGAGCCCCGGCCCGCGCCGGGCGCCGCTCCCGGGGTGGTCAGCCTGGCGATACCGGTCGAGCGGGCGCCGTCCGCCGGCCCCACCTCTGTGGGAGCGATCCAGGGCGAGCACAACCAGGAGACCGCCACCGTCGACGTGCAGGCGGCGCCCAACGGCTCGGCGTCCCGGGGCAAGGACCGGGAGACGCTGCCGGGCGAGGGAGCTGACGCGGGCTCCGGCACCGGTGCGGGCTCCGGGGCCGGCGAGGACGGCACCGGTGCGGGCTCCGGCGGTGGCGCGGGTAGTGGCGCGGCCGCGCCCGACCTGACCGACGCCGTGCAGTACGCGAAGGCGCTGGAGGAGGCGGTGAACGGGTACCGGACGGCGAACGGCCTGGCCGCCCTGGCGCACGACGACTGCGCGTACGACGTCGCCCTCGCGCGCGCCCAGGCGCTCGTCGGCGAGGACCTGGCGCACGCGCCGCTCGGCCCGATCTTCGACGCCTGCCCCACCACGGCCGTGGCGGAGAACCTGGCGAAGGGCGGCTGGACGCCGGCCGAGGCCGCCCAGGGCTGGATGGACTCCGAGGGGCACCGCGCCAACATCCTGAACGGCGACCTGACCCGCGGCGCGATCGCCTGCGTGCCCGACGGCGGCGATCCCGCCGCACCGGTCATGATCTGCGCCCACGTCTTCCTGGCATGAGAACCTGCGGCGTGCCCCGACACCCGATCCGCCTCGCCGTCACCATCGTGGCCGCCGGCGCGCTGCTCACCGCCTGCACGACGCTGCCCGGGAGGGGCGGCACCCCGATGCTGACAGCGACGCCCCAGGCGACCTGGACCGCGCCCGGCGGCATCGACCTGACCGATCCGGACCAGTACGCCGCCGCGCTGGAGGACGGCGTGAACGCCGCCCGGGTGCAGATCGGTCTCGACCCGCTGGAGCACGAGCCGTGCCTCCAGCCCGTCGCGGTGGAGCGGGCGGCGGCGTTGGTCGGCGCACCCGAGCTCACCCACGCGCCGCTGCCGCCCGTGCGGAAGCAGTGCCCCGGCGGGCTCGTGGCCGAGAACCTGAGCCGCGGCGTGGACCCGCCGCAGATCGTGGTGCAGGCTTGGATCGACTCCCCGACGCACCTCGAGAACCTCGCCAGCGGGGAGCTGCGACGCGGCGCGATCGGCTGCGTCGCCGACGGCGGCACCGCGACCCGGCCGAGGCTGGTCTGCTCCCACCTGTTCCTCGACTGACGAGTCGTCCCCAGGACGGCGGACACTCCCCAGAGCCTCCTCCATACCGGAGCAACCTGGCCCCGTCGCGGCCGTTATGGTGTGACGCGCGAAAGAGCACCCGCCCGGAACGACTGCAGGAGAAAAATTGGCGCAGGCGACGACCACCGCCGTCGACCGACATTCCGACCCGTCCCGGGAGACCGGCGGAGCGGACCAGGCCCCCGCCGCCTCCGGTACCGGTCACACGTTCCGCACCGACATCAACGGGCTGCGCGCGGTCGCCGTGCTCGCCGTCGTCGTCTACCACGCGGGGATCGCGATCCCCGGCGGGTTCACCGGCGTCGACGTCTTCTACGTGATCTCCGGGTACCTCATCAGCTCGCTGCTGCTGCGGGAGGTGGACCGCACCGGGCGAGTCGACCTCGTCGAGTTCTGGACCCGCCGCATGCGACGGCTCGTGCCCGCGCTCGCCCTGGTCGTGACGGTCACGCTGGGTGCCTGCATGCTGATCCTGTCGCCGCTGGTCTGGGGGCGCCTCGCCTGGCACGCCGCGTCGGCCATGCTGTTCGTCTCCAACCTGCTCTTTCCCTACCAGGGGCAGAACTACTTCGCCGACACCGTCACGCCGAGCCCGTACCTGCACACCTGGTCGCTCGGCATCGAGGAGCAGTTCTACATCTTCTGGCCGCTGCTGATCCTGCTCGCCGTCGCCGTGGCCCGGCGCACCCGGATCCCGTCCCGCCGCGCGCTGCAGCTCCTGTTCGCCGGCACCTTCGTGGTGTCGCTGGCGACGTCGGTCTGGCTCACGGCAGCCGTCCCCGACTGGGCCTTCTACATCCTGCCGACCCGCGCGTGGGAGTTCGCCGGCGCGGCGCTCGTCGCGACCCTGCCGTGGAGCCGGCTCGCCGAGCGCTCCCGCCTGCGGCCGGCCCTGCTGCGGGCACTGCTCGGCACGGCCGGGTTCGTGCTGCTCGTGCTGTCGTTCGCCCTGGTGCACGAGACCGACCCGTTCCCCGGGACCGTGGCCCTGCTGCCCGTGGGCGGCGCGCTGCTGGTCCTCGCGGCGGGCAGCGTCGCGGCCCCCGGCACCTGGGTGGACCGTGTGCTCGACCTGCCGGTGCTGCAGCGCCTCGGCGACGTCTCCTACTCCTGGTACCTCTGGCACTGGCCGTTCGTCGTGCTCACCACGGCCGCCGTGCAGGACGACGCGATCTGGATCAAGGTGCTCGCCTCGGTCGCCGCTCTCGGCGCGGCGTTCGCCACCTACCGCTGGGTCGAGAACCCGATCCGGTTCAGCGGCGCCATGCGGTCGTGGCGCCGCACCGCCGCGGTGACCCTCGTCATCACGCTCGCCGTGGGCGGCGTCGTCGCGGGCACGCGGGTCGCGACCAGCGCCGTCCTCGAGCGGGAGCCCTACGCGACCGCCGTCGCGACTCGCGCCCAGCCTGCGTCCTACGGGTGCGACGGGCACACCGAGACGGCGACGGGCACCGAGGTCTGCCTGCTCGGCGACGTCACCTCGACCACCACGGTGCTGTTGCTCGGCGACTCGCACGCGATGCACTGGATCCCCGCGTTCGACGCCGCCGCGGCCGATGCCGGCCTGCGCCTCGCCGTCCGCTGGCGGCACGGCTGCCCCGCCGCCGAGGTCAAGGTCGAGCAGCCCGCCGACCGCGGCCCGTGCGCGGGCTTCCAGGCAGAGTCCCTGCGTATCGTCGACGACCTGCGACCCGACGTCGTGGTGATCAGCCAGGCGCACATCTACGGCGACCGCATGCTGCACGCCGACGGCAGCCTCATGTCCGAGGACGAGGCGGGCAGCACCTGGGAGCAGGCCAACGAAGCGCTGTTCGCCCACCTCACCGACGTGTCCTCCGCCGTGGTGGCCGTCAAGGACAACCCCCGCCTCGACGTCGACCCGCTCGAGTGCCTCACCCGTCCCTGGCCCGGCCTCGGCGACTGCAGCATGCCGCGGGCGGACGCCGAGCGCTCCAACGGCGACCTGCCCGCCATCAGCGCCGGCGTCTGGGAGAGGTACGGCGTGACGGAGTGGGACGGTCTCTGGTCGGAGACCTGCGACGCGCAGACCTGTCACGTCGGCGATGTCAGTCACCCCGTCTACCGTGACTTCCACCACCTCAACGCCGAATACGTGCTCACCCAGGTGCGCTCCGTTGAGAAGATGCTCCAGACTGCGGTGCGCGGCATGCAGCCGGACAGCAACAGGTAACGAAGGGGAACATCCGACCATGGTTCACGACCAGGCCCAGAGGCTGGGCGCCGTCGACCGGTTCTTCAAGATCAGCGAACGCGGGTCCACGGTGTGGACGGAGGTGCGCGGCGGCCTGGTCACCTTCTTCACGATGAGCTACATCGTCGTGCTCAACCCGCTCATCCTCGGGAGCGTGCCCGACGGCACCGGGCAGTTCCTCGGCGGTGGGGACGGCCGCGGCGACATCGAGGCGATCGCCGCGGCGACCGCCCTCGTGGCCGGCGTGATGTCGATCCTCATGGGCGTCGTCGCGAACTTCCCGCTGGCGCTCGCGGCGGGGCTCGGCCTGAACGCCGTCGTCGCGTTCTCCGTGGCGGCGCTGCCCGGCATGACCTGGGCCGACGCCATGGGCATCGTCGTGCTGGAGGGCATCGTCATCCTGATCCTGGTGGTCACCGGGTTCCGGGAGGCAGTCTTCAAGGCGGTGCCCCGCGAGCTCAAGATCGCGATCAGTGTGGGCATCGGTCTGTTCATCACGTTCATCGGCGTGTACGACGCCGGCTTCGTGCGCATCCCTGCGTCCCTCGCCACGCCGACGGAGCTCGGCCTGGGCGGCTCGCTCGGCGCCTGGCCGCTGTTCGTGTTCGCGTTCGGTGTGCTGCTGGCCGCCGTCCTGATGGTGCGCAGGGTGCGCGGCGCCATCCTCATCGCCATCGTGGCCTCGACCGTGGTCGCGGTCGTCATCGAGGCCGTCGGGAAGATCGGCGGGCGCACCGCCGACAACCCGGGCGGCTGGTCGCTCAACGTCCCCGCGCTCCCCGACTCCGTCGTGGCGCTGCCGGACTTCTCGCTCATCGGCCAGTTCTCGCTCTTCGGCTCGTTCGAGAAGATCGGCCCGATCGCCGTCATCCTGCTGGTGTTCACGCTTCTCATCGCCGACTTCTTCGACACGATGGGCACCATGGTGGCCATCGGCGGCGAGGCCGGGCTGCTCGACGAGAAGGGCAACCCGCCCCGGACCAAGCAGATCCTGATCGTCGACTCGCTGGCCGCTATCGGCGGTGGCGCCGGTTCGGTCTCGTCCAACACGGCGTACGTCGAGTCGGCGTCCGGTGTGGGTGACGGCGCCCGCACGGGCCTCGCGGCTATCACGACCGGCGTCGCGTTCCTGCTCGCCACGTTCCTCGCGCCGCTCGTCCAGATGGTGCCGCACGAGGCCGCCACCCCCGCGCTCGTGATCGTCGGCTTCCTCATGGTGGTCCAGGTGACCGGCATCGACTGGAAGAACCTCGAGGTCGCCATCCCGGCGTTCCTCACCATGGTGCTCATGCCGTTCGCGTACTCGATCACCGTCGGCATCGGCGCGGGCGTCATCTCGTACGTGCTGCTCAAGGTCGCGGTCGGCAAGGTCCGCAAGGTGCACCCGCTGCTGTGGGTCGCGGCGGTGCTGTTCCTCGTCTACTTCCTGATGGGCCCGATCCGCGCCGCGGTAGGCATCTGACGCGGCGCGGGCTGCGGGCTCCGCCCGGCCCCGAAGGTGCGCTTCTACCCAGTCGTCGGGACCAGATCCGCTCGTGGATCTGGTCCTGACGACTGACTTGAGGCGCACCTATTTCTGCGCCGCGACCGGGGCCGGGTCGTCCAGATAGATCCGGGTCGCGCCGGTCGCCTCGCGGGGCGGGGTCCAGCCGTGCTTCCGCAGGACCTTCGCGATCCGGCTGCCGACGCCGCCCGGGCGGTCGTTGTCCGACGGTTTGAACCGCAGCACGATCACCCGCCCCGACGCAGTGAGCAGGTTCTGGCGCGGGGCGTCCCGGACGAGCGCCCGCTGGGTGCTGTGCGGTCCGAGCCCGTCGATCTCGACGACCAGCCAGCGCCCGTCGGGCAGCCGCCAGGCGAAGTCCACCCGCGCGACGACCTTGCCGCCCCGCACGACGCGCACCTGCAGGTCGTCGGGCGGCACCCCGTTGTCGTGGCACGACAGCCGGGCGAATGACTCCGCGGGCGACTCGGACCGCCCGTCGACGAGCAGGAACAGGGCGTGCAGCTGGGCCGCCCCGTGCCGCCGTCGGACCAGGTCGTGGAGCGCGGCGCGGCGGGCCGGGTCGAACCCGAACCGGCGGGCCAGGTCGTCGAGGACGGCGAGGGCGTTCTGCCGGGGCAGCCGGGGGAGCGCCTGTGCGGCGGCATGGTCGACCCGCGCGATCGCGCGGTCCTCGAGCAGATCCGTGGGGAACTCCGCGTACGCCACGACGGCGGCACCGTGCTTGGTCCGGCGCGGCGACCGGTCCTTGCGCGCCACCTCCAGTGGGAAGTCCCGCGGCAGCCCCGCGACGCCGTGCAGCACGAGCGCACAGCACCCGGTGGCGACGGCGTCGGAACCGTGCAGGAGCAACGCGAACCAGGTGCGCCACCTGGCGGCGTGCTCGAACCAGTTGTCCCGGACTCTGCTGGCGAGCGGCACGGGATCGGTGTCGTACACGCCGCGCGCCGGGCTGGTCCAGCGGACCTGACGGACGAGACGGCGTCGGGCCTCCCGCCCGATACCGAGCTGCTCGCACTGCGCGGTGGACAGGAGTCCGGCCTGCCGGCGGGAGACCAGCTCGGCGGCGCTCGGGATCACGTAGGTCTTGGGCACGAACCCACTTCACCAGCGCAGCCCGGACCGGGGCGGCGTCGATCGCCTCGCCTGTGTACAACTGCTGAAAACGGCCCCTTGTGGTCGCGCTCCCCGTCTGCGGCCCAGGGTCCGTCGCAAGCACAAGAAAAGTGCGCCTCTACCCAGTCGTCGGGTCCCGGAATCTGCATGATTCCGGGCCTGAGGACTGGCTAGAAGCGCACTTCGCGGTCCACTGCTCCCGGCCGGCCGGCCGGCCCGGGGCCGGCGCCCGGCTAGGCCGCCAGGGCCTGCTTCTCCGGGGTCGGGTCTGCCACGGGCGGGTACTCCACGTGGAGGTACGGGCGCGGGATGCGGTGCTCGCGAGAGAGCCGCGCGCGGACTCGCACGTGCCACGTCCGGTAGGCCCAGACCGTGGCGATCGCCGCGACCAGCAGCGTGGCCACTGCCCCGATCAGCACCGCGTACCGCGGGCCGAAGGTCTCGCCGATCCAGCCGACGACGGGGGAGCCCAGCGGCGTGGTGCCGAGCAGCACCATCATGTAGATCGACATGACCCGACCACGCATCTCGGGGGCGACCGAGAGCTGGATCGCCGCGTTGGCCGAGGTCAGCATGGTCAGCGACGCGAAGCCGACCGGGATGCACATGATCAGGTAGCCGAGGTAGGTCGGCATGACGGCCTGGATGCCCATGGCGATCGCGAACGCGAACGCCGCACCGAGCACGAGCCGCACCCGCGGCCGCTCGCGGCGGGCCGCCAGGAGCGCACCGGCGAGCGAGCCGATCGCGAGCACGGACCCGAGGATGCCGTACTCGCCCGCGCCCCGCCCGAACTCGACGCGCGCCATCATGGCCGACGTGAGCTGGAAGTTCAGGCCGAACGTGGAGACCACGCCCATCACGACCATGATCACCACGATGTCGCTGCGCCCGCGGATGTAGGACAGGCCCTCACGGATCTGCCCCTTGGCGCGCGAGGCGGTGGGCTGCACGCGCAGGTCACGCATGCGGGTGAGCGCCAGGATCACGGCACCGAAGGCGATGCCGTTGATGATGAACACCCAGCCCGTGCCGACGGCCGCGATGAGCAGGCCTGCCACACCGGGGCCGATGAGGCGTGCGGCGTTGAAGTTCGTCGAGTTGAGCCCGACGGCGTTCGCGAGCCGCTTGGTCGGCACGAGCTCGGCGACGAACGTCTGGCGGACAGGCCCGTCGATCGCGCTCACGACACCCAGCAGGGTGGCGAACACGTACACGTGCCACAGCTCGGCAGCGCCGGACAGCACCAGCGCACCGAGCCCGAGGCCCAGTACGCCCATGCCGCCCTGCGTCATCATCAGGAGCTTGCGGCGGTCGACGCGGTCGGCCAGCAGGCCGGCCCACGCGGACAGGAAGATGTGCGGGATGAACTGCAGTGCGGTCACGATGCCGACCGCGACGCCGGAGTTGTTGGTCAGGAGGGTCAGGACGACCCAGTCCTGCGCCACGCGCTGCATCCAGGTGCCGATGTTGGCGACGAGAGCGCTGGCGAACCAGAGACGATAGTTACGATATTTAAGGCTGGCGAAGGTTGCGCTCATCGAGCGGCGATCCGCAGGAGGAGCTCGCTGGCTCCTGCAAGGATCTCTCTCTCCTCTACGGTCAGGGTGGACAGCTGTTTGGTCAGCCAGGCGTCGCGACGCCGTCGGGTCTCGGCGACCTCACGCTCGCCGGCCGCGGTGAGGCGGACGACGACCTGGCGCTTGTCGGTCGCGTGCTCCACCTTCTCGACGAGGCCGAGCTCGGCCAGGGTGTTCACCGCTCGGGTCATCGACGGGGGGCGCACGCGCTCGTGCTCGGCGAGGGAGCCGGGGGACATCTCGCCGTGTCGGTGCAGCACCGTCAGGATCCCGAACTGCCCCTCTGGGAGGTCGGCCTCACCGCGCTCGGCGCGCAGGCGGCGGGACACTCGGGTGAGGGCGACTCGGAGGTCGCCCCCGACGGTCGCCGGGCTACGGCTGGACCTGCGGGAGCTCGACGGCACCCGCCCCATTCTAGGTCATTAGCCTTGCTAACGGTACGTGGGTGTGGTCACACCGAGCGGCGTCGGACGGCGGGAGAAACCCCGGGTGAGTACGGCAAAGCGCCCGCCCCCGGGGAAGGGGGACGGGCGCTTGGCCGTACGGTGCCGCGGGGAGTCAGCGCGCGCGGTGCGACTGTGCGAACTGGCCGACGCTCGGCTGGAGCTCCTGCTGCACGTTCTCGAACCGCTGGCCCTGCTCGCTGTGCGCCTTGAGCCGGTTCTCGAACTCGGCCTGCGTGCGCAGCTCGTCCTCCGTGGGCCAGAGGCCGATGCCGAGGATGAGCAGGAACGTCACGACGCTCACCGCCATGACGAGCGGCACCAGCAGCTGCATGGTCGAGGCTCCCGTGGGAACGGTGTCGACCGGGTTGACCACGGACACGCCGGCCATGCCCGTGTAGTGCATGCCCGTCACCGCGACACCCATGACCAGCGTGGCCACGATGGTGGCGAGCGTGCCGCGGATGTGGACGGTGCACCACAGTGCGGCGGTCGCTGCGACGATCGCGATGACGATCGAGGCGATGACGTAGACCGGGTTGTAGACGACCTCGGCGGACATCTCCATCGCCTCCATGCCCATGTAGTGCATGGCGGCGACGCCCGCACCGGCCAGCGCGCCGCCGACAAGCATCGCGGGCAGCTTGCGCTTGCCGAGCTCGGTGATGAACAGGCCCGCCCCGACGACGATGATCGCGATGGCAGCGCTGAGGAGGGTCTCAGGGATGTTGTAGCGGATGGTCACGCCCGAGGCGGAGAAGCCGAGCATGGCGACGAAGTGCATCACCCAGATCCCGGTACCGCCCAGTGCGATGGCGCCGAAGACGAGCCACGCCGCGCGCGCGCCGCCCGCAGCCGCTCGGGCTCGGGAGGTGCATGCGAGGCCCGTCGCTGCGCCGGTGCACGAGATCGCGAACGCCAGGATGGGCGTCACGATTCCGAAGGTGAAGTGGTCGATCAATGGCATCTTGTTGAACAGCCCCTCAAAATGGTTCCCTCTGTTGCGGAAACGTTACAGAGCCCCCGTGCACCGGACAATAGGCAGAACTCCCCGTCGAAGGGGTATTGCGGACGTGATCAGCCTGGTCAGATGCGCTCGACGAGGTAGTCCACGCACTCGGTGAGCGCGGCTACGTCGTCGGGCTCGACGGCAGGAAACATGCCGACGCGGAGCTGGTTCCGCCCGAGCTTGCGGTAGGCGAACACGTCCTGGACGCCATTGGCGCGTAGCTCGGAGAGTACCCGTCCGGCGTCGATCTCGTCGGCCAGGTCTATGGTGCCGACCACCGTGGACCGCTCCTCCGGGCGGGCCACGAACGGCGTCGCCCACGGGCGCTTCTCGGCCCAGCCGTAGAGGATCTCGGCCGACGTCGCGCACCGCTCGGCCGACCACTTCAGGCCGCCCTGCGCGAGGAGCCACTCCACCTGGTCGGCCAGGAGCAGGAGCGTCGCCACGGCGGGCGTGTTCAGCGTCTGGTCCAGGCGCGAGTTCGTGATCGCCGTCGTGAGCGACAGGAACTCCGGCACCCAGCGGCCCGAGGCCTCGATCCGGGCGGCCCGCTCGACGGCGGCAGGGGACAGCACGGCGAGCCACAGGCCGCCGTCGGCCGCGAACGCCTTCTGCGGGGAGAAGTAGTAGGCATCGGTCTGGCGCAGGTCCACCGGCAGCGCGCCGGCCCCCGACGTCGCGTCCGTGAGCACGATCGCGCCGTCCGGTCCGGACGGGCGCAGCACCGGGGCCATCGCGCCCGTCGAGGTCTCGTTGTGCGGCGTGGCGTAGGTGTCGACGTCGTCGGCCGGCTCGAGGTAGGCCACGGCGCCCGGCTCCGCGGTGATCACCTGGGAGGGGTCGAGGAACGGGGCGCGCGACGTGGCCGTGGCGAACTTGCCGCCGAACTCGCCGAACGACGCGTGCTGCGCCTTGCGCTCCACGAGGCACAGGGTGGCCACGTCCCAGAAGGCGGTCGCGCCGCCGTTGCCGAGCGTCACCTCGTAGCCGTCGGGCGCACCGAGCAGCTCCGTGACACCCTCACGGATGCGGCGAACCAGGTCCTTCACGGGTGCTTTCCGGTGCGACGTACCGAGCACGTGGGCGTTCGCCACGAGATGATCTACCTGTCCCGGGCGCACCTTGGAAGGGCCTGAGCCGAAACGGCCGTCGGTGGGCAGCAGGTGTGTCGGGATTGTCAGTGGCACAGAACTAGACTAGAACCTGGGCCGACGCCCGGGGCGCCGAGCCCACGGGCGACTGGGCGGCTGCGCGCATGACGGGAGCTGACGTGACGGATCTGATCGACACCACCGAGATGTACCTCAAGACGATCTACGAGCTCGACGAGGAGGGCATCACCCCCCTGCGCGCGCGCATCGCGGAGCGTCTGGGGCACTCCGGACCGACGGTGTCGCAGACGGTCGCGCGCATGGAGCGCGACGGGCTCGTGATCGTGACCGGTGATCGCCACCTGGAGCTCACGGAGCTCGGGCACGACAAGGCGATGCGCGTGATGCGCAAGCACCGCCTGGCGGAGCGCCTGCTGACCGACGTGATCAAGCTCGACTGGGAGCACGTGCACGTCGAGGCGTGCCGCTGGGAGCACGTGATGAGCGACCTGGTGGAGAAGCGGCTCGTGGGCCTGCTCGACCACCCGCACCACGACCCCTACGGCAACCCGATCCCAGGCCTGTCGGAGCTGGGCGAGGCCTACACGGACGTGCCGTTCCTGGCCGGTGTGATCTCGCTGCCCTCGGCGTTCGAGGCCGCGGCCAAGAAGGGCGTGAAGGGCGAGCCGCTCGCGGCGTCGCTGACCCGCATCGCGGAGCCCCTGCAGACGGACGTCGAGCTGCTGGCCCGCCTGTCCGACGCCGGCCTCGTGCCCGGCTCGCGGATCACGGCGGAGCTCAGCGACGGTACGTACACGGTGACGGTCGACGGCGCCGGGACGGCGCTCGAGCTGGGCGAGGACCTGGCCCGGCACCTCTTCGTCGCCACCGCCTGATCCGGTTGCCCCGGTAGGTGGCGACGGGGGTGCGAAATGGCCCCTTTTGCCGGAAAGGTGTCACCCTCTGTCCGACACGCCATGACATTCGTTGCCGGAACGTGACATCGGGGGTGACGTCGGGTACGTTCGGACCGCTCCCGCGGAGTTTATTCCGAGGGAGTCTCCGGACGGACGCCGAACTCTGTCACCGGCCGGGGCCCCAAGACGACCGCATGACAGAGGCGGGGGACCCACCATCGGGCGCCAGGGTGCGTCCTAGGGGTGAAGCCGGGCAATCCTTCGGGAGCGCACGGCCGGGTGATTTCTCCCACCCGAACCCGACAGCTGACCTCGAAGGCGTACAAGGAGAGGTACTACGTGACTGCACGTACCACCCGCGCACGCCATCGTGCTGCGCGTCGCCCTGTGACTCCGCTCACCGAGCTCGCCCAGAACGCCGCCGTCGGTCGCCGTACCGCGGTCGCCGCCGCAGGTGGCGCGCTCCTGGTCTCGACGTTCGGTGGCGCGATGGCTGCGCAGGCCGCTCCGCTGGAGACCGGCCCCGCCAAGATGAACTCCGTGGACCTCAACGCGCTGACGTCGCAGGCCCGTGAGTCCCTGTCCAACGCTCCCGTCGTGACCGTCGCGCCCGACGCCGAGCTCAGCGTCGAGAAGTCCGCCGTCTCGGTGGTCTCCGCTGCCGACAACGAGGACTATCAGGCCGAGCTGGCCGCCAAGGAGGCGGAGGAGGCCGCTGAGGCCGCCGCCGCCGAGGCTGCCGAGGCCGCTGCCGCAGCCGCCACTACGGTCTCGACCGCATCGTCCGTCGACGTCCCGGCGTCGGCGATCGGCAACTCCGTGATCTCCATCGCCAGCCGGTACATCGGCGTTCCGTACGTCTCCGGTGGCAGCAGCCCGAGCGGTTTCGACTGCTCGGGCTTTACTTCTTACGTCTACGGCCAGCTCGGTATCTCGCTGCCGCACTCGTCCTCGGCGCAGTCCGGCTACGGCACGCAGGTGCCGGCGTCGGAGGCACAGCCGGGCGACCTGATGTGGACCCCCGGGCACGTCTCGATCTACGCCGGTGGCAACACCATGATCGACGCGTCCAAGCCGGGCACCGTGGTCGACTTCCGCACCATCTGGCAGTCGAACCCGACGTTCATCCGCCTGGGCTGATCGCGGCCACGTAACACCTCGCTGAGCGCCTGTCCGGTCACGACCGGGCGGGCGCTCTGCTTTGCCATCTTTCTGCAGACTTTTTGCCTCCGGTTACCCGATACCGGTGCTCCGCCGGTAGCGTTGGAGGGCAAAGGTGCACTGCCGTAGAAAGGACTGGCGATGACACGATCCGAGGTCGTACTGGTCGGGGTGGACGGATCGGCCGCGAGTCTGCACGCGCTGGACTGGGCTACCGCCTACGCACACCGCGTGGGCTGGGCGCTGCACATCGTGTGCAGCTACTCGTTGCCGTCGTTCACGGCCGCGTCGCTCGACGGTGGGTACGCCGCCCTCGACGACACCACCATCCAGGAGGGCGCCAAGGCGGTCCTGGTCGAGGCGGAGAACCGCGTGGCCGACGCCGGGGTGCGCGCCACGACGGAGGTCGCCACCGGTGACGCCGCCGGCGTGCTCGTGGAGCTGTCCGCCGACTACGGGCTTGCCGTCGTGGGCACCCGCGGCCGAGGAGGTTTCACGGAGCGTCTGCTGGGTACGGTGTCGTCCGCGCTGCCGGCGCACGCGAAGTGCCCGGTGGTCGTGGTCCCGCTGCGGGCAGAGACCAACCGGGGCGTCTCCTGGACCCCGCCGGACCTCAGCTCGGGTGAGCCCGGCACCGCCGCCGGCTCGGCGGACGACGCCGAGAGCGACGTGGCCCCCGGGGCAGCGGAGATCCGGGAGGTGCGCCGCATCGTCGTCGGCGTGGACGGGTCGCCGCAGGCCGAGCGGGCGCTGCAGCATGCGATCGTCCAGGCCAACGCGTGGGGCGCGGAGCTGACCGCCGTCACCGGCGTGCCCGTGGGCAACGCGGGGATGCTGGCGTGGCTGCCGTCGTCGATCGACCGGGAGCAGGTCCTGGCCGACATCGGGGCCGGCATGGACGTGCTCGTCGACCGGTACGAGGCCGAGAACCCGGGCCTGCGCATCCGGCGCATCGTGCTGGACGGCACGGGCGCGGAGCTGCTGACGGAGTTCTCCACGGCGTCGGACCTCGTCGTCGTCGGTTCGCGCGGCCGCGGCGGGTTCCGCGGGCTGCTGCTGGGCTCGACGAGCCAGGCGGTGCTGCACCACGCGGCCTGCCCGGTGCTCGTGGTCAACAAGCACTGCCCGGACTGACCGGGACCCTGAACGTGTCAGACCCTCAGGTCACCGCAGTGACCTGAGGGTCTGACCCGTCAGAGATGGTGCGATCAGGCCTGCGCGGCCTCGGCCGCGGCGAGCAGCACGCAGGTCGCGACGCCGTCCATCGCGGTACGGACTTCTTCCAGCGGGGGCATCGACGGTGCCAGACGCACGTTCTGGTCCTGCGGGTCCTTGCCGTACGGGTGGGTGGCACCGGCGGGGGTCAGGGCGATCCCCGCCTCCTTGGCGAGCTGCACCACCCGGGCGGCCGTGCCCGGTGCGACGTCGAGCGACACGAAGTAGCCGCCCTTGGGCTCGGTCCACGACGCGATGCCGTAGCCACCCAGGCGCTCGGTCAGGATCTCGACCACGGCCTCGAACTTCGGCGCCAGGATCGCGCGGTGCTTGCGCATGTGGTCGCGCACGCCGTCGGCCGAGCCGAAGAACATCGCGTGCCGCAGGTGGTTGAGCTTGTCCGGGCCGATGGAGGCGACCGACAGGTGCTTCTTGAACCACGCGATGTTCGCCGCCGAGCTGCCCAGGAACGACACGCCCGCGCCCGCGAACGTGATCTTGGACGTCGAGGCGAACAGCAGCACCCGGTCCGGGTGGCCGGACTCGGCGGCCAGCGCGATCGCGTTCGGGCTGGTCACCTCGTCGTCGGTCAGGTGGTGCACCGCGTACGCGTTGTCCCACAGGATGCGGAAGTCCGGGGCGGCGGCAGGCATGGAGACCAGTGCGCGGGCGACGTCGGCGCTGATGACCGCGCCGTCCGGGTTGGAGTACGTGGGCACGACCCACATGCCCTTGATCGTGGGGTCGGTCGCGACGAGTGCGGCCACGGCCTCGGCGTCCGGGCCGTCCGCCGTCATCGGCACCGGGATCATCTCGATGCCGAAGGCCTCGCAGATCGTGAAGTGCCGGTCGTAGCCCGGCACCGGGCAGATCCAGCGCACCTTCTCCTCGCGCGCCCAGGGCTTGGGTGAGTCGGGGAAGCCGAACAGCTCGGCGAACGCGACGACGTCGTGCATGGTCGTGAGCGACGCGTTGCCGCCCGCGAGGAGCTGCTCCACGGGCACGTCGAGCAGCTCGGCGAAGATGCGGCGGATCGTGATGCCGCCGTCCAGCCCGCCGTAGTTGCGCACGTCCGTGCCGGTCTCGTCGGTGTGCACGCCCACGCCGGGCAGGGCCAGCATCGGCTCGGCGAGATCGAGCTGCTCGGCGGACGGCTTGCCGCGCGTGAGATCCAGCTTCAGGCCCTTGGCCTGAAGCTCGGCGTAGGCCTGCTGGAGCTGCGCGAGGTCCGGGAGCATGACGGTGTTGTGGGACGACGTCGTAGTGGTCACCCCCGGGAGAATACGCTCAGCCGGCGGCCGGTGACAGCCGTGACCGGCGGCGCTTGCGGGGCGGGGTGACTTCTGCGTCTGGGATGTCTGACGTGTCCGTGGATGGGGCAGTTGTGCTGTCGCCGTCCGACCCGTCGTCGGCCGGCTCCTCGCCGGCACCGCCGCCCGGACCGCCGTCCCGCAGCGCCACCAGGGACTCCTCCAGGATGTCGAGCGCCATCTCCAGCTCGGGCTGCACGATCGACAGCGGCGGCGACAGGCGGATGGTCGAGGCGTGCGTGTCCTTGGCGAGCACACCCCGCTCCAGCAGCGCCTCGCACAGCTCACGGCCGGTGCCGAGCTTCGGGTCCACGTCGACGCCGGCCCAGAGCCCGACGCAGCGCGCGCCGGTCAGCAGACCCTGGTCCACGAGCGCGTCGAGCCGCTCCTGGAGCACCTTGCCCGACGCCGCGGCGCGGGCCTGGTACTGCCCCGTCGAGAGCAGGTCGAGTGCGGCGATGCCGACCGCGCATGCCAGCGGGTTGCCGCCGAACGTGGAACCGTGAGTACCCGGCGTGAGGACGCCGAGGATCTCCGGCTTGCCGACGACGGCCGAGACCGCAACGATCCCGCCGCCGAGCGCCTTGCCCAGACAGACCAGGTCCGGCTGCACGCCCCAGAGCTCGCAGGCCAGGGTGGTGCCGGTGCGGCCGAGACCCGACTGGATCTCGTCGGCGACCAGGGCGATGTTCTTCTCGGCGGTGAGGGCGCGCAGGCCGGGCCAGAAGTCGTCCGGCGGGATCACCACGCCGGCCTCGCCCTGCACCGGCTCCATGAGCACGGCCACGGTGGTGTCGTCGACGGCGTCGGCCACCGCCTGCAGGTCACCGAACGGCACCCGTACGAAACCAGGGCCGAACGGGCCGAACCCGTCGCGCGCGACCGGGTCGTCCGACAGCCCGACCAGGGTGGTGGTGCGGCCGTGGAAGTTGCCCCCGGCGATCACGATCTTCGCCTGGTCCTCGGGCACGCCGCGCACGTCGTAGCCCCACTTGCGGACCGCCTTGATCGCGGTCTCCACGGCCTCGGCGCCGGTGTTCATCGGCACCACGAGGCTGTCCTCGCCGCCGGTCGTCAGTGGGCCCACCACCTCGACGAGCCGCTGGGCGAACTCCTCGAGCCGGTCGTGGTCGAACGCGCGGGACGTGAGGGTGACCTGGCGCAGCTGCGTCATCGCAGCCGCGACCAGCCCCTGGTGCAGGTGCCCGAAGTTCAGGGCCGAGTACCCCGACAGGAAGTCGAGGAACTCGTTGCCGTCCGTGTCCCATACGTGTGTACCGTGCGCCCGCGCGATCGTGACCGGCAGGGGATGGTACGTCGGGGCGAGTGCGCCGTGCGTCGTGTCCGCCATGACCCGCAGCCTAGGTCGGGTCCCGGAATCCTGCCTCGCCGCCCGCTAATATCGGCGGCTCGGCGCCGGGAACGACCTACCTCTGCTCGATGACGCGCGGGAAGCGGTCCGGCGGGGGGCCGAACGCGGCGCGGGACTGCGCGATGACGGTGTGGCCGAGCGCACGGGCGCCGACCAGGCCGACCACGGCGCCGATGCCGAACGGCAGGATGCGGCCGAGCAGCAGACTGCCCTGCTTGGCGATCTGCTTCTTGATGAACTGGTGGGTCAGCGCCTTGTTCACGCGCTGGAGCGTGCCGCGCGGCATGCTCGTGAGCAGCACCTTGCCCCACGCGACGCCAGATCCCCCGATGGCGTCCTCGACATCCTTGGCGCCCTTGTCACCGAGCACGGTGGCGAGCAGGAGCGCCCGCCGGCGCGGGACGTCCTGCACGTCGATCCCGTGCACGTCCGCGACGGCGAGGGAGAACGCCGCGGACGACGCGAAGAACGTCGCCACGTCGCTCGTCGACAGCGCGACGCTCGCCGCGGTGCCGACCGCGGGGATCGCGGCGGCCGCGCCCACGGCACTGCCCGTGGTCTGGATGACCCGCATGTACTCCTTCTCCAGGAGCTTGATGATCTCGGCCGGCGAGGCGTCGGGGTTCCGGGCGCGCACCTTGTCCACATGCTTGTGGATGGTCGCCGACGGGATGGTCACCGCTCGGTCCACCAGGTGGTCCAGCGGGCCGTCCGGCTTGTAGTTGAGCCAGTCCGCCTTGGTGACGTGCAGCGAGCCGTCCGGCTTGACGAGCGCGTCGCCCGGGGTGGCCTTGCCGTTGGACTCGGCTGCGGTCAGCTTCTTGTCGTCGGTCATGGTCAGCCCTCCGGCTGGTTGAACTGCGCGTCCGGGATCCGGGCGCCCGCCTTGAGCGTGCGCCCGACGGTGCAGGCCTTGTCGATCGACCGCTGGGCGATCGTCAGGAGCTTGGCGCGGTCCTCGTCGTCGAGGGCGGACAGGTCGATCTCGAACTTCTCGGTGAGCACCGGGTACCGGTCCTCTGCCATGTCCTTGGGGTCCTCGACGCGGATGGTCGTCTGGTAGTCGTCGCCCAGGCGACGCGCGAAGGCGCGGTCGCTGCTCATCCCGGCGCAGGCGGCGAGCGCGACCTTCAGCAGCTCGCCGGGCGTGAACACCGCACCGGCGCTGGCCGGTCCGATCTCGACGCGCGCGCCGCGGGCCGAGAAGCCCGTGTACGTGCGCGTGCCGTTGCGCTCCACCCACAGCGGGTCCGTGGGTGAGGGGGTCACGGCGTCCTCGGTCGGCGTGGCTCCCGGGGTGGTGGTCTGCTCCGTCATGAGGGTGATCCTTCCACTGCTCACCGACACGGTCACGTAGCTGGGTGCCTCGGGTCCCCGGTCGGTCGGCCTAGTGCTCAACGCGAACGGCCCCCGCGACGTTCCCGTTCGGCGGGCGGACGGGCCCGTACGCTGCGACGATCTCACCCATGGCGCAGAACGTGAGCGGCGAGCAGGGGGCGGCCGGGGCGACGTCGGGCGGCGGGAGAACCGCGTGGCGGCCGGACTGGAAGGACATCGGCGTGCGCCTGCTCGGCGTGGCCGGCGTGATCCTCGCCGTCTGGCTGGGCTACCTGTTCCTCGACGCCTTCCTGCCGCGCTGGTGGGCCCAGGTGATCGGCAACGCGGTGGACGGTTCGTTCACCGCGGGCGCCTGGTGGGGGCTCCTGGTGGGCGCGGTGTTCACGCTGGTCCCGGTGCTGTTCCTGGCGCAGGCGGTGCTGACCAGACGGTCCTGGCAGGTGCGCAGCGGGCTTCTCGCGGCGGCGGTCGTGTTCGCGGTGCCGAACCTGCTGACGCTCGGGATCGTGCTGGGTACCTCGGCGGCGGCGCACGCCGGCGAGCGGATCCTCGACGTCGACGGCCCGGCGTTCCGCGGCGGGTCGGCGTGGGGCGCGGTGACGGGCGGCGTCGTGGCGCTCGTGATCGTGACGATGGGGGTGCTCTACCGCCGCCGCGGGGCCCACCTCAAGGAGCTCCGGGCCAAGCAGGGCTGACGGCGGCACGTCTCCGGGGCTCGCCCGGGGAGCGGACGTAGGCTTGCCTCCATGACCGAGATCGACACCCCGTACGAGGACCTGCTCCGCGACGTGCTCGCCACCGGTACCCGCAAGGGCGACCGCACCGGCACGGGGACGCGCAGCGTGTTCGGGCGGCAGATCCGGTACGACCTGGCCCAGGGGTTCCCCCTGATCACGACCAAGCGCGTGCACCTCAAGTCGGTCGTCTACGAGCTGCTCTGGTTCCTGCGTGGCGACTCCAACGTGCGCTGGCTGCAGGAGCGCGGCGTCAAGATCTGGGACGACTGGGCCGACGAGTCGGGCGAGCTGGGCCCGGTCTACGGGGTCCAGTGGCGCTCCTGGCCCACGCCCGACGGTGGACACGTCGACCAGATCGCCAAGGTCGTCGAGCAGATCCGCACCAATCCCGACTCGCGGCGGCACATCGTCACGGCGTGGAACCCGGCCGAGGTGGACGACATGGCCCTGCCGCCGTGCCACGCCCTGTTCCAGTTCTACGTGGCGGACGGCAAGCTGAGCTGCCAGCTCTACCAGCGCTCCGCCGACCTGTTCCTGGGCGTCCCCTTCAACATCGCGTCCTACGCGCTGCTGACGCACATGGTCGCGGCGCAGACCGGCCTGGAGGTCGGCGAGTTCGTCTGGACCGGCGGTGACGTGCACATCTACGACAACCACGTAGAGCAGGTCGAGACGCAGCTCGCGCGCGACCCGTACCCCTACCCGTCGTTGCGGCTCGCCCCGCGCGACTCGATCTTCGACTACGAGTTCGAGGACATCGAGGTGCTGGGGTACGTCTCGCACCCCACCATCAAGGCCCCGATCGCCGTCTGATGATCGGGCTCATCTGGGGGCAGGCGCGCGACGCCGCAGGCCGGCCCGTGATCGGCGCCGGCGGTGACATCCCGTGGCACGTGCCCGAGGACTTCGCACACTTCAAGATCACCACGGCCGGACACCCCGTGGTGATGGGCCGGCTCACCTGGGAGTCGCTGCCCAGGCGCCCCCTGCCGGGGCGCACCAACATCGTCATCTCCTCGCGCGGCCCCTACGGGGTACCTGACGCCGACGGCGACGTCGTGCCGGCCGGGACGCTGGGCGAGGCGCTCACGGTCGCGGCCGATGCCCCGGGCGGCGACGAGATCTGGGTGATGGGCGGGTCGCAGATCTACAACGCCGCGATGCCCGTCGCCGACGTGCTCGAGGTGAGCGAGATCAACACCGAGGTCGAGGGCGACGTGTACGCCCCGGAGATCGGCCCGGAGTGGGCGGTCGCCTCCGCGACGGAGTGGACGACGTCGTCCTCGGGGCTGCGGTTCCGGCATCTGCGGTACACGCGGTCCGACCGGTCAGGATGAACGTACGAGTTCGGGGTGTGTTGCTCTGCGTAGACACGTTCTACGCAGAGCAACACACCCCGAACTCGTAGTGGTTCCCGGTGTGGCCGCGCCCGCCGACGGGTCAGACCAGGTCGCGGACCGCCGCGTACTGCTCGCGGACGACCGGCTTCGGGTCGGCTTCCAGGGTCGTCGCGATCGTCGTGGACCAGGCGGGAGCGGCGACGTCGTCCGCGCCGCCCTGGGCCGACGCCGCGGCGAGCGTCCATGCGGCCTGACGCGCGGCGCCGTCGGCCACGTACTCGCCCGGCTCGGGGATGCTGATCGGCAGGCCGAAGACCTGCGGGGCGATCTGCTGCACGGCCGGGGACTGCGCGGCCCCGCCGATCAGCATCACGCGCTCCACCGCGACACCCTGCGCGCGCAGCGCGTCCAGGCCGTCGGCGAGCCCGCAGAGCATGCCCTCGATGTAGGCGCGGGCCAGGTGGGCGCGGGTCGAGGTGGCCAGGCGGATGCCGTGCAGGGTGCCGGTGGCGTCGGGCCGGTTGGGAGTGCGCTCGCCCTCCAGGTACGGCACGAGCACCAGGCCGTCGGAGCCGGGCGGGGCCTGGAGCGCCAGCTCGGCGAGCTCGTCGAAGTCGACGCCGAGCACCTCGCGGGCGGCGTCCAGCACGCGCGCAGCGTTGAGCGTGACGGCGAGCATGAGGGCGTTGCCGGTCGCGTCGGCGAAGCCGTTGATCGCGCCGGTGCCGTCCGCGGTGCGCTTGGGCGCGACGGCGGACACCACGCCCGAGGTGCCGATCGAGATGGCGATGTCGCCCGGTGTCATGCCGAGCCCCAAGGACGCGCCGGCGTTGTCGCCCGCGCCCGGCCCGATCAGGGCCCCGCCCTCGACCGCGGAGCCCGCGACGCCCGGGTGCGCGACGGCGCCCGCCTCGGCCACTCCGACCACGCGCGGCAGCACTACGTCGGTCCGGCCCAGGGCGCGCTCCAGCAGGTCGGGCCGGTACTCGCCGACGGCGGCGTCGTAGTACCCGGTGCCCGAGGCGTCCGAGCGGTCGGTGAACAGCTTGTCGAGCTGCGGCCCCAGGGGGGCGGTCGGGTCGCCTGCGGGGCCGTAGCCCGCGATGCGCCACGACAGCCAGTCGTGGGGGAGCGCGACGGCGGCGACGCGCGCGGCGTTCTCCGGCTCGTTGTCGCGCAGCCAGCGCAGCTTGGTGATGGTGAGCGACGCGACCAGCACGGAGCCGACGGCGTCGGCCCAGGCCTGCGCGCCCGCTGTGCGGTCGCCGTCGCCGAGCTCGCTGATCAGGGCCTCGGCCGACGGCGCGGAACGGGTGTCGTTCCAGAGCAGCGCGGGGCGCACGACGTTGCCGTCGGCGTCGAGGGTGACCATGCCGTGCTGCTGGCCGCCCACGGAGATCGCGGCGACGTCGGACAGGCCGCCGGCGGCGGCCGCCGCCTCCTGGAAGGCGTCCCACCAGTGCTGCGGGTCCACCTCCGTGCCGTCCGGGTGCTTGGCGGAACCGGTGCGGACCAGCGCGCCGGTGTCGGCGTCGCGCACGACGATCTTGCAGGACTGCGTGGACGTGTCCACGCCGGCGACGAGGGGCATCGGTGCTCCAGAAGATGTGGGGATGGGACGCGGCTGGCCACGCTACCGCGCTCCGGCCTGCAACCGTTGAGTGCTGGCTATTCGTTGAATTTCCCGCGGCGGGGCAACAAATAGCCAGCACTCAACAGAGGGGGTCAGCCGATCAGGTGGTTCAGCGCCAGCTGGTGCAGGCGGACCAGGCCGTAGTCCTTCTCGGCGAGGGCGTCGACGTCGGGGTCGGCCTCGGCGAGGAAGGAGTCGAACGACTCGCCCTCGGCGAGCGTCGACTGGCCCAGCTCGAAGATCCCGGCCTGCTCGAACGCTGCCTGGACCTCGGGGTCCTCGCGGTACTGCTTCGCCTTGGCGGCGAGCAGGTCGTACGTCTTCATGTTGGCGGCGGCCGACTCCCACACGCCGTCGAGGTACTCGGTGCGCGAGGGCTTGTAGTCGAAGTGGCGCGGGCCCTCGTAGCGGGGGCCGCCGTTCGGGAAGCCGTTCTCCAGCAGGTCGACCGTGAAGAAGGCGGACAGCAGGTCGCCGTGGCCGAACACGAGGTCCTGGTCGTACTTGGGGCCGTGCTGACCGTTCAGGTCGATGTGGAACAGCTTGCCGACGTGCAGCGCCAGGGCGATGCCGTGGGTGTAGTTCAGGCCGGCCATCTGCTCGTGGCCCACCTCGGGGTTGAGACCCACGATGTCGGCGTTGTCGAGCGAGTCGATCAGCGCGATGGCGTGCCCGATGGTCGGCAGGAAGATGTCGCCGCGGGGCTCGTTGGGCTTGGGCTCCAGGGCGATCTTCAGCCCGTAGCCCTTCTCCTTGATGTACGAGGCGACGGTGTCGATGCCCTCGGCGTACCGCGCGTGCGCTGCGTTGAGGTCCTTCGAGTTGTCGTACTCGGTGCCCTCACGGCCACCCCACATGACGAACGTGGACGCGCCCATGTCGGCGGCGAGGTCCACGTTGCGCAGCACCTTGCGCAGGCCGAAGCGGCGCACGTCGCGGTTGTTGGAGGTGAACGCGCCGTCCTTGAAGACGGGGTGCGTGAACGTGTTGGTGGTGACCATCTCGCAGACCAGACCGGTGTCGGCGGAGGCCTTCTTGACGGAGTCGATGTGCTTCTGGCGCTCGGCGTCGTCCGAACCGAAGGGGTAGACGTCGTTGTCGTGGAACGTGAAGCCCCAGGCGCCGAGGTCGGCGAGCTTCCGGACCGACTCGGCCGGGTCGAGCTCGGGGCGGGTCGCGGTGCCGAACGGGTCGGCGGCGGGCCAGCCGACGGTCCACAGGCCGAACGAGTACTTGATGTCGCTCACGGGGTCTCCTCGTCGAGGGCGGCCCCGGCATGCGGCGCCGCATTAGTTGTACGACTGAACTATTACCCGGCCCTCGGCTACAGTCAAGGCGTGACCACCGCCGGGACCGCCCACGACACCTCTACGCGGACGGGCCCCGCCGCGGCCCGCCAGCACTCCTTGCGCGAGCACAACCTGGAGCTCGTCGCCCGCGCGGTGTTCGAGGTGCCTGAACCACTGTCCCGCGCGGGGGTGGCGGCCGCGACCGGTCTCGCCCGGGCCACGGTGTCCACGCTGGTGGACCAGCTCGTGGCCGCCCGGCTGGTGCGTGAGCTGCCCGCCGTGACCGGCGGCCGGGCCGGTCGTCCCGCCGTCCCGCTGGTCCCGGCGCCCCGGTCCCTGGTGGGCCTCGGCCTCGAGGTGAACGTGGACTACCTGGGCGCGCGTGTGCTCGATCTCACCGGCGACGTGGTGGCCGACCGCGTGGTCCCGGGCGCGTTCCACGACAGCGACCCCGCCGTGGTGCTCGGCCGCCTCGGCGAGCTCGCCCGCGAGGTCTGCGACGGCGTGGCCGGTTCGGGCATGACGGTCGCGGGCGCGCGGCTCGCCCTGCCCGGCCTGGTCGACCCGCGCACCGGCCTGCTGGAGGTGGCGCCCAACCTGGGCTGGTCCTCCCTCGAGCCGGTCGGCCTGCTGGGCCTCGGGGAGCTGCCCGTCCGTATCGCCAACGAGGCCAAGCTCGCGGCCCTCGCGGAGCTCGCCGGCGGGTCCGAGGTCGCCGCACCCGACTCGTTCGTGTTCGTCTCCGGCGACGTCGGCATCGGCGCGGCCATCGTCGTCGACCGCGCGCTCTTCCTGGGGGAGCGGGGCTGGAATGGCGAGATCGGGCACGTCGTCGTCGACCCCGCCGGGCCGCGCTGCTCGTGCGGCGCCTTCGGCTGCCTGGAGCAGTACGCGGGCAAGGCGGCCATCATGCGCGCGGCGGGGCTGCCGCCCGACGCCCCCCTCACCACGCTCGTCGAACGCCTCGCCGACGGCGGCACGGGTGTGCCGGACCGCGGCGTCCTGCCCGCCGGCCGGGCCCTGGGCTCGGCGCTCGCCGACTTCGTGAACCTGCTCGACGTCTCGACGATCGTGCTCGGCGGCGCCTACACCGACCTGCTGCCGTGGCTCCGCGCCGACATCGAGGCCGTGCTTGCCGACCGCGTGCTCGCGGCCCCGTTCGTGGACCTGCAGGTCAGGGCCGCGCAGGCCGGGCCGCAGGCGGCGCTGACGGGCGGCGCCCGCGAGGTGCTGCAGGCCGTGCTCGCGGACCCGGCGGCCTGGGTCTAGCCGGTCGTCCGGGGAGCCGGGTCCCGACGGGCTCGACCCCTACGGCTCGTCCGGCGCGTCGATCGGGCCGAGCGTTATCGCGGGCGCGTCCGCCGGCTCCTCGAGTGTCTCCACGGGTTCGTCCTCGCGGCCGAGCAACCGCGCGACGGCGCCGTCGAGCATCTCGGTGATGGTCCGGACGAGGCCCTCCTCGTCGCGGGCCTCGAGCCGCTCGACGATCGCGGCGTGCGCGTCGGCGGTGTCCTTGCGCACGACGTACTCGTCGCTCACGGAGAAGGTGGCCATCCGCACCTCGACGATGAGCGTGGTCATCCAGCGGGTGAGCCAGGGGTTGCCGGTCGCCGCGACGAGCGCCCAGTGCAGGTTCAGGTCGGCTCCGCCGACCCGGCGCGCGTCACCCGTGCGGTTCGCGTCGACGAGGTCGTCGTACGCCCGGCGCACGCTTGCCAGCGCGGCGTCGTCCCCGGAGCGGACGAGCAGGCGGGCCGCGGTGATCTCCACGGACTTGCGCGCCTCGTAGAGCGCCGGGAGCCGCTCGCGCGAGATCGTCGCCACGCGCATGCCGCGCCCCGGCGTCGCCACCAGGAGCCCCTCCTGGACCAGGCGCTGGGCGGCCTCCCGCAGCGGGCCGCGGCTCACGCCGAGCTGCGTCGCCACCTCCACCTCGCGGATCGGCGAGCCGACGGCGAGCACGCCCGCGTACACCGCGTTGCGCAGCTCGGTCTGGATCAGGTCGACGGTCGAGGGGCGCGTCACGCGCGAGAAGGACGGCGCAGTCGCCAGGGTGGCCCGTGGCGGGTGGTACATCGGTGCTCCTTCCGTGAGCGCAACGTCGATGACGACATCATCCCCGGTGCGCAGGCTTCTGTGCGGCCACGGCGGTGTCCGGGGCGGCTCCGGCCGGGTGAACTTGCAGATTGTAGACAATCATAATGTCGAACGCTAGATTGTCTGAACGTCGCCATCCCGCTACGGTGGCGTGTCGTCCGTGAACTCCAGCCCACCCAGGCTTTGCCAAATCCGCCGGGTGGCGTGAAGGGAACCATGTCTAGATCAAGCGTCCGCCCGCTCCGCCGAGCCGCCGTTGCCACAGGGTCAGTACTCACCCTGGTCGCGCTGGCCGCGTGCACGTCGACAGCACCGGAGGATGCCGGTGGTGCTCTGCAGCAGCTCCAGGACGACGGCGCCATCACCGTCGCGTTCAACGGCGAGGAGCCCTACTCCTACGAGGACGGCGGCGAGCTCACCGGAGCCACCATCAAGCTGAACGAGGCGATCTTCTCCGAGCTCGGCATCGACACCGTCGAGGGCGTGCAGACGGAGTGGAACTCGCTCATCCCCGGCCTGACCGCCGGCCGCTACGACGCCGTGAGCGCCGGGATGTCGATCCTCCCCGAGCGTTGCTCCGAGGCGATCTTCTCCGAGCCCGAGATCATGTACACGACCGCGTTCCTGACGCCGACGGGCAACCCGGACGACCTGACGGACATGCAGTCCGCCAAGGACGCCGGTGTGAAGCTCGCCGTGCTCAGCGGCGCCATCGAGGAGGGCTACACCGAGTCCCTCGGGATCGAGACCGTCAAGGTCGGCTCCCCGCAGGACGCGCTGGACGCCGTCACCTCGGGCCGGGCCGACGCGTCGGCACTGACCGCCATCTCGCTCAACGCGCTGGTGGCGCGTTCGGACGCCGACGTCGAGGTCACCGACTCCTTCGTGGCCGTGATCGACGGCGTGCCGCAGATCGGCGCCGGCGCCACGGTCTTCCCGAAGGGTGAGGAGGAGCTTCGCGACGCGTACAACGAGAAGCTCGCCGAGATCGTGTCCGACGAGGACCGCTGGATGGAGATCGCAGGCCCGTTCGGCTTCACCGCCGCCGAGCGTCCCGTCGAGGGCCTGACCGCCGAGAAGCTCTGTGAGGGCGACCTGGAGTCGCTGGCCAAGGACCTGGCCCCGGAGCTCGGCCTCGACAGCTGACCCGCACGTGTCCGACAACGTGCAAAAGCTCGTCGATCTGCTGCCGCAGCTCGGCGAAGGAATTCTCGTCACTCTCCAGCTCACGATCGCCGGTGCGGTACTCGCGCTGATCATCGCGTTCATCCTGGGCCTGGGCTCCCGAGCCCGGACCAGGTGGGCGCGGGTACCGTCCCGGGTGGTCGTGGAGTTCTTCCGCGGCACGTCGCTCGTGGTGCAGATCTTCTGGCTGTACTACGTGCTGCCGCTGCCGCCGTTCTACGTCGAGCTCGACCCGCTGGCCTGCGGCATCATCGCGCTCGGGCTCAACTACGGCGCCTATGCCGCCGAGGTGGTGCGCGGTTCGATCAACTCCGTGCCCACCGGGCAGTGGGAGGCGGCCACGGCGCTCGACCTGGGTGGTGTGCACCGCCTGCGCCGCGTGATCCTGCCGCAGGCCTGGCCGCTGATGATGCCCATGTTCACGAACCTGCTGATCCAGCTCGTCAAGGGCTCTGCCCTGGCGGCCTACATCACGCTGCACGACATCAACTTCTTCATCGGGGAGCTGCGCAAGGGCACGACCGACACGGTGTTCGCCTACACGGTCGGCCTGCTGCTCTACTTCGTGTTCGCCTACGCGCTCACCCTGCTGATGAACGCGCTCGAGGCGCGGGCCAAGCACAAGGTCGGCCAGGGGCCGTCACTGCGCGAGGTCCTGCGCCTGACCCCCGCCAGGACCGCCGGGACGGAGGTGCGCTCATGAACGACTTCTGGAGCTGGGACCACGCCGCCGCGGTGTTCCCCGACCTGATCAAGGGGCTGGGCATCACGGTCCTGGCGACCGTGGTGGGCATGATCATCGCCGCGGTCCTCGGGCTCGTCGTCGCCATCGTGCGGCGGTCCCGCGTGCGGGCCGTCACCATGCCGGTCGGCTTCCTGGTCGAGTTCATCCGGTCCACGCCGCTGCTGGTGCAGCTCGTGTTCGCGAACCTGATGTTCACGCAGTTCCCGTCGCTCGCCGTCGGCTGCGTGGTGCTCGGCATCCATTACGCGACGTACATGTCCGAGGTCTACCGGGCCGGCATCGACGCGGTGCCGGGCGGGCAGTGGGAGGCCGCCGTGGCGCTCGACCTGCCGCGGAGCCGGACCTGGCGCGCGGTGATCCTGCCGCAGGCGATCCGGAACACGCTGCCCGGTCTCGGGAACTATGCGATCTCGATGTTCAAGGAGACGCCGTTCCTGGCCTTCATCTACGTGGTCGAGATGTATGCCGCCGCGCAGGCGTACGGCGGTGCGAACTTCCGCTACATCGAGGCGATCACCCTCGCCGGCCTGCTCTTCCTCCTGGTGAGCTACCCGACCTCGCTGCTCGTCCGCCGAATGGAGAACCGCCTTGCCTGACAACGACACCACCCCTGCCATCGAGTTCCAGGGCGTCGGCAAGCGCTTCGGCGACAACGTCGTGCTCGACGGCCTGAACTTCACGGTCGCCAAGGGGGACCGCGTCACGCTGATCGGGCCGTCCGGCTCCGGCAAGACGACCATCCTCCGCCTGCTCATGACGCTCGAGGAGGCGAACGACGGCCTGATCCTCGTGGACGGGCAGCCCTACACGCACGAGATCCGGGGCGGCAAGCGCGTCGCGATCTCGGAGAAGCGGCGCAGCCTCGTGCGGCGTCGTGTCGGGATGGTGTTCCAGCAGTTCAACCTGTTCCCGAACATGTCGGTGCTGGAGAACATCATCGAGGCCCCGATCCACGTGCTCGGGATCCCCAAGGCGCAGGCGGTCGCCCGGGCCGAGGACCTGCTGGAGAAGGTGGGCCTGGCCGACAAGCGCGACGCCCGCTGCACCCAGCTGTCCGGCGGGCAGCAGCAGCGCGTCGCCATCGCGCGGGCGCTGGCCATGGAGCCGGAGATCCTGCTCCTGGACGAGGTGACCTCCGCGCTCGACCCCGAGCTGGTGGCCGACGTGCTCGGCGTGCTCCGCAACATCGCCGAGACCACCGACATCACCATGCTGATCGTCACGCACGAGATGCAGTTCGCCCGGGAGGTCTCCAACCGGGTGCTGATGTTCGACGGCGGCAAGATCATCGAGGAGGCGCACCCGGAGGCGATCTTCACGTCGCCGGAGCACGAGCGGACCCAGGAGTTCCTCCGCGCGGTCCTCTGACCGGCCCCGACCCCGGGCGCGCCCGTCCTTCTCGGACGGGCGCGCCGTGGCGTGCGGGCGGTCGGGTCACCAGGGGAGCGGGCCGGCCCGGTCGACGAACGTCCCGCTCGGGCCGTCCGGTCCCAGCAGGGCCATGCGTGCCACGACCGGTGCCGCCTCCTCGGGCGACGTCGGTGCCGCAGCCCGGTTGTCCGGACCGCCCAGGTCGGTCTGGACCCAGCCCGGGCAGACCGAGTTCACGAGGATCGGCGTGTCCGCGAGCGACTTGGACAGGGCCACGGTCAGCGCGTTGAGCGCGGCCTTCGAGCCCTGGTAGGCGGGCAGGACCAGGCCGAAGTACGGCGACTCCGGGTCGAGCTGCTCGGCCAGCGAGCCCATGGCGGTCGAGACGTTCACGATGCGGCCGGCCGGCGACCGGCGCAGCAGGGGCAGCATCGCCTGGGTCACCGCCGCCACCCCGAACAGGTTGGTCTCGAACGTCGAGCGGAAAGCGGCCAGGTCCAGCGGGCGCTCCAGGTCAGGTGTGGTGGCCTCCGGCAGGATGCCCGCATTGTTGACCAGGATGTCCAGGCGGCCGTGCTCGCGCTCGATGTGTGCGGCGGCGACCGCCACCTGGGCGTGGTCGGTCACGTCGAGCGTCACCGGCCGCGCGGCGAGCCCCGCCTCGCGCAGGGCCGTCGCCGCGTCCGCCGCCCGGGCGCTGTCACGCCCACCCACCAGCACGGTGGCGCCGGCCTCTGCCAGCTGTCGGGCCACGGCGAGGCCGAGTCCTCTGTTCGCTCCGGTGACCAGGGCGATCGGGGCGTTGTCGTCGTACGTGTTCGTCATGGCTCCAGCCTTGTCGGCTGGACTCCGTGATGCTGGCGGGATCCCGCCGTCGCACTCGGCGTGTGGGCGTGCTCGACCGAGCTGGCCGGCTCAGACCGCCGCGCCCACACCGCCCAGCGTGCCCACGAGCGAGGCCAGCTCCGGCACCTGCTCCGCCTCCTGCAGTGCCTCGTGCAGCGCGCGGTCGTGCGTGGGGCGCGCTGCGCGCAGCAGCTTCTCCCCGGCCGCGGTGAGCTCGGTGTAGATGCCACGGCGGTCGTCCTGGCACAGCACGCGCGTGAGCAGCGCGCGGTCCTCCAGCCGGTTGACCAGGCGCGTCGTGGCGCTCGGCGAGAGTGCGGTCGCGCGGCCGAGCTGCTGCATGCGCATGTGCCAGCCGTCCTGCCGGGACAGCGCGTCCAGCACCGTGTACTCCACGACGGACAGGCCGTGCTCGGCCTGCAGCGCGCGCTCGAGCGCGGTGTCGATCATGCCGTGCAGCGCGGCGAGCGTTCGCCAGCCCTGGGCACGGATCTCGACGGCGTCGTCGGCGATTCCCATGGGCCCTCCTTCGCGGGCGTGATTCCGGTCTCCAACTATAGCGCTTGTGCAACTAGTGCGCGCGTGCAACTATCTAGGAAGCGCGTGCAACTAAACGCGTCCGCCTGGTGTCCGCGCACGCGCAGCAGGCACCGTTCGGAGAACAGCAAGGAGTCCTCATGTCTTCCCCCGTCCCGACCCCCGCCGTCGCCCTCCCCAACGCCGCCCGGCCGGGCGCGGCCATGCCGCAGATCGGGTTCGGCGTCTTCCAGGTGCCCGACGCCGAGACCACCCGCGCCGTCGGCCACGCGCTCGACGCGGGCTACCGGAGCATCGACACCGCCGCGATCTACGGCAACGAGGCGGGCGTGGGCCGCGCGCTGGCGGAGTCCGGCCTGGCGCGCGACGACCTGTTCGTCACCAGCAAGCTGTGGACCGACTCCATGGCACGCGACGCCGTGCGCCCGGCCCTCGAGCGCAGCCTGGAGCTGCTGGGCCTCGACGCCCTCGACCTGTACCTGATCCACTGGCCCGCACCGGGCCGTGGGCAGGCCGTCACCGCCTGGGAGGGGCTCATCGAGGCCCGCGAGGCCGGCCTGGTCCGGGAGATCGGCGTCTCGAACTTCCAGCCCGCCCACCTCGACGCGATCGTCGCCGCGACCGGCGTGCGCCCCGTCGTCAACCAGGTGGAGCTGCACCCCGCCCTGCAGCAGCGTGAGCTGCGCGCCCACCACGAGGGCCTGGGCATCGTCACCGAGGCGTGGAGCCCGCTCGCCCAGGGCGCGGTGCTCGACGAGCCGGCCGTGACCGGTGCCGCCCGGGCGCACGGCGTCTCCGCCGCGCAGGTGGTGCTGCGCTGGCACCTGCAGCACGGGAACGTCGTGATCCCCAAGTCGGTCACGCCCGCGCGCATCGCCTCGAACCTCGACGTGCTCGGGTTCGAGCTCACCACGCAGGAGGTCGCCGCGATCGACGCCCTCGACCGGGACGGCCGCACCGGCCCGCACCCGGACCGCTTCGACGGCTGACGAGCCCCGCCGGCACCGCCCAGAACACGAGCACCACCCAGCACCTCAAGGAGCACTGTCATGCCTGTCGCCCTGTGGGCCCTCGCCATCGGGGGCTTCGGGATCGGCCTCACCGAGTTCGTCATCATGGGCCTGCTGCCCGAGGTGGCCACGGACTTCGGCGTCACCGAGACCGTCGCCGGATACCTCATCTCCGGCTACGCACTGTCCGTCGCGGTCGGCGCGGTCGGTCTCACCGCCGCCCTGACCCGGGTGGACCGCAAGAAGGCCCTGCTCGGCCTGATGATCCTGTTCATCGCGGGCAACCTGGTGTCCGCCGTGGCGCCGACGTACGAGCTGATGATGCTCGGCCGGATCGTGGCGGCCCTGTGCCACGGCGCGTTCTTCGGCATCGGCGCGGTCGTCGCGGCCGACCTGGTCGCCCGCGACCGGCGCGCCGCCGCCATCTCGATCATGTTCGCGGGCCTGACCGTCGCCAACGTGCTGGGCGTGCCGTTCGGCACGCTGCTCGGCCAGGCGGCCGGCTGGCGCTCCACCTTCTGGGCCATCACCGGCATCGGCGTGCTCGCCTTCGTCGGCATCGCCCTGCTGGTCCCGGCCCGGGTGGGCGTGCCCGACGACGTCGCGGGGCCGAGCGGGCAGGCCGGTCCGGGCCTGCGCGGCGAGCTCGCGGCGTTCCGCGCACCGCAGGTCTGGCTGTCCATCGCCGTGACCGTGCTGGGCTACGGCGGCATGTTCGGCGCCTTCACCTACATCGCGTTCACGCTCACCGAGGTCAGCGGGTTCGCGAGCTCGACCGTGCCCTGGCTGCTGATCCTGTTCGGGGCGGGCCTGTTCGTGGGCAACCTGGTGGGCGGCAAGGCCGCGGACAAGAACCTCGGCGCCACCCTGCTGACGCTGCTGGTGCTGCTCACCGTGGTCCTGGCGGTCTTCGCGCTGACCGCGACCAGCCAGGTCGCGACGATGATCAGCCTGGTGCTGATGGGCGCGGTCGGCTTCGCGACCGTGCCGGGCCTGCAGATGCGGGTCATGCGGCACGCGTCGGCGGCGCCCACGCTCGCCTCCGGCGCGAACATCGCGGCGTTCAACATCGGCAACGCGTTCGGTGCCTGGGTGGGCGGGCTGACGCTCGCAGCCGGTCTCGGGTACACGTCGCCGCTGTGGGCCGGCGCCCTCGTGACCCTGGCCGGGCTCGTCGTCATGGTGGTGGCCGCGCTCGTGCGGGGCGGGGAGCGGGCCGAGGCGCGCACCGCCCGCCGGGAGCCCGAGCGTCCGGCGGTGCCCGCCGGACAGCTCGTCGACCGGTAGGTGCGCCTGGGCAGACTCGAACTGCCGACACCCGCTTTAGGAGAGCGGTGCTCTATCCACTGAGCTACAGGCGCCCGCGCCTCTCCCGGAGGGAGAACCGCGCGCGGCCGCCGGGCTGGGCCCGGCCGGCGCACACAGCCTAACGTCCGCCCGGCCCGGCGCGCTAAGCGCCCGGGTCGGGCGTAGGTGTCAATTGCGCAACATAGGTGACAAACCTTGACCAATCCCTCGCCGAGGCACAACGATGCTCACCAACCCGGCGCGACGAGGCGCCTGGTCCGCACGACGGCCGTGCGGGCGGAGAGGATCGACGATGTTCCTTCGACAGACCAGGTCCCGGGGCGTGCTCGTCCTGGCGGCGGCCTCGGTGGCCGGCGTGCTGCTCGCCGGTTGTTCCGGCGGCGGTGGGAGCGCACCCACGACGTCCAACCCCTACGCCTCGGCGGAGGGCATGGACTCGGCCAACGAGCTCGTGGCCGAGTACCCGCGCGAGGAGACGCTCTTCACGAGCGGCACCCAGTGGGGCCCGCCCACGTCGTGGAACCCGATCCCCAGCTCGGGGCACGCCACGGGCGCGCGCGGCCTGGTCTACGAGCCGCTGTTCCAGTTCGACCCCATCACCCTCGAGCTGACGCCCTGGCTCGCCGAGGGCGGCGAGTGGACCGACGACAAGACCTACGAGCTCACCCTCCGCGAGGGCCTGACCTGGCAGGACGGCGAGTCGCTCGACGCCGACGACGTCGTCTTCACGACCGAGCTCGGCAAGGTCGACGCCGTGCCGTACAGCAACCTGTGGACCTGGCTCGACAAGGTCGAGGCGACCGACGCGACGACCGTCGAGTTCTCTTTCTCCGACCCCCGCTACCAGGAGTGGGACAACTGGCTCTACAGCACGATGGTCGTGCCGGAGCACATCATGGGTGACTGGTCGGACGAGGAGCTCCTGTCCAACCCGAACGAGGACCCGATCGGTTCCGGTGCCTTCAAGTTCTCCGCCGTCGGCCAGGACCGCATGGTCTGGGAGCGCAACGACGACTGGTGGGCGCGCGCCGAGCTCGGCTACGAGATGCCGATGAAGTACATCGTCGACGTCGTGAACACCTCCAACGAGGTGGCGCTCGGCATGATGCTGTCCGGCGGCCTCGACCTGAGCAACAACTTCCTGCCCGGCGTCAACCAGCTCGCCGACTCCGGCCAGGTGAGCACGTACTACGACGGCGCGCCGTACATGCTGGCGGCGGCGTCGGCGAACCTGATCCCGAACCAGACACGCCCCCCGATGGACGACGTCGACTTCCGGCAGGCGCTCGCGCGGTCCATCGACGTCGACAAGATCGTGACGAACGCGTACGGCGGCCTCGTGGCCAAGGCGCACCCGTCGGGTCTGGTCCCGGCGTTCGAGGAGTACTACGACGAGGACGTCGTGGCCGAGCACGGCTTCACGTTCGACGCCGAGGAGGCCAGGTCGATCCTGGCCGACGCGGGCTACGAGGACACCGACGGCGACGGGTTCGTCGAGTCGCCCGACGGCGAGGCGATCGACCTGAAGCTGATCGTCCCCGCGGGCTGGACCGACTGGATGGAGGCCGCCCGCGTCATCGCCGAGGACGCCTCCGCCGTCGGCATCAAGGTCACCGCCGACTTCCCCGACGCCGGCGCCGTCGACGACGCCCGGGCCACCGGCGACTTCGACCTGGTGATCAACGGCAACGCGGGCGTGAGCAACACGCCGTGGACCTACTACAACTACGCGTTCTACCAGCCGATCCAGGAGCAGATGCTGGCGGGCAACTTCGGCCGGTACGAGGACGAGGAGGCCTGGAAGCTGGTCGAGGACCTGTCGCGCACCGAGAGCGGTACCCCGGAGTTCTCCGAGACCCTGTCGAAGGTACAGGAGAAGTTCATGACCGACCTGCCGGCGATCCCGCTCTGGTACAACGGCGCGTGGGCCCAGTACAACGAGTCGCAGTGGACCAACTGGCCCAAGGAGGGCCGCGAGGACGCGTACTTCCCGGTGATGTGGAACGGGTACGTGCAGATGGGCGGCATCAACACGCTGCTCGCCCTCGAGCCGGCCTCCTGACGCATGCGCGGCTATCTCGCGCGTAAGACCGTGATCTACGGCCTGACGTTCGTCGTGGCGGTCACGCTGAACTGGCTGATCCCCCGGCTCATGCCGGGGGATCCGGTCCAGCGGATGGTGGCGCGCGCCGCCGTCCAGCACCCCGAGACGATCGCGGCCATGACCGCGTACTACGAGCAGACGTTCGGGCTCGACCTGCCGCTGTGGCAGCAGTACCTGAACTACTGGGCCGCGCTGTTCCGCGGCGACCTGGGCACGAGCGTGTGGCTGTTCCCCGCGCCCGTGGCCCAGGTCGTGCTCGACGCCGTGCCGTACACGCTGGGCATCATGATCCCCGCGATCCTGCTGAGCTTCGTGGTCGGCAACAGCGTGGGGGCCATGGCGGCGCGCAGCCGCTGGCTCGACAACGTGGCCCTGCCCGTCGGGTACCTCATCACGGCCATGCCGTACATGTGGCTCGCGATCCTCCTCGCGTGGGGCCTCGGCGTCGCGCTCGGGTGGTTCCCCGTGGCCGGCGGCTACGACTTCGGCATGGTGCCGCAGTGGTCGTGGGCCTTCGCGGGCGACCTGCTGCAGCACTGGGTGCTGCCGTTCCTCTCGCTGTTCCTGGTCTCGCTGGGCGGCTGGGCGATCGGCATGCGGAACCTGATCATCTACGAGCTCGAGTCCGACTACGCGAACTACCTGTCCGCGCTCGGCGCACCCAAGCGGCTCGTTCGGCAGTACGCGTTCCGCAACGCGATGCTGCCGCAGATCACGGGCCTGGCGCTGCAGCTCGGCACCATCCTGGGCGGCGCCCTCGTGACCGAGATCGTGTTCGCCTATCCGGGCCTGGGCAAGCTCGTGCTGTCCGCCATCCAGAACCAGGACTTCTTCCTGCTGCAGGGCACCCTGCTGTTCGTGGTGATCGGCGTGCTCCTGGCCAACTTCGTGATCGACATCGTCTACGTGCTGGTGGACCCCCGCACGCGGACCGGACTGACGGGGGGTACCTCATGACGGCGACACAGCCTGCGGCAGCACCCGGCACCGGGACCGAGGCGACCGAACCGCCCGGGGCGGCCCTGGCGCCGTCGGGCAGCCGGAAGCCCGGGGGAGACGCGCGCGAGACGCTGTACTTCGCGCTGCGCAACCCCAAGGTCGTGATCGGCTCGGTGGTGGTGCTCGGGTTCCTGCTGCTGGGGCTGCTCGGGCCACTCTTCCTGAAGAACGCGCCCATGGACTACGCGGGGCCGCCCATGGCGCCGCCGTCGGCGGACTTCCCGTTCGGCACGACGACGTTCGGCCAGGACGTCTTCGCGCAGTTCGTCGCTGGCCTGCGCTCCACGTTCCTCGTGGGCCTGCTGGGCGGTGGCGTGGCCGCCGTCATCGGCATGGCCATCGGGTTCGTCGCGGGCTACCGCGGCGGTCTGATCGACGAGCTGCTCAACATGCTCACCAACGTGGTGCTGGTCATCCCTGGCTTCGTGGTGCTCATCATCATCAACGCCTACCTGGGCGTGCGCAGCGTGCCGATGCAGGCGCTGTACATCGGCGTGTTCAGCTGGCCGTGGGTCGCGCGCGCGGTGCGTGCGCAGACCCTGTCGCTGCGCTCGCGGGACTTCATCGACCTGGCGCGGCTGTCCGGGGTGGGGGTGGGCACGATCCTGCGGCGCGAGGTCGCGCCCAACATGTACTCCTACCTCTTCATGACGTTCGTGCTGCTGTTCGGTGGGTCCATCCTGACGGCGGCGTCGCTCGACTTCATCGGGCTCGGGCCCACCAACGCGATGTCGCTCGGCCTGATGATGAACCAGGCCGTGCAGTGGAGCGCGCTCCATCTGGGGCTGTGGTGGTGGTTCATCCCACCGGGGCTGGGGATCACGCTCATCGTGGGCTCGCTGTACATCATGAACGTCGGTCTCGACGAGGTCTTCAACCCCAAGCTGCGGGAGATGTGATGTCCCTTTCCGTGACCGACCTGCGGGTCCACTACCGCACCCTGCGCGGCGACGTGAAGGCGCTGGACGGCGTCACCTTCGAGGTGGCGGACGGCGAGATCATGGGCATCGCCGGCGAGTCCGGCTGCGGCAAGACGACGCTCGGCAAGGCCCTCATCCGCCTCGACACCCGCATGAAGCACGCGGGCGGCACCGTCGCCCTCGACGGGGAGAAGCTCCCTATCGCCGACGACGGTGCCATGCGGCGCCACCGTTACCGCGAGGTGTCCCTCATCCCGCAGTACGCGATGTCCGCGATGAACCCGACCCGCAAGATCGGCCGGATGATCCGCGACCTGCTCGCCGCGCACAACGTGCGGTACGTGGATGTGCTGCCCGAGCTGGAACGCCGGCTGAAGCTCGTCGGCCTCGACACCGACGTGCTGAAGCGGTACCCGATCGAGCTGTCGGGCGGCATGAAGCAGCGCGTGGTGCTGGTGCTCTCGACCCTGCTGAACCCGTCGCTCCTGATCGGTGACGAGGTGACGTCCGCGCTGGACGTCTCCTCGCAGAAGGCGGTGGCCCGCGCGCTCGTCGAGTTCCGCGACCACGGGTTCGTGCGGTCGATGATCGTCATCACGCACGACATCTCCGTGCTCTTCCAGGTGGCCGACACCATCCTGGTCATGTACGCCGGGCACCTCGCCGAGAAGGCGCCCGCCCGGACGATCATCGACGAGCCCCTGCACCCGTACACCAAGATGCTCATCGGGGCGCTGCCCAAGGTGGGCGACCGGTACGAGGAGCAGCAGCTGGAAGGCATCGAGGGGCGGCCGCCGTCGCTGCTCGACCCGCCCGAGGGCTGCCGGTTCCGCGCCCGCTGCCCCCTGGCGCACGACCGGTGTGCCGAGGCGCCGCCCTTCCGCGAGGTGGCCGAGGGCCACCAGGTCGCGTGCTGGGCGGTGAGCTGATGCTGACGATCGAAGCGCTCGACAAGGTCTACAAGACCGGCACCTTCGGCACCTCCGACCTGCACGCCGTGCGGCAGGTCAGCCTCGACGTGCAGCGTGGCGAGGTGGTCTCGCTCATCGGGGAGTCCGGCAGCGGCAAGTCGACCATCGGCAAGATGGTGCTCCACCTGCTCGACTCCACGGGCGGCAGCATCACGTTCGACGGCCGTGACGTCACCCGGCTCGGGTTCCGGGCGCGGCGCGACTACTACCGCAAGGTCCAGGGCGTGTTCCAGGACCCGTTCAGCTCGTTCAACCCGATCTTCAAGGTGGACCGGACGTTCGAGACGCTGCGGCGGTCCTACTTCCCGAGGGTCTCCGGTGCTGCCTGGCGAGAGAAGCTGGAGGAGGCACTGGGCGCGGTCAGCCTCGAACCCGGCGACACCCTCGGCAAGTTCCCGCACCAGCTCTCCGGCGGGCAGCTGCAGCGCCTGCTCATCGCGCGCGCCCTGCTGCTCGACATCGAGCTGCTCGTCGCCGACGAGATCATCTCCATGCTCGACGCCTCCACCCGCATCGACGTGCTCAACCTGCTGGGCGAGCTCAAGGGGCGCGGCCTCGGCATCCTGTTCGTCACCCACGACCTCTCGCTCGGCAACTACGTGTCCGACCGCGTAGTCATCCTCTACAAGGGGCGCGTGGTGGAGCGCGGCGCGACCGCCGCCGTCTTCGACGACCCGCTGCACCCCTACACGCGCGACCTGCTGGCTTCGGTGCCGCATCTCGACCGCACGTGGGAGGAGGTCGAGGCCGAGGAGTCCGCGCGGTCCGCGCGTCTGGCCGGGCGGTGCCTCTACCACGAGGCGCTCGCGGCCCAGGGGCGTGCGCTCGGCGACGAGGTCGCCGCGGGGAACACCCCGGCCGACGACGTCGGCCTGGTCGAGCACGCCCCCGGGCACTTCGTGGGGTGCTTCCGCAAGGCGGCCGACGAGGAGTGCCCGGCGGGGGTGTGACCGGCGGGCGTGAACCGGGTGTGCCGGTGCTGGTCCTGGCCCGTTCAGGCCTTGATGAGCACGGGTACGCCCGGTTCGAGGTCCGTCAGGTGCTCGAAGTCGGCGCTCGTCAGGCGGACGCACCCGTTGCTCACGGCCTGGCCCTGCCCCTCGCCCACGTGCAGCGCCGTCGCGGCGTAGTCGGTCCCGTAGAAGCCGTCCAGCGACTCGCTCTGCATCGACAGGAACACCGACATCCCGGTGTTCACGGCCTCAGTGACCGTGAACACCTGGGTGAGGCCGAGCGGCGTCGGCGTCTCGGCCGCGCCGACGGCGGCGGGGAGCTCGTCCTGGGTACCGTCGGCGTGGGTGAGGGTCACGGTGCGGTCCGACAGGTCGACCACGACCGAGCGCTGCTCCCGCTCCTCGACGACATCGCTCGCGCGCAGCCAGCCGGAGACGCCGTTGACCTTGTCCGGGTCGTCCGACGGCAGCGCGCCACGGCCGTACGGGATCAGCACCTTGACCCAGTCGGTCTCGCGTTCGAGCACCAGCCAGCGGGCGTCGGCGTCGTAGTAGTCGGCCTCCAGGGCGAGCACCGGCGGCACGGTCGTGTCCGGCTCGGCCCAGACCGGGACCTTGCCCTTCCTCGGCTCGGCCACCGCGCCGGGCAGGTCCTCGAGCGAGTCGAGCGTGGTGTGCGGCAGCTGGGCAGGGAGCAGCCCGTCGATGTCCGGCGTGGGCAGGGCCGCCAGCGAGTAACCGGCGGCCTGCGGCGTGGCCTTGACCGGCGTCGGGCTGGCGGACGGCGACGGGGACGCCGACGGCGCGGCGTCGGCCGTCTCGGCCGGGCCCCGTAGCCCCAGCCAGACGGCCGTACCGACGATCGCGACGAGCGCGACGGCCGCCACCCAGATCCAGGTCCTGCGGCTCTGCGTCATCTGCTCGTTCTCCCCTGTGCGACGGCGCTGCCCGCGCCCCGGTCCCGACGTCGGGTCCATCGTGCCCTGCGCCGCTGCTGCGCGCAGCAGCCAGCGACGATACCGGGTTGTCACAGTTGTCCGATATCTTCGTGCCCGCCCCCGTGTCGATCCGAACTGTTGTTCGGTTCCGGCGCCAGGGCAGCGACCGACAGGCAACCGACGAAGGAGAGATCACCGTGGCCACCGCCGACCGGGCGTACCCCGTGACGAACGTCCCGACGCGCCGTTCCCGCAACCTGGTGCTCACCGGCGCGATCTCCGTCGCGCTGATCTCCACCGGGTCCGCCTACCTGGCGATGGTCCAGTTCGGCATCGACGTGCTCGCCATGAGCCAGGGCACCGCGTACGCGACCGCCGGCGTCTTCGAGCTGTCGCTGGTGACCGTGGCGCTCCTGGCCCGGGAGGCCGCGCGGGACAACCGGCCCGGCGGCACATTGCTCGCCCTCACCTGGCTGCTGTCGTCGGCGTCCGGCGTCTTCGCCGCCTGGCACGAGGCGTACATCGGCCACCCCGTGGGCGCCGTCCTCTTCCGGTTCATCGTGCCGCTGCTCGCCGCGCTCATGTGGCACCTCGCGCTGATCGGCGACCGGCACCTGGCCACGGGCACGTCCTGGTCCGCGCTGCGGCAGTCCGCGCGCATGCACGCCCTGTTCCTCACCACCGAGGACCTGTTCCGGGCCCAGAGCCTGAACGACGGGTCGCGCGCCGCCCGCCGCCGGCTCGCACGCGCCGAGGCCGGCCGCCGTCGGGCCCGCTCCGTGGCGCTGCGCACCGTACCGCCCACCGAGATGCGCGCCCAGGTCGCGGCCTGGTGCGAGGCGCTCGCCGCCGTCGGCGACGGCACCGCCGACGTCGCCCGGCTGCACGCCGCCGACCGGCAGCGCCTGACCGGCATCCTCGTGGACGAGCCGATGGACGGCCGGCCCCTTGACTCGCGGCTCGAGGTCGGCGCGCCCGACTACGAGCGGTGGGCGGCGGACGCCGTCGCCGCGGAGTTCGGGGAGCGGGGCGGCGTCGGGGAGCGGGCGTATGCCGACGGCCGTTCGTACGACGCCGCGGGCGGGCGGCCGCGCGGAGGCGGCGAGAGTGAGCCGTACGGCGTCGCCGAGGGCCGGCCCGCAGCGCGCACCGCGGCCCTCGATCCGCGCCGGGAATCCGTGAGTGAGCGCGCCCCGCAGCCCGACGCCGTGTTCGACCAGGCGGAGCCGAAGGCCGAGGTGGCGGGTGTGGAGGTGCCGGTCGCGGAGGGGCTGGCCGCGGAGGTGCCGGGCGTGGAGGCGTCGGGCGGGAAGGTGCCGGGCGGGAAGGTGCCGGGTGCGGAGGTGCCGGCTGCGAAGCCGGCCGAGGCCGCGGCGCAGGCGACGGCGAACGTCCGGGACGCGATCCCGCGCCGTCGTACGCCGCGCCGGAACACCCAGCTCGGCACGCGGGACGCGGAGCGGATGATCGACCTGCGGACCAAGGGGCGGACCTACCGGGAGATCGCGGAGGAGGTCGGCGTCAGCCGGTCCACGGTCGGCAAGCGTATGCGCGAGTTCACGGAGACGGGCTCGATCCCGATCGTCAAGGCGCGCTGACCTTCTACAGAGTCGTTCGGGCCGACCGGCGTCATCAGGTCGCCGGGCTCGGTGGGGCCGCTGGGCTCACCGCGCCTACTGGGTTGGACGGGGCCGCTGGGCTCGCCGGGCGACGCTTTCGGCAGTTCGCCCTGGACGTCACCTTCGAGGCCCGACTTTTCTTCGCTTTGCGTCACCGCAAAGCGAAGAAAAGTCGGGCCTCGAAAGTTAGGGGCGGCCCCGGCTCTGGGCGACCCCGTCGTCGTCCCGTGGAGGGGGCCGGCGACCCCGGACAGGGGCCCGGCGAACGAGGCCGACGGGTCAGCGCCCCAGCCCCGCCGACGGCGCCCCGCCGACGGCGGGCGGCCGACGGCGGGCGGTCAGTCCGTCGCCTTGGCGTGGGCGACGTTCGCCAGGGACCGCCACACCAGCAGCAGCGTGATCCCGGAACCCGCGAACGCGAACCACCACGGGGCCACCAGGCCCCAGTGCTCCGCGACGACGCCGCCGATGGCCTGCCCCACGACGAGGCCCCCGAACACGCAGATCATGTTGATCGACGCGACGCGGCCCTGGAACACCCTGGGCACCGCGCGCTGGCGCACCGTGGTGGACAGCGTGCCCCAGACGAACGCGTAGACCCCGAACTCGAACATGATGGCGATCGCCACCCAGCCGTTGGTGGTCAGCGCGAACGCGCCATGGGTGAGCACCTCCAGCGTGAGGCAGACCCGGATGAGCGTCGCGAGGTTCACGTGCCGCTCCAGCCAGCCGTAGATCAGGATGCCCACGATGCCGCCCAGGGCGCTCGCGGTGGTGAGCAGGCCGTAGCCCACCTCGCTCATGTGCAGGTGGTCCAGGGAGTACTTCACGAGCACGCCCCACGGGGCCGCCCAGGTGACGTTGAAGACGAGGATGACGACGCACAGCGTGCGCACGGGCGGGTGGTGCCACACCCAGCGCAGTCCCTCGGCGATGTCCTTGCGGACGTGGGAGTCGCCGTCGCGCGCCGTGGTGAACGACGCGCCGGACGGGGCCGTGATGCGTGAGACGAGCACGATCGCCAGCGCCGCGCACACCACCTGGATCGCGAAGGGCCAGGCCATGCCGACGGCGAAGAAGAACGCGCCGACCGGTGGTCCCACCAGCTGGTTCGCGGCGAGGAACCCGGCCTGCATGCGCTGGTTGCCCGCACCGAGGTCGGCGGGTGCCACGAGGGTGGGCAGGAGGGTCTGCTGGGTGGTGTCCGCGAAGACCTCCGCGGTGCCGTAGAGGAACATCGCGGCGAGCACCATGGTGATGCTCACCGTGCCTGTGCCGATGAAGACGCACAGGACCGCGATCACCAGTGCGCGGATCGCGTTGGCGACGATGACGACGAGGCGCCGGTCGAGGCGGTCTGCCAGCGCGCCGGCCCAGAGGCCGAACAGGAGCCAGGGCAGTCGCTGCAGCATCGCGGCGAGGGCGACGAGGAACGCGCTGTCGGTCTGCGAGGCGACCAGGAGGGGCCCTGCGGCCAGCGCGATGCCGTCGCCGATGTTGCTCGTCCACGACGACGAGACGAGCCAGCGGAACGACCGGCCGAGCCTGCGGGGGAAGACTGCCTCGACGAGTGCGCTCACAAGCGTTCGAGTCTAGGAGCCGCTGTCCAGGCTTTTTTCCGAGTCCGCGTACGGTGCTCCGGAAGGGCGAGATGTCGCCCTGATCGGGGCCCTTCGCGAGGCGAAAACTTGCACCTCGACAACGGCCTTGAGACGTGTTTGCCGCAACCTGGACACTCGTCCGAGTCGGTGTTGACGTCCGCCTGGAACAGGTGCACACTCTCACAAGACGGTGCGCATCGCCCGCCCCCTGCGCGGTGCGCACTGTCATTACCCCGGTGGACTTCGGTCCACCTGCTGAGCCCCTTCGGACCCCCTGCCGGAGGGGCTTTTGCATGCCCTGGGCCACCGCGCCGGGGTCCCGGGGCGCTGCTCCGATTGCCCCCGGCGACATCCCTCCAGGCTCGGTTTCACCCCCGTGGGGCCCGTTCGGGGCACATGTCACCCGGGTGACTTCCGGGTCGATCGCGCCCGGGCCCGTGCGGGGTGCGGTGTGTCGCGCGGCGTGGCGTCCGGACCTTGCGGACACCACGCGGTTAGTTTGCTGGGGTGAACGCTGCACGCCGCCAGACCGCAGCCGCTCCCGAGATCTCGGTCGACCTGTCCGAGGAACTCTCGGCCGCGCTGAAGGACGAGAACGTGGACCAAGCCGCCGAGCTTGCCGCGTCGGAGGCCCAGGGGTCCACGCCGGACACTGCCCGGGACCCCATGGCCGAGTCGGTCGCGCAGTGGCGCGCCGGGCTCGTCCGCCTCGCGGGAGGGTCCTCCCTGGCCGACGTCGGGCTGCTCGGGGAGGCAGTGATCGACCTGTCGGCCGCGCACCCCTCAGGGGTCGCCCAGCTCTTCGCGGGCCGGCCCACCCGCCTGTCCAGCCTGATCCGTGAGACCGGCGCGCTGCCGACCGCCCGCCGTCGGGCCCGGGCCGTGGCCGCGCGCTCCGCGGAGCACGCGCAGCGCTACGGGGTCTCGCCCACGTACCTCGCGATCGGGGTGGCGACCTGGACCGAGCGTCCCGCTCCGGGCGCGAGCGGCGACGCCAACGACATGGAGGCGATCACGCGCGTGCTGGGACCGGCGTTCTCGTCGGGGTCCTCGGCGTCCGCGGCCTCCGCGACCGAGCCCGGCGGCGACTCCGCCGACAGCCCCGCCGACGCGCCCGCGTTGACCGGGTCCGTGCCGATCGTGACGCTGGCGATGCCCGCGAACGGGGCGGCCCCGGCGGCCGACGAGGACGACCAGGAGCCGCGCGTGGTCCGCGCGCCCGTGCTGCTGCGGCCGGTCATGCTGACGCCCCGCAGCGACGGCGAGGGCGACTACGACATCACGCTGGACCCCACGGCCGAGATCAACCCCGTGGTGGCGCGCACGCTGCGTGCGCACGGCGCCCTGCTCGACCCGAACGCGCTGGCCAAGGCGACGTTCACGCTCGCCGGTTTCAACCCGACGGACGTGCTCGACCGGGTCGCGAGCCTCGGCTCCGCGGTGCTGGGGGAGTTCCGGCTGGACCGGCGGATGCTGGTGGGCACGTTCGTGCACCCGGGCCAGGTGCTCGTGGACGACCTCGACGAGCTCGGGTCGAGCCTGCGGGACCACGAGGTCGTCGCGGCGCTCGGCGGCGTCGACGCGTCGGTGACGAGGCTGGGGAAGACGGAGCTGCCCGAGCCGCGCGTGGGCGACGCCGACCCGGCGCACGAGCGCGGCGTCGGCGACCTGGACCCGCACCAGCGGCACGTGGTCGACGCCCTCGCGTCGGGCAGCCACCTGTTCGTGGACGCGCCGGTCGGGTCCGACGTCGCGGGCACGCTGTCCGCCGTCGTCGCCGAGGCGAACGCGAGCGGACGCTCGGTCCTGTACGTACCGGGTCACCGCCGGGCCGCGGACGCGCTGGCCGCGCGCCTCGACGCGCTGGGCCTGGGCGGCTTGCTGCTCGACATCGCGCCGGTGCCGACCTGGCGCACCTCGACCTCCCGGCGCCTGCTGGAGGCGATGGCGCCCGCGCAGGAGCACATCGACGCCGACGAGGTGGCACGCGTGCGGGACGCGCTGATCGGGTCACGCGCGCAGCTCGCCGGGTACATCGAGGCGCTGCACCGGGTGCGCGAGCCGTGGCGGGTCTCGGCGTACGACGCCCTGCAGGCGCTGGCGCGGCTCACGTCCGAGCGGCCGGCGCCGGCCACGCGCGTGCGGCTCGACCCGGAGTCGGTGCTGGCTCTCGGCACGGAGCGCCGGTCCGAGCTCGCGGCCGACCTGGAGCGGGCGGCCGAGCTGGGGGCGTTCACGCTCAAGTCCTCGTCGAGCCCGTGGTTCGGCGCGCACATCCTGACCGACGACGACGCCCGCTCCGCCCTTGCGCGCGTGACCCGCCTGGGCGAGCACACGCTGCCGGAGCTGCGCAAGCAGATCGAGTACGTCTCCAAGGTGACGGGCCTGGTCGAGGCCTCGACGGCGCGGCAGTGGGGCGAGCAGCTCCGGATGCTCGGCGGCATGCGGGGCACGCTCGACGTGTTCCAGCCGATGGTCTTCGAACGCACCGCGGCCGACATGGTGCAGGCCACCGCGTCGCGCAAGCAGCGTGCCGACCAGGGCGCCGAGATGGGCTGGCTGGAGCGGCGTCGGCTCAAGCGGCGAGCACGCGAGATGGTGCGCCCCGGCGTGCGGGTGCCGGACATGCACGCGGCCCTCGTCGAGGTGCAGCGGCAGCGCGAGGTGTGGCAGGCCCAGTGCCCGCGCGGCGGCTGGCCCACGCTCCCTGAAGGACTCGCGGGCGTGGAGGAGACCTACGAGGCGGTGCGCATCGACCTCGAGGCGCTCGAACCCGTGCTGCGCTCGTCGCAGGCGGGCGGCGGGCTGCTCGACCTCGACCTGTTCGCCCTGGTCCAGCGCCTCGCCGCGCTGTCCGAGACGCAGGACGCACTGGCCCCGCTCCCCGAGCGGACGGCGCTGCTGCGGCGCCTGCGCGCCTCGGGGCTCGACGAGCTGGTCGACGACCTGGGGGAGCGCCGCGTCGAGGCGGACCTCGTGGGCCCGGAGCTGGAGCTGTCGTGGTGGTCGTCGGTGTTCGAGCAGATCCTGGCCCTCGAGCCGGACCTCGCCGGGCAGGACGGCGCCGGGCTGGACGCGCTCGCGGGCCGGTTCCGCGAGCTCGACCGCCGGCACGTGGACTCGCTGTCCGCGCCCGTCCGGGCCGCGGTGCGCGCGCACCTCGGTGCGGCGATGCGCGACGAGCGGGAGGACGCCGAGGCGCTCTACGCGACGCTGGTCGGCGGCGGCCTGAGCTCGATGCGCGACCTGGTCAAGGAGCACGGCTCGACCGTGCGCCGGCTGCGCCCCACCTGGGTGTCGACGCCGACCATGGTGCCGCACCTGCTGCCCGCCGAGAAGAGCGCCGACCTGGTGATCCTCGACGCCGTGCAGCACGTGCCGGTCGAGGTGGTCGTGCCCGCCCTGGCGCGCGGCCGGCAGATCGTCGTGGTCGGCGACCCGCGGTCGGCGTCCGGCACCGCGGTGCGAGACCTCGCGCGGCTGCTGCCGCGCGTGACGCTCCAGCCCGAGCCCGCGCGGCGCGACCCGCGGCTCACGGGCCTGCTCGCCGAGCACGGGTACGAGGGCATCATGCGACCCGCGCCGCTGCCGCGGACCGAGGCGCTGGTGCACTTCTCGCTCGTGGACGGCACCGGTATGCCGGACCCGGTCTCCGGCACCGTCGAGTCGACGAGCGCCGAGGTGGAGCGGGTGGTCGACCTGGCGATCGAGCACGCGATGACCCGGCCCGAGGAGACCTTCGGCATCGTGACCGTCACGGCCGCGCACGCCGACCGGATCCGCGAGCGGCTGCTCGCCGAGGTGCGGGCCAACCCGGCGTTGGCGCCGTTCTTCGCGGGCTCGCGGCCCGAGCCCGTGGTGGTCGCCGACGTGACCGGCGTGGCGGGCCTGGCGCGGGACACGATCGTGCTCACCCTCGGCTTCGGGCGGACTCCGCACGGTCGCGTGCTGCACCGGTTCGGCGTGCTGGGCGACGGCGGCGGCGACGCGATGCTGCTGGGCTCGCTCGGCGCAGCGCGCAAGAGGCTGCACGTCGTGTCGTGCTTCCCGGCCTCCGACCTGGACCCCGAGCGGCTGCGCGGCCCCGGGCCGCAGATGCTGGCGCGGGTGCTGTCGTTCGCGGAGGAGCGCTCGGGGCTCGCGGACCAGGTCGAGATCGGCAACGGTGTGGACGTCGCACGGTCGGTCGACCGCCTGGTCGTGGACCTGGGGGAGCGGCTGTGGCGGTCCGGCCTCGTGGTCGAGACGGACTACGGCCTGCCCGGCGGCGACCGCATCCCGCTCGCGGTGGGACACCCTGACCTGCCGGGCGAGCTGCTGGTGGCTGTGCTGACCGACGACGCCGCGTACGTGGCCGAGCCCTCGATCCGGGTGCGGGACCGGCAGCTCGCCGAGCGCCTGGAGCGTCTCGGCTGGGTGGTGGCGCAGGTGTGGTCCGCGGCCGCGTTCCTGGACCCGGACGCCGAGGCCGAGCGCGTGCGCCGCGTGGTGCTGTCCGTGCGTGACGCCCGCGTCGGGCTGTCCGGGGGTGTGGCGCCGGCGGCGGAGCTGGTGGTGCCGCAGGTCCTGGACGACTGAGCGGGCCCGGCACGGAGCGGGTGTCTGCGGCGGGCCTGGTGCGCGTTGTTGGGCGGGTGCGTGCGGCCGGGCGGGCGGGTGCGTGCCGCGTTGGGCTGATCGCGGGCCGGGCGGGTGCGTGCGGGCGGGTGCGTGCGTGCTGCGTCGGACTGATCGCGGGCCGGGGCGGGTACGTGCGGCCGGGCCGGCGCCTGCCGCGTCCGGCTGATCGCGGGCCGGGGCGACAATGGTGCGGTGAGCGAGACCGAGAACCGACCGGCCGAGGCCGGCCTCGACCCTGCGCCCTCAGGCGCCACGCCCCGGCGGCGGGGGCCGCGGCGCGCCGTGCGGCGCGGGACCGAGCGTGAGGTGGTGCTCGGCGTCAGCGCGGACGAGCGCCCGGCGGGCTGGGGCGAGGGTGCCGACGGCGGCGGTGCCGAGGCCGGCCACGGCTCGAACGACGAGCAGCTCCGCCGCGACGTCCCGCCGCACTGGGGCTGACCGCCGCACTGGGGCTGACCGACGCACTGGGGCTGACCGCCGCAGCGCGGCTGACCGACGCGTCGGCGATGGCACCGATCGCGTGGTCGGCAGTACGGCGGATGGTCGGTAGAACGTCAGGTGGTCGGCAGCTCGAGCTACCGACCACCTGACGTTCTACCGACCATCGTTTCGCGCGAGCGCACCGGTCGGTGATGCTTCGCTCAGCCGGCCAGCCGGCCAGCCGGCCAGATCGATGCGCCGCGCCGGGGTGGTGCCGTGCACAAGGTCAAGGGGCGCCGCGTCGGCCGCCCGGCTCAGTTGTTCGAGGCGTTCGACTGCGAGCCGGCCTGGACGCGCAGCAGGTCGCGGATCTCGGTCAGCAGCACGGTCTGCTCGTCGAGGGCCTCCTCGACGACCTCCTCCTCGGCAGGCTTCCTGCGCAGTTCGCTCAGCTTCTTGACCGGCATGATCACGAAGAAGTAGATCGCCGCCGAGATCAGCAGGAACATGATCAGGCCCTGGATGAACAGGCCGATCTGGAACACGGTCTCCTCGCCCTTCCAGTTCGGGACGGAGAACGCGATCGACGTGAAGTCGGGAGCGCCCACGAGCCACCCGATGAGCGGCATGATGAAGCCGTCGACGAGGCCGCTGATGACCCCGGAGAAGGCGGCGCCGATGACGACGGCGACCGCGAGGTCGAGCACGTTGCCGCGCGTGATGAATTCTTTGAAGCCGTTGAACAGGTCGCGCATGGATCCCCCTGGGACTCTCAAGTTGGTGTGGGTCGGCATGGGCCGGAACCTCGACCGAGATTGTGGTGGAAAATCCCGTTCAGCGCATGTCGGACCCGGCATTCTGCCGTAGGGACCACGTCATTGATCGGCCGTTCTTTGAGCCGGGCCCGACGACGGCACCAGCACCGCCGTCACCGATCCCCACCCGGAGACCGCCGACAGGTCCGGGGCGTCCTCGGGCAGCACCGCGACCAGGGTGACGGATCCCTCGCCCTCCGGGACCGACCCGAGCAGCCCGCCGGACTCCTTGGGCGCGCGGCCGGCGGGGACAGGCAGCACCAGCGCGGCGCGGGCGAGGTACCGGGGCTCGGCGCTCGGTTCGCTGCCCGACGTCGTCCCGGCCAGCAGGTCGACCCGGTCCCCGGGACGAAGCAGCGCGGCGACGGCGCCGTCGGCGAGGCGGACCGGGACCACGACCGTGCCGTGCGGAGCGGCGGCGGAGACACCGTCGTCGGACACGAGCGTGGTGTGCAGCAGGGCGCCTGCGGGCAGCCCGACGACGGCGGCGCGGCCCAGCAGCGCGCGGGCAGTGTGCAGGGCGCCGGGCGGGGCCAGGTCGGCGGCGACGGCGCGCACCGAGATGTCTTCCCTGGTGAGCTGGGTTCCGGCCGCGACAGGCCGGGCCGTGACGGCGACGTCGACGGTCGGGGGCGGCGGCGGGCGCAGGAGGTGTATCGCCAGCGCGGCGGCGAGCCCGAGCAGTGCCGCGGCCAGGGCGAAGCGCCAGCGCCACAGGACGCGGCGCACGCGTCGGAGGCCCGGTGAACGGGGCCGGCCCGGCCGGGGCACCAGCCCGGCGAGCCGTGCCCGCGGCGTCCGGCCCGGTCGTGTCTGCCTGCCGTGCGGCTCCGCCCGCCCCCACGGCGTGCGCGAGCCCGTGCCGCGCGGTGCCTCGTGGCGCGCGGCCGGCGCGACGAGAGTGTCGAGAAGTCCCATGCCTCCGACGCTAGGCAGCAGATCCGGGGGCACGGGGCCGCCGTCGGGCAACCTGTGCACGAAAGCGGGAGAAAGCCGCCTGTGGTCGCGCTCGAACGCCTGTGGTCACGTGAGGCGTGCCGGTCCGTGCGCGGCACGACTTACTCGGGCCGGATGCGGCAGGTTGCCGTCAGCCCCGCGGCCGCCGCTGATGCCGGGCCGCCGGCGTGAGCGCGGCAACTGCCGAGCCCCGGAGGGTGAGCCCAGCACGCCGGCGGATCAGGTCAGGACGACGCAGCCTTCGACGAGCTGGAGCCGCTGGACGCCGACCCCGAGGAGCTCGTCGAGCTCGACGAGCTGGAGGAGCTCGACGAGGACGACCCGGAGTCGCTCGACGAGGAGGACGAGGACGACTCCGACGTCGCGGCCTTCACCGTGCTGCTCGTCGAGGTGCTGCGCGAGTCGGTGCGGTAGAAGCCCGACCCCTTGAACGTGACGCCCACCGAGCTGAACACCTTGCGCAGCTTGCCCTGGCACTCCGGGCAGACGGTCAGCGACTCGTCGGTGAACTCCTGGTGGATGTCGAACGCGTGGCCGCAGTCGGCACACCGGTACGCATAGGTGGGCACGTGCACTCCTCTGGGACGTCAGGACGGCCGGGGCGTCGCACGCTCACAGGGCCGGGGCCTGGCACTCGGGGTTTCCGAGTGCCAATAGTAACGGTCGAGCGGCGGGTGATAGTCCCAGGATCTCCCGAGGCTGTTCACGCCTGCGCGTTCACCCAAGCCCTGGGGCGGACGGTAGTCTCCACTGCGTGTCCGCGACCACTCCCGCCGAGCCAGTAGAGCCCGTCGAAAAAGTCCCCTCCGCCGGTGCACGGCCCGCCAAGCGCCGTCGGACTCGCACCACCCGCGTCCGCCAGTTCCTGGTCGGTACAGCCGTCGTCGTCGTGCTGGCGCTGGTCGCCGTGACGACGTTCGGATGGCTCACCGGACGCCGTCCGCTGCCGGAGTACTCCGGGTCGGTCCAGGTCGAGGGCCTGGGCTCGGACGTGCGGGTGAGCCGCGACGCCCAGGGTGTGCCGCAGATCTACGCCGACACCGCCGAGGACCTGTTCCGCGCGCAGGGTTACGTGCACGCGCAGGACCGCTTCTTCGAGATGGACTACCGCCGCCACGTGACGGCGGGCCGCCTGGCCGAGCTCGTCGGCAACAACGAGGACGCGATCAAGGCCGACATGGTCACGCGCACCTTCGGCTGGCGGCACGTCGCCGAGGAGGAGTTCAACATCCTCGACGACACGACCCGGCAGTACCTCCAGGCCTACGCGGACGGCGTCAACGCCTACCTCGCGGACCGCAGCCCCGGCGAGACCGCCGTGGAGTACACGGTGCTCGACGTCAGCGTCGAGGTGAACGACCCCGAGCCGTGGGGCCCGATCGACTCGCTGGCGTGGCTCAAGGCGATGGCCTGGGACCTGCGCGGCAACTACGACGACGAGCTCGACCGTGCCCTGGCCTACAGCACGCTGGGCGACGCGTCGCGCGTGGCCGAGCTGTTCCCGGCGTACTCCGGCACGGGCAACGCACCGATCCTCGACGCCGCCGAGGCGGGCGCGCAGTCGACGGCCGCGGCCGGCACCGAGACGGCGTCGGCCACCCAGGAGGTCTACCAGAGCCCGCACCTGGCCGACGCCCTCGAGTCGGCGCAGAAGGCGCTCGACGCCGTGCCCGTGCAGATCGCGCGTGGTGAGGGCACCGGCTCCAACTCGTGGGTGGTCTCGGGGCAGTACACGAAGTCGGGCAAGCCGCTGCTGGCCAACGACCCGCACCTCGCGCTCGCGGCCCCCGGCATCTGGGCGCAGGTCGGTCTGCACTGCAACCAGGTGGGCCCGGAGTGCCCGTACGACGTCGCCGGGTTCTCGTTCTCCGGGTTCCCCGGCGTGATCATCGGCCACAACGCCGACGTCTCCTGGGGCCTGACCAACATGGGCGCCGACGTCACCGACTTCTTCATCGAGCGGGTCCGTAACGACACGTACATGCGGGGCACGAACAAGTGGGTCCCGATGGAGTCGGAGACCGAGGTGATCCGGGTCGACGGCGGCAGCCCCATCGACCTCGAGGTCCGGCGGACCGTGCACGGCCCGATCATCTCCTCCGTCATGGACGAGACGCAGATGGACGCCGTGCGCGACGCGCCCACCGAGATCGGCCCCGAGCAACGCCCCCAGTACGAGATCTCGCTCCAGTGGACCGCGCTCCAGCCGGGGCACACCGCCGACGCGGTGTTCGAGATGAACCGCGCCAAGACGCCCGCCGACATGAAGGCGGCGGCCGCGAAGTTCGAGGTCCCGGCGCAGAACATCGTGTTCGCCACCACGGACGGGCACATCGGCTACCAGGCGCCGGGCAAGATCCCGGTGCGCGCCAACGTCCCGGGCGCGGTGGAGTCGGACGGCACCTGGCCGCGACCCGGCTGGGACGCCCGCTACGACTGGACCGGCTACGTGGACCCGGCGCAGATGCCCGGCGTGGTGGACCCGAAGGAAGGCTTCATCGTCGCTGCCAACCAGGCCGTTCTGCCCGGTAACGACGGGCCGTTCCTCAGTCGCGACTGGGACTACGGGTACCGGTCGGAGCGCATCCGGACCTTGATCAGCGACCGCATCGCGGAGGGCCGCAAGCTGACGGCCGCCGACATGTCCGAGTTCCAGATGGACCAGTGGAGCAGGTTCGCCGACGTCCTGGTGCCCGTGCTGGTCGAGGTGGACCTCCCCGCCGGCTACGACTCGGACGGCCAGGCGCTCCTGGCCGACTGGGACAGGTCCATGGACGCCGACTCCGCTGCCGCCGCCTACTTCGCGGCAGCGTGGCGCAACCTGCTGCGGATCACGTTCCACGACGAGCTGCCCGAGGCCATGTGGCCCGACGGCGGCAGCCGCTGGCTCGCCGTCATCCAGGGCATGCTCGGCGAACCGGACAACCCCTTCTGGGACGACCAGTCCACGGTGTCCGTCGTCGAGAGCCGGGACGAGGTGCTGACGCAGGCGCTGATCAGCGCCCGCCAGGATCTCACCGTCGAGATCGGCAAGGACACCAGCGACTGGGAGTGGGGCACGCTGCACCAGCTCCGGCTGGAGCACCTGGTGCTCGGCGGCCCCGGCATCCCGGCCCCGATCGCGGCGTACATGAACCCGGCGCCGGTCAAGGTCGGCGGTGGGTCGTCGATCGTGAACGCCACCTCCTTCGACGCCGCCAGCGGCAGCTTCGACGTGACGAGCGGCCCGTCGATGCGCATGGTCGTGGACCTCGCCGACCTGGACGCCTCCACCTGGGTGGTCGTGACCGGCGCGTCGGCGCACCCGGGATCGCCGCACTACGACGACCAGCTCGGCGCCTGGGCGGCGGGGGAGACGTTCCCCTGGCCGTTCACCACGGACGCCGTCGAGGGAGCAGCCGAGGACGAGCAGATCCTGACGCCTTAGGGCGTCGCCGGTCACGCCGCCCCGTCGGTCGAGTCGATCCGTCGTGCGAGCCACCCCGTCGGTCGAGCTCGTCGAGGCCCCACCAGGTCTCGCCGAGCTCGACCGGCGAACCGGCTCGACCGATGGGGCGTCCCGGCCGGCGGGGCGGTGGCGCTTCGGGTCAGCCCAGCCAGCGCCAGTCGGTGGTGGTGGCGACGGCGTGGACCAGGATGTCGTGCTCCTCGCGAGGAAGCGGGTGGTCCGTGGCGTCGTACACCTCCTCGGGGAAGACGACGGCGACGACCTTCGCGCCCGGCCGCAGGTGGGTCAGCGCGCGGTCGTACCAGCCGCCACCCTGGCCGAGCCGCACCCCGCGGGTGTCGACGGCGAGGGCGGGTGCCAGGACGACGTCGGCCAGCTTGACGGCGTCGGTGCCCAGCGCGGGGCCGCCGGGCTCGGGCGGCCGTCCGGGCGCCCGCTCCAGCAGATCGTCCGGGCCGGTGTAGTCCGCCCAGTCGCGGGCCAGGCCGGCCCCGAGCACGGGGAGCAGCGCGCGGACGCCACGGTCCGAGAGACGCTCCAGGAGGGGCAGCATGCCGGGTTCAGCGCTGCGGGCCGCGTACGCCGCGACGCATCCGGCGTCGCGCACCTCGGGGATGGACTCGATGACGTCGGCGAGCATCTCGGCGGCCTCCGCCCGGCGTCGGACGGACCGGAGACCACGCTGGGCGCGGATCGCGCGACGCAGCTCCTCCTTGGCGTCGCCCGTCTCCATCCCGGGTTGCACGGGGTAGGGCTGTGGCGTCGGAACAGAGATGCCGCTCATGACCGCTATTGTGCCAAGACTCCGAGACTGGATTGTTACGAACAGCGTACGAAGAAGGCGAGAACATGACCGAGCGGCTGCTCGACGGGTCACAGGCCACCGAGCGTGGTAGACCCTCCTCCAGCGGGGGAATCGTCATGGGACGTGGCAGGGGGCGAACGATGTTGCCGTCGAGTAAATCGGACGTGCCGGAAGGCACCACAGGTAAGTTTGTGAAGGGGTGGACGGTGGCCAAGCCATGGCCGGTGACGCTGCGTGAGGACACGCCGTCGGGGACTGTCGTGCTGCGCCCGCTCCGGCGCCGGGACGCGACCGACTGGTCGCGCCTGCGGGCCGAGAACGCGGCCTGGCTCGAGCGCTGGGAGGCGACGTCGCCCGGCGCGAACCGGTACATCGCCTCCACGTTCGGCGAGTACGTGCGGTCCCTCTCGGCGCAGGCTCGCGCGGGGACGTCGCTCCCGTTCGGCGTGGAGCTCGACGGCGCCCTCGTGGGCCAGCTGACGGTCGCGTCCATCACCTGGGGCTCCATGTGCTCCGCGAGCATCGGCTACTGGGTGAGCCAGAGCGTGGCCGGCCGCGGCGTCATCCCCACAGGGGTCGCGATGGCAACGGACTACGCCTTCTTCCTGGGCCTGCATCGCATCGAGATCAACATCCGGCCCGAGAACAAGCCCAGCCTGCGGGTCGTCGAGAAGCTCGGCCTGCGGGACGAGGGCGTGCGCGAGCGGTTCCTGCACATCCAGGGGCAGTGGCGCGACCACCGCACCTTCGCGGTGACCCGCGAGGAGGTCCCGGAGGGACTGCTGGCCCGCTGGCAGCGCACGCGTGAGGCGTTGTAACGGTGGGACACGCCGTACGCGCTGCGGCCGGGCGTGCCGATGCTCGCCTAACGTCGTGTCGTGGAATCGACCGCGGGACTCACAGCCGTAGCGCTGTTCGTCCTGTGGCTGGGCTACTGGATGCCGAGCATGGTGCGTCGCCGGGCGGAGCTCGCCGACGCGCGGGTGCCGGACCGGTTTTCAGGAGGGCTGCGCATCGTCGCGATGAGCGGCTCGGGTAGGAGAGGAGGGGCGATGGTCAACGACGGCAACCGGCGAGGTAGCGGCCAGGGCGTGCCGCGCGTCGCCCACCCGACCCAGCGGCAGGGCCTCCCGCTGCAGATCATGGTGCGGGGTCGCCCGCTGACGGCGGAGCGCATCCGCAGGGTGGAGCGCCGCGCGCGGCGGGCCGCGCGGGCGCGCCGTCGTTTCATCGTGTCGATCTTCCTGCTGGTGGCCAGCATGGTCGCGTGGGCGCTGGTCGGCTTCGATCAGCTGCACTGGGGCGCTGCCGTCACGACGTCGGCCATGCTGCTGTTCGTCCTGTTCCTGGGGCGCCGCGCGGCCCGAGCGGCCCGTCGGGCGGACGCCCGCTGGCACGCGACCGTGCGCGCCGCCCGGCAGCGCGCGACGCAGGCCCGTGCCCTCGCCAACGGCGGCCCGTACGCCCCGCGCAACCGCGCGCAGGTGGTCGGCCTGGCCGCCCGCGGTTCGGACACGCAGACGCAGGCGATCCCGCGCGTGGGCGGCAAGAACGTGCTCGACGAGATCCTCGACGGTCCGGAGAAGCCCAAGGTCATCGAGGTCGCGGCGGATGTAGTGGACGAGGTGTCTTCTGGCACCGCTGCCCCGGACGCGCCCACGGCGGGCGCCGAGCCGCCGAGCGGGCGCGCCTGGGACCCGGTGCCCGTCCCGCTGCCCACGTACGTGACCAAGCCCAAGGCGCCCCAGCGGCAGCCTGCGGCGTTGCCGGCGGGTTCGTCGGGCAAGGGGGCCGCGGGTGCTTCGGGGCGCCCTGGGGGCGCTGGTGCGTCCTCTGCGGTCGTTCCGGGGACGACGGCGGCCGGTGCTGCTGGTGCCGGGTCTGCCGCGAAGGCGGCCGACGCCGTGGCCGAGGACGAGCTGCTGCGGGGCGAGCCGCCGCGCATGAAGTCCGAGACGCTGGGCCAGCCGCTCGAGGAGATCCTGGCCCGACGTCGGGCGGCGGGGTGACCTGCCGGCTGATCCTGCTGGTCGGTGTCGCGCGAGTCACGCGTTCGTGACCCGCGCGACACCCGATCAAGTTGCGGAGTCGGGGCGGTGAAGTGCTAGTCTTCTGCAGTCCGAGGGGCTATGGCGCAGTTGGTAGCGCGTCTCGTTCGCAATGAGAAGGTCGGGGGTTCGAATCCCCCTAGCTCCACAGACGGAAACCCCGCTTGACCAGGGCAGATGCTCCGGTCAGGCGGGGTTTCTTCGTTGCCCAGGAGGCGTCTTCCGGATCCCGCCCCGGCCCGCCACCTCATTGCGGCAATCCCCGATACGCTCCGGGGCCGTGAGGATCACCAACTTCAAGCCGCGGCAGAGCAAGGAGGTCGCGGCGGTCGCAGCTGCCGCATTCGCTGACGACCCGATATGGAGCCATGTGGTTCTGGACCCTCAGCGCAGGCATCTCCCGCACACGATCCTGCTCCGTGCGCAGCTGCGCACGATTGCGCCGTCGGACGACGCACGGCTTGCCGAACATGAAGGCCGGATCGTCGGGTTGGCCTTCTGGAGCAATGTCTGGGACGGCGAGCACGATCTGCCCAATGCCCGCAGGTTCCGTGCCATGCGCAGGCTCGCGCGCAGTGCCGGCGACGACTGGCCGAGGCTCTCCAACATGTACATCTCGATCGGCCGGTCGATCCCGCGCGACGTGGAGTGGTTCCTCGCCACCCTCGTGGTGCACCCCGAGCACCAAGGTGCCGGCATCGGCAGCGCTCTCCTGCGCGACGGTCTCAAGCAGGCCGACCGCCGCGGGCATACGGTCACCCTGCAGACGAGCACACCCGAGAACGTCCGGTTCTACGAGCGACACGGGTTCGAGGTCATCGAAGCGCTCGACGAGCTCTATCGGGGAGCCCCGCCCTTGTGGACCATGCGCCGGCCCAGCACCGCAGTCGGCAACCGGATTCTCTGACCCGGTCCCGGTCACTCGTTAGCTCGTCGCCTCCGTGAGCAGCACGCCGAGCCGGTTCAGCGCACCCGGCACCACCGAGTAGTACGCCCACTTGCCCCGCTGGTCGCGGGTGAGCAGACCGGCGTCGACCATGAGCTTGAGGTGGTGGCTCACCGTGGGCTGAGAGAGCCCGACCGGCTCGGTCAGGTCGCAGACGCACGCCTCGCCACCGTCGTGCGCGGCGATGACCGACAGCAGGCGTACCCGCGTCGGGTCGCTCAGTGCCTTGAACACGCGCGCGATCTCCGCCGCGGACTCGAGGTCCGCCGCCTCACGCACCAGGGGAGCGCAGCACGCACCTGAGGCGTCGACCGGCTTGATGCGCGAAACGTCTGTCAGTGCGAGAGCGGTGGCCATGCACCCATCTTGCCACGCATCGAAGAATATGGATATGTTGCTCGTGTTCACGCATCGAGGATCTTCGATCTGAGGAGAGTTGCCATGTCAGAGACGCCACGCGAGGGACTCCCGGTCATCGTCATCGGCGCCGGGCCCGTGGGCCTCGCCGCCGCGGCGCACCTGGTGGAGCGAGGCCTGGAACCACTGGTGCTGGAAGCCGGCGAGGGCCCGGCGGCAGCCGTCGCGTCGTGGGGTCACGTGCGCCTGTTCTCCCCGTGGCAGTACGACATCGACGCCGCCGCCCGCCGCCTCCTGGCCGGCACAGGCTGGGTCGAGCCGAACCCGGACGCCCTGCCCACCGGCCGCGACCTGGTGGAGAACTACCTGACGCCGCTGGCCGGCGTCCTCGGGGACCGCCTCCGGTACGGGGCCCGCGTCACCGACGTCACCCGGGACGGTGCCGACCGGTCGCGGTCGCTCGGGCGTGAGCGTCGCCCGTACCTGGTGCGCTACGCCGCCGGCGAGCAGGTGCGCGAGGTCCGGGCGCGGGCGGTCATCGACGCCTCCGGCACGTTCGGCACCCCGAACCCGCTCGGACTGTCCGGGCTGCCGGTCATCGGCGAGGGTGCGGCGGCCGGGCACCTGACCGGCGCGCTCCCCGACGTGCTCGGCGGCGCCCGCGAGCGTTTCGCGGGCCGCACCGCCCTGGTGGTGGGTATGGGCCACTCCGCGGCGAACACTCTGCTCAGCCTGGTCGAGCTGGCGGGCGACGAACCTGGCACGCGGATCGTCTGGGCCATCCGCGGCGGTTCCCCGCGCCGCCTGTACGGCGGCGGTTCCGACGACCAGCTTCCGGCCCGTGGGCTGCTCGGCACCCGTCTGCGCGACGCCGTCGAGGCGGGGCAGGTCGAGCTGCTGACCCGGGTGGCCATCGACCGGTTGGAGCCGGCGACGCCGTCGGACGGCGTCCGGGTGCTCGGCACGGCGCGGCGAGAGGGCGCAGACGTCGACCTCGACCTGACCGTGGACACGATCGTCAACGCCACCGGCTTCCGGCCCGACCTGGACATGCTGCGCGAGGTCCGCCTGGACCTGGACCCGGTGGTCGAGGCGCCCCGGGCCATCGCCCCGCTGATCGACCCGAACCACCACTCCTGCGGCACCGTCCCCGCGCACGGCGAGATCGACCTGGCCCACCCGGACGCGGACTTCTACCTGGTCGGCATGAAGTCCTACGGCCGGGCGCCCACGTTCCTGCTCGCCACCGGCTACGAGCAGGTCCGGTCCGTGGTCGCGGCGCTGGCCGGTGACCGGGCCGCGGCCGACTCCGTCGAGCTGAACCTGCCCGCCACGGGCGTGTGCTCGTCCGACCTGGCGTTCGCCGCGGACGAGGACGGCGTGGTCTCCTCGGACGCTCTCGCGCTGGCGGGCGCGTCGGGCGGCGGGTGCTGCGCGACGCCGTCCGGCCCGCAGGCGGTGACCCTCGGTCTGGGTGCGCCCGCGGAGGCAGCAGGCGGTTGCGGCTCGACGTCCGAGGGGGCATCGGGCTGCGGCTCCACGCCCGAGCCGGTGAAGGTCGGGTTCGCGACCGGCGTCGAGCACGGCCGCTCCGGCGACGAGTGACAGCCAGCTGGTGAGAAGGGCGCGAGCCGGGAACCGGCTCGCGCCCTTCTGTCATGAGCGGCCCAGCCTCTGGGCGGCAGCCCAGGCCTGGTAGTTCTGGTTCCCGCCCGACAGGTTGTAGACCTGCGCGAACCCGAGGTTGCGCAGCAGGTTCTGCCCCGCGTTCCCGGTGACGCCCTTGTTGCAGTACGTCACGACCAGCACGTCCCGGTCCAGCTCGCCCGCCCTGGCCCGTAGCTCCTTGAGCGGCAGGTGGACCGAGCCGGCCACGACGCCCTTGGCGCGGTCCTTGGCCGAGCGCACGTCCACCACCTGGATCTTCTCGCCGTCCGCCCGACGCCGGTCCAGCTCGGCCGGAGTGATCAGCGGGGCCGTGCCACGGATCGCGTTGTCCAGCGCCATGCCGGTGTAGTGCACCGGGTCCTTCGTGGTGGCGTAGGTGGGGGAGTAGGCCAGGTCGAGGTGGAACAGGTCGGCGACGTCCGCCCCGTAGGTGATTGCCGTGGCCAGGACGTCGATGCGCTTGTCCGCGCCGGACGCGCCGATCGCCTGCGCCCCCAGCAGCCGGCCCGTGGCTCGGTCGGCGACGGCCTTGATCACCAGGGGCTTGCCGCCCAGGTACTCGGGCCGGTCGGGCTTGATGTTGTGCAGCACCTCGACGTCGTACCCCGCTGCGCGCGCCTGGTCCTCGGTCAGCCCGGTCTGGGCCACGCCGAGGTCGAACACGCGCACGATCGAGGTGCCGAGGATGCCGCGATGCTCCAGCGTGCCGCCCGTGATCGCGTCACCGGTGATGCGGCCCATCTTGTTCGCCGTGGAACCAAGCGGCACCCAGGCGGGTTCGCCCGTGATCAGGTTGAACGACTCGGCGACGTCCCCGACCGCCCACACGTGCGGCACGTCCGTGCGTCCCTGCCGGTCGACGGCGATCGCGTGCGTCGGGCCGATCGTCACCCCGGCCTGCGTCGCGAGCTCCAGGTTGGGCCGCACACCCACGGACATGATCACCAGATCGGCCGCGACGGTCTCGCCGTCCTCGGGCGAGCCCACACGCACACCCGTGACGCCGTCGTGGTCGCCCTCGATCGCGGACACGCGCGTGGCCAGGCGCAGGTCGACGTCGTTGCGGCGCAGCTCGGCGTCCACGCGCGCGGACATGTCCGCGTCCATGCGGGGCATGGCGTGCTCCAGCGCCTCGACCACCGTCACCGCGATGCCGCGCTCGGTGAGCTGCTCGGTCATCTCGAGTCCGATGTACCCGGCGCCGACCACGACGGCACGGCGTGCCTTGCGCTGCTCGATCCAGCCTCGGATCGCGCGGGCGTCGGACGGGCTGCGGACGGTGAACACCCCCGGCAGGTCCACCCCGGCCAACGGTGGGACGACGCTGCGCACACCGGTCGCCAGGACCAGCTCGTCGTAGGGGTCCTCGAACGTGCTGCCGGTCGCCAGGTCCCGCACGGTCACGGTGCGGGTGGTGACATCCACGTCGGTGACCTCGTGGCCGGTGCGGACCTCGACGTCGTACCGGGCCTTGAACCACGCGGCGTCGCGCGGCGTCAGCTCGTCGATGGTCTCGACCTCCCCGCCCACGAAGTACGGCAGTCCGCAGCCGGAGTAGGAGATGTCGTGGTCGCGTTCGTACACCGTGATGCGGGCGGACTCGTCGTTGCGGCGAGCCTTCGCGGCGGCCGAGGTGCCCGCCGCGACGGATCCGACGACGACGATCTTCAGGGACGGCGAGGTGCTCATGGTGCTTCCTTCGGTCGGTACAGAGCCGCAGTGATCAGCACGCCCAGCACGCCGCCGACCACCTGGGCGGCGACGAACGGCAGGACGGAGCCGGGTGAGATCCCGGCGAACGTGTCGGTGAACATGCGCCCGACGGTCACGGCCGGGTTGGCGAACGACGTCGAGGAGGTGAACCAGTAGGCCGCGCCGATGTAGGCACCCACGGCGGCCGGGACCCAGCCGGACCGCCCGGACCGCAGCAGTCCCAGGATCACCAGGACGAGCCCGGCGGTCGCGACGACCTCGGCCAGCAGGTGCGGGCCGGTCGCACGCTGGGTGCCGGACAGGCCGGCCGGGACACCGAACATCGCGTTGGCCAGCACGGCCCCACCGATGGCGCCGCCGACCTGTGCCCCCAGGTAGGCGCCGCCCTCGCCGGCGCGTATCCCGGAACCATCGCGTCGGCCCGTGAACCAGTCGACGGCCGTGACCACCGGGTTGAGGTGCGCGCCACTGACCGGACCCAGCACCGCGATCAGGACCGCGAGCCCCAGCGTCGTGGCCAGGCTGTTCTCCAGGAGCTGCAGCCCGAGGTCGTCCGGTGAGAGCCTCTGCGCGGCCACACCGGAACCGACGACGACCGCCACCAGCAGCCCGGTGCCCAGGGCTTCGGCGAAGGCCCGCCGCCACAGGGCCGGCCGTGACGCTCGGTCCGTCGCCGGACGTTCTGGTTCGGTCCGCTGCACGTCGAGCGTCGGGGCGTCCCGGGTCACGCGACCGGTTCCACGCCGAGCTCGGTCAGCAGACCACGCACGCGCCGCTCGATCTCGTCGCGGATGGGACGCACCGCCTCGATGCCCTGGCCGGCCGGGTCCTCCAGCTCCCAGTCCTGGTAGTTCTTGCCCGGGTAGTACGGGCACGCGTCGCCGCACCCCATCGTGATCACGGCATCCGACGCCTCGACGGCCTCGACGGTCAGGATCTTCGGCTGCTCGGCGCGGATGTCGATGCCCTTCTCCAGCATGGCCTCGACGGCGGTGGGGTTGATCATCTCGGCGGGCATCGACCCGGCCGAGCGGACGTCGACGGCCCCGCCGGACAGCTCCCGCAGGAACCCGGCGGCCATCTGGGAGCGGCCCGCGTTGTGCACGCAGACGAACAAGGCGGACGGCTTGGGCTCGGTAGTGGTCATGGTGCGCTCCAGTTCTTCGTGCGGTGCGTGGTCGGGTCGACCGGATCAGGCTGCTTCGGGGAGGAGCTCGGCCAGCAGGGTGCGGACGCGCTCGTCCAGCTCGTCGCGGATCGCGGCCACGCCCGCCGGAGAGGCGAGGGCGGGATCGCCCACCAGCCAGTCCTCGTACCGTGTGCCGGGCAGCACCGGGCAGACGTCGCCGCAGCCCATCGTCACCACGACGTCGGCCGCGCGGACCGCGTCGTCGGTCAGGGGCTTGGGGTAGAACCGCGTCATGTCGTCCACCTCGTCGGCCGCGGCGGCATCACCCATCTCCTCCAGGAGCAGACGGATGTTCGCGTGCACGTCGGACGCCGGTGCCGAACCCGCCGAGCGGACCACCACGCGGTCTCCCGCGTAGTGCCGCATCAGAGCGGCGGCGAGCTGTGACCGCCCGGCGTTGGCCACGCACACGAACAGCACCTGCGGTCGAGGACGTTCCGCCTCGAGCGCTCGGGCGCGCTCGGCGTCCATGATCCGCTGACGCGCGAAGTGCTCGGTGAGCGGGACCAGGTGGGTGGGCTCGCCACCGCGACGGGCCAGGGCCGTGTACGACTCGCGGACCACCCGCACGCACTCGCTGGGAGGCGTGGCCGGGAACCGTTCGGCCAGGGATGCGGCCAGGTGGTCCAGGGCGGGCTCGACGTTCGTCAGCCCGGTCAGGTGCGGCGCCGCCACCGCGCCGATCGCGGCCGGGGCGAACCGGTCCAGCAACGTGTTCAGCGCGCCGCGACAGCTCGGCTCGATGTGGTACCAGACCGAGGTCCCGCGCCGATCGGCAGCCAGCAGGCCGCTCTCGCGCAGCACCCGGAGGTGATGGGACACCGTGGGCTGGGACACCTCGGTCAGCGTCGCCAGCTCACCGACGGTCACCTCCGCCGCCGGGCTGGTCGCGATGGCGGACAGCATCCGCAGCCGCAGCGGGTCGGCGAGAGCCTTGAGCGTTGCTGCCACGGCGGTCGCCGCGTCCATGCCGATGGCGTGCGACTCCAGCCCGCGCGTGCTCGACGGCGTGAGAGCGGTCATCCCGACCTCCGACTGTATCGACATCCGTCTATGTTGATATCCATCAATATAGCCCAGCGGGACTCGGCAGGTCACCAGCGATGGTGCGAGGCCGCCGGGCCGCGCGGATGCCGTTGAGGATGACCACGACCTCGGCGACCTCGTGCACCAGCACGACGCCGGCCAGGCCGAGCACGCCGAACAGTGCGAGCGGCAGCAGCACCACGATGATCGCGAGCGACAGCCCGATGTTTCCGGTCATGATCGCCCGGCCCCGGCGGGCGTGGAGCATGGCCCGGGGGATGAGGCGCAGGTCCGTGCCGGTGAACGCGACCGACGCGGACTCGATGGCGGCGTCGGACCCGGTCACGCCCATCGCGATGCCGACGTCGGCCGCGGCCAGGGCGGGGGCGTCGTTGATGCCGTCGCCGATCATCGCGGTGGGGCGGCGTGTGCCGTAGGCCTCGATCGCGCTCGCCTTGTCGGCGGGCAGGAGCTCGGCGCGCACGTCCGTGATGCCGGCCTGGGCGGCCAGGGCTCGTGCCGTGCGCTTGTTGTCGCCGGTGAGCATGACAATCTCGAAGCCCGCGGCGGCGAGGTCGCGGACGGCCTCGGCCGCCTCGGGCCTGAGCTCGTCCCGGATGCCGATGACGCCGGCGGGCGCACCGTCGAACTCGACGACCGCGACGGTCATGCCCTGGGTCTCCAGGTCACGTGCCGCCTCGTCCAGGGGGCCGGGCGGGACCCAGCGGGGTGAGCCGACCCGGACCGGGCGGGCGCGGGACGTCCCGGCGCTCGCGGGCGTGCCCGCGTCGTCGCCCAGGAACCCGGTGATGCCCTGGCCGGGGTGCTCGGTGACCTCGGTGAGCCGGGCGGCCTCGGGCGCGGCGGCGACGATCGCGGCGGCCAGAGGGTGGGTGCTGTGCGCCTCCAGGCCGGCGGCCACGGCGAGCACCTGATCCCGGTCGTGCTCCCCGGTCGTCTCGACCGCGACGACCTCGGGCTTGCCGCGCGTCAAGGTTCCGGTCTTGTCGAAGGCGACGGTCCGGACCGTGCCGAGCTGCTCGAAGGCCTGCCCGGACCTGATGACCACGCCGAACCGGCTGGCCGACCCGATCGCCGAGATCACGGTGACCGGTACCGCGATGGCCAGCGCGCACGGCGAGGCGGCCACGAGCACGACGAGCGCACGTTCGGTCCACAGTGCGGGGTCGCCCACGATGAACCCGAAGATGACGACCAGTGCCGCGAGCACGAGGACGGCCGGGACGAGCGGCCTGGCGATCCGGTCGGCCAGGCGGGCGCGCTCGCCCTTGCGGGCGTGGGCCTGCTCGACCAGGTGGACGATGGTGGTCAGCGAGTTGTCCCGGCCGGCCGCCGTGGCCTCGATCTGCAGTGCGCCGCGCCCGTTGATCGAACCGGCGGGGACGACGTCCCCCGGACCGACCTCGACCGGGATGGACTCGCCGGTGATCGCGGAGGTGTCGATGCTGCTCGTTCCGGTCACGACCACGCCGTCGGTCGCGACCCGCTCGCCGGGCCGCACCACCAGGATGTCCAGCTCCTGCAGGTCGGCGGCGGGGATGGTCTTCTCCCCGGACAGCCGGGAGATGGTCGCCGTCTGCGGGATCAGGGACAGCAGCGCCCGCAGCCCGTCGCGGGCGCGGTCCATCGCCCGGTCCTCCAAGGCCTCGGCGATGGAGAACAGGAAGGCCAGTGCGGCGGCCTCACCGACATGCCCGAGCAGCACCGCGCCGACGGCGGCGATCGTCATCAGCAGGCTCACGCCGAGGCGCCCGCGCACCAGCCGCAGGATCGCCCCGGGGACGAAGGTCCAGGCCCCGGCCAGCAGGGACAGGGCGAGCACGACGACGGAGGCGGTCGTGACGCCGGCCCGCTCCAGGGTGTAGCCCACCGCAAGGAACACGCCGGAGGCGATCGGGAGCAGCATGCCCGGGTCACGCCACCAGGGGCCTGCGTCCTCGTCGCCGTGCCCGTGGTCGTCGTGCTCGTCATGGTGCTCGTCGTCGCCCGGGCCGGGCCGGCCGGAGACGTCGCGGACGGGGAGCGCGGGCCCGTGCTGCCGAGGAGTCTCCTGGGGATCGGGGCCACAGCAGATGTCGTTCACCGCAGCACCTCCCGGGCCTCGCGCCCGAGCTCGGCCGCAGCCTCGGCAGCAGCGTCAGGCACGGTCTCCGCCCCCGGCCCGCAGCACAGCGGGACGTCGCAGTTCTCGTCCGCGCACGGGGCGCCGTCGTCGACCGCGAGGACGGTCTTGACCAGCTCGCCGATCGCGCGGGTCAGGTGCGGGTCGGCGATCTCGTACCGGGTCTGGCGACCCTCCGGCGTGGCGACGACGATGCCGCACCCGCGCAGGCACGCCAGGTGGTTCGACACGTTCGAGCGGGTCAGACCCAGGTCGCGGGAGAGCTGCGCCGGGTACCCGGGTGCGTCCAGGAGGGAGAGCAGGATGCGGGAACGGGTCGGGTCGGCCATCGCGCGGCCCAGTCGGTTCAGCACGTCCAGGCGCGAGGCTATGGTCAGCATGGGCTGACCATACAGTGTGTGCTGACCATTCGGGAGCCTCTGGGGCTGGGTCGGCACCCTGCCAGACTGCCCGGATGTCGTACAGCAGGATCTCCCTCGACGGTCGCCTCACGGTGATCGCCGGCCCGCAGCCGCCGTCGGACGACGGCTTCCGCTCCGATCGGATCCAGGTCCTGCACTGGCGCGTCGACGAGCCCTTCAGTGACGACGGGACCCACCTTCACCGGACGAGTGACGAGGTCTACGTCGTGATCGAGGGCGCCATCGAGCTGGAGGTCGCCGGATCGCGGGTCACGGTGGCGGCCGGTGAGGCGGTCACCGTCGGCGCGGGCGTTTCCCATGCCCTCGTCGCCGTTCAGTACCCGGCCCGGGGCCTGACCATCCGTGGTCCCGCGGTCGACGACAAGGTGGTCACCGACCGCTAGTGCGTCGCCAGCCGCTCCAGCAGAGCCGCGCTCCGGGCCAGTACCGCCTGCTCCTCGTCCGTGAGCTCGGCCTCGATGGCCTGCGCCAGCCAGCCCGCCCTGCGGCCGCGCTCCGCCTCGAGTGCGGCGCGGCCGGCGTCGGTCAGCTCGGCCAGTGACTTGCGGCCGTCCGTCGGGTGCGCCCGGCGGGTGATCAGGCCTTGCTCCATCAGCAGTCCGACGACGCGGGCCATCGACTGCGGGCGTACACGCTGGTCGGCGGCGAGGTCGCTGGTGGTCATGGCGCCGTCGCGATCGAGCGCGCCGAGCACCGCGATCTGGCCGAGCGGGATGCGGTCCTCGTGCTTGACGCGCCGGGTGAGCTTGCCCATCGCGGTACGCAGCTCGGCGGCGGTGGCGGCTGACTCCGGGGTGGGCACAGGTCAGTTTACCTTTTCGGTCCCCAGGAGAACTGTGCACCTAACCTGTACACCTAAACTGCACAGTCTTGCTGTATGGTTTGGCGCTGTCGGGCTCAGCGCCAGCGTCGTCGCAGCCGTGCCCGGCACACGACAACGGGAAGGACTCCCATGTCCGCAACAACAGCCGGAACCGTCAGCGCCGCGATCGAGACGGTGCGAGCCCGTCGGGTCCTCGACAGCCGGGGCAACCCGACGGTCGAGGTCGACGTCGTGCTGACGGATGGATCCCTGGGGCGCGCGATGGTTCCCTCGGGCGCCTCGACCGGTGCCCGGGAGGCCCTGGAGCTGCGCGACGGCGACCCCGCGCGCTGGCACGGGAAGGGCGTGGACCGCGCCGTCGGCCACGTCAACGGCGAGATCGCGGCAGCGGTGCGCGGCCGGGACGCGGCGGACCAGGCCGGCCTCGACGCCGCCCTGATCGAGCTCGACGGCACGGCCACGAAGTCGCGGCTCGGTGCCAACGCCATCCTCGGCGTCTCGCTGGCCACCGCCAAGGCCGCCGCCGTGGCCCACGGCCAGCCCCTCTACCGCTACCTCGGCGGGGACGCCGCACACCTGCTGCCGCTGCCGATGATGAACATCGTCAACGGCGGCGCCCACGCCGACAACCCGCTGGACTTCCAGGAGTTCATGATCGCGCCGCTGGGCGCGGACACCTTCGCCGAGGCGGTCCGCATGGGCAGCGAGGTCTTCCACACCCTGCGCCGCGACCTGCTGGCGGCCGGCCACTCCACGGGCGTCGGCGACGAGGGCGGGTTCGCCCCCGCGCTGCGGACCGCCGAGGAGGCCCTCGACTTCGTGGTGGCCGCGATCGAGCGCACCGGCTACCGGCCCGGCGTGGACGTCGGGCTGGTCATGGACCCGGCGTCGTCGGAGTTCTTCCGCGACGGGGTGTACGACTACGCGGGCGAGGGCGTGCACCGTACGCCCGCCGAGCACGCCGACTACCTGGCTGGGCTCATCGACGCCTACCCGGTGGTGTCCGTCGAGGACCCCATGGCCGAGAACGACCTGGACGGCTGGCGCGCGCTCACGGCCCGCGTCGGGGACCGCTGCCAGCTCACCGGCGACGACGTCTTCTGCACGAACGAGGCGCTGGTCCGCGAGGGCATCCGGACCGGCGTCGCCAACTCGGTCCTGGTCAAGGTGAACCAGATCGGCACGCTGACCGAGGCGCTCGCGACGGTGACCACCACGCACGAGGCCGGCTGGACGGTCGTCATGTCGCACCGGTCGGGCGAGACCGAGGACACGACCATCGCGGACCTGGCGGTGGCAACCGGCTGCGGTCAGATCAAGACCGGCTCGCTGTCACGGTCGGACCGGACGGCGAAGTACAACCAGCTGATCCGGATCGAGGAGGAGCTGGGGGAGTCGGGCCGTTTCGCGGGTCGTTCGGCGCTGGCGCGGGCGTAACCACGCCCGGGGCGCTCGATCGAGACGGTGTACCTCATCGCGAGTCGTCCGTCACCGCAGCCTTCCGACGCCGCCGCGCCCCCGCCGACCGCGGCGGCGTCTTCCGCATGTGGTCGCGCGCGCGCCCGAGGATGTCGGCGAGCGTCTCGACGTCGGCGCGGGACAGCGGGGCGAACAGCAGGTCGTCGAGCAGGCCGACGTGGCCTGGGAAGACCTCCGCGAGCACGGCGCGCCCGTCGTCGGTGATGGTGACGGTGACGCCGCGCTCGTCGTCCGCGGACTGCGAGCGGGTCACGAGGCCCCGCTTCTCGAGCGCCTGGGCCTGGTAGGTCAGCCCGCTGCGGCTGTAGACGACGCCGTCGGCGAGGTCGGTCATCCGCCGGCTGCCCGTCGGGGCGTCCCCGAGGGTCGCCAGGAGCTGGAACTGGACGTAGCTGAGGTCCCCGGCCTCGCGCAGCTGCTGCTCGACGGAGTGCTTCAGCAGGCTGCTCGCCTCGATCAGCGCGAAGTACGCGCCCAGCTGCGTCGCATCGAGGGGCGGTGGTGTCGAGGTCACGTCGCCAGCCTAGCCAGCGCGTCCGATGCTTCCAACTCGAAGTACTTGCTTCCAATTTGAAGCAGTGCTAGCGTGCTCGACAGTTGCTTCGAATCCGAAGCACATGACCGAAGGGAACGGCATCATGAAGGCAGTTCGGTTCCACGAGACGGGCGGCTCCGAGGTTCTGCGCTACGAGGACGTCGACCGGCCGGTTCCCGGCGCCGGCGAGGTGCTCGTCCGCGTCGCCGGTTCGGCGTTCAACCCGGCCGACGGCGGCATGCGCGGCGGATTCCTGCCGATCCCGATCGCGCTGCCGCATGTCCCGGGCTACGACGTCTCCGGCACGGTCGACGCGCTCGGTGACGGGGTGGACGGCCTCGCCGTGGGGCAGGATGTCGTCGGGTTCCTCCCGATGACGGCCGACGGCTCGGCGGCCCAGTACGTCGTCGCGCCGGCCGACGCCCTGGTCGCGGCCCCGACGCGGATCCCGCTGGCCGACGCCGCCGGGCTGCCGTCGGTGGGGCTCACCGCCTGGCAGGCACTGTTCGAGGCCGGCGAGCTCCGGGCCGGTCAGCGCCTGCTGGTCAACGGCGCCGGTGGCCCGGTGGGCGGCTACGCCGTGCAGCTCGCAAAGCATGCCGGCGCGTACGTCATCGCGACGGCCAGCCCGCGCAGTGCCGAGATCGTCCAGGCGGCCGGGGCGGACGAGATCGTCGACCACACGGCGGGCCCGGTGCTCGACGCGGTGACCGAGCCCGTCGACGTGCTGCTCAACCTGGCCCCGATCACCCCCGAGGGGTTCACGGCCCTGGCTGCCCGGGTCCGCGACGGCGGCGTCGTCGTCTCCACGACGCCGAGGGTGCAGACTCCTGGCGACGAGGGGCGGGGCGTGCGCGCGGCGACAGTATTCGTCCACCCCGACGCCGAGGTGCTCTTGGGCCTGGTCGCCCTGGTCGACAGCGGCGACCTGCGCGTCGAGATCGCCCGGCGCGTGCCGCTGGACGAGCTGCCCGCGATCCACGATCAGGCCGACGCGGGGCAGGTCCACGGCAAGGTCGTGGTGGTCCCGCCCGCCGTCTGACGGGACAGCCCACATCCGGCCTTCGTTACTATTTCGTGACATCTTTGCCAGAGCGGGGTACATTCGTTGCGGCCCGCAGCACCGCGGGACGTCCCGGCGGGCGCCGAGCCCTGTCACCGCCGGGGGTACCGACGAACCACATGACAGGGACGGGGGACCCACTTTTGGACACCTAGGTGTCCTCGGGGTGGAGTCGTGCGGTTTCGGCCGCCGGCCGGGTCAGTCTCCGACCCGAACCCGACAGCTAACCTCGCAGGCGCCGGGAGATGCTCCATGCCATCGACTTTCCCCGGGCGCGCACGCGTCCCCGGTCAGCCAGTCCTGCCGTGCCGCGCCCGATCCCGGGGAACCCGATGAGGCACGGGCGCGAGCGGTCCCTGCCGGAGCCCACGGGGCGTGCGGCGCGACGGGCCGGCGGGCGCCACAGCAAGGGCCGGCACGCCGCCGCCCCGGTGCGGCACCCGCGCCCGTCGGTCCGGGGCCGGCTGCCGCTGAAGATCGGTGTCGGCCTCGCGCTGGCCTCGACGACGTCGTTCACCGCCGTCTCCTTCGGGGCGCCGACCACGGGCGAGATCGCCCTCGGGGGCGACGCCGCCGCGGCGGCCGACGGGCAGGGCACGCAGAGCGCGGCAGCGGCCGCGCTGGCCGACCGGCAGAGCGGCGCCTCACGGAGCCAGGAGCGCTCGTCGCTCGGGGCGTCCGCCGGCGTGACCGTTCCCCGGGACGCGGTGCTCCCGGCCGAGGAGGCTTCCGCGGTGGAGGTCGACGCCCCGCCGGTGCTGCCCGGCTGCGACGGCGTGGCCACGGGCGCGGGCACGAACGGCCAGATCCCGGCCAGCGAGCTGTGCGACCTGTGGGACGGGTACCCCGCCATCCGCGCGGACGCGGCCGTGGCCCTGGCCCGCCTGAACCAGGCGTACACCGAGCAGTTCGGCGAGGCGATCTGCATCACCGACGGCTACCGCAGCTACGCGGCGCAGGTGACGGCCAAGGCCGCCAAGCCCACGCTGACGGCGACCCCGGGCACGTCCAACCACGGCTGGGGCCTCGCGATCGACATCTGCGCCGACGGCTACGCCGGCGACCGCTGGGACTGGCTCAAGGCCAACGCGCCGGAGTTCGGCTGGGACAACCCGGGCTGGGCGCAGGCGGGCGGCGTCGGCCCGTACGAGCCGTGGCACTGGGAGTTCACCGCCGCGGTCGCGCAGAAGGGTCAGTGAGGCGCGGCGCTCACCGCGCGCCCGCCTGAACAGTGTGGTCGGCAGGATGTCAGGTGGTCGGCAACCCGGGTTGCCGACCACCTGACATGCTGCCGACCAGCCGACCACCCCGCAGCCCACGCGCGCAGCGCCACCTCAGCCGAGCGCGTCCCGCAGCCGCGCGGCGTAGGCCCGGCGCCGCTCGACCGGGAGCCAGTCCGGCTCCGGGAGCGTGCCGTAGAGGTCGTCGCCGGGGTAGCGCGGGAAGAGGTGCTGATGGAAGTGCCAGACGTCCTGGTTGCCGGCGGGCTCGTTGTGCTGCCGGGTCGAGACGCCCGCGCAGTCGTAGGCGGTGCGCATCACCCGGGCGAGCAGCCGGGTCGCGTCGAAGACCGCGTGACCGTCCGCGGTCGGCAGGTCGTAGAGGTTCTCGTGGTGCGCCACCGGGATGATCAGCACGTGGCCGGGGTTTCGCGGCCACCATCGGGGCGCGATGATCGCGAAGACGCGGTCGTTCCGGTAGACCACCTCGGCCTCGCGCTCCGCGGTGAAGTCGCAGAACGGGCAGTCGTAGCCAGCGGGTTCGTGGTTGTGCAGGACGTGCCTCCCGGCAGTCGAGTGCGCGGCGGACGACGTCGGCGGACGCCTCCTGTCCGCGCTGGGCTCGCCAGCGTACTGCGGGCCGTTTCACCCGGGCGCGAGCCGGGCGCCGCACCCGTACCGTGGGCGGCATGACCGATGATGCGGCGCTGATCTGGTTCCGGCGCGACCTGCGCGTCGCCGACCAGCCGACCTTCCTCGCCGCGGGCCAGGGCACCCCCGCGCTCGCCCTGTTCGTGCTCGACCCGCGCCTGCTCGGGCCGGCCGGGGACGCGCGCCTGTGGTTCCTGTACGGGTGCCTGCGCGACCTGGACGAGAGCCTGGGTGGCCGGCTCCTGGTCGTCAAGGGCGACCCCGTCGAGGTCGTGCCCCGCGTCGCGGAGCAGGTCGGCGCGGGGACGGTGCACGTCGCCGCCGATTTCGGCCCCTACGGCCAGGCCCGGGACAACGACGTCGAGCAGGCGCTCGCGAAGGCCGACCGCGAGCTGGTGCGCACCGGCTCGCCCTACGCCGTCGCGCCCGGGCGGGTGCTGTCCGGGGACGGCGGCCGTTACCGGGTGTTCACCCCGTTCAGCCGGGCCTGGGCCGACCACGGCTGGCGCGCCCCCGCGGACACCGACGCCGGCTACCTGGACTGGATCGACCCGGCGACGGTCCACGTCCGGTCCACGAAGATCCCCGACCAGCCCGCAGTCGACGCCGACCTGCCCGAACCGGGGGAGGCGGCGGCGCACCGGCGGTGGGACGAGTTCGTGCGTGACCACCTGCAGGAGTACGCGGACGGCCGGGACCGGCCCGACCAGCCCGGCACCTCCCGCATGTCGGTCTACCTCAAGTACGGCTGCGTGCACCCGCGCAGCCTGCTCGCCGACATCGCGGCCAAGCGGTCGAACGGTGCCCAGTCGTTCCGCAACGAGCTCGCCTGGCGCGACTTCTACGCCGACGTGCTCGACCAGCGCCCGGACTCCGCCCGGCACAACTACGACCGTGCGTTCGACGCCCTGGCCACCGACAGCGGTCCCGAGGCCGACCGGCTGTTCGACGCGTGGCGTGAGGGCCGCACCGGCTACCCCGTCGTCGACGCCGGCATGCGCCAGCTCCTGGCCGAGGGCTGGATGCACAACCGGGTGCGGATGATCACGGCGTCGTTCCTGGTCAAGGACCTGCACCTGCCGTGGTGGTGGGGGGCTCGGCACTTCATGGGCCGGCTGGTCGACGGCGATCTCGCGTCCAACCAGCACGGCTGGCAGTGGGTGGCGGGCAGCGGCACCGACGCCGCCCCGTACTTCCGGGTGTTCAACCCGGTGCTGCAGGGCGAGCGGTTCGACCCGGACGGCGCCTACGTGCGTAAGTACGTGCCCGAGCTCGCGGACGTGCCCGGCAAGGCCGCCCACCAGCCCTGGAAGCTGCCGGGTGGTGTGCCGGCCGGGTACCCCGACCGCGTCGTCGACCACAAGGACGAGCGGGCCGTGGCCCTGGACCGCTACGAGGCCGTCAAGGAGGCCAAGCGCGCGGGTTCGTGACGGCCCCGCGGGGCGTGGGGCGCGGCCCGGGGATATCCTCGCAAGAGGTCCATCCCGTGGAGCGGCGATGACGCACTCACCTGGTCCGGGCGTACCGCATGACCGTCAGCCCGCGCCCGGTACCCCACCTGGTCCCCTGGCGACGGTCTACCAGGCCAAGCTGCGGCCTGCGGTCAACCCCGAGCACATCGTGCGCCGGCCCCGGCTCATCGAGCTGCTCGACACCGCCGTCGAGTCGCCGCTCACGCTCGTGGTCGCGCCGGCCGGCTCGGGCAAGACCTCCCTCCTGCGGGACTGGGTGGGCTGGACCGACCTGCCGCACGCCTGGCTGTCCGTGGACGAGTCGGACCGCGACCCCGCCCAGCTCTGGCTGAGCATCCTCGCCGCGCTCGACGGGATCGCCCCGGGGTGCGCCGAAGCGGCCGCCGACCTGATCCGGCGCCGGCGCGCGCTGCTCGACGCCGTCGGAACCCTGCTCGACGACCTGGAGTCACGCAGCTACGACCCGCGCGTGCTGGTGATCGACGACCTGGAGGTGGTCGACGAGGCGGTGGCCTCCGGGGCACTGACGATGTTCGTGCAGCACCTGCCGCGGTGGCTGCGCGTGGTCCTGGTCAGCCGGCACGCCCCGCACCTGCCCGTGGACCGGCTGCGCGCCCGCGGCATGCTCGGCGAGGTGCGGTTCCCCGAGCTCCGGTTCTCGTTCGACGAGGCGACCGAGATGCTCGCCCGGCTCGCGCCCACGCTGCCGCCGAACCGCGTCGCCAAGGCCGCCCGGCACGCGGGCGGCTGGGCCGCCAGCATCCAGCTCGCCGCCCTGGCGGCCCGCGCCGCCGACGCCCGGGCCTCCGCCGGCGCGCCGGGGCAGGACGACGTCGGCCGCTACCTCGGCGACTACGTGTGGCACGAGGTGCTGAGCGGCGAGCCCGCCGACGTCGTCGACGTGCTGATCGCCGTGTCCGTCGTGGACCGGGCCGAGCCCGACCTCGCACGGGCGCTCGCGGGCCGGTTCGACGCACCCCGCCTGCTGGAGCGGGCCGAGGAGCGGGGACTGTTCGCGGCACGCATCGAGCCCTCGGGGGCCTACGAGACGCACGCCCTGGTCCGGGACGCGCTCCTGGTCGAGCTGCGCCGGCGCGACCCCGAGCGCCTGGCCGAGCTGCACCAGCGCGCCGCGCGCTGGTTCGAGGACACCGGGCAGCCGGTGGCCGCCCTCGAGCACCTGCTGCGCGCCGAGGAGGGGCGCGAAGCCCTGCGACTGCTCGCGTCGTGCGTGCCGCAGCTCTACGACAGCGGCCGCGAGGCCACGGTGCGGCGCATGCTCGCCGAGATCCCGGCCGGCGCCGCGGCGTCCGACACGACCGCGGCCATCGACCTCGCGTGGTGCCAGCTCTTCGCCGACCGGAGCGCGTTCGTGCAGACCGTGCACGCCGTCGTGGCCCAGGCGGACAAGGACGACGGGCTGGAGCCGAAGCTGGTCGCGCGGCTGGAGATGCTGCGCGCGGCGTCGGCGGCGGTCTCGGGCGACTGGACCGCCGGGGCGCGGTCGGCCCGGTGGTCCCTGGCCGCGATCGGGGACGGGTGGCAGGCCGACCCGCTGTGCCGGTTCGGCTGGAACCTGCTGGCCCGCGAGGTCGCCCTCACCGAACGCTGGGACGACGCCGCGCCCGAGGTGCGCCAGGTGGCCCGCACCATCAGCACCGCCCCCGAACGGCGGATCGCGTTCGAGGCCACCCGGGCCCTGGGTGTGGCCCTCGCGGGCCGCGCGGTCGAGGCGCTGCGCCTGGTCTACGGCACGCGGCAGGTCTCGGAGACGACCAGCCAGACGACGGCGCGCACGGAGCTGGCGCTCGCCGAGGCGCTGGCCAACCGCGAGATCGGCGAGCAGTCCGCGGCGCTGCCCGTGCTGACGCATCTGGTCGAGACGGCGTGCGACCCGGTACCGCACTGCCGGCTGCTCGCGAGCCTGGAGCTGACGCGGGCCGCCGTCGACTCGGGGGATGCGGCCGCGGCCGAGCGGGCGTTCGGCGAGGCCACCGAGATGGTGGACACCCAGCTCCCGGGGCCCGGCAGCCGCACTCTGCTCGCCCGCACGGGCGCACTGCTCGCCCTGGCAGAGGACCGGCCCGACGACGCCCGGCGCTGGGCCACCGAGGTGGACGACCCGTTCTGGGGCGGGGTCGAGACCGCGCGCGTGCTCATCGCCACCGGCGACGTCGGCGCGGCGGACACGGCGCTGCGCGGGACCGCGCCGCGCTGCGTGCGCCACCACGTGCTCCTGGACCTGCTGCTGAGCCGCACCACCCAGGACGCGGACGAGGCCGAGGCGGCCCTGACGCGGGCGGTGCGGCTCGGGGCCGCGCACGGCCTGGTGCAGACCCTCGCGTCGGAGGGGACCGGTGTCGTCGAGTCGATCGAGCGGCTGGCCTGGCGGGTGCCGCAGCCCTGGCTCGACCGGCTCCGCCGGGTGCCGCTGTCGGGCGCCTCCCCACCCGGGACCGCCGTCGTCGAGCTCGTCGAGGCACTGACCGACCGGCAGCTCGGCATCCTGCGGATGCTGCCGAGCCGGCTGAGCCTGCGCGAGATCGCCGACGAGCTGTTCATCTCCGTGAACACCCTCAAGTTCCATCTCAAGGTGATCTACCGGAAGCTGGGCTGCGGCTCCCGCGCCGAGGCGGCCGACCTCGCCCGGGCGCTGATGAACCGGCACCGGCGCGGTCAGCCAGAGGGTGCCTGGCGGCGCTGAGCCTGGCGGCGCCGCGCCCGGCTCACCCTGCGCCGGGCGCCGTCAGCGCGGCGAGCGCCGCCTTGGTCTTGGTCTCCTGCGGGGCGCTCAGGTCGAGGCCCTTGCCCGCGAGGATGGCCTTGGTCTCCACGGCGGCCTGGAAGGCGGCGACCGGCGGAGCCTTGGTGGACAGTTCCAGGATCCGCTTGCCGTCGGGCATGGCCCACAGCTCGGCGACCATGCGCCGCGGGTACCCCTTGGCGCGGAACCGGCACTTGATCAGGTTGACCGGGCCGAGTACGACGAGGTCGTCGGGCGCGACGCCCTCGGGCATGCGCTCGCGCAGCAGGGCCCGCTGGTCGTCGTCGAGCATGCCGTGGATGCCGCGGGCGCCGGTCATCATCCTGCGTACCTTGCGGTCGGGCGCCTGGACGGTGAGCGAGCACGAGCAGGTGTAGCCGGCAGGTGAGGCGTCCACCTCGACCTTGAAGCCGTCGTGGCCGCGGTAGCCCTCGGGCACGTCCTCCGGCATCGCAGGCCGGAGCTTGACCGTCAGGTCGCCGGGCTTGCGCTGGGTGCGCCGGGCGCGCAGCACCACACCGGCGTCCGAGAGCCGCAGGTCGGGGGTGTCGACGAACGCGACCTGGCGCACGACGGCGTCGAGCGGGTCGATGCCGAGGACCCGCACGACGGAGCGCTGGAAGTCGTCGGGGACGGTGAGCTTGAGCTCGACCGAGTCGACGTCGGGCAGGAGCGCGAGGATGCCGGCGAGCTGGTCGGCGTCGTACGTAGGGATGGCGGACATGGGGGCCTCCGGGGGTCTGTCCCGTGATCATGGCGCGCGCCCGGGTGGCGCAGGTCCACCCCGGTCCGGGTGGGCCGCGACCACCCGGGGTGGTGTCAGGGTCGTGCCGGAAGCGTTGTACCCGCCCGCCACCACAGGAGGCCCGGAGATGACCGAGCTGGACGTCGGACCCATCGACTACCTTGCGCTGGAGTTCCCGCAGAGCAGGCTGAACGGCCAGGGTCTGGCGGCCCTGCTGGACCTGGTCGAACGAGGGATCATCCGGATCCTCGACCTGCGGGTCGCGCGCCGGACCGAGGAGGGTGACGTCGTCGCCGTCGAGCTGCGCGACCTCGACCACGACGGCGAGCTGGACCTCACCGTGTTCGAGGGCGTGGGCTCGGGCCTGCTCGACGACGACGACCTGAACCAGGGCGTCGAGCTGATCGCCCCCGGGAACGCCGTCGGCCTGATCGTGTACGAGAACACGTGGGCCGGCCCGTTCGTGACGGCCATGCGCGCCGCCGGTGCGGAGGTGATCGCCAGCGGCCGGATCCCGGTCGAGGACGTGGCCGCGGCGCTGGACGCCCTGGAGGCGGAGCAGACCTCGCCGAGCACGACGCCGGCGCAGACCCAGGGAGGGGAAGACTGATGGGACTCATCGGAGGCATGGCGCGAACAGCGGTCGTGGCCGGCACGGCCACGGCGGTGTCCAACCGGGTCTCGCGGCGGCAGGCGAACCGCTGGGCGACGCAGGAGAGCTACGCGCAGCCGCAGCAGCAGGCCCCGCAGCAGGTCTACGTGGCGCCGCCGCCCCAGCCCGCGTCGTCCGGGTCGGAGGACGTGATCGCCCAGCTCGAACGGCTCGGCAAGCTGCGGGACGAGGGCGTCCTGACCGACGCCGAGTTCAGCGCGCAGAAGGCCAGGATCCTGGCCGGCTGAGGGGTTTCCGCCGGCGGCGCCGTCCGCCGGCTCACGCGTACCGCGAGGACCGGAGGCTGCTCACGAGCGCCATGGACTCACCGCCCTCGAGGAGGCCTACGGCCGGCCGATGGCGAGGCTCGGCCAGGGCTCGCCGCCATCCACGCTCCCAACGAGAGCGTGGACCCCCCGCGAGATCGAGTCGATGGCCCACGCCACGGCCCGCTTCCTCCAGCTCTACGCGGATTCTGCCGCCCGCTGACCGGCAGAAAGCCCGCACCGGAATGTGTGTGCGCATGCTTTCGATCTCGAAAGCATGCGCACACACATTCTTGGCGCGGACTCTTGCGCGCTCTCCACCGCCTTCGCTAGTGTCCCGTTCATCGACACAGCAGTCCCGATCAGTGGGACGGCACACAACGAGGTGAAGACGTGGAGATGAGTACGCTCACGCGCCGCACGGTCCTGCGGGCCATCGGCGTCGCCGGGTTCGCCGGCGTCGCGGCGGCCGTCGCCGGCTGCGCGCCGACGATCGGCACGGCGCGGATGCCGCGGGTACCCGCGGCCTACGACGGGCCGCCGGTCACGCTGAAGTTCTGGAACGGGCTGACGGGCGGCGACGGCCCGGTCATGCGGACGCTGATCGAGGAGTTCACGCGGGAGCACCCGAACATCGGCATCGACATGTACGCCCTGCCGTGGGGCGACTTCTACCAGAAGTTCCCGGCGGCGGTCACGAGCGGCCTGGCGCCCGACTTCGCGCTCATGCACAACTTTCAGGTGGCGACCAACGCCGCGCGCCGGGTGATCATGCCCGTCGACGAGATCCTCGACACCGTGGGGCTCGCCGAGGCCGACTACCTCCCCGTGGTCTGGGGCTCCGGCGTCTACCGGGACCAGCGCTGGTCGCTGCCCCTGGACATGTGGCCCGACTCCCTGTTCTACAACCGCCGGGTGCTGGAGCAGGCCGGGCTCGACCCGGACGCACCGCCGACGGGCCGGGCCGCGTACGAGCACGCGCTCGACGCGCTGGCCTCGGCCGGCATCAGCGGCCACTGGCTGCCCGCCGTCGACCCGCAGGGCGTGGGGCGCGGGTTCGACTCCCTGCTCTGGCAGTTCGGGGGCGAGCACTACGACGACGCCGGCACCGCCGCCACGTTCGGCAGCCGGGCCGGGATCGATGCGCTGACCTGGCAGCAGACCCTGATCCGCGAGGGCTGGAGCCCGCGGAACGTCAGCGGCTCGGACGCCTCGACGGCGTTCAAGAACGACCAGAACGCCTTCCTGTGGGGCGGGCCCGGGGCCCTGATCAACGACCTCGGCTCGGTCGACGGCCTCGACTGGGACGTCGCCCCGCTGCCGCAGATCGGCGAGCGGCGCGCGGCGTTCTCGGGCTCGCACCAGTTCGTCGTCGCCCGCCAGCCGCGGTTCGACGCCGACCGGCTGGCCGCCGTCGTGACGTTCCTGGGCTGGATCCTGGCCAACTCGATCGGCTGGGCCACCGCGGGGCCCGTCCCTGCCCGCCTGCCGATCCTCGACTCGCCCGAGCTGGCCGAGCTGACAGCGCAGTCACACGTGGCCGAGGGCGTGGAGCACATCCGTTTCTACCCGCTGGTGCCGGGCATCGCGGAGGTGCAGACCACGATCCTGTACCCCGCGATCGGGGACGCCCTGCTCTCGCTCGGCGACCCGGGCGCGGCGCTGGAGACCGCGACGACCCAGGCGTCCTTCCTGCTGCAGGAGAACGCCGAGAAGTACGGGAGGGCCTGAGATGACCGCCACCACCCTGCCGGGCCGCCCCGCCGACGACGTCGCGCGCCGCCCCACCGAGCCGGCCCGCCGCAGCGCGGGGCCGCCGCACCGGCCCCGGCCCTGGACGCCGTACCTGTTCCTCGCGCCGTTCCTGCTGATCTTCGGCACGTTCGTGCTGGTCCCCGCCGTGTCCGGGCTCTGGATGAGCCTGCACAACTGGGACTTCTTCCTGCCCGACCGGCCGTTCGTCGGCCTGCAGAACTACGTCGACCTGTTCACCCCGGACGCGCTGGTGGCGCAGCAGTTCTGGGAGAGCATGCGGGCCACGGGCCTGTTCGTGGTGCTCTCGGTGCCGCTGCTCATGGCGATCCCGCTGGGCCTGGCGCTCCTGCTCAACCAGCGGTTCCGCGGGCGCACCTTCTTCCGCGCCGTGTTCTTCGCGCCCTACGTGCTGGGCGTCAGCGTGATCGGTCTGCTGTGGCAGTACCTGCTCAACGGCAACACGGGCCTGATCAACGGGTACCTCGCCGAGCTCGGCGTCACCGAGGCCGTGCCCTGGCTGACGGCGACCCCCTGGGTCTGGGTCTCCCTGGTGGGCGTCACCGTCTGGTGGACCATGGGCTTCAACTCCGTGGTCTACCTCGCGGGTCTGCAGAACGTGGACGACGCGCTCTACGACGCCGCCAAGGTGGACGGCGCGAGCCGCTGGCAGCAGTTCGTGCACGTGACGATCCCGCAGCTGCGCCCCGTGCTCCTCTTCGTGCTGACCATGACCGTGCTGGCCTCGGCCAACATGTTCGGCCAGTCCTACCTGCTCACGGCGGGCAACCCGTCCAACGAGACGCGCACCGCCATCATGTTCATCGCCGAGGTGGGCCTGGAGCAGTTCCGCATGGGCCTGGCCGCAGCCATGAGCTACCTGCTCGCGCTGCTGCTGATCGTCGTGAGCGCCCTGAACTTCCTGTTCCTGCGACAGAAGGAGAGCTGACGTGGCGACCACCGTCGTTCCCCCCGGCAGCACCACCCCGCCCGCGGCCCCGCGGCGGCCCGTAGCCCGAGCCCGGCGCGACGAGGCGACCGGCCGCGGCGTCGTCGGCACCCTGCTGCTGTACGCGGCACTGCTGATCCTGTCGGTGATCATCATGGCCCCGCTGCTGTGGATGCTCTCGACGTCGTTCAAGACCACCGGCGACGCCACCGCGCTGCCGCCCGCGTGGGTCCCGCCCACCCCGACCATGGAGGGCTACACCAAGCTCTTCGCCGACGCGCAGGCCCCGCTGCTGCGCTGGCTCGGCAACTCGGTGCTCGTGGGCGTGCTGCACACGGTGCTGGTGCTGGCCACCGCCTCGGCGGCCGCCTACCCGCTGGCCCGCATGCGGTTCCCGGGCCGGCGCATCGTGTTCGCGCTGATCATCGGCACCCTGTTCGTGCCGGGGTTCGTCTTCCTCATGCCGAACTACCTGATCGCCGACGGGCTCGGCTGGCTCGACACCATGTGGGCGCTCGTCATCCCGGGCGCCGCGAGCGCGTTCGGCGTGTTCTTCCTGGTCCAGTTCTTCCAGAGCCTCCCGGCGGAGCTGGAGGAGGCGGCGCTGATCGACGGTGCCAACCGCTGGCAGATCTTCGTGCGCGTGGTGCTGCCACTGTCCCGGGCGCCGCTCGCGACGCTCGGTCTGCTGTCGTTCCTGGGGAGCTGGAACGACTTCCTCTGGCCGTTGTACGTGCTGTTCAACCCGGAGCAGCTCACGCTTCCCGCGGGCCTGGCGACCCTGCGCGGCGCCTATGCCACCGACTATCCGGCGGTCATGGCGGGCGCGGCGATCGCGAGCATCCCGGTGCTGATCCTGTTCGCGTTCGTGCAGCGCTTCGTGATCGCCGGCGTGGCCCGTTCGGGTCTCAAGGGATGAGCCGGCCCCGTGGAGAATGGCAGCGTGAATGACTCCACCGGCACCCTCGCACGCGGCCTGGACATCATCGAACGGCTCGCCGCGACGCCGGGCGCGACCGTTCAGCGCCTGGCCACCGACCTCGACCTCAGCCGCAGCGCCGCCTACCGCATCGTCGGCACGCTGCGGGAGCGCGGCTACGTCGTGGGCGAGACCGAGCTGCGCCTCGGTCCCGTCGTCATGCGGCTCGGCCTGCAGGCGCTGGACGGCCTCGACATCCACGCCGTCGGGCCCGAGCACCTGCGGGAGCTGGTCGCGGAGACGGAGGAGACGGCGTTCATCGCGATCTTCGACGACGACCAGATGTGCTACGTGATGCAGGAGGAGGGGCCGCAGGTGGTGAAGGTGGTGTCCAAGCTCGGCAGCCGGGCGCCGCTGCACGCGTCGGGCCTGGGCAAGGCCTACCTGTCGGCGCTGCCCGCCGCCGAGGCCGAGGCGGTCGTGGGCCGCATCCCGCTCACGGGCTACACGGACACCACCTTCACCACCCCGCCCGCGCTGCACGCCGAGCTCGCCCGCATCCGCGAGCTCGGCTGGGCCCTCGACGACGCCGAGCGCGAGCCCGGCGTGCGCTGCGTGGCCGCGCCGATCCGCGGCGCGGGCGACCTGCCCGTCGCGGCGATCAGCGTGGCCGGGCCGCGCGACCGCATCGTCGCGGCCCAGCCCGCCATCGTGACGGCGGTGCGCCGCACCGCCGCTCGCCTGTCCGTCGCGCTCGGCGCGGCACGCCCACCCGACCTGCCCTGATTGGATCCCATGGCCTCCGCAGACCCCCGTATCAGCTCCGTCCGGCTCGCCTCGCTGGAGACCCGCTACCCCCGGACCGTGGGCCGCAACGCCCGGCTCGGCAGCCACGGCTCCGGCCCCGACTCCCACGTCGCGGTGCTGGTCACCGAGGACGGCCGGACCGGCTGGGGACTGTTCGAGGGGTCGCCGGGCGACGTCGCCCGGGTCGAGGGGCGCCTGCTCTCGGAGCTGATCGACCCCGCCACCGGCATCCGCGACGACGCGGAGCACTGGCTGGACATCGCCCTGCACGACCTCCTCGGCGTGGTGCTCGACGTGCCTGTGCACGCGCTGCTCGGCGGGAGCGGCTCGCCCGACGTCGCCGTCTACGACGGAGCCGTCTACTTCGACGACCTCGACCCGGACGACGCGCCGCGCGGCGTCGGCGTGCTGGTCGAGGAGTGCCGGGCCGACGCCGCCCTGGGCTTCCGGGACTTCAAGCTCAAGATCGGCCGCGGCAACAAGTGGCTGCCGCGGGAGGCCGGCGACGCCCGCGACATCGAGGTGACCCGCGCCGTCCGCGACGCGTTCCCCGACGCCCGCATCCTGGTGGACGCCAACGACGGCTACGCCCGCGACGGGTTCATCACCTACCTGGAGGCCGTCGCCGACGTCGGCCTGTTCTGGGTCGAGGAGCCGTTCCTCGACGATGCCGACGATCTCAAGGCGCTCCGCTCCTGGCTCGACGCCCACTCGCCGGAGACGCGCATCGCGGAGGGCGAGACCTCGCCCGACGTCGCCGCGCTGCGGCCGGTCGCCGCCGCCGGGTCGATCGACGTGCTGCTCATGGACGTCATGTCGTACGGCCTCACCGCGTGGCGGCGCCTGATGCCCGAGCTCGTGGTGGACGGCGTGCACGGCTCCCCGCACGCCTGGGGCCGGCCGCTCAAGACGCGGTACGCCGCACACCTCGCCGCCGGGCTCGGCAACGTCGAGATCGTCGAGGGCGTGCCCGGCACCGTGGCCGGCGTCGACCCGCGGCTGCTCGGCCCGGTCGACGGCGTGCTGCGGCTGGGCGACGCCCCGGGCTTCGGCATCCCGGTGCCCGAGGACGCGCACCTGCGGCCGATCGGCTGACCCGGCATCAACGTCGGCTGCCGGCGTCGGACACGGAACGAGGGCCGGGGCGTCGCTCGCGCGACGCCCCGGCCCTCGTCCTCCCGTGCCGCCTACCTCTGCGCGGTGCCCAGGTCCGCGACCTCTCGGATCGCGTCACCGATCGCGTGGTAGTCCTTGCTGAGGATCGCCCCGTGGTTGCTGGCGACCTTCGCGCTGATCCTGATGTTCGGGTTGTCGGCGGTCGCCGCCTCCAGCCCGGCCCGGATCTGCTCCTGCTCGTCGCCCTTGCTGCCCAGGGACGTGCCCGAGGCCACGACGTACCGGACCGGGACGCGGATGTCGTTCAGCACCGGCGCCAGGGCCGCCTCCCGGGACAGCTTGCCGAGCTCGATGTTGCTCTCGGCCTGCTGCGCCGCCGACATCCGGGGGGTGATGCCGGTGATCCGCAGCGGGACCGTGAACCAGCTCATCCGGCGGAAGAGCTTGCGGATCCGCACCTCCATCGCGTCGTCGAGCCAGTCGTGCGGGAAGGCACCGTCGACCAGGACCGCACCCAGGGTGCGCTCCGGGTTGCGCTGCGCCCAGTGGGCGGCGACCACGGCCCCGTAGGACCAGCCCACCACCAGGGCCTTCTCCACGCCGCGCGCCGCGAGGACGGCGTCCACGTCGCGGACGGCGGCCTCGAAGGAGTAGTCGGACGAGGTGCCGGACTTCTTGCCGCGGGCCCGCTCGTCGAAGGTGATGTGCCGGTAGCCGCTGCCCAGGTCGGCGAGGGTCTTCCGCCAGTAGCCCTGCGTGGCGAACTGGCCGTTCAGGAAGACGACCGGGAGGCCCGGGCCGCCGGTGTCGGTCACGGCCAGCGCGGTGTCGTCGACCGGCACCAGGCCGGACCACGCGGTGCTGGTCGAGGAAGCGCTGTCGTTCGTCATGTTCTCCACCTGTCGGTTCGTGGTGCGGGAAGTGGTGCTGGTCGGTGCGCGGTGCGCGGGTGATGCCTGGTCCGGGCCCTGCGGCCCGGACCGGTCGGATCAGAGGCTGCTGGCGGTGATGTCGCCGTGGGCGGTCGTCGCGCGGATGTCGAGCACGGCGGCGCCGTCGTTCTTGAGGGTGTTGCTGATGCGGCCGAGGGTCGTACCGGCGTCGAGCGCGGCCGAGACGCCGGCGCTCGCGGCGACCGTGATGTCACCGGACTGGGTGCTGAGCACGACCGAACCGCGTGTCGCCTCGGCGATGCGGATGTCACCGCGGGCGGTGCTGATCTCGGCGGCGCCGGTGAGCCGGCCCACCTCGACGTCGCCGTCGATCGCGGTGAGGCGGAGCGTCGCCGCCTCGTCGACCTTGATCTGCTGGTACGCGCCGTCGAAGACGACGTCGCCCAGGCGGCCGACGGCGCGCAGCTCGGCGGCGTCGGACCTGCCCTCGAGACCCGACCCGGCGGGGAGCTGGACGGTGACCTCCACGGAACCCGCGTGGCCGACGAGCTTGTTGCGCGGCTCGGCGGTGCGGATCTCCAGCACGCCGTCGGTGAAGGTGACGGTGGTCTGCTCAGCGGTCTGGACGTCGCGGTTCTTGGCGGGGTTGGTGGGCCGGACCTCGACGGTGGTGTCGGTGCGGTCGGCGGCGATGAGCTGGACCCGTCCGGCGGGGATCTCGACGACGGCGGAGATCGCGGCGGGGGTGGCGAAGTTCTGCATGGTGATCGACTCCTGTGCTGGTGGCTGCCCTGTGTTTCTGACATCGCAAACGCTACGTTGCTTTCCAGAACCAGGCAACATACTTGTTGCGTTGTTCTTCTGTTTACGCAGGTCAGGAGCACAAAACTGTTGCAACAGATCAGAAAGTAACGCAACGCAACGCTCGACCGCATTGCAATGGAGTGGAAGTGAACGCTATGGTGGGCAGGCAGGGACCACCCCGAGAGTTCACCGGAGGAGACCGTCATGCCGGGAGGCCGACTCACCAGGCAGGAGCGCCAGCAGATCGCGCTGGGGCTGGCCGACGACCTGTCCTACGCCGAGATCGCCCGGCGCCTGGACCGCCCGACCTCCACGGTCACGCGCGAGGTGCTGCGCAACGGCGGCCCCACCGGCTACCGCGCCGAGGTGGCGCACCGCGCCACGGAGCGCCGGGCCCACCGCAGCCGGCAGGCCACGCCCCGGGACGCTCAGCCGGCCCCGCAGGCCCACGGGCGCGACGCGGCGGCGGTGGCCGACTTCGAGGAGTCGCTCACCGGCGTGCTGATGGCCTCGGGTCTGCCCAGGATGACCGCGCGCGTGCTGACCTGCTTGTTCACGACCGACGCCGGGAGCGTCACGGCGGCCGAGCTGGTTCAGCGCCTCCAGGTGAGCCCGGCCTCCGTGTCGAAGGCGATCACCTTTCTCGAGAGCCAGGGCCTCGTGCGCCGGGAGCGCGACGAGGGCGGCCGGCGCGAGCGGTACGTGGCGGACAACGACGTCTGGTACCAGTCGACGATCGCCAGCGCCCGGGCCAACGACCAGCTCGCCGCCACCGCCCGCGAGGGCGTCGTCGTGCTCGGGGCGAGCACACCCGCCGCCGCGCGGCTGGAGAACATCGCCCGGTTCCTCGACTTCATCAGCGAGAGCATCGTCCGGGCCGCCGAGCAGGCGCGCGAGGTGCTGCACACGGGGCCCGCCACCGCGACCTCCGCTCCGCCCGACGACGGGAGCGACGTCGCCGGACCCGACGGCCGCACCGGCTAGTGCAGGGCCAGCTTGAGCCCGATCATCGCGACGCCCAGCAGACCCGCGACCAGGGTGGAGCCGAGGCGCCTGCGGCCCGTCAGCCCGCCGTCCGTGCTCATGCGCCAGCCCACGAGCAGCAGCAGCGCGAGGTTGACCAGGAGCGCGATGTCGACGGCGAGGTTCGGCGGCACCCGCAGCACCGCCTCGATCAGCAGCACGACGACGGGCGCGGTGCACGCCGCGACGAGCGGCAGGCCCTCGCCGAGCACGTGCCGGCGCTCATCGGGGTACAGGGGGCGGCGGGCCACGGAGCGCGCGGCGATCAGGTGGGCGTACGACTCGGCGCACCAGTAGACCAGCAGCGTGCCGCCCAGCAGGATGGCGACCCGGACGAGCCCGAGCTCCGAGGGGGCTGACGCGAGCACGGACCCGGTGATGACCAGCCCGTACAGGTACGCCGCCCGCTCCTTGAGCGACTCGCCCCGCTCGCCGGCGGCGGGGCCCGCGGCGGCGTGGCGTGGTCGCGGATCCTCGGCGCGCACGGCGGACCCGCCTACTGCCGGGCCATCGCGACCCGGAGCCGCTCTTCGGGGCTGATGTAGTGGTCGTGGTCGTCGGTGCCGACGTCGAGCTGCACCCAGCTGATCCGCCCGGCGAACCGGCTGGAGGCCGGGGTGTAGGCGCCGGAGACGCTGGTCCCGGACTCGTAGCCGATGTCGGTGGTCTCGTCGGCCGAGAAGACCAGCGGCTGGGTGGCGTCCACCCGGCCGCTGCCCACCGGCGACCCGTCGTGGAAGAGGGTGACCGTGCCGCCCTTGCCCAGCCCGCCGCCGTCATAGGCGAGCTCCGCGCGCAGCTGGTGCTTGCCGCCGGGCACCGGCTCGCCGGCCGTGACGTCGTACCGGCGGATGCCGAGCACGTTGTACGTGAAGTTCAGCCGTCCGTCCACGACGTGCACGCACCAGCCGCCGAACCGGCCGCCCTGCGCGATGAGCACGCCGGAGGCCGTGCCCGGCGGGACATCGACCTCGGCCGTCACGGAGAACGACCGGTTCTTCACGCTGACGATGCTGTTCTCGGACAGCCGCCCCATGCCGGGGAAGAAGAGCTGCGAGCCGCCGTGGATGAGGGTGGGCCGGCCGGCGAGCTCGGGCACGAGCCGTTCGGCGGTGCGGTCGTCCATGGGCAGCACGTTGTACTTCGTGGCCTCGATGAGCCACAGCCGCTGGAGCCGGGCCAGCATCTCGGGGCGCTCGGCGGCCAGGTCGTGCGCCTGGCTGAAGTCGGTCCGGCCGTCGTACAGCTCCCAGACGTCGTCGTCGAACGCGGGCGGCTCCGCGCCGGTGAGCGCCCACGGGGTGCGGTGCTTCGTGACCGCGCTCCACCCGCGGTCGTAGATCCCGCGGTTGGCGAACATCTCGAAGTACTGCAGGTCGTGCCGCTCCGGCATCGTGGCGTCGTCGAACGTGTAGAGCATTGAGGTGCCCTCGATGGGCGACTGCAGCACACCGTTCACGGTGGTCGGCTCGGGCAGCCCGGCTGCCTCCAGGATCGTGGGGGCCACGTCGATGACGTGCGTGAACTGCGAGCGGAGGCCGCCGTGCTCGGCGATGCGGTCCGGCCAGTGCACGATCGTGCCGGTGCGGGTGCCGCCCCAGTGCGAGGCGACCTGCTTGGTCCACTGGTACGGGGTGTCCATGGCCCATGCCCAGCCCACGGCGTAGTGGTTGTACGAGCTGGGGGAGCCGAGCTCGTCCATCTTGGAGCGCAGGAACTCGGGCGTCTCCAGTGCGGCCATGCCGTTGAAGTTCGCCATCTCGTTGAAGGCGCCGTTGACCGTGCCCTCGGCCGAGGCCCCGTTGTCGCCGATGATGTAGTAGACGATCGTCTCGTCGAGTACGTCCAGGTCCTCCAGGGTGTCGATCAGCCGCCCGACCTGCACGTCCGTGTGTTCCAGGAAGCCCGCGTAGGTCTCCATCTGGCGCGCGAGCACGGGCCTGAGCTCGTCCGGCATGTCGGCCCAGGCTGGGATCTCGTCGTGCCGCTCGGTCAGGTCGGCCTCGGGCGGCACCACGCCGAGCTCCTTCTGCCGGGCGAAGGTGCGCTCGCGCTGCACGTCCCACCCGTCGTCGAACGTGCCGCGGTACTTCTCGATCCACTCCCGCGGCACGTGGTGCGGGGCGTGCGTCGCGCCGGGGGCGAGGTAGACGAAGAACGGCTTGTCGGGCATCAGCGCCTTCTGCTGCCGTACCCAGGAGCACGCGTGGTCCACCAGGTCCTCGGTGAGGTGGTAGCCCTCCTCGGCCGTGGCCGGAGGCTCGACCGGAGTGGTCCCGCTGTACAGCGCGGGGGCCCACTGGTTGTTCTCGCCGCCGATGAACCCGTAGAACGTCTCGAAGCCCCCGCCGCCGGTCGGCCACGCGTCGAACGGGCCCATCGGCGACGACTGCCACACCGGCACCTCGTGGCACTTGCCGAACTGCGCCGTCGAGTACCCGTTCAGCCGCAGCGTCTCGGCCAGCGGAGCCTTGGTGTTCGGACGAAGCGAGCTGTTCCCAGGGGCCGACGTCGCCGTCTCGGTGATGCTTCCCATGCCCACGGAGTGGTGGTTGCGGCCCGTCAGGAGCGCCTGACGCGTCGGTGCGCACAGGGCGGTGGTGTGGAACCGGTTGAACCGCAGGCCGCCGGCGGCGAGCCGTTCCGCCGTCGGCGTCCGGCAGGGGCCGCCGAACGCGCTCGCCGCGCCGAAGCCGACGTCGTCGAGCAGCACGATCAGCACGTTGGGGGCGCCCGGCGGGGGCAGCAGCGGCTCGATCGGCGGGTACGAGGTGGCGGGATCCTTGGCGTCGTACGTCGTCAGGCCCGGTGTCGGCCGGTCCGGGATGGGAAGCATCGTGCGGGCGTGCGTGTCGGGACGCATGGGGGCTCCGCTTCGTCACGGGGGAGGACGGGCCCCTCTCACGCTAGGCCGGTGTCCCGGGGGCGCATCCCACAAAAGAGGTGAGTTGCCCTGTGGTCTCAGCCGGCGTCGAGCGCGTCCAGGACCGTCGTGGGCGGCACGAAGAACGTGGTGCCCGTCGCCGGGGTCGAGAAGTCGAGGAGCCGGTCGTGCAGGCCGGGCGGGTCGCCGACGAACATGCGCTCCAGCATCCGCTCGATGACCCACAGGCGGCGCGAGTAGCCGATGAAGTAGGTACCGAACTCGCCGTGCCCGGGCCGGCCGAACGGCATGTTGTCGCGCAGGATGTCGTGCTCGCCGTCCTCGTCGGTGATCGTGGCGAGCGTCTTGTGCGCCTTCTGCCCCTCGGCCGCGTCGTCGAGCTCGACGCCGTCGGCCTTGGTGCGGCCGATGATCTGCTCCTGCTGCTCGGTGGTGAGCGCCTGCCAGGCGGTCAGCGAGTGCAGGTACTTCTGCACGACGACGTAGCTGCCCCCGGCGAACCGGGGGTCCTCGTCGCCCACGAGGGTGGACTCCGGGAGGTCCCGGCCAACCGGGTTGGCTGTGCCGTCCACGAACCCGAGCAGGTCGCGGGTGTCGAAGTAGCGGAACCCCGAGACCTCGTCGGCGGTCGTGACGGCGGTGCCGAGCGCGTCGAGCAGCAGGCGCTCCAGCTCGAAGCACAGGTCCTGCCGATCCGACCAGATGTGGAACAGCAGGTCACCCGGGGTGGAGACGGCGGTGTGCGCGGCACCGGCGATCTCGCGGAACGGGTGCAGCTCGGCGGGCCGCTCCTGGCCGGTCAGGTCCGTCCAGATGCGGCTGCCGATGCCGACGGTGCACGAGACCGGGTTCGCCAGGTCGCGGAAGCCGACCGTCTTGACCAGCCCGCCCAGGTCGGCGAGCACCTCGCGGACGGTGGCCATCGCCTCGTCGCCGTCGGCCACGACCAGCGTGAGGAAGACGGCGGACCGGCGCAGCGGGGCGTCCACGCCCTGGGGCGAGACGGGTGCGCCGTAGGCCGCGGGGGCGGTCCGGCCGTTGTCTGGTCTGCTCACGCTCTCCGGCATGCCGGAAGATTACAGCGCGGCCCGCCAGGCCTCGGCCAGCGCCGCGACCGAGGGCCAGCGGGCGTCCCGTCCGGGGCGCACCGCACGCTCGGCGACGGCCAGCTGCGCCGCCGAGCCGGCCCAGTCCGCGGGCGACCGTGTCGCGTCGTCGCCCAGGAAGGTGTGGGCGAGCGTGCCGAGCGCGAAGACGTTCGTGACCTCGTCGAGCTGCGCGCCGAGCTCGTACTCCTCGGGCGACATGAAGCGGGACGACCCCCACATCCGGCCCATGCGGTTGACCAGGGGAGCGCGCTCGTAGAAGTCCAGGTCGCACAGCACGACGCGGCCGGACGCCGGCTCGATCATCACCGAGCCGTCGTACAGGTCGACGGCCACCCAGCCGAGCGCCGCCGCGTGCGCGTGGAAGTCGTAGACCTGCCGCACCGCGTCGACGCGCGCCGCCAGGCTCATCGACCGCACCACGTGCGTCCGCTCGTACTGGCGGCCCACCGGCGTCGCGTCGGTCCAGTCGAACACCAGGGCGTGCCCGGCCCCGACGTCCACGGCCTCGCGCAGGGTGACGAGCGTGGGGTGGGCGAGCGCCCGGTACACCTCGGCCGCGCGGCGCGCGCGGGCGACAGCGGTGTCGACGTCGCCGTCGTACCGCACCGTGGGCGCGCCCGCGTACTTGACGAACACGCGGCCCGCCGGTCCCTCGACGCCCAGGCAGAGGTTTCCGGAGTCCTGCTGGTCGAGCACGGCGAACACCGTGCCCCAGCGGGCCGTGAACGACAGGTCGTGGGGTGCGCGCAGACGTACGGGCAGGCCGTCGAGCTCGGTCACGATCACCCGACGGAGGCTAGCCGGTGGGGAGCGGCGCCCCGTCCGTGAGGTCGGCAGTTGGCTTCGAGATCGGCTCAGGCCTGTGCCGACCTCGATGCCAACTGCCGAAAGAAGCAGGTCAGGAGGCGGCGAGGAGCTGGGCGTGCAGGTCGTTCAGGTCCGTCGCGTAGAGGTCGAACGTGTCGTCGGGGCCGGGCGCGTCGCCGTCGGGTCGAGGTACGTACGCCGTACGCAGCCCGGCGGCCGCCGCGCCGCGCAGGTCCCAGGCGTGCGCGGCCACCATGAACGGTCTGCCCGACGTCGCCGGTACGCTCCGTAGCGCCAGCTCGTAGAGCTCGCGGGCGGGCTTGTACGTGCCGGCGTCCTCGGCCGACAGCACCTGGTGCCACCGCAGCCCGGCGCCTGCGGCGAGCCCGGCGAGCGAGCGGCGGCTCGCGTTGGAGAGGCCCAGCACCGCGACGTCGGCCGACAGCTTGTCGAGGCCCGCCACGGTGTCGGGCCAGGGGTCCAGCCGCTCGCCGGAGTCGGCCAGTGCGCCCACCGCATCGGCGGTGATCACACCTTGCCGAGCCAGCGCGTCCAGGGCCTCTCGGTCGAGCTCGTGGCTGGGGGCGAATGACCGGCGCCGCTCGACGACTGCACGCTCCTGCTCCGCGACGTGGCCGAGCCAGCGGGCGACGACGTCCGCCGCGGCGCCGTCGTCGGACCCCGTGACGGCGGCGACCTGCCGACGTAGGCTCCCGGCCTGGTCGACGAGGGTGCCGAGCACGTCGAAGACGACGGTCGGCCGGGCTGTCCGCATCTCCGCAGGCTGCATGCGCTCCACGTTAGCCGCCGCTGATTCGGCAGTCTGCCCTTGGCGTCGGCAGTTGGCATCGAGATCGGCTCAGGCCTGGACCGATCTCGATGCCAACTGCCGAAAGCTGGGTGCCAACTCACGCGTCCGCGTGCAGCCCCCGCAGGGTGTGCTCGAAGCTGCGGATGAAGCCCTCGCGGTGCTGCGGCTCGCAGGCGCGGGCGATGATGCCGCGCTCCCAGATCAGCACGTACACGTCGGCCGCGCTCAGGTCCGCCCGGATCGCGCCGGTGGCTTGGGCATCGGCGAGGAACCCGCCGGCGACCTCGTTGGCGCGCTCGCACAGCGCGGTCAGCGCCCCGGAACCGGGCTGGGTGCGCAGCAGCACGTCGTTGGCGGCGGGCTCGTCGAACGCGACCAGCCAGATGCGGCGCAGGTAGCCCTCGAACCGCTCGACGGGATCCTCGATGGCAGCGACCTCGCTGATGATCCCCGCGATCCGCTCGGCGAACAGCTCCTCGACCACCGCGTCGATCAGGCCCTGCCGGCCCCCGAAGCGGTGATAGATCGTGCCCTTGCTGACCCCCGCGGCCCGCGCCACCTCGTCCAGCGGACTGTTCAGCCCGCCCGCGCGGAACACGTCGAGGGCAGCCAGCCGGATGCCCTCGACGTTGCGCCGCGCGTCGGCGCGGAGCCGTGGCGGGTCAGTGGTCACCGATCGGCTCCGGCTCCGGCGACCGCGGGGGCGCCGATCGTCTCGTTCCAGCTCGTCTCCAGCGTCCGCAGGAACGACTCCACCGGCTGCGCCCCGGAGACCGCGTACTTGCCGGCGAACACGAAGAACGGCACGCCCGTGATGCCGTACTGCCGGGCCTGCCGGATGTCGGCCTCGACGGCGTCGGCGAACTCCTCCGACGCGAGAGCCGCGAGCGCGGCGTCGCGGTCCAGGCCGACCTCGGCGGCCAGGTCGCCCAGGACCTGGTGGTCCGCGACGTTCAGGCCCTCGGTGAAGTAGGCCTTGAACAGCCGCTGGACCATCTCGTGCTGCTTGCCGTGGCCGGCCGCGAAGTGGCTGAGCTGGTGCGCGGTGCGTGTGCCCACGGCCTTGGCCTGCTCGAACCGGTAGTCCAGCCCGAGCTGGCGGCCGCGCTCCGAGATCTGCTCGTGCATGGCCTCGGCCTGCTCGCGTGGGAAGCCTCGCTCGGCCGCCAGCAGGTCCATGAGGTCGATCGGTACGTCGCTGGTGAGCTGCGGCATCAGCAGGAAGCTGTGGTAGCGCACCTCGACCTGTGCGGAGTGCGGGAACTGCCCCAGCGCCTGCTCCAGGAGCGCGTCGCCCATGTAGCAGAACGGGCACATCACGTCGCTCCACACGTCGATCACGAGCTTGTCGGCCGCCCGGCCGAACGCACCGGCCATCAGGAGCACACCCCGTCCACGGAGCAGACGCCGAACGCCTCGCCCGCGGGCAGGATCTCGAACGGGGAGGAACTGACCGAGGCGCCGTCGGCGACGCCGGAGGTCGCCTCCGTCGGGGTCTCGACCACCGGGGTCGCCTCCGCGACCGTGTCACTCGTCTTCATGGTCAAGGACGGTAGGTCTAACTTGAACCGCCCGTCAACTTGGCTGCGGTCGCCGCCGGGCAGCTCGAGCCGGGCGGACCCGGATGCCGGCCCCGCGGCATGTCCCGGGGAGCGAGCGGCTCAGCGGCCCGCGGTCACGGCATGGGTCACGGGCGCCCAGGACAGCGCGCGCAGGCAGCCGGACCGGATGTCGTCGAGGTGCGCGGCGAGCTTCGCCGGTGCGTCGCTGTTCAGCCCCTGCCGCACGGCGGTCAGGCCGGGGCCCAGGCGCAGGTGCAGTCCCCACGTGAGGTGGGCGACGGCGTAGCCGAGGGCCGCGGGCGCCCGCAGGTTGGTACCGGCCAGGGTGCTGAGGGTCTCGGCGTAGGCCTCGAGGACGGCCGGCTCGTCCAGCTCGCCGTGGCCACCGAACGCCCGGTACATCGAGACGAACGTGCCGAGGTCGTAGCCCACCGGTCCCACGCCGACGTGCTCCCAGTCGATGAGCACGAGCCCGCCGTCGGCGTCCAGGCCCGCGTTGCGGGGCGTGAGGTCGCCGTGGACCAGCGTGGTCGGGATCTCGGCGGCACGTGCCGCGAGGTGGGGCGCGGCCTCCAGGCCGGCGTGCAGCGCGTCGACCTGCTCGGGGGTGAACAGCGTCCGCAGGCGCGGGTCGGCGGCCAGCGCCTCCAGGTTGTCGTGCGCGGCCGGCACGTGGTGCGCGTAGGCGGCGTAACCCGCCCGCTCCAGCCAGGGCGCGTCGAGCAGGCCGGGCTCGCCGTCCGCCGGCAGGTGCAGCAGCGCGACGCGCTCGGCTGCCGTGATCGCGTTGGCCGGGGTCCACCTCTGCTGCAGCACGGCGTCGACGTCGCGCATGATGATCCAGTCGAGGCCGTTGTGGCCGACCACGGTCACGTGCGGCGGCGCCGTCGTCCCTCGGGGGAGCAGGCCCGCCACGCCGCTCCGGAAGAAGTGGGCCTCGCGGTGGTCGAGCTGCTCGTCGCGCGACTCGAGCAGGGACTGCTGGCCCCAGCCGGGAACCTTGACGATCCACACCGACGGCTCCGTGTGCGGTACCGCGACGCAGACCCGCAGGACCGCCGCCCGGCTCAGCCCCTGGGACAGGTCGCGCACCGAGAGCACCCGCACCCCGCGGCCCCACGCGCCCCCTTGGGACGCGAGGACGGTCTCGATCGTCTCGGCATCCGGCAGGCGCTGATCGGTCATCGTCTTCCCTCGGTGTCGAGAACGGGGTCGCGGCTCCGTCCCAGGGATACCAGCAGCCACCCGGGCCGCGCGAATGCATGGAGTGATACCGATGGAACCGCACGAGATCGCCGAGGTCCTGGACCGCCCGCTCAGTCAGGAGATGCTCGCCCGCGACATCACGCGGCTGGCCTACGTGGCCACCGACGGGACGCCCCGCAACGTGCCGATCGGGTTCTCCTGGAACGGCGCCGAGATCGTGATGTGCACGCCCACGAACGCGCCGAAGCTCGCCGCCCTGCGGGTGAACCCGGCGGTCGCCCTGACGATCGACACCGAGGTGCACCCGCCGACGATCCTGCTGATCCGGGGCCGGGCGGAGCTCGACCTGGTCGACGGCATCCCGGACGAGTACCTGGAGGCGAACAGCAGCTACGAGATGACCCCGGAGCAACGGGTCGAGTGGGAGGCCGGGGTGCGGTCGCTCTATGACGCGATGTACCGGATCGTGGTGACGCCGACCTGGGCCAAGCTCATCGACTTCGAGACGACGCTGCCCACCCCGGTCGAGGAGTTGCTCCGGAAGCAGGCGGAGCGGCCGGGGGCCTGAGCGGCTCGCGGGCCTCGTCACCCGGCGAACAGCACCTCGACGCCCTGCCTCGTGACCTGCTCGACGACGGCGTCGTCCGGGGCGGCGTCGGTGATCACGCCGCTGACCTCCGCCCAGGGCAGCACGCGGTAGCGCGAGGCCGTCCCGATCTTCTCCGCGGAGGCCAGGACGTAGGTGTCCGCGGCGCGCGCGGCCAGCGCCCGCTTCATCGCGGCCTCCTCGGCGTCGCCGGTGGTCAGGCCCGCCTCGGGGTGGACGCCGGTGACGCCGATCAGGCAGACCTCGGCGGAGACGTTCTGCGCGGCCTCGACGGCCGCTGCCCCGTAGGCGACCGCCGAGTGCTTGAAGACCCTGCCGCCGAGCAGGAAGACCTCGGCCGTCGGATGGTCCAGCAGGGCCACGGCGATGGTCGGGCTGTGCGTGATCACGGTGCACTCGAGGTCCGGCGGGAGGGCCTGTGCCACGGCGAGGGCCGTGGTCCCGCCGTCGAGGATGAGCGCGCTGCCCGGGCGCACCAGCCCGGCGGCCACCGCGGCCACCCTGCGCTTGCTGTCCGGGGCGACGGTCTGTCGTGCCGCGTAGTCGACCACCGCCGGCGAGACCGGGAGCGCGCCGCCGTAGACCCGCTGGACCAGTCCCTCGGCCGCGAGGTCGCGGAGGTCGCGCCGCACGCTGTCCTCGGAGATCCCCAGGGCGGCGGCGACGTCCTTGGCGACGATCTTGCCCTCGCGAGCGAGTAGTCCGAGCAGGTGGTCCCGCCGTTCCGCAGCCAGCATCTCTTGATCTCTCCCGTTGTTGCACGTTTCTGCATGTAATGTAGCAGCCGTGAACGACGAACCCCAGATGATCCTGATCGCCGGCCCCTACCGCTCCGGCACCGACGGCGACCCGAGCGCCATGGCCGCCAACCTCGCCCGCCTCGAGGCCGCCGCCTGGCCGGTCTTCGCCGCCGGACACATCCCGATGATCGGCGAGTGGGTGGCGCTGCCCGTCCTGCGCGCCGCCGGCGCGGGGCCCACCGACCCCCTCGCCGACGAGGTCCTCTACCCGGCGGCCGAGCGCCTCCTCGCCCGCTGCGACGCCGTCCTCCGCCTGCCCGGCGACTCCGCCGGTGCCGACCAGGACGTGGCCATCGCCCGTCGCCGGGGCCTGCCCGTCTACCACGACGTCGCCGAGATCCCCCGCCGCGAGACCCAGGTGAGCGCATGACGGCCCGCCCCGGCGTCGACGTCCCCGACCATCGCGGCCGCACCGGCCTCGACCAGGCGGGACGCGGTCTGGACCGCAACCCCGCGATCGTGGTCCGCGACGTCGAGCTCACCTCGCAGGGCTGGCACGTCCTGCGCCGCACCACGCTCGACCACCGCCGCCGCGACGGCCGCTGGGAGACCCAGCAGCGCGAGACCTACGACCGCGGCAACGGCGCGGTCGTCCTGCCCTACGACGTGGAACGCGGCGTCGTGCTGCTCACCCGCCAGTTCCGCTACCCGGCCTACGTCAACGACCACCCCGACGGGATGCTCGTCGAGGCGGCGGCCGGGCTCCTCGACCTCGACGACCCCGTCACGGCCGTCCGGCGCGAGAGCGCGGAGGAGCTCGGCGTCACGCTCGGGGAGCTGGTCCACGTCCTGGACGCCTACATGAGCCCGGGCTCCGTGACCGAGCGCCTGCACTTCTTCGCCGCCCCCTACACCCCCGCCGACCGGACCGGCGCCGGCGGGGGTCTCGAGGAGGACGGCGAGGACATCGAGGTGCTGGAGGTCCTGTTCGCGGAGGCTCTCGCCATGGTCCGGGACGGCCGGATCGTCGACGGCAAGACCATCCTGCTCCTGCACTGGGCCGCCCTGGACGGCCCCTTCGCGCCTAGGCAGGGTGAAACCGGCACAACAGGGGTGACCGCGGGGGAAAGTGGTGCATACGCTCGACGCACGTGAGCGATGAGGAGCGGCATGATCTCCGACGAATCAACCGTGATCGTCACCGGTGCGACGGGCGGCATCGGGCTCCAGACCGCCCGTGAGCTGGTGGGCCGGGTGCGGCACGTCATCGTCCAGGGGCCCGAGCCGGAGAACATGGTGCGCCCGGTGCTGCACGTCCTCACCGAGGGCGCTGCCAAGGTCGACTACGTGCCGTGCGACTTCGAGCGGCTCGACGACGTCGCCGCGGCGGCCCGCTCCATGGCCGAGATCGCGGGCGGCCCGGTCGACGCCCTGATCAACAACGCCGGCATACCGGGAGCGACCACCCGGCAGGTCACGCCGGACAAGCACGAACGCACGCTCCAGGTGAACTTCCTGGCGATGGTCCTCCTCACCGAGGAGCTTCTGCCGCGGCTCGCGGACGACGCGCGGGTGGTCAACCTCGCGTCGGCCACGCACGAGATGACCGACCTCGACCTGGCGGACATCGAGCTGGAGCGCAGCTACGACGCCGTCCGGGCCTACGCCCGGTCCAAGCTCGCGATCATCCTCTACACGCGCTGGCTGGCGGGCCGGACCGGAATCACGCCCGTGAGCCTGAGCCCCGGTGTCATCAGCACCCCGCTGCTGCACGCGATGTTCAACATCGGCGGGGTGTCGGTCCGGCGCGGGGCGGACAACGTCCTGGCCGCGCTCACCGGACCGGCCCGGCCGGGCGACTACTTCGACGAGGGCGTCCTGGCCGAGCCCAGCGCCCAGGCCCGGGACGCGCGGCTCGGCCGGGCGCTCATGGACTACGCCCTCGACGCGGTGCGGCCCCACCTGTCGTGACCGCCGCGGCGGCATAGCCTGGTGCGGAACCTGACGGAAGGAAGCACCATGTCCCGCGTTCTGATCATTGGCGGCCACGGAAAGATCGCGCTGCGCCTCGCGCCCCTGCTCGTCGAGCGGGGTGACGAGGTCACCAGCGTCTTCCGCAACCCCGACCACCAGCAGGAGGTCGCGGCCACCGGTGCGACGGCGGTCGTCGCCGACGTCGAGCAGCTCGACACGGCCGGCCTGGCCGACCTCGTGAAGGGACAGGACGCCGTGGTCTGGTCCGCCGGCGCGGGCGGCGGCAACCCCGCGCGCACCTACGCCGTCGACCGTGACGCGGCGATCCGGTCGATGGACGCCGCGCTGGCCGCCGGGGTGCACCGCTACGTGATGGTGTCCTACCTGGGTGCGGGCCCCGGCCACGGTGTGCCCGAGGACAACTCGTTCTTCGCCTACGCGGAGTCCAAGACGGCGGCCGACGAGCACCTGCGCGGCACCGGGCTCGACTACACGATCCTGGCGCCCGGCCCGCTCACGATGGACGAGCCCACCGGGCTCATCGCGGTGGCCGACCCGGGTGACGGGCGCGTCGCGCGCGCCGACGTGGCGGGCGTGATCGCTGCCGTCCTGCTGGACGACACCACCGTGGGCCGGACCATCGAGTTCGGCAACGGCGACACGCCGATCGCCGAGGCTGTCACGGGCTGACCCGCCGGGGTGGCCCGGGCTGTGCGCCGCTCTCTCCTTCGAGGCCTAAGTTTCTTCGCTTTGCGGCCGCGCAAAGCGAAGAAACTTAGGCCTCGAAGGGGAAGGGCGGACGGCGTCCGGCAGGTCCCGGCGATCCGTCGACGGGAGCCGCCTCGTTACGATCGGCGGATGCCTCAGCTGATCGTCGCCGCGCTCGTCGTCCTCACGCTCTCGGCCTGCCAGGGCGGCGCGACGGCGGACCCCGCGGCCGGCCCGGGTACGGCGTCGGCCACGGCCGGCTCCGGTTCGGAGGCCGGTGCCGGGTCGGACGCCGAGGTGACCCTCCCGCCGACGTCGGGCACGTTCGACTACCAGCTCGGCACGGCCTACGAGCCGGACGGCGGCCTCGACGTCGTCGTGCGGGACGCCACCGCGGAGCCCGCGGACGGCGCCTACGGCGTCTGCTACGTCAACGGGTTCCAGACCCAGCCCGACCAGGCAGACCTCTGGCTCGGTGACAACGAGGGCCTGCTGCTGCACGACGCCGCGGGAGAGCTCGTCGTGGACCCCGACTGGCCCGACGAGTACATCCTGGACCCGTCGACCGAGGACGACCGCGACCGCATCCTCGACCTGCTCGGCCCCGTGATCACCGGCTGCGCCGACGCGGGGTTCTCCGCCGTCGAGATCGACAACCTGGACACGTGGACGCGGTTCACGGACGCCGGCACCGGGCTGATCGAGAAGGACGCCGCGCTGGCGCTGGCGAGCGCGTACATCGATCTCGCGCACGGGGCGGGCCTCGCCATCGGGCAGAAGAACGCCGCGGAGGCCACGACGGACGGGCACGAGCTCGGGTTCGACTTCGCCGTCACCGAGGAGTGCGGGGCGTACGCCGAGTGCGGCGAGTACACCGGCGTCTACGGGCGGCACGTGCTGCAGATCGAGTACACCGACAACCTCCCGGACGGGTTCGCCGCCGTCTGCGCCGACCCGGACCGCGCGCCGCTGACGATCCTGCGCGACCGCGACCTGGTCGGCCCCGACGACGAGGCGTACGCGTACGAGCAGTGCTGAGGCCATCGGGGTCCGGACCTGCCCCGACGGTGCTTATCCTCGACGCATGACTTCCCCCTTCGTGCCGCCGTCGGACACCCGGGACACGGGCGCGACCGGCCGCAAGGGCCTGCTCACCGAGCACATCGCCCGCCAGCTCGAGCAGCGGATCCGCGCGGGCGAGTGGCCCGTCGGCGCCAAGCTGCCGTCCGAGCGCGAGCTCGCGGTGCAGTTCGGGGCGAGCCGGAACGTGATCCGCGAGGTGCTGCGCCGGCTGGAGGCCACCGACCTCATCGAGGTGGCGCCGGGCCGCGGGTCCTTCGTCGCCGAGCAGTCCTCCGCGCAGGCACGCGGCTACGACGCGCTCTACCGCACCGAGCGCCCGACGGTCCGCCAGCTCATCGAGGCGCGGATCCCGCTGGAGGTCGAGATCGCGGGGCTGGCGACGGAGCGGGCGACGGACGAGCAGATCGACGCGATAGTCCAGGCGCTCGACCGCGTCGAGTCGGCCGGCGACGTCGTCGACAAGGCGCGCGAGGACCTCCGGTTCCACGACACGATCGCCGCCGCCTGCGGCAATCCGGTGCTGCGGACCATGCTGGCGTCGATCGGCGGCATGATGTTCGAGATGATGCTGCGCTCCAACTCCGACCCGCGGATCGGGGAGCCCGGCGTGCCGCACCACCAGGAGATCGTCGAGGCCATCCGGGCCCGCGACGTCGGGCTCGCGCGGGAGCGCATGCGCGAGCACCTCGCGCTCGGCCTGCGGACCTACGGCCCGGACCTCGACGTGGGCCTGGACCTGATGGCGTCCCGCCACATCGAGACCTTGCTGGGGCGGTAGCCCGGCAGCCCAGTCGGGTACACCCTGCACCTTTGGAACCACCCCGTGCACCGTGCTAGCGTCCAACTGGTCCTACCAGTTGGACCACTTGCGAATCTTGCTCGTGCACACATGGAGGTGTGACGGAATCCCATGACTCAAGCCATCAGGCCCAGGCGCGCCCTCGAGCTGAGCCGACGGTCGTTCGGCGTGCTCGCCGCGGCGTCCGTGCTGGCCGCCTGCTCGCGCGGCCCGCAGACGGCGAGCCCGAACGCCCCGCTGCGCGTGCTCGCGATCAACCACGTCTGGACGCAGGCGATCAGCCGCTACCTGCCCGAGCTCGAGGAGCGCATCGGCCGCAGGGTGACCATGCGGATGCTCACCGCCGACCAGCTCACCTCCAGCTTCAACGTCAAGCTCAACGCGTCGGCAACCGACATCGACGTCATGACGATCCGGCCGCTGCAGGACCAGATGTTGTTCGCCCGCAACGGCTGGATCGCGGACCTGACGGACCGGGTCGAGGGCGACGCCGACTACCGCTGGACCGACTTCCAGGACGCCCCGCGCGAGCGATCGGTGACCGCGGGCGCCGCCGTCAGCGTCCCCGTCGTCACCGAGCGTCCGGCGCTCTACTACCGCAAGGACCTGCTCGAGGACTTCGGTGGGGCGCCGGCGACCCTGGACGACATGCTCGACATCGCCCTGGAGCTCCAGCGGCGCACCGAGGGGTTCTTCGGGTTCGTCGGCCGCGGCCAGCGCAGCGGCGCCGTGACGCAGTGGTCCAGCTTCCTCTACTCGTTCGGTGGCGACTTCACGGTCGACGGCCGGTCGGGCATCGGCAGTCCCGAGGCGGTCGCGGCGTACCAGTACTACGGCCGCCTGCTGCACGACGCCGGCCCGCCCGGCGCCACGAACATGAGCCTCGAGCAGGCCATGCCGATCTTCGCGCAGGGCAAGGCGGCGATGTACGTCGACGCCGACGCGATCTACAGCAACTTCCTCGACGACTCGATCTCCACGGTGACCGACACCGTGGGCTTCGCGCCCTTCCCCGCTGGTCAGGCGGGTTCCGTGCCGCACAACATCCCGTCGTGGAGCCTGGCGGTCAACGAGTTCTCGCTGCTGCGCGACGACTCCTGGGAGTTCGTCCGCTGGGCCTCCAGCCCGGAGATGGTCGCCCGCCTGCAGTCCGAGGGCATCCCGGGCGCGCGCCAGTCGGTCTGGGACGATCCGGCCACGCTCGCGTCGTTCCCGGCCGACCTCGCCGAGGCGATGCGCGTCAACGCCGCCAACGGCGTGGGTCACGACCGCCCCGAGGTGATGCAGGTGGGCCGTGCCCGCGACATCGTCGGCCGCCCCCTGGTCTCCGGGATCGTCGGCGAGGACGTGGCCTCCGTGGCCGCGGACGCCGACGCCGAGTTCAACGACTTCCTCGTCCGCGACAACCGTCAGCAGGAGTTCTGATGACGACGACGACCACCACCCGCGCCGCCGCCGGCTCCGGCTCCGGCAAGAGCGCCCGCCGCGCAGCGCCGTCCGGCAAGCAGTTCGTGACGTTCGAGCAGGCCAACCGCCGCCTCAAGTGGGCCCTGCTCACACCGGCCCTCGGCTTCGTGGGCCTGATGATCGCGTTCCCGTTGGCGTTCACGATCAACCTCAGCCTCACCGACGCGTTCGGCGCCGTGAACGCGGGCAGCTCCTACGTGGGCCTGCAGAACTTCACGGACGCCCTGACGGACATGCGCCGGTTCTGGCCCGCCGTCGGGCGCACCGTGGCGTTCACGCTCGGCGCCGTCGTGCTGGAGACCGTGCTCGGCCTGGCCCTGGCGATGCTGATGCGCAAGGCGTTCCGCGGCATGGAGATCGTCCGCACCATCCTGATGGTGCCGTTGCTGGCCACACCGGTCGCGATCGGCATCCTGTGGATGCTCATCCTCGACCCGACCAACGGCATCGCCAACCACCTGCTCGGCTTCGTGGGCATCCCGCCGCAGGAGTTCCTCGGCTCGGTGTCGCAGTCGCTGCCCACCCTGATGCTCATCGACGTGTGGCAGTGGACCCCGATGATGACGGTGCTGCTGCTCGCGGGCCTGACCACGCTGCCGGAGGAGCCGGAGGAGGCCGCCCGCGTCGACGGCGCCAACGCCTGGCAGCGGTTCGTGCACATCATCCTGCCGATGCTGCGCACCACCATCCTGACGGCTCTCGTGCTCCGCGGCGTCGATGCCCTGAAGACGTTCGACCTGATCTACGCGACCAAGGGGCCCGGCGGCGGCTCGGACTTCGAGGCCGAGACGCTGAACGTCTACGCCTACGGCCTCACCTTCGACTACCAGGAGTACGGCCTGGCTTCCGCGGTGCTGGTCCTGTTCACGCTGTTCATCGTCGCGGTCGTGGTCGTGCTGCGGCGCCGCACCGAGAGGAGCGCCTCGTGAGCGCCACCACCACCTTCCGCGTCCTGCGCGGTGTGCTGATCACCGTCGTGTGCGCGGTGATCTCGCTGCCGATCATCTGGATGATCGCGGCCGCCTTCAAGACGAACGTGCAGGTCACCGACCCGACGGTCGGCCTGGTCTTCTCGCCCACCTGGGACAACTTCCGCAATGTCCTGGCCGACGGCGCTCTCGTGCACTCGTTCGGCAACTCCATGCTGATCGGTGTCGTCTCGACGGCGCTCAGCGTGGTCGTCGCGGTGCCGGCCGCCTGGGCGGTGGGCCGGTTCCGGATGCGCCGCACGGGCTCGATCGTGCTCGTGGCCCGCATCATCCCGGCGATCTCGCTGCTCGTGCCCTGGTACTACATGTTCGCGCAGCTCGGCCTGGTGGGCAGCCACCTGGTACTGATCCTGAGCCACATGTTCGTCTCGGTGCCGCTGATCCTGTGGATCATGATCGGGTTCTTCGAGAGCCTTCCGGTCGAGCTGGAGGACGCCGCCCGGACCGACGGCCTGTCCGCCTTCGGGGCGTTCCTGCGGATCGCGCTGCCGCTCGCGGCGCCGGGCACGGCGTCCGCCGCGGTGCTGGCGTTCATCTTCAGCTGGAACAACTTCATCTTCGCGCTGATCCTCGCGGACGAGCGCACCATGACGATGCCCGTGCTGCTGTTCAACTTCATGTCCTACGCCAGCACCGACTGGGGCGGGCTCATGGCCGCCGCGACCCTGATGACCGTGCCGGTGCTGCTGGCCGCGATCTTCGGGCAGCGTTTCCTCGTGGCCGGCCTCACCGCCGGCGCCACCAAGGGCTGACACCGTCCAGGGCCGACGCCCGTACCAATTCCTCCCCGCCCGACCGACAGAAGGTTTCCGCATGAAGATCGTCGACGCGAAGGTCGTCGTCACCTCGCCCGGCCGCAACTTCGTCACGCTCCAGATCACCACGGACGACGGGGTGACCGGGCTCGGCGACGCCACCCTGAACGGCCGCGAGCTCGCCGTCGTCAGCTACCTGCGCGACCACGTGGTGCCGCTCCTGATCGGGCGCGACCCGCACCGCATCGAGGACACCTGGCAGTACCTGTACCGGGGCGCCTACTGGCGCCGCGGCCCGGTGACGATGGCGGCGATCGCCGCCGTCGACGTCGCGCTGTGGGACATCAAGGCCAAGGTGGCCGGCCTGCCGCTGTACCAGCTCCTGGGCGGCGCGAGCCGCGACCGGATCCGCGCCTACGGGCACGCGAACGGCTCCAGCCTGCCCGAGATCTTCGACTCGGTGCGGGCGCTCCAGGAGCGCGGCTACCAGAGCATCCGCATCCAGAGCGGCGTGCCGGGCCTCACGTCGGTCTACGGCGTGCACACCACGACGTCGGACGACGGCTCGGCGCCGGACGTGCTCGCCCGGCCCGCCGTCGAGGACTGGGACACCGCCGCCTACCTGCGGTACATCCCGAAGGTCTTCGAGGCCGTGCGCAACGAGTTCGGCCCGGACCTGCCGCTGCTGCACGACGCGCACCACCGGTTGTCCCCGATCGAGGCGGCCCGCCTCGGCAAGGACCTGGAGCCCTACGACCTGTTCTGGCTGGAGGACTGCACGCCCGCCGAGGACCAGGAGGCCCTGCGCCTGGTGCGGCAGCACACGACCACCCCGCTGGCGATCGGCGAGGTGTTCAACACGGTGTTCGACTACCAGACCCTGATCGACGACCGGCTGATCGACTACGTGCGCTCCGCCGTCACGCACTTCGGCGGCGTCAGCCCCATGAAGAAGCTGTTCGACTACGCGGGGCAGCGCGGGATCAAGAGCGCGATCCACGGGCCCGAGGACATCTCGCCGGTGGGCATGGCGGCGGCGATCCACCTCGACCTGGCGATCCACAACTTCGGCATCCAGGAGTACTCCGGCCACACCGACCTGACCAACCAGGTCTTCCGGCACGCGTACACGTTCGAGGACGGTCACCTGCACCCGGGCGAGGCCCCCGGCATCGGCGTGGAGCTGGACGAGGAGCTGGCGGCCGCGCACCCGTACGAGCCCGGCTACCTGCCGGTCAACCGGCTGCATGACGGGTCCGTGCACGACTGGTGACGCGGGTCACCCCGGCCTCACCCCATCCGGGACCGGCTCGGCGCCGAACCTTCTGAGCAGGGCCGTCCGGCGCTGCGCAGGATGCGTGCGGAGCGCCGGAGGGTGGTGAGGACCGCATGGCCATCGTGCTGGACCAGCCGTTCGTACCGACCTCCATGTCGCCGACCAGACGAAGGGTGTTCGTGAGGCAGACTGGGGCAGTGGCTTCCCCACCTACCCGGACCTCGTCGCACGATGCCGTCGACGCGCTGCTCGCCGCGTGCGCGGGCAGCGACCCGGCGTCCTTCGCGCCCGTGTACGACGCACTGGGACCGGTAGCCTACGGCGCGGCGCTCGGGGTCCTGCGTGACCCCGATCATGCGGCCGAGGTGACCCAGGAGGTGATGGTGGAGGTGTGGCAGACGGCCTCGCGGTTCGACGCCGCTCGCGGCTCCGCCCGCACCTGGGTGGCGACGCTCGCGCGCCGGCGCGCGGTCGACCGCGTCCGCTCGGAGCAGGCGCACCGCGACCGGGACCAGCGTGACACCGACCTGCGCACCAACGAGACGGCGCGGGACGTGGTGGTCGAGGACGTCGAGCGGCGCCTGGAGGGTTCTGCCGTGCGCCGGTGCATCGAGGGGCTCACCCCGACGCAGCGTGAGGCGGTGGTGGTCGCGTACTACGGCGGCCTGACCTACCGCGAGGTCGCCGAGAAGCTCGACAAGGCCCTGCCCACCGTCAAGAGCCGGATCCGCGACGGTCTCAACCGGCTCCGTGACTGCCTGGGGGTGCGTCATGTCTGACCAGACGACTGCGACCGGCCCGGGCGGCATGCCCGACGACGTGTGGGACCTGCTGCCCGGGTACGCCATGGAAGCGCTCGACGACGCCGAGCGTCAGGCGGTCGAGCAGCTCCTGGCGTCCGACGCCGACGCGCGCCGGGCGCTGGACGAGTACCGCGACGTGCTGGCGGCGTTCGTGGTCGAGGCCGAGCCGCCCGCCGCGCTGCGGTCGAGCGTGCTCGCCCAGGTGCAGGGCACCTCGCAGCTCCACGACCGGACCGCGGGCACGCCCGTCCCGGCCCCCGCGCCCGGCGGCGGTTCGCCGTCGTCCGGCGGATCGACGGCGGCGGCGAGCGGTTCGCCGTCAGGCGCCGTCGTCGTCGACCTCGATGCCCGCAGGCGGCGTCGCCGGCGCTGGGGCACGGCCGTGGCCGCGGTCGCCGCGGCGGCCGCCATCGCCGTACCGACGACGATCGCCGTGCAGGTGACCGCCGAGCGCGACCGGCTGCGTGAGCAGGCCCAGGTGGTCTCCGAGATGCTGGCCGATCCGGACAGCTCGGTGCTGCGGGCCTCCGTCGAGGGTGGCGGCGAGGCGTCCGTGCTGGTCTCGGGCGACGACATGTTCTTCCACGCCGAGGGGCTCCCTGAGCTCGACCCGGACAAGGCGTACCAGCTCTGGGTGGTGGAGGGTGACGGCAGCGTCTCCTCGGCGGGCCTGCTCGCGCTGCGGGGCGACCAGGCGACCGCTCTCGTCCAGGGAGAGCACGGCGTGGGCATGGCCGTGTCGGTCGAGCCGGAGTCGGGTTCCGAGGAGCCCACGACCGCGCCGATCGTGGTGCTGGGGGCCTGACCCCGCCCGTCCGGAACGACGAGCGAGAACCGAGAACGACGAGCACGCACGAGAGAGGGCGCCCGTCCGGCTGGACGGGCGCCCTCTCTCGTTATCGCCGGCGGATCACATCGGGGGCATGAGCACCGAGTCGATCAGGTAGACGGTCGCGTTCTGCGTCATCACGCCACCGCAGATCACGTTCGCGTCGTTCACCTTGAGCTCGTCGCCGCTGCCGGAGACCTCGACGGTCTCACCCTGCACGGTGGTCTGCTCGCCGACCACCTGGTCGGGCGTGAGCTGGCCGGGCACCACGTGGTACGTGAGGATCGAGCTCAGCAGGTCGGCGTCCGTGGACAGGGTGTCCATGGTCTCGGCGTCGATCGCCTTGAAGGCATCGTCGACCGGGGCGAACACGGTGAACTCGTCACCGTTCAGCGTGTCCACGAGGTTCACGTCGGGGTTGACCTCACCGCTGACGGCCGACACCAGCGTGGTCAGCAGCGGGTTGTTGGAGGCTGCGACGGCCACCGGGTCGGTGGACATGCCGGTGACCGAGCCGGGGCCGTCCGGCACCTGCTCGGCGTAGTCGGCGCAGCCCGGGCCCACGAGGTTCGCGGCCGGGTCGGCCATGGCGTCGTCCTCGGCGGTCTCCTCGTCCATGGGCTCGGTGGTCTCTTCGGACGCCGTCGTCTCTTCCGATCCGGTGTCCCCGCCCGACGAGTCCATGCTGCAGGCCGAGAGGCCGAGCATGGCCAGCGTGGCGATACCGGCGACGGCGTAGGACGTGCGGGTTCGAGCGTTCATCGGTCTCTCCTCGGTGTGGCGTCACCCCGCGTCTCACGGGGCGTCTTGACCGGGGTTCGGAGCCGTCGGCTCCCCGGATGGGGGTCGCGGCGCACGAGTTTTCTCCGGTGCCCGGTCTGCGGCCCGCACCCATCCGGAACGGTCCGCGTGCCGAACCCGCCACATGGGAACCCTCATCGTCATCGGCCTTCTCGGCGGCCTGATCACAGGCATCTCGCCATGCATCCTCCCCATGCTCCCGGCCATCTTCTTCGCGGGCGGGGTGCAGGGGGCGCGTGACCGGCGCGGCGTCGCCGCCCGGTCCACGGGGTCCTCGGAACCGGGCGAGGGCGGGGTCGCCACCGCGACGCCGGACACCGCCGTCCGCACCCGGCCGTCCCTGCGTCCCTACATCGTGATCGCGGGTCTGGTCCTGAGCTTCAGCTTCTTCACACTGCTGGGCTCCCTGCTCCTGTCCGCGCTGGGGCTGCCGCAGGACCTGCTGCGCTGGGCGGGGATCATCCTGCTCGTGCTGCTGGGCATCGGCATGATCGTGCCCCGGTTCGAGATGATCCTGGAACGGCCCTTCCAACGGATCGCCGCGTTCGGGGCCAAGCGCGGGGCAGCGCGGCAGGACCGGGGCGCGTTCATCCTCGGTCTCGGCCTCGGCGTGCTCTACGTGCCGTGCGCCGGCCCGGTGCTCGCGGCGATCACGGTCGCCGGCGCGACGGGCAACATCGGGGTCGACACGGTGGCGCTGACCGTGTCGTTCGCCGTCGGCGCCGCGCTCCCGCTGCTCCTGTTCGCCCTGGCCGGACGCCGGGTCGCCGAGCGCGTGCAGGCCTTCCAGCGGCACACCAAGGCCATCCGCACCGGAGGCGGCATCGTCGTCATCCTCCTGGCGATCGCCCTGGCGTTCAACGTGCCCGCCGCCATCCAGCGGCTGCTGCCCGACTACACGGGCGCGCTCCAGCAGCGCATCGACTCGTCGGAGACGGTGCGCGAGGCGCTCGACCTCGGCGGCCTCGTGACCGACGAGAACCGCGAGCTGTCCAACTGCTCGAACGGCGCCCCGGAGCTGGAGGACTGCGGCACCGCGCCAGAGATCCGCGGCATCGACAAGTGGCTGAACACGCCGGACGGCAAGGCGCTCCAGCTCGAGGCGATGCGCGGCGAGGTCGTGCTCGTCGACTTCTGGACCTACTCCTGCATCAACTGCCAGCGGTCCATCCCGCACATCAATGCCTGGTACGACAGGTACGCCGACGTCGGCAACGGCTTCGAGGTGATCGGCGTGCACACGCCGGAGTTCGCCTTCGAGCGCGAGACCCGCAACGTGATCGAGGGCGCCAAGGACCTCGGCGTGACGTACCCGGTCGCCCAGGACAACTCGTACGCGACCTGGACCGCGTACCGGAACCGCTACTGGCCCGCGCAGTACCTGATCGACGCCGACGGCACCGTGCGGCACATCCGCCTGGGCGAGGGCGGGTACCAGGACACCGAGAACCTGATCCGCGAGCTGCTCGCCGACGCCAACCCCGGCGTCGACCTGCCCGGCGCGACCACGGTCCAGGACGCGACACCGCTCGACGAGATCACGCCCGAGACCTACTTCTCCATCAAGCGCGTCATCAACTACGCCGGCGAGCCGCGGTACGCGGCGGGCCGCAAGGAGTTCACGCTCGCCGGCGAGCAGAAGCAGGACACGTTCTCGCTGGGCGGCACGTGGAACGTCGACTTCGAGGGCGCGGAGGCCGTGTCCGACGACGCCCGCGTGCGTCTCGCCTACCGATCGACCGACGTCTTCGTGGTGCTCGGGGGCGAGGGGACCGTCGAGGCGACGGTCACCGTCGACGGCCAGGAGCAGACGCGGAGCATCGACGTCTCCGGGAACCCGCGGCTCTACCCGGTCCTGGAGGGCGCCGAGGCCACCGAGGGACTGGTCGACCTGAAGGTTCCGGCCGGCGTGCAGGTGTTCACGATGACGTTCGGCTGACCTACGTCGTCGGGACGGTCCTGCCGGACCGGGCGAGCGCAGGGGGCTCGCCCGGTCCGGTGCCGTGGTGCCAGGCGGAGCCCGCGCCCGCGGTACCTGAGCGGTGGCCGGCCGCTCCCGCCGCGCTCAGTCGCCCGGGGGCGCGTCCAGCTCGAAGACGGCCGGGCCCGTGGCGACGCCGTTGACCTGGAGCGTCACCGCATGCGGCCCCGGGTAGTAGCGGCGTGTGGTGATGGGCCGGAACGAGTGCTCCCGGCTGAGCTCCACCTGTTCGCCGGCGGCCAGTGTCCGGGTGGTCAGCTTGAAGGTCTTGGCAGTCTGCGAGCCGTTGGCCTTCTGGTGGTGCACCACGTAGTCGATCGCCAGCCGCGCCTCGTCGGCGCCGACGTTGCGCACCGCCGCCGTGAACCTGACGGTGCCGCCGAACGGCACGCGGGCGACGTCAAGCAGCGGCCCGTCGATCTCCAGGGTCGCCGGGCCGAACCCGAGCAGCGCGAGCGCGCCCGGGTCGCCGCGCTTGACCAGCGTGCGCAGGGCGTGCCGGACCAGGCCCGGCGTCGTCGGCGTGGGGTCGTCGAGCCAGCGCGCCGCCGTGGCGACCACCAGCTCCTGGTGGTCCCGGCTGAGGTCGTTCAGGTGGTTGGCGACCGACCGGCGCACGTACTCGCTCTCGTCCCGGTACAGGGCGTCGAGCACCGGAACCGTCACCCCGGGCCGGGCCAAGATCTCCGGCACCCGGACCGACCAGGGCAGGTACGGGCGGGTGCCCTCGCTGGCCAGGCGGCGCACGTCGACGTCGTCCGAACCCGCCCAGGCCGTCGCCGTGGCGAGGGCGCGGTCCAGGTCGTGCCGCAGCAGGGTGCGGACGGCGAACTCCGCGGTGAGCCGGCCGGTCAGCTCGGCCAGCAGCGCCATCGCGTCGTCGAAGGCCGCGTCCGTGCCCTCGTCGACGGCGCGTGTCGCGACGGCGCTCGTGACCGGCCAGACGAGCCAGCCCCCGAACGGCTCCGCGCCGTCACGTGCGGCGCGCACCACCCGGGCGAGGCGCGCGTAGTCGCCTGGCAGGTCGGTGAGCAGGGCGTCGCGCAGCAGGTCCGCGCGCTCGCGCAGCGACAGGTCGCCGAGCCGGCCGGCGGCCTCGGGCAGCGCCCGCAGCTCGGCGTCCGGCGCCGCCGCGCCGATCGCGCGGGTCAGGACGTGCGCGGTGCGGTCACTGATGAGCTCGTCGGCGAACGGCATGTGGCTCCTTCTCTTCCCGGCAGATGTCAGACGCTCAGGTCACCATGGTGACCTGAGCGTCTGACACTCCTGGCGGGTGGGCGGCTCCGCTTCGGGCAGGTGCCTCGTGCCTCGGCCCCTACCCTCCGCTGCGCCTACGGCTCAGTCGACGGTCGCGTCGACCGTGACCTCGATGTTGCCCCGGGTCGCGTTCGAGTACGGGCAGACCGCGTGGGCGGCCTCGACCAGCTCGTCCGCGGTGGCCTGGTCCACGCCGGAGAGCTCGACGTGCAGCGCCGCGCTCAGGGTGAACGCGCCGCCGTCGGCCGGGTGGATGCTGACCTCCGCGACCACGGCGGAGTCGCTGACCGCGACCTTTCGCGCGGCGGCGACGGCCTTGAGCGCGCTGTGGAAGCACGAGGCCCAGCCGGCGGCGAAGAGCTGCTCGGGGTTGGTGGCCCCGCCCGGGCCGCCCATGTCGGTGGGGATCGCCAGCTTGAGGTCCAGCAGGCCGTCGTCGCTCACCGTGCGGCCTCCGGCGCGGCCGTCACCGGTGGACGTCGCGACCGCGGTGTAGATGCTGTCAGCCATGGATGCGCTCCTTCTCGAGCCCGGCGCTCGACCGGTCGATGTAGACGAACTAGTACGTCTACATTAGCCACACCGGACGCGCGGGCACAAGCCGGGCAGCGTGAGAGCCCGCCGTCACGGTGTGTGACGACGGGCTCGGGCGAACCTGGGCGGGTGCTGCTACCCGCGCGAACCGGCCGGCCGGCCGGCGTCGACGACGGCGAAGATCGCGCGGTCCAGGGCGCTGCCGACGCGCGCGGGGTCGTCGAGGTAGCCGGCGAGCATGGCGCCGTCGCGCAGCATCATCAGCTCGTCGGACGCCTGCTGGGGGTCGGTCACGCCGAGCTGATCCGCCATCTCGGCGAAGGTCTGCCGGTACCACGCGCGGTGCTCGGCGACCACGGCGCGGACCGGACTGCCGGGCTCGGCGTACTCAGCGGCTGCGTTGATGAAGGAGCAGCCGCGGAAGCCCGGCTTGCACGCCTCGGTGCCGACGCTCGCCGCGAACCGGTGCAGTGCCTCGGCGTCGCCGACGGAGGCGCGCAGGCTGTCGAGCGCCCCGCGCTCCCAGGCTGCCTGCCGCTCCAGGTAGGCCACCACGAGGGTGTCCTTGGTGCGAAAGTGCCGGTAGAACGTCACCTTGGTGATGCCGGCGCGGTCGATGATCTTGTCGGCGCTCACCGCGCGGATCCCGTGCGCGTAGAACAGCTCGGTGGCCGCGTCGAGGATGCGGTCCCGGGTGGAAGGGGCCGTCGTGGTGCCCATGTGCGCACCTGCCTCCGTACTCGTTCGAGGATCTGAAAGAGACGAGTCTACTCGTGGTGTACTGACGGGTTCGTCTACCGGCCCGGGGTTTCCAGTTCACCGCCCGGTGGGGGAGAATGGCATCCGTGGTTATCCGGAACGCCCGATTCGTCCCACGCCACCGATCTGCCTCCGCCGCGGCACTGCTCGCGGCCGCCGCCCTCGTCCTCACCGGCTGCACGGTGCCGACGGCCGAGGGCGACGATGGCAAGACCGGGGAGAAGTTCCAGGTCAGGGAGCCCTCCGCGCCCGCCCTGGTGCTCGACTCGACCGACCCCGCCGAGCTCGCGCTCACCGCGAGCCAGGCGTTCTTCCACGCCAGTCCGGTCGCCGTGATCGCCTCGGCCGACGACGCCGCCGCGCGCGCGACCGCGGCGGCCACCGGTGCTGCCGTCACCGCGCCGGTGCTCCTCACCGACGGCGGCGTCTCGGACACCAACGTCGTGGCCGAGCTGGAGCGGCTCGGGGCGGGCACGGTCGTGGTCATCGGCGACGAGCAGGCCGTGGCCGCCGTCGGACCTGCCGCGGGGGAGTCCGAGGTGGTCCGCTTCGACCCGGGCGCTCTGAACGCGGCCGCGGAGGCCGCGGCCGCCGCCGGGAAGGGTGGCGACGCGGACGACGACGACGAGGGCAAGGGCAAGGGCGACGGCAAGCGGGCGACCAAGGTCGAGCTGCCGAACGCCGAGCGGCTGCCCGCGGCCGAGCTCAGCAAGCTGCGTGCGGACATCCCCGACGTCACCGATCCCGAGCTGCTGCAGGAGACCATGGTCGTCGTCGACCCCGAGCTCGGCCAGGAGGCGGCCATCGGCACGGCCCTGGCTGCCGGCGCCGTCCCGGTCGAGGTGCCGGACGGCGACGTCGCGGCGGACGCCGGGACGGTCGACACCATCCGTGCGCTCAACCCGCTCGGTGTCGTCGGGATCGGCGGGAAGTTCGGCCGGGCCGAGGAACTGGGCTGGCAGGTGCCGGTGGTGACGTCGGGCGTGACGCTGCCGGGCGGCGCGCTGCAGCTCTTCCCGGGGCGCTACGTGTCGACGTCGTACACGGTGCCGGCCGGCGTGGCCGACCCGGCCGCGGACGCACTACGCGCCACGGAGGCGGCCGCCACGAACGGCACGACGCTGGGCGGGTCGCCGCTGGTCCTCGTGACGGCGAGCGTGCGATCCGGCGCGGCGGGCGAGGACGGCGACTACGTGGACGAGCAGCCGCTGGAGGTGCTCACCCCGGCGGTCGAGACCATCCGGAAGGCCGGGCAGGTCGTGCTGCTCGACGTCGCCCCGGGGGACCAGCCGCTGGCCGCACAGGTCGACGACCTCGAGCCGCTGCTGTCGAAGCCGGGCGTCGGCCTCTCGGTGCACCCGGAGTTCCGGCTTGCCGGCAACGGCGCGGCGGCCGGGACGGTCCCCGTGGCGGAGCTGCAGGAGGTCGTGGACCGCCTGGCGGCGCTGGCCACCGCCAAGGGTCTGCCGCAGATCATGCTGGAGGTGCACCAGTCGACGGCGGCGTCCGTGGTGGACCGGGCGGAGCTGCGGATCCCGTCGCAGGTCGCGGTGGTCTTCACCGCCGCAGGCCCCGCGGCGGGCCAGGCCACGGCCGACGGTGTCTGGGCCGATGTGGCCGGAAACCTGCCCGCCCGCGCGATCCTCGGTTGGTCCGCGCCGAGCGAGGTGCCCGCCGACGCGACGAGCATCCTGCCCACCGAACCGCTCCTGGGCCTGGTCTCTGCCAGCTGAACCTGCGAAACTGCGGGCATCCATCGGAGCGAAGGGGCCCTAACAATCGTGACCACCGTGAGCAGCGGCGCGGCCGTCGTCGCCGACGCCATCATCCCCGTACCTGTCGAGCTCCAACCGGGCGAGGGGGTGCTCGACCTCCGGACCGTCACGATCGGCGCGCCTGACGCCGTGACCGCGCGGCTCGCGGGTGAGCTGCTCACGAGCGCCGGCGCCGCCGTCGCGCCGGACGGCGGGGTGCCCGTCACCCTCACGTCCGACCCGGCTGCGGGCCCTGCGGGCTCCGCGAACCCCGAGCGCTACACGCTCACGGTGACCAGCGAGGGCGTGTCCGTCGCCGCCCCCGAACGCTCCGGCCTGCTGCACGGCGTGCGGACCCTGCGCCAGCTCGCCAACGCGGGCCGGTCCGGGCAGGACGCCGGGCCCGGGGCCCCGCTCGAGGTGCGCGCCGTCGTGGTGCGCGACGAGCCGCGGTACTCGTGGCGCGGCCTGTCGTTCGACGTGGTGCGGCACTGGTTCGGGCCGGCCGACCTGCGGGCGGTCGTGGACCTCGTGGGCTCCTACAAGATGAACCGGCTGCACCTGCACCTGTCCGACGACCAGGGCTGGCGCCTGGAGATCCCGTCCCGGCCGGCGCTGACCGAGAAGTCGTCGCAGGGCGCGGTGTCGGGCGCGACCGGTGGGTTCCTCACCGCCGACGAGTACCGCGAGCTGCAGGAGTACGCGGCCGAGCGCGAGATCGTGATCGTCCCCGAGATCGACGTCCCGGGGCACGTCAACGCGGCGACGCACGCCTACGGTGAGCTGATGCCGTCGGGCGAGGCCACCGACGCCTACGACGGGATCGAGGTGGGCTTCTCCAAGCTGCACTTCGACCTGCCGACCACGGAGCCGTTCCTGCGCGACGTGTTCACCGACGTCGCGCGCATGACGCTGGGGCCGTGGGTGCACTTCGGCGGTGACGAGGTGCTGGTGATGCAGCCCGACGAGTTCGGCCGGTTCGTGGTGCTGTGCCAGGAGATCATCACGGGCGCGGGCAAGACGCCGGTGGCCTGGCAGGAGGCCGCGGGTTCCGCGCACGGCGACCAGGCGGCCGTGGCCGCGCTGGCGGCCGACGGCGGCGCCCCGACGAGCGGGGCCGAAGCTGGTTCCGAAACCGGGGCGACGACCGGTGCCGACGCCGGGCACGGCGCCGGCGAGGCGCCCGTCCTGGTCGAGGCGGGCACGGTGCTGCAGTACTGGGACACGCGGCCCGACCCGGAGCCGTTCCTGCGGGCCGCGCAGGCCGGCGCGCGGTTCGTGATGTCCCCGGCCGACAAGGCCTACCTGGACATGAAGTACACGCCCGAGCACCCGCTGGGGCAGCAGTGGGCCGCGTTCGTGGAGCTGCACGACTCCTACGACTGGGACCCGGCGACGCTCATCGAGGGGCTGCCCGAGTCGGCGATCGAGGGCGTCTCGGCCGCCGTCTGGACCGAGACCCTGCTCAACCGCGACCACCTGTTCTCGATGCTGCTGCCGCGCCTGGCGGCGGTGGCCGAGGCCGCCTGGTCGCAGCCGGGCGCCAAGGACTGGGAGTCGTTCCGGGGCCGCATCGCGGTCGAGGCAGGCGCCTGGCGCCGCGACGGCGCCTCGTACCACCCGACGCCGCAGATCGACTGGTAGCCCCCGCAGGTGTCAGACGTACAGGTCCCCCGAGGGGCCTGTACGTCTGACCCGTACTACTTGGCCGGGCGGGCCGCCAGCGCCGCCGCGTACAGGTCCCGCTTGGCCACGCCCGCGGCGTCGGCCACCTCGGCGACCGCGGCCTTGAGGCGCTCGCCCGCGGCGACCCGTTCCAGGACCTCGCCCACGACGTCGTCCACGCTGGCCTGGACGGCGGGCGCCCCGCCGACCACCACGCAGATCTCGCCGCGGAGCTGCTCGGCGGCGGCACGCTCGGCCAGCTCCGCGAGCGGTCCGCGCAGCACCTCCTCGTAGGTCTTGGTGAGCTCGCGTGCGACGGCGGCCGGGCGGGTGCCGCCGAACGCGACCGCCATGGCACCGAGCGTCTCCGCGATCCGGTGCGGCGCCTCGAAGAACACCATGGTGCGCGGCTCGGCGGACACGGCGGCGAGCGTGCGGGACCGGTCGCCGGCCTTGCGTGGCAGGAAGCCCTCGAACGTGAACCGGTCGGTCGGCAGTCCGGACAGCGCGAGCGCCGTCAGCACGGCGCTCGGCCCGGGGGCGGCGGTCACCCGCAGGTCGCGCTCGATGGCGCGCTCGACCACGCGGTACCCCGGGTCCGAGACGGAGGGCATGCCCGCGTCGGTCACCACGACCACGGTGCCGCCGTCGGCGACGACGTCGAGCAGCTCGTCCGCGCGGGCCGTCTCGTTGTGCTCGTGGTAGCTCGTCACCTTGCCGCGCACCTCGACGCCGAGCCGCCCGGCGAGCGCGTGCAGGCGGCGGGTGTCCTCGGCGGCCACGACGTCGGCGTCGGCCAGCAGGCGGACCAGCCGGGGTGAGGCGTCCTCGGGGTTGCCGATCGGGGTGGCGGCCAGGACGAGGGTGCCGGCCTCGGGCGCGGGCCCAGGAGCCGGGGACGAGTCGGTCATGAACCACACTGTCCCACGCTCTATGCTGGCCCGGTGTCTCAGCAGCCTGAAGCCACCGGAGCGCATCACGCCACAGTGCCCCAGGCTCTGCCCGGAACGTACGGAGCACACATGCGCCGCGAGGCGGTGGGCGCGCGGATGACGTCCACGGGATCGTTCCCGGCCGTCCCGCCGGCCGAGCCGCCGGTGCGCGATCGTCTCCTGCGCGACCTGCTGGGCGAGCGCCGCCTCGCGCTGGGACGGCGCGCGTCGGACCGCTTCTGGGGCCTCTTCGGTGCCCTGGTCGTGACGGCGATCGCCGCGGGCGCGCGGCTGTGGGCGCTGGGCCGCCCGGGCAAGCTGGTCTTCGACGAGACGTACTACGTCAAGGAGGGCTGGTCGCTGGCCAGCCTCGGCTTCGAGGCCGCGTGGCCCGACAAGCCCAACCCGGCGTTCGAGGCCGGCGACGTGAGTTCGTACAAGACCGACGAGGCCGAGTACGTGGTCCACCCGCCCGTCGGCAAGTGGATGATCGCCATCGGCATGCGCCTCATGGGCGGGGCGACCGACCCGATGGCGTGGCGCATCGCGAGTGCCGTGATCGGCATCGTGGCCGTGTTCCTCATGGTGCGCATCGCGCGCCGCCTGTTCTCGTCCACCCTGCTGGGGCTGGCCGCGGGCCTGCTGCTCGCGGTCGACGGCGAGGCGATCGTGCACTCGCGCACCGGCCTGCTGGACCAGTTCCTCATGTTCTGGGTGCTCGTCGCGTTCGGGTGCCTGGTGATGGACCGCGAATGGGCCAGGCGCAGGCTCGCGGACCGCGTGGCCCAGATCGTCGAGGCGGGCGGCGCGGTCGGGCAGTACGGACCACGGCTCGGGTTCCGGTGGTGGCGCCTCGCGGCGGCGGTGTCGCTGGGCCTCGCGTGCGGCGTCAAGTGGTCGGGCCTCTACTTCGTCGCCGCGTTCTGCCTGCTCACCGTGGTGTGGGACGTCACGGCCCGGCGCACGGCCGGCATCGGCCGGTGGTGGGAGGACGCCCTGGTGGTGGACGCCGTCCCGGCCGCCCTGGTCGTGCTGCCCACCGTGCTCGCGGTGTACGTCGCGTCGTGGTCGGCGTGGTTCGCGCACCCGAAGTCGTACCTGCGCGACTGGGCCGTGGTCAACGGCGTGAACCCGCCGGGCTGGTGGCCGGACTGGGGCTGGGCGCAGGGCGCCTGGGAGGCCGGGCGGTCGCTGTGGGAGTACCACCGCATGATGTGGGACTTCCACACCGGCCTGAACTCGGACCACAACTACGCGTCGCACCCGCTGGGCTGGATCGTGCAGTGGCGTCCCACGTCGTTCTTCTGGGAGAAGTTCGCGCCCGGCCAGGGGCCCTGCCCCGCCGACGCCACCAGCGACTGCGCCACCGCCGTGACGTCGCTCGGCAACCCGCTCTTGTGGTGGCTGGGCGCCATCGCGATCCCCGTGGCCCTGGTGCTCGTGTTCCGGTACCGCGACTGGCGGGGCACCGCGGCCCTGGTGGGGATCGCCGCCGGCTGGCTGCCCTGGTTCCTCTACTCGTGGCCGCTCGCGGACCGCACCATCTTCACGTTCTACTCGATCGTGTTCACGCCGTTCGTGATTCTCACGCTGGTGTACCTGCTGGCCGTGGGGCTGGAACGGACCCCGCGCCGCAGCGCGGACCGGCGGATCGTGTGCTGGCTGGCCGCGGTGCTGATGCTGCTGATCGTGGCAGTGAGCGTGCTCTACTACCCGATCTGGACGGCGATGCCGGTGCCGTACGAGTACTGGCAGCGACTGATGCTGCTCCCGAGCTGGATCTAGCGGCAACGGCTGGTCGAGCCGCCTCTCCGGAGGGGCGGTGTCAGAGGGCCGAGGAGTCCCGGAGGTCCACGCCCGCGGCCCTCAGCTCGCGCTCGGCCTCCTCGCCCTGGGCGGGCGAGACCGGGATGGTCAGGTCGGTCAGCACCCGGGCGTGCAGGCCGGCGCGGCGCGCGTCGAGCGCGGTGTGCTTGACACAGTGCGACTCCACCAGGCCCACGACGTCGACGGCGGTCACCGCAGCCTCCGACAGGACCGTCGTGAGGCTGCGGCCGTGCTCGTCGGCGCCGTCGAAGCCGGAGTAGCCGTGGGAGTACTGGCCCTTCAGCAGCTTGGCGTCCGGGACGAGGTCGGCCAGGGCCGGGTGCAGCTCGGCGTTCGGTGAGCCGGCGACGCCGTGCGGCGGCCACGAGTCCACGAAGTCCGGGGTCTCGCTGAAGTGCTCGCCCGGGTCGATGTGCCAGTCCTGCGTGGTCACCACGGTCGTGTACCGGTCGCGGTGGGCCGCGACGTACGCGGCGACGCGGTACGCGATCTCGTTCGCGCCCTCCGTGGCCAGCTCGCCCCCCTCGCAGAACGTGGGCTGCACGTCGACGACGATGAGCGCCCTGCGCTCGGTTCCGGACTCGGTAAGGCTCATGTCCTCACTCTTCCACCGTGATGGCTGCGCGGGTACCCGCCCTGGTCTGTAGTTCGTCACATGATCGGCAGCTCCGATTGCCGATCATGTGACGAACCACAGACCACACGGCTTCCCTCGGTGCTTGGATGGGGACCGTGGACCCTATTGCGCGTCGGTTGGCAGTGCCCGTGCTGGTCTCGGCCCTGCTCGTGGGGGTGGCCGGGTGCGGCGGGGCGGCAGAGCCCGGCGTCGTGTCGCCGAGCCCGACCGCCTCGGCGAGCGAGGCGCCGTCGGGCGGTACCGCGCCCGCGGACGGGGCGGACCCCTCGGACGGCGGGGTGACCGCCGAGGCGGAGGTGGTGGCCCAGGAGCTCCCGGTCCCGTGGGGCATCGCGCCGCTGCCGGGCGAGCGCTTCCTGGTCACGATGCGCGACGACGCGTCGCTCGCCGTGGTGCACCCGAGCGGCGACGTCCACCCGCTGGAGGAGTCCGACGGCGTACGGGAGGTGGCCGACCAGACGGTGCCGAACGGCGAGGGTGGCCTGCTCGGCGTCGCGGTCGACCCGGAGGACACCGGGCCCATGTTCACGGTCTACCTGTACCGCACGGGCGCCGAGGACAACGCGGTGCTGCGTGCCGAGCTCGACCTGGACGGCATGACGCTGCGCGACGTCACCACGATCCTCGACGGCATCCCCAGCGCCTCCAACCACAACGGCGGCCGGATCGCGTTCGGGCCGGACGGGTACCTCTACGTCGCGACCGGCGACGCCGGCGACCCGGCGAACGCGCAGGACCCGGACTCGCTGGGCGGCAAGATCCTGCGGATCACGCCGGACGGCGAGCCCGCGCCGGGCAATCCCGACCCCGGTTCGCCCGTGTGGTCCCTGGGGCACCGCAACGTGCAGGGCCTGGGCTGGGACGCGAGCGGCCGCATGTTCGCCAGCGAGTTCGGGCAGAGCGCGCTGGACGAGCTGAACGTGATCGAGCCGGGTGGCAACTACGGCTGGCCCGACGTCGAGGGGCCCGGGGACCAGGAGGGGTTCGTCGACCCGGTCGCGTGGTGGCCGACGTCGGAGGCGTCGCCGTCGGGCATCGCGGTCACCGACGATGCGGTGTACCTGGCCGCGCTGCGCGGTGAGCGGCTGTGGCGCGTGCCGCTGCTCGGCACGGCAGAGGAGGTCGAGGCCGGTGAGAGCCCGGGTTTCGGCGAGCCGCAGGCGCTGCTGGCGGGCGAGTTCGGTCGCCTGCGCGCGGTCCAGGCCGGGCCCGACGGCGAGCTGTACGTGCTGACCGGCAACACCGACGGCCGGGGCGAGCCCGCGACCGAGGACGGCCGGGTGGTCGACGACCGGCTGCTGCGCGTCACGGTGGCCGCGGCGGAGTAGCGGGCTGGGGGAGCATCCACTGGCAGACGTCTAGGGCTGTGGATATCCTGGCTGCCGGGAACGGGCCGCGTCGTAGGCTCGGACCACCGGTTCTCGAGAGGGGTGAACAGGATGTCCGCAGAACCTGGCGGGTACCGCACGGTGCCGCGCGGCTACGTCTACGCCGACCACATTCCGTACGTCACCCCGGAGTCCCTGGACGACCTGAAGGGGCCGACGAAGGGCAGCGTCACCGTGGGGCCCCATATCGACACGAGCCTGAACCCGACGTACGACCTGGGCGACCCGGACCGGCAACGGAACCTGTACGCGAGAGTCGTGCGGTCGGGGTTCGTCCCTGACCAGGTCCGGTTCCTCGACCAGCGGACGCTGCTGGTGCTCTGGCCGTCGCTGAACCTGCCGGACAGGTGCAGGACCGTCTGGGAGCGGAAGTTCCCGGTGCTGGCCGCCCGGTCCGGAAAGCCGCGGGTCGCCTGATGCTGCCGTTCCATGAGCGCCTGGCCCGGATCGGGCTCCAGGCGCTGGAGGGTCATGGGTTCGTGCTCGCCGGCGGCTACGCCATCTCGACCAACGGAATCGGGAACCGCCCGTCCGCCGACGTCGACCTCTTCACCAACGTCTATGCGCCGAGCCTGTTCGAGGTCGCCGTGGCCAAGCTCCGTGCGGCGTTCCTGGGGGCGGGGTTCTCGGTCCACGACAACTTGATCGGGCAGACGTTCGCCGACTTCAGCGTGACCGATGACGCGACCCAGGAGACCAGCTCGATCCAGATAGGCGTGAACTACCGGGAGTTCGCCCCGGCGAGGTTCGAGATCGGGCCGGTGCTCGACGTGCGCGATGCCGTCGCGGGAAAGATGAGCGCGCTCTGGTCGCGCGGCGAGACCCGGGACTTCATCGACATCGACGCGGTGGTGCAGTCCGGTCGCTTCTCCCGGGACGAGGTGCTGGCGATCGGGGACCGGCAGGAGGCGCTGCCGTTTGACCGGGCCATGCTCGCCGACCGGTTCCGGGCGGCGCAGGGCAAGGAAGCGGCCGAGTTCGCGGCCTACGAGGTCGGGGACGCCTGGCGGCAGGAGATCGTCGACCGCTTCCTCGACTGGGCCGACGAGATCGACCCCGCCGTGGCCCGCTGACCCACCCATGGTGTGCGGCCCCCGCGCAACTACCATTGACGCCATGCCGGAAGCCCAGAAGTCCTTCTACCTCACGACGCCGATCTACTACGTGAACGACGCCCCGCACATCGGGCACGCGTACACGACGGTCGCCGCCGACGTCGTGACCCGCTGGCACCGCCAGCGCCAGGAGAACGTCTGGTTCCTGACCGGCACGGACGAGCACGGCGAGAAGGTGCTGCGCACCGCCGAGGCCAACGGCGTGAGCCCGCAGGTCTGGGCCGACCGGCTGGTCGAGACCGCGTGGAAGCCCGTGCTGCAGACGCTCGACGTGCGCAACGACGACTTCATCCGCACCACGGAGGAGCGGCACGAGACGGCGGTGCAGGCGTTCCTGACCGACCTGTACGACAAGGGCGAGATCTACGAGGGCTCGTACGAGGGTCCTTACTGCGTGGACTGCGAGGAGTACAAGCTCCCGGGCGACCTGCTCGACGGCACGGGGGAGTACGCGGGCCAGAAGGTGTGCTCCATCCACGGCAGGCCTGTCGAGATGCTCTCCGAGCAGAACTACTTCTTCCGGATGAGCGCGTACGCCGAGCGGCTGCTCGCGCTCTACGAGGAGCACCCCGAGTTCGTGCAGCCGGCGTCGGCCCGCAACGAGGTGGTCAGCTTCGTGCGGCAGGGCCTGCAGGACCTGTCGATCTCGCGTTCGACGTTCGACTGGGGCGTCCCCATCCCGTGGGACACCTCCCACGTGCTCTACGTCTGGTTCGACGCGCTGCTCAACTACGCCACTGCCGTCGGCCTGGACAGCGGCGACCCGGAGCGCAAGGCGCAGTTCGCGCGGACCTGGCCGGCCGACGTGCACCTGGTCGGCAAGGACATCCTGCGGTTCCACGCCGTGATCTGGCCGGCGATGCTGATGGCCGCCGGGCTGCCGCTGCCCAGGACGGTCTTCGCGCACGGCTGGCTGCTGGTGGGCGGCGAGAAGATGAGCAAGTCCAAGCTCACGGGCATCGCGCCGGCCGACATCATCGACACGTTCGGCTCGGACGCGTTCCGGTACTACTTCATGCGGACCATCGCGTTCGGCGGTGACGGCTCGTTCTCCTGGGAGGACATGACCGCCCGCTACAACGGCGAGCTCGCCAACGGGTTCGGCAACCTGGCCTCGCGGACCGCCGCGATGATCGGCAAGTACTTCGGCGGCTCCCTGCCTGCCCCGGGCCCGCTCACCGACGCCGAGACCGACCTTGCCCGGGTCGCGGCCCAGGCCGTGGCCGACGCCGAGGCGGCGATCGACCGGCTGGCGATCCACGACGCGGTCTCGGCGGTCTGGACCCTGGTGGACGCCACCAACGGCTACCTCGCGGACACCCAGCCGTGGAAGCTCGCCAAGGAGCCCGGCGAGGTCGACGAGTCCGGCGCGGGGGTCGACGGCGGTCGCCTGGCGACGTCGCTGGTCACCGCCACGGAGGCGCTGCGCTCGCTCGCGGTGCTGCTCAACCCGGTCACGCCGCGCGCGGCAGCCGGGCTCTGGGAGCTGTTGGGCGCGGAGGCGGCGCTCGGAGCCCTGGACGCCCAGCCGCTCCACGGCGCGGCGACGTTCGGCGCGCTGCCCGCCGGCACCATCGTGACCAAGGGCGCCGCCCTGTTCCCGCGCCTCGACGACACGGCCGCCTGAGCCGACGATGGCCAAGCGCACACGTGAACGCGGTTTCCCGGCCGCCCCGGAGCCCCTGCCCGTCCCCGTCGTGGACAACCACACCCACCTCGACCACATCGCCTCGGTGCTGCCGCCCACGGCGCCCGACGGCGAGCCGGGCACCTGGCCGCCGTCCGTGACCGACCACCTGGCGCGCGCCGCGGCCGCGGGCGTGGACCGCGTGGTCCAGGTGGGCTGCGATCTTCCGTCGGCCCGCTGGACCGACGCCCTCGTCCGCAGCGAGGCGCGGGCGGTGGGGGCGCTCGCGATCCATCCCAACGAGGCCACCCTGCACGCGGGCATCGACGAGGTCGGCCCGGACGGCCTCGTGCCGGAGCCCCAGGAGCACCACTCCGTGGGTCTCGACGACGCCATCGCCGAGATCGCCGACCTGGCCAAGGGCAACGACCGCGTCCGCGCGATCGGCGAGACGGGTATGGACCTGTTCCGCACCGGCCCGCGCGGTGAGGAGGCCCAGCGGCAGGCCTTCCGCGCGCACATCGCGCTGGCCAAGGAGCTCGGCCTGGCCCTGCAGATCCACGACAGGGACGCGCACGCCCAGGTCATCGAGGTCCTGCTGGCCGACGGCGCCCCTGAGCGCACCGTCTTCCACTGCTACAGCGGCGACGCCGAGATGGCCCGCGTCTGCGCCGAGAACGGCTGGTACCTGTCCTTCGCCGGCCCGGTCACGTTCAAGGCGAACGACCACCTGCGCGCGGCTCTGACCGAGGCACCGCGGGAGCTCGTGCTCCTGGAGACCGACGCCCCGTATCTCACGCCGCACCCGTACCGGGGGCAGCCGAACGCCCCCTTCGCGGCGGCCCACACGGTGCGGGCCATGGCCGCCTACCTCGGGGAAGACCTCGCCACGCTGTGCGCCGACATCAGCGCCAACTCCGGGCGTGTCTACGGCAACTGGTAAGAATGGCGCATTGGGCCGGAGAATGCGGCATTTGATTTCATAACCCCACATCTTTTCCTGCGAGGTTTGTTCCGTTACGGTCTGGTGCTCGTGGTGAGGTACGCACGGCCGTGGCTCGCGAGCAAACCGGCCCGCTGGCTGGTCCGTGGTGCCGTCGTCGGCATGCTCGCGGGCGTCAGCGGCGTGTACGTCGCCAACGCGGCGACCCTCACGATCGACTACAACGGCGACGTCCGCACGGTCGGCGTCTACGGCAGCACCGTGGCCGAGGCCCTCGCGTCGCAGCACATCGACCTGGAGCGCGACGACGTCGTGCAGCCGGCCGCCACGTCCGCCGTCGGTGCGGGCGGGACCGTGGTCGTCCGTACGAGCCGCGACGTGACCGTCGAGCTCGACGGCCAGATCATGACGCTGCGCACCACCGCCGGCACGGTGGGCGAGCTGCTCGCGGCCCTCGGGCCGCGCGGTGACGGCGCCGTCGCCACGGCGTCCCGCACCACGCAGCTCGACCGTGATCCGGTGCGGTTCTCCACGGTCAAGGAGGTCAACATCGCCGTGGACGGCTCGGTGCTCGAGTTCAGCACCACCGGGTCCACGGTGCGGTCCGTCTTCGAGGAGGCGGGCATCGCGCTGGCGAAGGGTGACGTCACGTCGGTGCCGCTCGACGCCGCGGCGGTGGACGGGATGATCGTCATGGTCAGCCGCGACGCGTCGTCGTCGCGCACGGTGACCGAGGTGGTGCCGTTCGAGACCGAGACGGTCGAGGACCCGAGCCTGCCCCAGGGTTACGAGTCCATCCGCACTGCGGGCGTGGCGGGCGAGGCCAAGGTGACGTACGAGGTCAAGACGGTCGGCGGCGCGGTCGTGGAACGCACCCTGGTGGACCGCAAGGTCACTCGCAAGCCGGTGAACGAGGTGCTCGTGGTCGGCACGATGGACGTCGCCACCGCGCCGGTGGACCCGGGCTCCGCGCGAGCCCTGGGCCAGGCGATGGCCGCGGAGCGCGGCTGGGGCGCCGCCGAGTTCTCCTGCCTGGACCAGCTCTGGCAGAAGGAGAGCGGCTGGCGCTGGAACGCCGACAACCCGAGCAGCGAGGCGTACGGGATCGCCCAGGCCAACCCGGGCTCCAAGATGGCCACCGTCGGGAGCGACTGGCTGACCAACCCGGCCACCCAGATCGGGTGGGGTCTGGGCTACATCTCCGGGCGGTACGGCACGCCGTGCGGTGCCTGGGCGCACTCCGTGGACATCGGCTGGTACTGATCCGGGGACGTTTTCACCCCGGAATATTTTGGACATTAATGGATCTATCCGTACGTTTCGGCGTGTCATTCCTCGAATAGGTCTTGCATTTGATAACGGCAGGGTTACGGTCTCCTGGACCGCCGGATCGGCCGGTCGGGCCCGCGCCCCGCGCGGGAGGTGCGTGCGACTCGTACCGTCCCGGCCCCCGTGCCCGGACCGCGCGAGGACTGGACCCGCGTGTCATCTCCCCACCCCGCTCAGGGCAGCCCCGACGGACTGTCCCCCAACCCTGAGGCCGGCGCCACCGCCGGAATCACCGAGATCTTCGATCCGCCCCCGACGGATCACACCCCCACCGAACCGGTCGTCCAAGTGCCGGTCACCCCTCTGCCGGCCCCGCCACGCAGACCCCGCCGCAGAGCGGCCTTCCTCGCCGGGGCGGCGGCCATCGCGGTCGTCGGTGCCGGCAGCATCACCGCTTTCGCCTCGGCCCACAAGTCCGTCACGCTGGACGTCGACGGCAGGGTCACGACGGTCGAGACCTTCCAGGGTGACGTCGCCGGCCTCCTGGCCGACCAGGGCGTCAGTGTCACGAGCCGGGACGCGGTGACACCCGGCACGGACGGCACCCTGCGGGACGGCGGGATGGTCGTGGTCCGCTACGGCCACGAGGTCACCCTGCGGGCCGACGGCAAGGAGCGGTCGACCTGGGTCACCGCGCTCGACGCCGACCAGGCGCTCGCCACGCTCGCCGAACGAGCCGACGACGTCGCCCTGGTCCCGTCCCGGTCCGGCGGCCGCGTGTCCCTCCCGCTGCGGCTCGACGCCGACAGCCCGGTCAACCTGGTGGTCGGCGGCGAGACCCAGCAGGTGGCCGACGGCGCCGCGCAGCTCGACGACCTGCTCGCTGCGAACGACGTCACCGTCGACGCCGACGACCGGGTCACCGTCCAGCGCGACGCCCCCGAGGGCGGGCAGCCGGCGGGCGCCGGCACGCCGACGCTGTCCGTCGTCGTCGAGCAGGTGCGGACCGCCGAGCGGGAGACCGTGACCAAGCTGTCGTACGACAAGGTGCGGAAGGCGGACCCCGACCGGTTCGAGGACCTCGAGCCCTACGTGGCGACGAAGGGCGTCGTCGGCAAGCGGGTCACCACGTGGGACGTCACCACGGTGGACGGCAAGGTCGTGGAGCGGGAGAAGCTCTCGTCGAAGGTCGAGCGCAAGCCCGTGGACCAGGTGACCGTGTACGGCACCAAGGTTCGTCCGGAGCCCGAGCCGGAACCCGAGCCGGAACCGAAGCCCGTGGCGCGGGAGAAGTCCGAGAGGACGGCGTCCGAGCCGAAGGCGGACGTCGTGGCGACCAGCGGCGTCTGGGCCCAGCTCGCGCAGTGCGAGTCGGGCGGCGACCCCACCACCAACACCGGCAACGGCTACTACGGCCTCTACCAGTTCTCGCAGCAGACCTGGGCGGCGATGGGCGGTTCCGGCCTCCCGTCGGACGCCTCGGCCAGCGAGCAGACCATGCGGGCCCAGAAGCTCCAGGCGCAGTCCGGCTGGGGACAGTGGCCCGGCTGTGCCGCGAAGCTCGGCCTGCTCTGACCCCCTCTTCCCTCGTGTCAGACGCACAGGTCACCCAAGTGATCTGTGCGTCTGACACGGGGGGCGAGTTGGACGGTTGTCCTAGACGAGTGATCGACAACACAGCCTGACAGCACCGAGAAACTTGGCCGGACGATAACGGATCAGTTACGTTCGGTTGTCCTCGCTGGCGTGAGGGTGCGAAGTGGTGTAGGCCACAGCGTCACCACGCCGGCCGGGGCGGCATCGGACGCGACCCGTCGTGCCCGATGTGAGACCGCCGGATCGGCCGGTCGAGACCGCGACGGCTCGCAAGAGTCGCCTGGCCCCCAGGCCGAATCGTGGTAGGGACACTCGCGCCTGCGCGTGGCCCGGCTCGCCGCCCGTGCCCGGGACGTCCGACGACTGGACACGAGTGAACCCCCGTTCTGAGCAGCAGAGTTCTGGCTCCATCCCCAGCATCAACTCAGAGTCCGAGGCCACGACCTCTCGGACGACCCCCGCGAAGCGCCGCCGCCGCTGGCCCCTGGTCGCCGGCCTCGCAGCCGTAGCGATCGCCACCTCCGGATCGGTCGCCTTCGCCGAGGCACGCAAGACCGTCACCCTCGACCTCGACGGCACCGTCAAGACCGTCACCACCTACTCCGGCTCCGTACAGGGCATGCTCGACTCGCAGGGCGTCCGCCTGGGCGAGCGCGACGTCGTCGCCCCCGGGGCCGGCGCCAAGCTCTCCGACGGCGACCAGATCGTGGTCCGCTACGCCCGCCAGGTCACCATGTCCGACGGCGAGGACGAGCGCGACGTCTGGGTCAACGTGACCGACGCCGCCGAAGCCCTGACCACGCTCGCCGAGCGTGGCGGCGACGTCGCCCTGGTGGCGTCCCGCTCCGGCGACCGCGCCTCGCTGCCGCTGCGCCTGAACGACGACGGCCCCGTCGCCGTCGTCGCGGACGGCGAGACGCGCGTGATCGAGGACCACGCCGACAGCGTCGACAGCGTGCTGAACAGCACCGAGATCGAGCTCGACAAGGACGACCTCGTCAACGTCGTCCCCGTCGCCACCCTGGCGAAGGACAAGACGATCGACGCGAAGTCCGCCGAGACCGCCGAGCAGGCGGGCGCGGACGTCGCCCTCCAGGTGCAGCGCGTCGAGACCAAGAAGGTCACCCGCGACGGCGCCGTGGGTTTCGACACCCACACCAGCAAGGACTCCGACCGGTACAAGGACGAGGGCAAGCTCGTCAAGAGCAAGGGCACCAAGGGCGTCCGCACCAAGGTGATCCAGGTGCGTACCGTCGACGGCGAGATCGTGCACCGTGAGGTGATCTCCAACCGGGTGACCAAGGAGCCGGTCGACCGAGTGGTCGTGTTCGGCACCAGGGAGCGCCCGGTGGAGAAGGTCCAGGCCACCAGCACCAAGAAGTCCACCAGCACCTCGGTGCCGTCCGGCTCGGTCAAGGAGATCGGTCAGCAGATGGCCGCCGCGCGGGGCTGGAGCGGCTCGGAGTGGACCTGCCTCGAGTCCCTCTGGGAGCGTGAGTCCGGCTGGAACTACAAGGCCGCCAACCCGTCGTCGGGTGCCTACGGCATCCCGCAGGCGCTGCCCGGTTCCAAGATGGGCTCAGCGGGCTCGGACTGGGCGACCAACCCGGCCACCCAGATCAAGTGGGGCCTCGGCTACATCGCGGACCGCTACGGCACGCCGTGCGGTGCGTGGGGCCACTCGGAGTCGGTGGGTTGGTACTGATCCACTGATGGTGACAATCTCCAGTTAGGCTCACCTGCATGAACGACACCTCAGGCGCCCTGCTCGGTCCCGCGGAGATCCGCGACCTGGCAGGGCGCTTGGGCGTCCGGCCCACCAAGACGCTCGGCCAGAACTTCCTGCACGACGGCGGCACCGTCCGCAAGATCGTGCGCACCGCGGGGCTGCGGCCCGGCGAGCGGGTCGTGGAGGTCGGGCCCGGGCTGGGCTCCCTGACACTGGGCCTCGTGGAGGCCGGCGCCTCCGTCGTGGCGATCGAGATCGACCCCGTCCTGGCCGGGCAGATCGCCGACACCGTGCACACCCGGTTCCCGGACTCCGACTTCGAGGTCGTGCTGTCCGACGCGCTGGACGTCACCGTCCTGCCCGGCGAGGCGCCGACGGCGCTCGTCGCGAACCTCCCGTACAACGTGGCCGTCCCGGTACTGCTCACCATGCTGCAGCGGTTCGACTCGCTCGAGCGCGTGCTCGTGATGGTCCAGGCCGAGGTGGCCGACCGCATCGCCGCCGTGCCGGGGAACAAGATCTACGGCATCCCGTCGGTGAAGGCCGCCTGGTACGCCTCGGCCCGTCGGGCGGGGACCATCGGGCGCAACGTGTTCTGGCCCGCCCCGAACGTCGACTCCGCGCTCGTGTACCTCGAGCGTCGGGACCCGCCGTCGACCACAGCGTCGCGTGAGCAGGTCTTCGCCGTCGTGGACGCCGCGTTCGCGCAGCGCCGCAAGACGCTGCGCGCCGCCCTGTCCGGGGTGTTCGGCTCCGGTGCCGCCGCCGAGGCGGCGCTCCGGGCCGCCGACGTCGACCCGGGCGCCCGGGGTGAGACGCTCGTGGTCGAGCAGTTCGCGCGCATCGCGGAGCAGCTTCCCGACGTGTCAGACCCTCAGGCCACCCGGGTGACCCCTGCGTCCGACACCGACGTGCAGGAGGGGGACCAGTGATCCCGCGTCTCGCGGCGGCCCCGCCGCCGTCCGTCCGGGTCCGCGCGCCCGGCAAGGTGAACCTCGGCCTGCGCGTGGGTCCCGTCGGCGACGACGGCTACCACCCGCTCGCGACCATCTTCCAGGCCGTCTCCCTCTACGAGGAGGTGACGGCGACCCAGGTGGCGCCCGGGTCCGGAATCTCGCTGACGGTCTCGGGGCCACAGGCCGACGTCGTCCCGACCGACGAGTCCAACCTCGCCTGGCGCGCCGCCGCGCTGCTGGCCGAGCGCACGGGCCTGGCCGCCGACGTCCAGCTGCACATCACCAAGGGCGTGCCGGTCGCCGGCGGCATGGCGGGCGGTTCGGCCGACGCCGCCGCGGCGCTCGTGGCCTGCGACGCGCTCTGGGAGGCCGGCATGCCCCGGCCGGAGCTCGTGGAGCTCGCCGCCGAGCTCGGCGCGGACGTGCCGTTCTCGCTGCTGGGGCACACCGCCGTCGGCACGGGCCGGGGCGACCTGCTGACCCCCGCGATGACGCGGGGCGAGTTCCACTGGTGCTTCGCGACGCAGCGGGAGGGGCTCTCGACGCCCACCGTGTTCCGCCGGTTCGACGAGCTGGCCGGCCCGTCGACGCCGCGGGTGGCGCCCACCGACGACACCGCGATCATGCACGCGCTGCGCGCGGGCGACCCCGTCGCCCTCGGCAAGGCGCTGCACAACGACCTGGAGGGCCCGGCGCTCGACCTGCGCCCCGAGCTCGCCGACGTGGTGGAGGTCGCGACCGAGTCCGGTGCCCTCGGCGTCGTCGTCTCCGGGTCCGGGCCCACGGTCGCGGCCCTGGGCCGGTCCCGGCAGCACGCGCTCGCGCTGGGCGCCGCGTGGACGGCGGCCGACGTCGTCGACGCGGTCTGGTGCGCCACCGGGCCCGCCCCGGGGACCCAGGTCATCACCCCGGTACGTGCGTAGCACCCCGCCGAGGAGAAGAGGTAGAAGAAGGTCAGTACGCGACCTGGGGCACGAAGACGTTCGCCAGGTGCGTGTGCCGCGTGACCCAGCGGGTGCGCCGCGTCGTCAGGTTGCTCTCGGCGGTCAGCACGCACTCGACCACGCGCTCGACCGAGCCCGTCATCGCGGCGAGCGCGAGGGCGGCGTTGCGGCCCCACTCCTCCAGCAGCACCTGGGCACCCGCACCCTGGGTGAGCTGCAGCGGCGTGCTCGCCCGGCGGGCGAACGCGACCAGCGAGTCCTTGTGCGCCGCCGGGATGTCGCCCTCTACCAGGGCGCACGCGAGGTCGGGCAGCAGCCCGGCCGCGGCCACCGCCGCGGCCGCCACCGGGCCGGTGCCCAGCACGGCGACCCGCGACGGGTCCACGCTCTCCAGCGTCCGCAGGGCCTGCACCGCCCGGAACGCATCGGTGAACGCGCCGCGGTTGTACGGGTCGTCGAGGTCGTCCGGTGGCACCTCGACGACCAGGTGGGCGAACCCGGCCGACGCCAGCCACTCGAGGTCGCGCGCCGCGGCCCCGCCGGCCGGGCGCAGCTCGACCAGCCCGGGCAGCGTCGCGGCCGCGCCGACGGGCAGCAGCAGCCAGCCCGTCACGGGGCGGCCCTGGAACCCGGCGAACGTCACCGTCTCCGCCTGGAGGTCCCGCGAGCGCGTGCCGGCGGTCGCGAGGGTCGGCGCCACCTCGATGTCCCGGTGGGCGGCGAGGTTCGCCGCCCAGAACGCGTCGAAGTCCTCGGGCTCGTCGGTGGCGGGCGGAGCGGCCGGCGCCACCGTGACGAGTGGCAGGTCGTACTCGGGCACGGGCGGTACCTCCGGGTCTTGGGCGTGCGCTCGGAGCGTACCGCCAGTCCCCGACACTCCCGACGCCGGTCCGGGACCCCCGGCCGTCAGATGATCTTGTTCAGCCATGCGAGCTTGCGGGGGAACCGGTAGTCCCCGCCGCCCTCGTGGTTGTTGTAGGGGTAGACGTCGATCTCCTTGTCCACCGCGCGGGAGCCGCCCGGCCCCCAGCCGTTGTACGCGGCGTACACGGTGGACGGCGGGCACGTGCCGTCCATCAGCGCCACCGAGAACAGGCCCGCCCCGCGGGCGCGCCGGGCGAACGACACCCCGTCGAGGTACGAGAACGTGCGCCAGACCTGCTCCTCGACCGCCGGGTCGCGGTGCACCGAGAGGTACTTCGTGATCTCGCTGTACGGCGCGTTGTCCGTGATCGACACCGCGCGGCGGTAGTGGCACAGGAACGGCACGTCGGGCATCGCGGCCACGACGTCGGGCACCAGGCCCGCGACCGCGATGGTGATGCCGCCGCCCTGGCTGCCGCCGCTCAGCGCCACGCGCGCCGGGTCGAGCCCGTCGATCGCCCGCACCGCGTCGACCGCGCGGACGCCGTCCGTGAAGACGCGCCGGTAGTAGTGGTCGTGCGGGTCCAGCACGCCGCGGGTCATGAACCCGGGGGACGCGGGGCCCGAGCCCACCGGGTCCGGCGTGTCCCCGCCCGCGCCCCAGCCGGAACCCTGGCCGCGCGTGTCCATCATGAGGTGCGCGTAGCCCGCGGCCGCCCACTGGATCCGCTCGTGCGGCAGGCCCCGGCCGCCGCCGTAGCCCTGGTACTCCACGACCACCGGCAGGTCGCCGGTCGCGTGCGCGGGCCGCGTCAGCCACGCCTTGACAGGGTGCCCGCCGAACCCGGGGAACGTCACGTCGTCCACCAGGATCTCGGTGAGGCCCACGTCGAGGCGCTCCACCTGCGGCGCCGTGTCGAACGTGCGGGCCTCGGCCACCGTGGCCGACCAGAACTCGTCGAAGTCGGCGGGCTCGTCGACCTCCGGCGTGTACTTCTCGAGATCGGGCAGCGGCATGTCGAACTGGGCCACGTGGATGCTCCTCGGCGTCATCGTCGTTCTGGGGTGCGGCGGCGAAGTCCTGCTGCGCGGCGCCGCGCCGTCCTGAGCTTGTCGAAGGGTCGACCGGGGTGAGCGTAGCGCGCGACTACCCTTGGTAGGTGGCACATCTCCTCGGCGCAGACGGCATCGCGCTGACCATCGGTACTCGCACCCTCCTCGCGGACGTCTCGCTGGGGCTCGACGACGGCGACCGCGTCGGCATCGTCGGCCCCAACGGCGCGGGCAAGTCCACCCTGCTGCGCATCTTCGCGGGCACCGCCCTGCCTGACGGCGGACGGGTCACCCGGGTGGGCGGCTCCACCCTGGGCATGCTCGACCAGCGCGACGAGCTGCCCGAAGACGCCACCGTGCTCGACATCGTGCACGGCGACGCCGAGACCCACGTCTGGGCCTCGGACGCGCGCGTGCGGGAGGTGCACGACGGCCTGATCGCCGAGCTCGCCTGGGACGCCCCGGTCGCCAAGCTGTCCGGCGGCCAGCGTCGCCGCGTGGCGCTCGCTGCCCTGCTCGTGCAGGACCCGGACGTGCTGCTCCTCGACGAGCCGACCAACCACCTCGACGTCGAGGGCGTGGCCTGGCTCGCGGCCCACCTGCGCGAGCGGTACGGCCGCCCGGGCACGTCGGGCGCGCTCGTCGTCGTCACCCACGACCGCTGGTTCCTCGACGAGGTCTGCTCCCGCATGTGGGAGGTGCGCGGCGACGGGACCGGCGCCGTCGACGGGTACGAGGGCGGGTACGCGGCCTACATCCTGGCGCGTGCCGAGCGGGCCCGGCAGGCCGCGACGGCCGCCGAGAAGCGCGACAACCTGCTGCGCAAAGAGCTCGCCTGGCTCCGCCGCGGCGCGCCCGCGCGCACGTCCAAGCCGAAGTTCCGCCTCGACGCCGCGTCCGCGCTGATCGACGACGAGCCGCCGCCGCGCGACTCGATGGAGCTCACCCGCATGGCGACGCGGCGGCTCGGCAAGGACGTGCTGGACCTCGAGTCGGTGTCGGTGACGGTGCCGGGCAAGGTCCTGTTCGACGACGTGACCTGGCGTCTCGGGCCGGGCGACCGGTACGGCGTCGTGGGCGTCAACGGGGCGGGCAAGACGACGCTGCTGGCGCTGCTGGCAGGCCGCCGCGAACCGGACTCGGGCCGGGTCAAGCGCGGCAAGACCATCCACGTGCAGGAGCTCTCGCAGGACGTCGCCGAGCTCGACGAGCTGGGGTCGCTGAAGGCCGTCGAGGTCATCGAGCAGGAGAAGGGCCGGGTCGTCGTCGACGGCAAGGAGCTCACCGCGGCGCAGCTCACCGAGAAGCTGGGCTTCACGCGCGAGCGGGCCTACACGCCGGTGCGGGACCTGTCGGGCGGCGAGCGGCGCCGGCTCCAGCTGCTGCGGCTCCTGGTGTCCGAGCCCAACGTGCTGCTGCTCGACGAGCCCACCAACGACCTCGACACCGACACGCTGGCCGCCGTCGAGGACCTGCTGGACGGCTGGCCGGGCACGCTGATCGTGGTCTCGCACGACCGGTACCTGCTGGAGCGGGTGGCCGACCGGCAGGTCGCGCTCCTCGGCGACGGAACCATCCGCGACCTTCCCGGGGGCGTGGAGGAGTACCTGCGGCTGCGGGCGGCAGCCAGGTCCACCGGCATCTCGGGCGCGGCCGCGGGTGGCGGCGCGCGCACGGGTTCCGGCAACCGCTCCGGCGGGGCGGCGACGGGGTCGGCCCCGGCGTCGGACGGTGCCCCGGCCGAGGAGCTCTCGCAGCGCGACATCCGCGCCGCGAAGAAGGAGGTCTCCCGAATCGAGCGGCAACTTGCGAAGATTGCCCAGAAGGAGGCCGAGCTGCACGAATCCATCGCGCAGCAGGCAACGGACTACCAGGCCGTCGCGCGGCTGGACGCGGAGCTCCGCGACCTCGGGACCGAACGCGACGAGCTCGAGGCGGCCTGGTTGGAAGCGGCGGAGGTGGCGGGATGACCGACAACGATCTGACACCGCTCGACGGGGTCGACAGGGCACTCGTCGACGCACTGCGCAAGGACGGCCGCACCACGCTCGCGGTGCTGTCCGAGATATCGGGGCTCTCCCTGTCCGCGGTGCAGGTGCGGGTGCGCAAGCTGGAGGCGCGCGGCGTCATCACGGGCTACCGGGCGGTCGTGAACCCGGAGGCGGTGGGCCTGCCGCTCTCCGCCTTCATCGAGATCACGCCCCTGGACCAGGCGCAGGAGGACGACGCGCCCGAGCGGCTGCGCGGCATGACCGGCATCGAGTCGTGCTACTCCGTGGCCGGCAACGCGAACTACCTGCTCACCGCACGCGTGGCGTCGCCGCGCGCGCTGGAGGAGCTGCTCGGCAAGATCCGGCGCACGGCCAAGGTGTCCACGCGCACGACGGTGGTGCTCCAGACGTACTTCGAGGGGCAGGCGGCCGAGCTCGACTGAGCCGGGCTCCACCGGGCCCGGCTCGGTCCGGTCGGGGCGCTGCCCCTCAGAGCGGCGCCAGGGCCGGGCGGTCGAGCGTCAGCGTGCCGGCGTCGGCGTCGAGCTCCGCCGCGACGCCGAACGGCACGGTGATCGGGTCGGGCCCGTGCCCGAACCCCAGCTCGCCCAGGATCGGGATGCCGAGCGGCCCGAGCAGGTCCAGGACGACCGGCTCGGCGGGCTCGCAGTCCTGCCACGAGCCCAGCACGATGCCGGTCGCGCCGTCGAACCAGCCCGACCGCAGCAGGTGGGTCAGGAACGAGTCGATCCGGTAGGCCTTCTCCTCGATGTCCTCCAGCAGCACGAGGCCGCCTGCGGCCGACGGCGAGGTGGGCCCGACGCCGACGGACGTCGTCAGCAGCGAGAGGCAGCCCCCGGTCGTGATGCCACGGGCGGTGCCCCCGACCAGCGGGTGGGCAGCCGGGCCGGTGAGCACCTGCGTGCTGCCCGGCTCGAACAGCGTGCGCCGCAGGTGCTCCCGGGAGGGCTCCGACTTGAGGAACGACATGGTCCCGGACATCGGCCCGTGCAGGGAGACCAGCCCGAGCCGGTTCGCGACCGCCTGGTGCAGCACCGTGCAGTCGCTGTACCCGACGAGCACCTTGGGGTCGGTGGCGGCGAGCGCGTCCCAGTCGACCAGGTCCACCATGCGCGCCGCCCCGTAGCCGCCCCGGGCCGCGACGACCGCCCGGACGTCGGGGTCCAGCCAGGCCTCCTGGAAGTCGGCCGCACGCGCCTCGTCGGTACCGGCCAGGTAGGCGCGGCCGGGGTGCTGGTCCAGGACGTGCGGCATGACCTGCACGTCGAGGCCCCAGTCCCGCAGGTGCCGCACTCCGTCGTCGAGCCGGTCCGCCGGCACGGGGCCGGACGGGGCGACGACGGCCACGGTGTCGCCCGGGCGCAGGTGCGGCGGGCTGGTCAGGGGACGCAGCATGTCGCCGACGCTACTCCCTGGTAGGGGTTGCGTCCGTCGGCGTCACTTTCTTTCAATCATCTGAAATCTGGCTCCGCAGCGCGGTGAGCCGGCCGAGCCACGCTGCATGGTCGATTCCAAGGGGTCGGTGGTCGTAGGCGGTGGCGCTGCGGCGGATGTCGGTTCCGCTGCAGCACATCGCTGGCGACGCTGCAGTCACCGCCGCCCGACCTCCGAGGTTCTGTTCAGGCCACGAACTTCTGCCCGCGAGAGCGAGCTTGAAGCGATACAACCTCGCGGCCTGAACAGAACCTCATGAGGTCGACCAGCAGCAGCGGCAGCAGTCCGGGTGCAACCGCCGGCCACGTCACCTCCATCGGAAAGCATGAGATCCGGTTTCGACTGGTGCGTCGCTTCCGTCTTGTAAGTGCAGATTGTTACCCTCGCACCTGCCAGTAGACCCGCCCGGCTCCGCCGTCGGGCACGAAGGAGCGCCGAGCGAATGCCCACCACCCGAACCTGGCTGCAGGCGGGCGGTGGCACCGTGGTCGTCGCCCTGATCGTCGCCGCCGTGGTCCAGGCGGCGAACTCGAGCGCGACCTGGGTGTCGAACGACCCGGTCGGCCAGTGCGGCAAGACCTCCGGCGGCCAGGTGGTCGCGGCCCAGAACGTCTTGTCGGCCGCCACCGGGCTGGAGCCGGTGGACGGCGGCTGGGACGCCGAGTCGGAGGTCGCGACCCGCGCGTTCCAGGCGTACAACGGGCTGCCGGTCGACGGCTGCGTGGACACCAGCACCTGGGTGACGATGCGCGCGCTGGCGATCTCCCTGTGCGACCCGGACTACAGCTGCCAGGGTCCCGACCACCGCATCCGGTACGCCGCCGCGGACGGCGCGCGGGACGCCTACCTCGCCGAGAACGACTGCGACTGGGGTTCCTACGTGCTGCCCGGCGTGGCGCGCAGCCCCGTCGCGTCGAACAAGATCATCGCGCTCTCGCGGGACGCCGTGACCGAGATCGAGTGCGGGGGCTGACGTGGTCACCACGATCGACGAGCCCAGGATCCGGCCCGAGTGGCTGCTCGGCGGTGCCGTGACACTGCTCGGCGCGATCATCATCGTGGTGGTCACGATGGTGCTCGGTTCGGGGGAGGAGAAGCCCGTCGTCGTCCCCGCGGACGCCACGGAGCTCACCGCCGGGACCTGTGCCGAGGACCTGCGCCAGCCGCACTGGGTGCCCGAGGACGTGCGGCGCGCCGTCGTCGAGTGCCCAGCCGAGATCTCGGCGGGGATGGGCCGCACCACCGCGGAGGACCACCTCGGCACCTGGATCACGTACGTGCTGGACGGTCCCGAGAACGAGGAGACGTTTCGCGGCGGCCCGGGCCCGGCGTGGCCGGAGGAGGACGTGCGCAGCGGTGCGTACCACCCGGCGTCGGCCGTGATCTACGTGGCCTACCCGGGGGCGCAGGAGCTGTCCGGCAAGCTCGCGGGCGACAACGTCACGATCGAGTGGCAGGACCTCAGGGAGTCCGGCCTGGAGGCGCGCGTCACCCGGGTGGACAACAACGGGTTCGGCCCGGTCCGCGTCGAGTGGACCGACGACGCCGGGTCCTACCTGCTGCTCTCGACCATCGGCCGCACGCCGACGGCGAACGCCGGGCCGTCGGTGGCCGAGCTGATCAGGATCGCCGACAGCGTCGCGGCCGACGACGAGTGAGCGAGGCCAGGCGCTCGGGAGGTCTGGGATCCCGAGCGCCTGACCGGTCCGTCAGAGGACGGCCGTCAGCGCCTCGTCGAGCGCCTGGACGCCGGCCTCAAGTGCTTCCGTGGTGACGGTCAGGGCGGGGCGGAACCGCACCGAGCGCTCGCCGCAGCCCAGCAGCAGCACGCTGCGCTCGGTCAGCGCGGCCAGCACGCGGTCGCGGACCTCCCGCGAGGGCAGGGTCAGCGCGCACATCAGGCCGCTGCCGCGCACGTTCGTCACGCCCTCGTGCCGCGCGGCGAGCTCGGTGAGGGCGTCCTTGAGCCGCTTGCCCATGGTCCTGGCCCGGTCGACCAGGCCTTCCTCCTCGTAGGTCTCCAGGATCCGGCGGGAGCGCACCATGTCGGTGAGGTTGCCGCCCCAGGTGGAGTTGATGCGCGAGGAGACGGCGAAGGCGTTGTCGGGGACCTCGTCCACGCGGCCGCCGGCCATGATGCCGCAGACCTGCGTCTTCTTGCCGAACGCGACGACGTCGGGGGCCACGCCGAGCTGCTGGTAGGCCCACGTGGTGCCGGTGATCCCGGCGCCGGTCTGCACCTCGTCCATGACGAACAGTGCGTCGAACTCCTGGCACAGCGCCTGCATGCCCTGCAGGAACGACGGACGGAAGTGGTGGTCGCCGCCCTCGCCCTGGATGGGCTCCATGATGAAGGCCGCGATGTCGTGCGGGTTGGCCTCGAACGCCGCACGGGCGGCCCCGAGCGCCGCGGCCTCGGCGGCGTCCATGTCCTTGCCCTCGGCGATGTACGGCGAGGGGATGCGCGGCCAGTCGAACTTGGGGAACCGCGCGACCTTGCCCGGCTCGGTGTTCGTGAGCGACATCGTGTAACCCGAGCGGCCGTGGAACGCGTGCTCCAGGTGCATCACCTTGGTGCCGAGCTCCGGGGACCGGCCGTTCGCCTCGTTCTGGCGGGACTTCCAGTCGAACGCCACCTTGAGCGCGTTCTCGACGGCGAGCGCGCCGCCGTCGATGAAGAACAGGTGCGGTAGGGCAGGATCGCCGAGCACACGCGCGAACGTGTCGGCGAAGCGCGCCATCTCGACCGTGTAGATGTCGGAGTTGGAGGGCTTGTTGATCGCGGCGGTGGCGAGCTCCTCCCGGAAGGCCGGGTCGTCGGCCAGCGCGGGATGGTTCATGCCGAGCGGTGAGGAGGCGAAGAAGGTGAACAGGTCCAGCCACTCCCGGCCGTCCCGCGCGTCGACGAGCGTGGAGCCGTGCGACCGGGTGAGGTCGAGGACCAGGTCGAACCCGTCGACCAGGAGGTGCTCGCGAAGGGTGGGGAGCACGGCGGTGGGCTCAAGGTGAGTCGTCATGCTGGAAAGGTAGGCAATGATCCTGCCAACTTTCAATGATTCTGGAAAAGTTCCTGCTATGGCCGGCGGGGCCGACGGCGGGTCGCGACCAGCTCGGCCGTGCCCAGTGCCAGCGTGGACCCCAGCATGACCAGCAGCGCCGCCGTCCAGCCGCCCGACGCCGCGTGCACCGCCCCGATCACCGCGGGTGCCGACGCCGCCACCGCGTACCCGAAGGCCTGCACGGCGGCGACCGTCCGCCGGGTCTGCGCGACGGTGCGGCACTGCTGCGCCACCACCGTGAAGATCACGACGAAGTTGCCGCCCTGCGCGATGCCCGCGAGGCTCACCCACACCAGCCACCACTGCGGCGCGAGCAGCAGTCCCACGGGCAGGGACACCCAGAGCAGACCCATCACCACCGCGGCGCCGCGCATCGGCACGCGGGCCGCCAGCGCGAGCGGCACGAGCACGCTGCCCGCGATCGCGAGGCCCTGGAACGGGGCGGCCGCGTTGCCCGCCGTGGTCACGGACACGCCGAGCAGGTCGCGCAGCAGCTCCGGGAGCCACCCCGTGACCGCGAAGTAGGAGAAGGACTGGCCCGCGAACGCGATGGTCAGCACCCACGTGATCGGACGGCGCAGCACCCCGCCCCAGGTCTCCTCCGGCCGCTCCGCCACGGGTGGAGCGGCCGTGCGTGCGGGCCGGTCCGGCAGGCGGTGCGTGGTGACCTGCCACACGACGAGCGCCACCACGGCGACGACCGACCACGAGGCGATGGCGCCCCGCCAGCCGAGCAGCGCCGCGAGAGGCGCGGTCAGCGACGTCGCGAAGACCGACCCGAGGTTCATCGTCGACGAGTACAGGCCGGTGGCCAGCGCCGTCCGCGCCGGGAAGTCCCGCGCGATGATCACCGGGACCACCACGTTGCCCACCGTGATGGCCGCGCCCAGCACCACGGTGCCCGCGAACGCCGCGACCGCACCCGTCGTGCCCGAGCCCGCCGACCGGATCAGCGTCCCCGCGATCACCCCGACCAGGGCGACCGTCACCGCCGCGTACGGGCCGACCCGGGCGATCAGGGTCGACGCCACCGGCGCCACCACGCTGAAGCAGAGCGCCGGGATGCCCACGAGGAGGCCCGCGAGGGTCTGGTCCAGGCCCAGCCCGGCGGCGACGTCGCCCATGACGGGCGGCAGCGAGGTGATGGGGGTGCGCAGGTTCAGGGCGAAGACGAGTACCGCGACGAGCAGCGCGGAGCCGCCGGCCGCTGTGCGGGTGTTGCTCATGATGCATTCATTGTGCGTGACGGTGTCGGTTGGTTGCGCGGGGCGTCCATCACATCGCCACAGGGTGTGCTGCTCGTCATCCCCGTTCCGCCAGGAGGTGTTCCGGCATCCCCGCTAGATTGGGCGACCGGTCACGACTGGAACAGCTGAGGTGTGGAATGAACCAGCGACAGGTCCTCCCCGCGGTGGGAGCACTCGTCGGCGTACTCCTGACGTCGGGCTGCGGCTTCGACCTGGGCAAGATCGACTACACCGAGCCGGAGTTCGTGGGCTCCTACGTGGGTGACGGCGCCGCGACCGTCGTCGCCCTCGGCGAGGACCGGACGTTCACCGCCGTGGGGGTTCCGGACGAGCTGCTCGGCGACGCGGTGGGTGGCGCTCCGGCCGAGATCGAGGGCACCTGGAAGTACAACTCGAAGAGCTCCGCGGACCATGTCGAGCTGACGGTCACCGACGCCGACGGCATGCCGGCCGAGCTCGGCGAGCTGCCGCTGTACGTCGCCGATGCCGACGACCTGTTCTTCCTGCCCGACCAGGTCGGGCGCGAGAAGGTCATGGTGACGCGGGACCGCTGAGCCTCCGGCTCAGGCTCTGCTTGTCTGACGACTGAGCCTGCGGTTCCGCTCCGGGCAGGTGCCTCGTCCCTCGGCCCCCACCCTGCGCTGCACCTCCGGCTCAGTCGTCGAACTGTGCGGTCACCGCGCGCAGGAGCGCAGCGAGCTGCGGGCGCTCCGCGGGCGACAGGGCGGTCAGCACCTTGGCCTCGATGTCGAGCAGGTCGCTCATGGCGGCGTCGACCCGGGCCAGGCCCTCGTCGGTGAGCTCGACGAGCACGCCGCGCCTGTCATCCGGGGAACGGTGCCGCTTGACGAACCCACGCGACTCCAGCCGGTCGATCCGGTTGGTCATGGTGCCGCTGGTCACCAGGGTCTGCGTCACGAGCGTGCCGGGCGACAGCCGAAAGGGTTCGCCGGCGCGGCGCAGCGCGGAGAGCACGTCGAACTCCCACGTCTCCAGGCTGTGCCGGGCGAACGCGGTGCGGCGCGCGAGATCGAGGTGCCGCGCCAGCCGGGACACCCGGCTGAACACCGTCAGGGGTTCGAGGTCGAGGTCGGGGCGCACGTGGTGCCACGCGGCGACGATGCGGTCGACCTCGTCGCCGTGACCTGAGTGCTCCATGGCGTGAGGCTACCGGATGTCTCGATATCAAGAATCTCGACAGGATGCACGGGGTGAAGCACGTGGTCGGCGGCGGCGCGGCGACCGTAGGCTCAGGCATCGTGGGAACAGACATCCATGTGCACGAGGTGTACGCCGGTCGAGTGCTGCAGGGTGCCGGGGCGCGGACCCTCGTGCCCGACGAGATCGAACGGCTCGGGGCGCGGCGGGTCCTGGTGGTGGCCGCACCGTCGTCCGCCGGGACGGCGCAGGACGTCGCCACGAGCCTGGGGGACCGGTACGCCGCGACCTTCGGCCGTCCCGTCCAGCACACGCCCGTCGAGGTGACCGCGCAGGCGCTGGCCCTGGCCCGCGAGGTGCGCGCCGACGCGCTCGTCGCGATCGGCGGCGGGTCGGCGATCGGGCTGGCCAAGGCGCTCGCCGTGCGGACCGGGATGCCGCAGGTCGCCGTGCCCACCACGTACGCCGGCTCCGAGGCGACCCCCGTGCTCGGCGAGACCGAGGGCGGCGTCAAGACCACGCGGCGCGAACCGGCGCTCGCGCCCGGCACCGTCGTGTACGACCCCGAGCTCACGCTGTCCATGCCCTACGGGCTCACCCTGACCTCCGCGCTCAACGCGCTGGCCCACGCCGTCGAGGCCCTGTGGGACGCCGAGGCGAGCGCGGCCACCCGGGCGTACGGGGTCGAGGCGGCGGACGGCATCCTCTCCGCGCTCCCCGCGGTGCTGGACCACCTGGGCGACGTCGGCGCGCGGGCCCGGCTGCAGGAGGCGGCCTGGCTCGCGGGCGCCTGCCTGGCGCAGGCGCGGATGGGCCTGCACCACCAGCTCGCGCACGTGCTCGGCGGCACCTACGGGCTGCCGCACGCGGAGCTGCACGCCCTGCTGCTGGCCCACGTGATGCGGTTCGACCTGCCCGCGGCTCCCGACGCCGCCGCCCGCCTGGCCCGCGTCGCGGCCGGCGACCCGGTCGGCGCGGTCGCGGCCCTGGCGGCCCGGCACGACGGCCCGACGACGCTGGGCGCGCTCGGCCTGCCCCGCACGGCGCTGCGCGAGGTGGCTGAGCGCGTCGCGGCCGCCCCCTACCCGAACCCGCGTCCCGTCGCGGCGGACGAGGTCGAGGAGCTGCTGCTCGGCGCCTGGTAGGCGCGTCCGGGGGCTTGTCCAGGGAGCCGCGCCCGGTGCGCTCAGGCGGCCTTGCGGGCCAGGAGGTGCGCCTGGGGGAAGCCGCGCACCGGGTCCTCGCCCGGCGCGAGCACCAGGCGGGCGACCTCGGTCACGCCGGACTGCCCGAGCAGGCCGAGCACGTGGCCGGGGGCGTACCGCCAGGCGGGCGACACCCGGTGGTCGAACGCCTCGCTGGTCCCGTCCGCGTCGTCGAGGGCCTGGAACGCGATCAGCAGGTGGCCGCCGGGCGCGAGCACGCGGCACAGCTCGGCGAGCGTCGCCGGGAGCGCGTCGGGCGGCGTGTGGATGACCGAGTAGTTCGCCAGCACCCCGGCGAGACCCGCCGTGGGCACGTCGAGCGCGCCCATGTCGCCGACGTCGAACCGCACGCCCGGGTGCGCCGCACGGGCGATCGCCACCAGCTCCGGCGAGAGGTCGACGCCGAACGCGTCGACGCCGCGCTCCCGCAGGTAGCCGGTCACGTGCCCGGGTCCGCAGCCGACGTCGGCCACCTGGCCGCCTCCCGTCTGCCGGACCAGGTCGGCGAAGGCCTGGACCAGCACGTGGTTCAGCGGCTGGTCGGCGAAGGCCTCGCCGACGAACGCGGTGTAGGCCTCGGCCATGTCGTCGTAGTCGGCACGGACGGTCGCGAGCTGCTCGGAGGACGTCACGCGCCGCAGCCTAGACGTGAGCCGTCCGGCGCCGCCCCCGCAACTGACTCCACTTCAGAAATATGTCCATTTCGTGGCGGACCATGGTGCAGTTTCACCCCCAATATCACAGGGTGAAACCGGGCGCGCATTAAACGCGAATATCCATTTCCCGTTGCAGAGTCCGTGTCGTGTGCTTAATGTATGGAACGCGAACACTGTTCCGCTCGCAGGTGATCATCCTGCGATTCCCGTTTTCCGGAAGGAAAAGCACCATGTCTGTTGTTGACATCGTCTCGACCCTGCTCGACTCCCTCGGCATCACCCTGGCGCAGATCCGCGTCCTGCTGGGCCTCTGAGCAGGTAGAACGAGGGCGCGGTGTTTTAAACCCGCGCTTGCAACATCCCCAGCCAAAGCGAATGCCCTCTGCGCAGAAAGCGCAGGGGGCATTCGTTCTTCTGCGCCCGCGCACACATTGTTGCGCGGACGCAAACTGACTTGACTGCATCGGGCATTTCAGGGTTGTCCGGCAATTTGCCGCGTTGCTGACGCTCGGTCAGCTATTCGACGGCTCCGGTTCAGCGGCCGAGCTTTGTCAGGGTCGGCTTCTTGTCCATGTTGTGCAGCCCGTTCCACGCCAGGTTCACCAGGTGCGCCGCTACCTCCGACTTCTTGGGGCTGCGAGCGTCCAGCCAGTACTGGCCGGTGAGCGCGATCATGCCGACGAGCATCTGCGCGTAGAGGGGCGCGGCCTTGGTCTCCAGCCCGTTGGCCCGGAACTGCGGCTCCAGGATCGCCTCCACCTGGGTGGCCACGTCGCCGATCAGGCTGGAGAACGTGCCGGTCGCCTGGGCCACGGGGGAGTCGCGCACGAGGATGCGGAACCCGTCCTCGGACGACTCGATGTAGTCCAGGAGGGCCAACGCCGTCCGCTCCAGGAGCACCTTGGGGTGCCCGCCGGAGCCCAGGGCTCCCGACAGGGCGTGCGTGAGCGCCTGCACCTCGCGGTCCACGACGACGGCGTAGACGCCCTCCTTGCCGCCGAAGTGCTCGTAGACGACGGGCTTGGAGACCTCGGCGCGGGACGCGATCTCCTCCACGCTGGTGCCCTCGAAGCCCTTCTGGGCGAACAGGCCGCGGCTGACCGTGAGCAGCTGCTCACGCCGCTGGCTGGCCGTCATGCGAGGTCTATGGGTACGTCGGTTTTCGGCGGCCATGAGGTTCATTGTGCCCGAGCGGCCGTTCCGGGCGTTGCCTGGCGGCCCGTGTGCGTGGACGTGCGCGCGGATGTGCGCGGATGTGGCTGACGACTCCACCCCTCCGGCATGGGGCACACCCCGGGACCTGGCAGACTGTTCACGGACGTGCGACGGTGGCACACGCCTGCTTCGGGTCACGACGGAGCCTCCCGCGCGCCCGGTCCGCCTTGGTGTAATCGGCAGCACAGAGGTTTTTGGTGCCTTTAGTCCAGGTTCGAATCCTGGGGGCGGAGCCATCCGGATCTGACGAACCCACCGATCGGAGCACTCGTGACCGAGACACCTCAGCCGGCAGCAGTGATCGTCCTCGCCGCCGGCCAGGGCACCCGCATGAAGTCAGCGTTGCCGAAGATCCTGCACCCGCTCGGCGGCAAGCCGATGGTGGGGCACGCGCTGACCGCCGCGCGGGAGCTCCAGCCCGGTCGGGTCGCGGTGGTGGTCCGGCACGAGCGCGACCTGGTCGCCGAGGCGGTCGGGCGGCTCGATCCCGAGGCGATCCTCGTGGACCAGGACGAGATCCCCGGCACGGGCCGCGCCGTGCAGTGCGCCCTGGAGGCGCTCGACTCCAAGGCGCAGGCCGCCGCGGCCGCCGCCGGCCTCGCCGACGGCGAGGTGGTGGGCGACGGCATCGAGGGTTCCGTGGTCGTGGTCGCGGGCGACGTCCCGCTGCTCGACGGCGCCACGCTCGGCCAGCTGCTGGCGGCGCACCACGCCGACGGCAACGCCGTCACGGTCCTGACCACCGAGGTGGACGACGCGACGGGTTACGGCCGCATCGTCCGCGAGAAGGACACCGGCGACGTGCTCGAGATCGTCGAGCACAAGGACGCGAGCGCGGACCAGCTCGCCATCCGGGAGATCAACTCGTCGGTCTACGTGTTCGACGCCGACACGCTGCGGCGCGGCCTGACCGGCCTGGACAGCAAGAACGCGCAGGGCGAGGTCTACCTGACCGACGTCGTCGCGTTCGCCCGCTCGCAGGGCCTCCACGTCCGGGCGCTGCTCGCCGACGACCCCATGCTGGTCGAGGGCGTCAACGACCGCGTCGCCCTCTCCGTCCTGGCCCGCGAGATGAACCGCCGCATCGTCGAGGAGTGGCAGCGCGCGGGCGTGACCGTGCAGGACCCGGCGACCACGTGGATCGACGTCGACGTCGAGCTCGCCCCGGACGTCACGCTCCTGCCCAACACGCAGCTCCAGGGCGCCACCGTGGTGGCCACGGGCGCCACGATCGGCCCGGACACCACGCTGACCGACGTCGAGGTCGGGGCCGGCGCCACCGTGGTCCGCACGCACGGGTCGCTCGCCGTCATCGGGGAGAGCGCGACCGTGGGCCCGTTCGCCTACCTGCGTCCGGGCACGAGCCTGGGCCGCAAGGGCAAGATCGGCACGTTCGTCGAGACGAAGAACGCCGAGATCGGCGAGGGCAGCAAGGTGCCGCACCTCTCCTACGTCGGCGACGCCTCGATCGGCGAGCACACCAACATCGGCGCCGCGTCGGTGACGGTCAACTACGACGGCGTGCACAAGCACCGCACGGTGATCGGCTCCCACGCGCGCACCGGGGCGGACAACATGTTCGTGGCCCCCGTGACCGTGGGCGACGGCGCGTACACCGCCGCCGGCTCCGTGATCCGCCGGGACGTACCCGCGGGCGCGCTCGGCGTCACGGCCGGGCAGCAGCGCAACATCGAGGGCTGGGTCGGCCGCCGCCGGCCCGGCACGGCCGCGGCGGACGCCGCAGCCGGCGCCCTCGGCGCCGAGTCCGGTCTGGGTGACCAGGCGCAGCGCCAGCTCGCCCAGCAGAACGCAGCCGGGGCCCCCACGGCCCCGCAGGCCGCGGCCACCCAGGCCGAACCGGCCGACCAGGCTCCCGCACCTGGGGCCGACAAGGAAGGAAAGTCCCACTGATGTCCAACTCCACTCCCGGACCCAACCGCCACCCGCTCGTCCTGGCCGCGGGCCGGGCACACCCCGAACTGGCGAAGAACGTCGCCAAGGAGCTGGGCATCGACCTGCTGGGCGTGTCCGCGTACGACTTCGCGAACAGCGAGACCTACGTCCGCTTCAGCGAGTCCGTGCGCGGCATGGACCTGTTCCTCCTCCAGTCGCACACGATGCCGGTCAACCAGTGGATCATGGAGCAGCTGCTCATGGTCGACGCCGCCAAGCGCGCCTCGGCGCACTCCGTCACCGTGGTTGCGCCGTTCTTCGGCTACGCCCGCCAGGACAAGAAGAGCCGCGGCCGCGAGCCGATCTCGGCCCGCCTCATCGCGGACCTGTTCAAGACGGCGGGTGCGGACCGCCTGATGAGCGTGGACCTGCACACCGCGCAGATCCAGGGCTTCTTCGACGGGCCGGTGGACCACCTGTGGGCCATGCCGATCCTCGTCGACTACGTGCGTACCCGCGTCGACGTCGAGAACGTCACCGTCGTGTCGCCCGACGCCGGCCGCATCCGCGTCGCCGAGATCTGGGCGTCCAAGCTGGGCGGCGGCCCGCTGGCCTTCGTGCACAAGACGCGCGACGTCACGCGGCCCAACCAGTCCGTGGCCAACCGCGTCGTCGGCGACGTCCAGGGCAAGGACTGCGTGCTGGTGGACGACCTGATCGACACCGGCGGCACCATCGCCGAGGCCGTCAAGGTCATCATGGCCGCGGGCGCCAAGTCGGTCACCGTCGCGGCCACGCACGGTGTACTGTCCGGTCCGGCCAAGCAGCGGCTCACGGAGTGCGGCGCGCGCGAGGTGGTCGTCACCGACACCCTGCCGATCGAGGAGGACCGCCGGTTCGACACGCTCAAGGTGCTCTCCATCGCGCCGCTGCTGGCCTCGGCGATCAACGAGGTCCACTCCGACGGGTCCGTGACCTCGCTGTTCGACGGCAACTCCTGATCCGGAGCGCCCGGCGGGGCACTTGACTCGGGCGCGGTCAACGGGAGACCGTGTCTTGACATCTATGGGGGAGGGTCAGTGACCGTCACCGTCGTGGTCCCGACGTTCAACGAGGGACCGAACGTCCGGGCGCTCACCGAGCGGCTCTGTGCCGCCTTCGGAGTGCTGCCCGACGGCGGTCGCGCCTCCGGCGTCGTGCAGGGACCCGAGGGCGGGCCCGCCCCCGTGGGGGCTCCCGCCCTGGCGGAGATCCTCTTCGTCGACGACTCGACGGACGACACCCCCGACCGGATCCGTGAGGTCGCGGCCACCACACCCGTCCCGGTGCGGCTGCTGCACCGGGAGAAGCCGGAGGGCGGCCTGAGCGGCGCGGTGGTGGCGGGCCTGCGCACCGTGACCACCGAGTGGGCGGTCGTGATGGACGGCGACCTGCAGCACCCGCCGGAGCTGGTGCCGGCGCTCGTCACTCGCGGCCGCGAGGCGGGGCTCGACCTCGTGGTCGCCTCCCGCTACACGGGCGACGGCGATGCCGGCGGCCTGGACGGCTGGTGGCGGCACGGCGTCTCGATCGCGTCGGCCCTGCTGGCGCGGTCCATGTTCCCGGTGCGGCTGCGCAACGTCACCGACCCGCTCACCGGCTTCTTCGCCGCCCGGGTGGACGCCCTGGACCTCGACGCCCTGCACCCGCGCGGCTTCAAGATCCTGCTCGAGCTGCTGGCGCGCAACACCCTGGCCGTGGGGGAGGAGCCGTTCGTGTTCGGCGAGCGGTACGCCGGGCACTCCAAGGCGACCTTCAAGACCGGCCTGCGCTACCTGGAGCAGCTCGCCGCACTGCGGTTCGGGCGGATGTCGCGGTTCGCGATCATCGGCGGCTTCGGAGCCGTGCTCAACGTGTTCATCCTGTGGCTCCTGACCGCGCTGGGAGTGCACTACGTGCAGGCCGCGGTGATCTCCGCCGTCGTCACGATCCTGATCAACTTCCTGCTGCAGGAGCGGCTCGTCTTCCGCGACCTGCGGAACGAGGGCCGCGGCGTCTGGTCGCGGTTCGCGCACTCGTTCGCGTTCAACGGCACCGAGGCGGCGATCCGCCTGCCCGTGCTGTGGTGGCTGGTCGAGCACACGGGCATGTGGCCCGTGCTGGTGCAGGCCGTGACGCTGGTCGTCGCGTTCCTGCTGCGCTTCGTGTTCCACGTCCAGGTGGTCTACAAGCCCAGGCGCACCCAGCCGGCGATCGGGGTCACACCGCCCCTCGGTGCGGACCGGGCGGACGAGCGGGTACAGTAGTCAGGTTGCCTCGGCGAGGGACGCCTGACGGCCGCGGCGGGACCTGATCCCGCAAGCACTTCGGCCGGCGTCCGTGATCGACTGGGCGGCCGTCGGCGGCCCCGGGCGGAGTACCCCTCCAGCACCTCGCCCCGCGTGCCCGCTCCGCGCCCGTCACGTGTCCCGCGCCGACGCAGCCGCCATCTTCGAGTTGCACACATATCTTCCAGGAGTGAATTCCCATGGCCGAGATCAAGCTCGCCGCTGAGCCCCGCACCGAGTTCGGCAAGGGTGCGGCCCGCCGCATCCGCCGCGACAACAAGATCCCCGCTGTCCTGTACGGGCACGGCACCGACCCGGTGCACGTGACCCTGCCGGGCCACGAGTCCATGCTGGCGCTGCGCCAGACCAACGTGCTGCTCAACATCGAGGTGGACGGCAAGGGCCAGCTCGCCGTCGCCAAGGACGTCCAGCGCGACCCGGTCCGCAACGTCATCGAGCACATCGACCTGCAGGTCGTGCGCGCGGGCGAGAAGATCACCGTCGACATCTCCGTGAACATCGTGGGCGAGTCGGCTCCCGGCACCATCCACCTCGTCGAGGAGCAGACGCTCTCGGTCGAGGCCGAGGCCACGCACCTGCCCGAGTCCGTCGAGGTCTCCATCGAGGGCCTGGAGTCCGGCGCGCAGGTCCACGCCGGCGAGGTCGCCCTGCCGGCCGGCTCGACGCTGCTCACCGACCCGAACGCGGTCGTCGTGCTCATCACCGAGCCGCGCGGCGAGGCCAGCCCGGACGAGGCCGAGGAGTCGGCGGAGTCCGCCGGTTCGGCCGCCGAGGCGTCCGCGGAGGGCTGAGCCCCTCCCGCGTCCCAGAGCGTCCCGGCCTGAGCCGGACGTACCGGGCCGAGGTGGAACTTCCTGGCGCGCGCACGAGACGATCGTGCGCGGCGCGGGTTCCACCTCGGCCCGACCTGTATGCGCCGCGGGGCGGGCAGCCCGCCGCCGTGACCACCGTGACCGCTGTCGTGGAAGGAACGTGACATGAGCGACCGGCCCTGGCTCGTCGTCGGGCTCGGCAACCCCGGTCCCAAGTACGCCGGTAACCGGCACAACGTGGGACAGATGGTGCTGGACCTGCTGGCCGAGCGTGCCGGCGCGCGCTTCTCGAAGCACGCGCGGGCCCAGGCCGTCGTGGCGGAGACCCGGCTCGGCGTGCTGCCCGGCGGGGCCCCCGGCCCCCGGGTGGTCCTGGCCAAGCCGACCACGTACATGAACACGTCCGGCGGCCCGGTCAGCGCGCTCGCCAAGTACTACGACGTACCCGCCGACCAGGTGGTCATGGTGCACGACGAGGTGGACATCCCCTTCGACACCATCAAGCTCAAGATCGGCGGAGGCGAGGGCGGCCACAACGGGCTGCGCGACACCTCCAAGGCGCTCGGCACCAAGGACTACCACCGGGTGCGCGTCGGCGTCGGCCGGCCGCCCGGCCGCATGGACACCGCGGACTACGTGCTGCGGGACTTCAGCGGAACCGAGAAGAAGGACCTGCCGATCCTGGTCGACGACGCCGCCGACGCCGTCGAGATGCTGCTCACGCAGGGTCTGCTGGCGGCCCAGGGCAAGTTCCACGTCGCCAAGGCCTGAGCCGACCCGGCCCGACGTGTCAGACCCCCAGGTCCCTCGGGCGACCTGGGGGTCTGACACGTTCTGAGGCGCCCGGGAGCGCCGTGGGCAGCCGGGTGAACCGGGGGTGATCTCCCCGTCCTGGTGCGACATCCTGGGCATCGCCGCTCCTAGGGTTGCGATGTGGGCAGCACCTTCGCACTTTCGTCACACCGGACCCGCCTGGGCCGTCGTCCCCTGGCGGCCTTCGTGGTCGCCGTGCTCGCGGTTTCCTCGGCGCTGTTGACCGTGGCCCCCGCGGCGACCGCCGAGCCCTGTGCTCCCGGGGGCAACCCGATCGTCTGCGAGAACTCGAAGCCCGGCACCTCTCCCCAGGTCTGGGACATCGAGGGTGCGGGCGACCCGAGCATCCAGGGCTTCGCGACCCAGATGAGCACCGACGCCGGCAACCGGGTCGACTTCAAGATCGACACCGACGCCCGGAACTACACGGTCGACATCTACCGCACCGGCTGGTACCAGGGCCTCGGCGCCCGCAAGATCGACTCGGTCACGCCGAGCGCCACCCTGCCGCAGAACCAGCCGGAGTGCGCCTGGGACGTGACCACCGAGCTGGTCGACTGCGGCAGCTGGGCCGTCTCGGCGGGCTGGAACGTCCCGGCGACCGCCGTGTCCGGCGTCTATGTCGCCCTCCTGACGCGGACGGACAACGGCGGCCAGAGCCACATCACGTTCGTCGTGCGCGACGACGGGTCCACCTCCGACATGGTCTTCCAGACGGCGGACACGACGTGGCAGGCCTACAACACGTACGGCGGGTCCAGCTTCTACTCCGGCGGCGCCAACAACCGGGCGTACAAGCTCAGCTACAACCGCCCGTTCGCCACCCGCGGCCTGGAGCGCGGCCGTGACTTCTACTTCAGCTCCGAGTACGCGATGGTGCGCTTCCTGGAGCAGAACGGCTACGACGTCACGTACATCGCGGGGGCCGACACCAGCCGCGACGGCGCCCGGCTGCTCGACCACAAGACGTTCCTCTCGGTGGGGCACGACGAGTACTGGTCCGGCCCGCAGCGGGCCGCCGTCGAGCAGGCCAGGGACGCCGGCGTGCACCTCGCCTTCTTCGCGGGCAACGACGTGTACTGGCGCACGCGCTGGGAGCCCTCGACGGCCGGTCCCTCGACGAGCCACCGCACCCTGGTCTCGTACAAGGAGACCTGGGGCAACGCCAAGATCGACCCGTCGAGCGAGTGGACCGGGACCTGGCGTGACCCGCGGTACGCCAGCCGTACGGCCGGCGCGGGCCGCCCCGAGAACGAGCTGATCGGCACTCTCTACACGACCAACTACTCCGACCTGCCCGTCACCGTCCCCGCGGAGGAGGGCGACCTGCGGATCTGGCGGAACACCGGGCTGGACGCCCTGCCCGCCGGGACGTCCCAGGCGCTGGCGGACCACACGGTCGGGTACGAGTCCAACGAGGACCTCGACAACGGGTCGCGGCCCCCGGGCCTGATCCGCATGTCGAAGACCGTCGGCGAGGTGCCCGAGTACCTGCAGGACTTCGGCAACGTGGTGGCGGCCGGCACGACCACGCACACCATCACGATGTACAAGGCGGCCAGCGGCGCGCTCGTGTTCTCGGCCGGCACCGTCCAGTGGGCGTGGGGTCTGGACCAGACGCACGACGGGAACGGCGCCCCGGCCGACGCCCGGATGCGGCAGGCCACCGTGAACCTGTTCGCGGACATGGGCGTCCAGCCGGACACGCTCGCCTCCGGTATCGCGCCGGCGACGAAGTCCACCGACACCACGGCGCCGACCGTCCAGATCACCGGTCCCGCGGCGCAGGCCCAGGTCGGCGGCGGCTCCCGGGTCACGGTCAGCGGCACGGCGGCCGACACCGGCGGCCGGGTCGCGGGCGTCGAGGTCTCGCTCGACGGCGGCGACACCTGGCACCCCGCGAACGGTCGCGCGAGCTGGACGTACACCGGCCAGGTCTTCGGCACCGGCGCCGTCGAGCTGCGGGCGCGGGCGATCGACGACAGCGCCAACATCGGTACCGCCGCCACCCGCGGCGTGCAGGTCGCCTGCCCGTGCAACGTCTTCGGCGACGGGCCGCCGCCGAACGGCGCAGCCGACGACTCGTCCGCCGTCGAGCTCGGCCTGCGCTTCACCGCGGCCGACGACGGCTATGTCAGCGGCGTCCGTTTCTACAAGGCCGCCGGCAACACGGGGGTGCACGAGGGCACGCTGTGGAGCGCCGCCGGCGCCCAGCTCGCCCGCGTGCAGTTCGGCGGTGAGTCGGCCACCGGGTGGCAGACGGCGTCGTTCACCACGCCTGTCCCCGTCCTCGCGGGGCAGAAGTACGTGGTCTCGTACACCGCCCCGAACGGCCGCTACGTCTCGACCCCCTGGGCCTTCCAGACGCACGGCCGGTCCGCCGGCCCGATCACGGTCGAGGGTGGGTTCGGGGCCGCTCCCGCGGGCCTGTACGGTGCGCCGGGCACCGTCCCCACGGAGTCGTGGGACAACTCCGCCTACTACGTGGACCCGGTGTTCACGGCGACCGACAACTCGGCGCTGCGCGTCAGCACGCGGGCCCCCGTGGACACGGAGGTGAGCGTCCCGCTGGACGCCCCGGTGCGCGCGACGTTCTCCAAGAACGTCGTGGCCTCCTCGATCGGCGTCGTGGTCAAGGACGCAGCGGGCGCCACGGTGCCCGGCACGGTGTCCTACGACGCACCGACCCGTACCGCCACGTTCACGCCGTCCGCCGCGTGGGCCGGCTTCGTCGAGCACTCGGTGACGGTCACCGCGCAGTCTGTCGACGGGCTCCCCGTGTCCGAGGGCGGCACATGGAGCTTCCGCACCGTCCGGCCGCCGTCGACCGTGTGCCCGTGCGGCCTGTACGACGACACGGTGGTGCCGGACATCACCGCGGCGGCCGACCCCGACGCCGTCGTTCTCGGCACCCGGTTCTCCCCGACCGCGGCCGGCGCGGTCTCCGGGATGCAGTTCTGGAAGTCGACGCAGATGGAGGGGCCCTTCGTCGCGTCCCTCTGGGGACCGTCCGGTCAGGTGCTGGCCCAGGCGACGATCGACGACCCGGTGGCGCAGGGCTGGCAGGAGGTCGAGTTCGACACCCCGGTCGACCTCACCGCGGGCCAGGAGTACACGGTGGGTTACCGCGCGCCGTCCGGCCGCTACCCGGCCACGCTCGGCGGGCTCGGGGAGGCACGGACCGTCGGGAAGCTGAGCACGCCGCAGAACGCCGGCGTCTACACCTACGGCACAGGGCGCCCGACGACGGCGGTGTCGACGGCCTACCTCGTCGACGTCCAGTTCGAGCCCGCCGCGTCCACTCCCACGATCGTGTCGCGGACGCCGTCGGCCGCCGCCGTCGACGTGCCGCTGGACACCGATGTGTCGGTCACCGCCTCGGAGGCGCTCGCCTCCGGCACCACGCTCACCCTCACGACGCCCGGCGGTCAGCCCGTCGCCGGGACCCTCACCCGGGACGGTGCGACGGCGACGCTGGCGCTCACGAACGACCTCGGCGCAGGCGCCACCTACACGGCGTCCTTCACCGGGAAGACCTCCGCGGGGGCGACGATCGGGCCCGTGACGTGGTCGTTCACGACGCAGGCGGCTGCGGGCTCGTGCCCGTGCTTCGTGTTCGGCAGCGCGGTGCCGCCGATCGCCGCCGCCGACGACGGCGCCGCCGTGGAGCTGGGCACCCAGTTCTCCGCCGACCGCGCCGGGTTCGTGACGGCGGTGCGCTTCTACCGGGGTCCGGGCAACACCGGGCCGCACACGGTGACGGTGTGGTCGGCCTCCGGGACGGCCCTGGCGTCCGCCGTGGCCCCGTCGGGCGGCGCGGAGGGCTGGCAGACGGTCCAGCTCGCCCAGCCGGTCCCGGTTACCGCGGGTACCACGTACGTCGTGTCCTACCTCGCGCCGCAGGGCCGGTACGCGGCCGGGCAGGGGTACTTCGCGCAGGCCCGGACCGTCGGGCCGCTGACCGCTCCGGTGGACGCCGGCCGGTACGCGTACGGCGGCGGGTTCCCGCAGTACTCGTGGCTCAGCACCGGGTACTGGGTCGATCCCGTGTTCGTCGTGGAGTGACGCCGCGCTGACACCCGTCGTGGCGTCGTCCTCCTCCGGGGGACGACGCCACCGGCTCGCCGACGGACGGGGGGCGGCTCAGCCGGCCGAGAGCGTGGCGAGCAGCTCGACGTCGCAGCCCTTGCGCTTCGGGGAGGTGACCAGCACGACGGTTCCGTCGTCCCGCTCCAGGGTCACGGTGGTGCGGTCGGGGCCGGCGGTGGTGCCGGTCTCGGCGAAGCCCCCGGTCGTGAACCACGAGCGGTACCCGAGCAGCACCTCGGTGCAGCCGTCCTTCGTGGTGACGTCCAGTGCCACCTGGAAGCGCCCGTCCTGCCCGGTCACCGAGCTGGTGTCCACGGTGGCGTCGTCCGGGACCCGCACGACGTCGGCGGGGAACTGGGCCACCAGGCCCGGCCCGTCGGCGGACCTCTGGGAGCGGCTCATCCGGCCGGCCGCGGGGAGCTCGGCGACGCGCTCGCCCGGCGAGGCGCCCGCCTCCCCGGCGTCGTCGGGCGGGGCGAGCTCGCTGCCGTCGCCGCCGCTCTGCCCGGCGCTGCCCCCGCTCGGCATGGGCGCGGTCCGCCCGTCCTCCTGGGGGTCCACCTCCGCGTCCGCGGTGGGAGGGGCGCTCGGCGCGGACCTGTCCTCGTCCGGCGCGTCGGAGCCGGTGCCGCTCGGCCTGGGGGACGCCGCCGCCGTGCCCTGCCCCTGCGCCGCCTCGGTAGCCCCGGACCCGGGCGGCGAGCCCGTGCAGCCGGTCAGCGCCAGGACCGCGGCCAGCAGCGGGGCGGTCGCGAGCGGCACGGTGTACCGCGGCGACGTGGCGGGCCGCAGCGGGGCGGCGGACCGGCCGGAGGCCGGCGTCGTCGGGCGGGTACTGCTCCTGCGGATCGTGCGCATGGTGTCATCCCCTGACCACGCTCGGGGACCAGGCCTGCGGGATGGCGACCACCGGATCGGTCGCGCCGTCCGCGGGCAGGGCCCAGACGTCGGTGGTGCCCGGCTCGTCGGCGCGGGGCAGCCCGTAGAGAAGCGTGGTGTCGTCGAGCCAGGTGATCTGGTCGTCGACGTTCCGCTCCTCGGTGTCGAGCACGGTGATCGCCATCGTGTCGAGGTCGAGCACCGCCGGGGTCCAGTGCGGCGTGGCCGTACCGGGCTCGCGGGCGTCGTGCTTGAAGGCCAGCCGGGTCCCGTCCGGCGACAGGGAGGGGCACTCCACGCCGTCGAGCAGCGTCACCAGCGTGCGGTCTGCGAGGTCGCCCCGCACGAGCCAGGTGCGGCCCAGCGACTGCGACTGGACCGTGGCGTAGAAGGTCCGCTCGTCCGCGAAGGTCACACCCCACACGTTCCGGTCCACGGGGGCGATCCGCTCGCCGTCGACCACCAGCGTGAAGTCCTCGAGGTTGCCGGACATGTCCGAGCCGTCGGCGCGGTGCACCGTGGTCTCGGTGGAGAAGCCCGTGGACGCGTAGGAGTGGCCCGAGACGAACGCGGTGGTGGCCACCAGGCCGTCCGGCGAGAGCCGGGTGCGGCTCGGGATGCCTGGCAGGGGCCAGCTCGCGGTGGTCTGCCAGGCGCCGTCGAGCACCTCGGCCTCGTAGGTGGTGACGACGCCGCGGCGGGTGTGCAGGCAGACGGTCGTGTCGCCGTCGGAGTCCACCCGGTCGCAGACGACGGGCGTCACCTCGCGGGGGCCCGACAGGTCGTCCAGGGCGACGGCGGACACCCGGCCGTACAGGTCGCCGGGCGCGGTGCCGCGGAACAGCACGTGCGGTCCGGCGAGCACGCCCTCCGCCTGCTCGACCGCGCTCGGGGCGGCCTGCTCGGCCCGGGCGCGCAGCACCTCGGTGGTGACGAACCAGCCGGTGGCGGCCAGGACCACGACGGTGAGCACGGCGAACGCCGTCCGGCGGCGGTGGGTGGGCGGTGCGCTCATGCGGGCGACCTCCGCAGCAGGAAGGCGCAGACCGGGACGGCGACCACGAGCGCCGCCGTGGCGATCCACAGGGCGTCGACCCGGCCGGCCGCGTACCAGAGCACGCCGAACCCGGCCGAGGCCGCCATCCGCGCCACGGCGGTGACCGTCTGCGCGGTGCCGATCGCGGTGCCCCGTACGTCGGCGGGCACGAGCGCGCTGGTCAGCGCGGAGAGCACGCCGTCGGTCGCGGCGTAGAAGGCGCCGAGCAGGACCAGGGCCACCACCGTCGTCGTCGCGCCCGCGAACGGGGCGGCCGCGCAGGCGTACGCGGCGGCGAGCAGCACGTGCCCCCAGACCAGCACGCGCGCCCGGCCGAACCGGTCGGCGAACCGGCCCACGGGCGCGGCGAGCAGCATGTACACGGCGTTCGTGCCCACGTACAGCAGCGGGAACCACTGCGTGGCGAACCCGTCGCGGTCCTGCAGCGCGAGGTAGACGAACCCGTCGCCGACCGTCAGCAGGCCCAGCAGCCCGGCCACGACGAGGATCCGCACCGTGGCGCCCCGGCGCAGGAAGCCCCACGAGAACGGCCGTCCGGTGAGCTGCAGGCCGCCGGGCGCCTCGCACGTGCAGCCCTTGCACTTCGGCAGCCCGCGCGACTCGCGGCTGCGGTGGGTGCGCAGCCAGGCGGCCTGCCGGGGCCGCAGGTCCGGGACCAGGAACACGAGGGCGCCCACACCGAGCACGGCGGCGCCGAGCGAGATCACGAAGACGGTCGTGTAGCCGTCCGGGATGGCCCAGAGCACCACGAACGCAAGCAGCGGGCCCAGCGCGGCCCCCGCGGTGTCCAGCGCCCGGTGCACCCCGAAGGACCGGCCGAGGTTGCGCGGGTTGGCGGACGCCGCGATCAGCGCGTCGCGCGGCGCCGTCCGCACGCCCTTGCCGACCCGGTCCGTCACCACGAGGCTCGCGATCGCCGGCAGCCCGGCGGCGAACAGCAGGCCCACCCGCGTCAGTGCGGAGAGTCCGTAGCCGACGGCGGCGACCCACTTGGGCCGGTCGGTCCGGTCGGAGGCCCAGCCGCCGGCCACCCGGACCAGTGCTCCGGCGCCCTGCACCAGCCCGTCGACGACGCCGTACGCGACCACCGAGAGGCCGAGCGCCGCGGTGACGTACAGCGGCAGGATCGCGGTGACGGCCTCGGAGGAGACATCGGTCAGGAAGCTGACGACGCCGAGCGTCACGACGGTGGACGACACCCGTCCCGCGCGGCGGCGGGCGGCGTCGGACCGGCCGCCCGATCGCGTGCCCGGACCGCCGGCTGATCGCGTGCTGGGTCGGTCGGCGGACGGAGATCCGGCCTGCGTGCCGGTCTCTCCCGGGGCGGCGCGGAGGAGCCCTGACATGTCGCTCAGGCTACGGCGGAGGCCCGGGCCGACGGCTTGTCGAACAGGGGTGAACTACGTTGTTCACCCGGGTGAGGCGGTTTCGCTGAGCGGTCGGCAGTTGGCATCGAGATCGGCTCAGCCCTGAGCCGATCTCGATGCCAACTGCCGAGTCCGCGGTGCGAACCAGCTGGGCGGGGCGAACAGCCAGCGCGCGCCGACCCGCGGCGCCAGCGCGCCCAGGCCCAGGCCGGCGCCGATCGCCGTCGCGCAGAGCGCCACCGGCAGCCACTGCGACTGCGGCGCGGGGATCCAGATCCCGTTGCTGTACAGCAGGTAGAGCAGCGCGAGCACCACGGACGTGTGCGTGACGAAGACCGGCAGCGTGCGCGCGCCCAGCCAGCGCAGCCCGAGCGCACCCGGCACGCGCGAGACCAGCACGCTCACGGCCACCCCGGCAGGTACGCCGGCGAGGTTGGCCAGAAGGTAGCAGCCGGGCACGTCGGCCAGGCCGAGCTGCCGCACCGCGACCTGGACCGTGAGCCAGAGGGCCATGGCGCCCAGCGCCCAGTACCACGTCATGCGCTCGGCGAACCGTTCGAGCAGCGACCGCAGGTGCAGGCCGCCCAGGAAGAACAGCGCGAACTGCGCCGTGCCGCGCCACGCGATGCTCTCCGGCTCCCAGCCCGCCAGCGCCCAGCCGCTCACCGCGGCCGCCGCCAGGAGCTGCAGCGGCACGGGCACCCGGCGCAGCGCCCGCGCGGCCACGAAGAACGCGGCCAGCGTCCAGAGGAACCACAGCTCCGAGCGGGGGACCAGCAGCGACCAGGCGAGCTGGTCGGCGAGGGTGCCCCAGTCGGCGTCGGCCACCTGGTAGTAGCCCGTGACCAGGCGGACCACCAGGGAGATGGGCTCCCACAGCACGAACACCCACGCGAAGTGCAGCAGCTTGCCGCGGGCCAGCGTGGTCCACGGCACCGCCGTCCACTTGCCGGCGAACATGCCCGCCACCGCGAAGAAGAGCGGCATGCGCAGGCTGCGCAGGGTCTCGTTGACCTCGCGCAGCACGCTCACCTCGTAGCCCGTGGACCACGTCCAGTTGGTCGCGTGGTAGAGCACCACCAGTCCGATGGCGAGGCCACGGGCGGCGTCGGGCCAGTCGAGCCGGAGAGCGGAACGGTACGCGACGGCGGCTCGTCCCGGGGCGGGTGTGCCGTGCCGCGGGGAGCCAGAGGGGGTGAACATCGCCGGTCATCGTAGGACAGAGCGGGACGGAAGGCACCGCAAGGGCGTGGTGTCAGTGCCCAGGAGTAGCCTGGGACCAGCCCCTCACCACATGACCCCTACCCGGGTCATGCCCGTGAAGGGCCCGTCGTCGTGCGCCCTCGAAGGAACAGATCTATGAACCTCACCGGCCTCCTCCCCACACTTCTGCGCGATCCCGGCGCTTCCGCCGCCGTGGAGCACGTGCGCGCCCGCGGGTTCGCGGACGTGGTGGGCCCGGTGGGGGTGCGCCCGCCGCTGCTCGTCGCGGCGGCCGAGCGGCGGCCCCTCGTGGTCGTGACCGCGACGGGCCGGGAGGCCGACGACCTGGCGGCGAGCCTGCGTGGCTACCTCCCCGAGGAGCGGTCCGACGACGTCGCCGTGCTGCCGTCGTGGGAGACCCTGCCGCACGAGCGGCTCAGCCCGCGCGCGGACACCGTGGCCAAGCGCCTGGCGGTGTTCCGCCGACTGGCGCACCCGGCCGAGGGCCACGGCCAGGCCGGCGAGATCCGCATCCTGGTGATGCCGGTGCGCGCCCTGCTGCAGCCGGTCGTGGCGGGCCTGGGGGAGCTGGAACCCGTGCAGCTCGACTCCGGCACCACGGCCGACCTGACCGACGTCGCCGAGCGCCTCACCGCCGCCGCCTACACGCGCGTGGACATGGTCGAGCGGCGCGGCGAGTTCGCGGTGCGCGGCGGCATCCTGGACGTCTTCCCGCCCACGGAGGACCATCCCCTGCGCTGCGAGTTCTGGGGCGACGAGGTCACCGAGATCCGCTGGTTCGCCGTGGCCGACCAGCGCAGCCTGGAGATCGCGGAGCGCGGCGTCTGGGCCCCGCCGTGCCGCGAGATCCTGCTCGACGACGCCGTCCGGCAGCGCGCGGCCGACCTGGTGCCCAGCCTGCCCGGCGCGGTCGAGATGCTCGACAAGCTCGCCGCAGGCGTCGCCGTCGAGGGTATGGAGTCCCTCGCCCCGGTGCTGGTGGACCACATGGTCCCGGTGCTCGAGCTGGTACCCGAGGACGCGCTGCTCGTGGTCAACGAGCCCGAGCGCGTGCGCCGGCGTGCGCACGACCTCGTGGCGACGACCGAGGAGTTCCTCGCCGCCGCCTGGACCGGTGCGGTGGCCGGCGGAGCAGCGCCGATCGACCTGTCCGCCGCGTCCTTCGAGACCTTCGCCGAGGTGCGCGAGATCGCAGCCCGGCGCGGGCTGGGCTGGTGGACGCTCTCGGCCTTCACGCAGGACACGGAGCTGGCCGACGCCGACTCGCCGGGTGGAGACGGGTCCGAGACCGTGTTCACGATCAGCGCGCGGGACGTCGAGTCCTACCGCGGCGACCTGGCCCGGGCGCTGGACGACGTGCACGGTCTGCAGGTCGCGAGCTGGCGGCTGGTGCTGACCACCGAGGGCCACGGCCCGGCCAAGCGCATGACCGAGCAGCTCTCGGCGGCGGGCACCGCGGCCCGGCTCGCGGTGTCGCTGGAGGAGGAGCCCGAGCCCGGCGTCGTGCACGTGCTCGCGGGCGGCGCCGGCAAGGGCTTCGTGGCCCCTGAGCTGCAGCTCGCCGTCTTCTCCGAGCAGGACCTCACCGGGCGCGCCGGCTCCGGCACGCGCGACATGCGCCGCATGCCCAGCCGGCGCCGCAACGTCGTCGACCCCCTCCAGCTCAAGGCCGGCGACTTCGTGGTGCACGAGCAGCACGGCGTGGGCCGGTTCGTCGAGATGGCGCAGCGCACCATGGGCACCGGGGGCAACCGGGCCACGCGCGAGTACCTCGTGATCGAGTACGCGAGCAGCAAGCGGGGCCAGCCCGGCGACCGGCTGTTCGTGCCCACCGACCAGCTCGACCAGGTCACCAAGTACACGGGCGGGGAGGCGCCGTCGCTGTCCAAGATGGGCGGCGCCGACTGGAAGAACACCAAGGCCAAGGCGCGCAAGCACGTGCGTGAGATCGCGAGCGAGCTGATCCGGCTGTACAGCGCGCGCATGGCCACGCAGGGCCACGCCTACGGCCCGGACACCCCGTGGCAGCGCGAGCTGGAGGACGCCTTCGCGTACGTCGAGACGCCCGACCAGCTCGCCACCATCGACGAGGTCAAGGCCGACATGGAGAAGTCCGTGCCGATGGACCGTCTGGTCTGCGGCGACGTCGGCTACGGCAAGACCGAGATCGCCATCCGGGCGGCCTTCAAGGCGGTGCAGGACGGCAAGCAGGTCGCTGTCCTGGTGCCCACCACGCTCCTGGTGCAGCAGCACTACGAGACCTTCTCCGAGCGCTACACGGGATTCCCCGTGAACGTGCGGGCGCTGAGCCGGTTCCAGTCGGCCAAGGAGTCCGAGGAGACGCTCGCCGGCCTCAAGGACGGCAGCGTCGACATCGTGATCGGCACGCACCGCCTCATCACCGGGTCCGTCGCGTTCAAGGACCTGGGCCTCGTCGTGATCGACGAGGAGCAGCGGTTCGGCGTCGAGCACAAGGAGACGCTCAAGCAGCTGCGCACCAACGTCGACGTGCTGGCGATGTCCGCCACCCCGATCCCGCGCACGCTGGAGATGGCCGTGACCGGCATCCGCGAGATGTCCACGCTGGCCACCCCGCCGGAGGAGCGGCACCCCGTGCTCACCTACGTGGGCGCCTACGAGGAGAAGCAGATCGCGGCCGCCCTGCGGCGCGAGCTGCTGCGCGAGGGCCAGGTCTTCTACGTGCACAACAAGGTGGAGACGATCCAGCGCGCCGCGTCCCGGCTGAGCGAGCTCGTGCCCGAGGCCCGCATCGGCGTGGCCCACGGCAAGATGAGCGAGCACCAGCTCGACCAGGTCATCCGCGCCTTCTGGGAGAAGGAGCTCGACGTGCTGGTCTGCACCACGATCATCGAGACCGGCCTGGACATCTCCAACGCCAACACCCTGATCCTGGAACGCTCCGACATGCTGGGCCTGTCCCAGCTCCACCAGCTCCGCGGCCGCGTGGGCCGCGGTCGCGAGCGCGCCTACGCCTACTTCCTGTACCCGCCCGAGAAGCCGCTCACCGAGACCGCGCACGACCGGCTCGCCACCATGGCCGCCCACACCGACCTCGGTGCCGGCATGCAGATCGCCATGAAGGACCTCGAGATCCGCGGCGCGGGCAACCTGCTCGGCGGCGAGCAGTCCGGCCACATCGCCGGCGTCGGGTTCGACCTCTACGTGCGCATGGTCGGCGAGGCCGTGTCCGCCTTCCGCGGCGACGCGGAGGAGGAGGCGCCCGAGGTCACCATCGAGCTGCCCGTCGACGCCCACCTGCCGGAGGCGTACATCGCCACCGAGCGGCTCCGGCTCGAGGCCTACAAGAAGATCGCCACCGCGCAGGACGCCGCGGCGCTCGCGGAGGTCCGTGCGGAGCTCACCGACCGCTACGGCGCGCTGCCCGAGGTCGCGGACGCGCTGTTCGACGTCGCCGACTTCCGCAACCACGTGCGCAAGGCCGGGCTCACCGACGTCACGGCCCAGGGCAAGTACATCCGGTTCGCGCCGGTCAACCTGCCGGAGTCGGCGCAGCTGCGTCTCAAGCGGCTCTACCCGGGCACCATCCTCAAGCCGGCGATCCGCGCGTTCCTCGTGCCGTTCCCGTCGACCGCCCGGATCGGCGGGCGCCCGCTGCGCGGCACCGAGGTGCTCCAGTGGGCCCGCGGCCTCATCGACGCGGTGATTCTGGCGGACGTGGGGGCTGCCGCTAAGGTCGGCACACGCTCGTGACGCCGGGGTCGTTGCCGTGGGCGTAGGTGAAACTCGAATTCACAGCAAATGACCCGGACCGTATAGGCTCCACCCGCGTAACCCGCTCATCATGTCGTTTCGTGGAGGACACCGCATGGCACTCGGACATCGCGTGCGTGGACGCCGCGCACGCGCGGTCATCGGCTCGATCGCGGTGCTGACCGCGCTCGGCGGCCTGCTGACCGGCTGCGCGACCGACTCCGCCGAGTCGGCGGAGGGCAGCGCCCAGGCGATCGAGGTGCACCCGGAGCTGCAGGCGATGCTGCCAGGTGAGCTGCGGGCCAACTCGGCGCGCATCGCCGTCGGTACGGAGTCGGGCTACCCGCCCTTCGAGTACACGAACGAGGCCGGCCGCATCGTCGGCTTCGAGATCGACCTGTTCGACGCCGCGTCGAAGCGGCTGGGTCTGAAGTACAACTTTGTGGACATGCCGTTCGACTCGCTGCTGGGCGAGCTGTACGCGAGCAACGTCGACGTCCTGGCCGCCGCGATGTCGGACACGACCGAGCGCCAGGTCGACTACGACTTCGTCGACTACTACAACGACAGCGACGCGATCATGGTCCCGGCCGGCAACCCGGAGGGCATCAAGGAGCTCAAGGACCTCTGCGGTCGCACGGTCGCCGTGCTCACGGGTTCGACCCAGGCCGAGGCGCTCAGCGCGCTGAACCAGAAGGAGTGCCGGGCCAAGCCGGTCAACGTGATCGGGTTCGACACGGACGCCGACGCGCTCGCGCAGGTCCAGGCAGGCAAGGCGGACGCGGAGCTCACCCAGTGGTCCACCGGCGCCTACAACGCCAAGCAGGTCGGCTCCGGCGACATCTTCGAGGTCGCGAACTCCGAGGTCATCAACCCGTCGCCGCTGGGCTTCGTGTTCCAGAAGGGCGACGTCGAGATGGTGCGGGCCTACCAGGCCGCGCTCCAGAGCATCATCGACGACGGCACCTACGCCGAGATCCTGGAGAAGCACGACCTCTCCGTCGGTGCCCTGGAGACGGCCACGGTCAACAACCAGCAGCCATGATGCGCCGCTGAACGCAGCACCAGGAGGGCCGCCCCACACCGTGTGGGGCGGCCCTCCTGTTTTCCCGCGATCCGGCGCGCGCCGTGGGTCCCCGGGCCCGACACGCCGTCCTGCCCGCCGCGCGATTCCGCACCACGAAATAGTGGCTACCACAGTGACCGTTACCAGGCCCGTCGGTTAGCCTGGTAACCGAAAGGAGCGGTCATGGCCAGAACATCCCTCCGTACCCAGCGCGATCTCACGTCGCTCGGCGACCACGTGCGTGCCTGGCGCAAGATCCACGGCCTCACGGCCCAGCTCGTCGCGGACCGTGCGGGCATCACCCGCACCACGCTGCGGGCCATCGAGACCGGCACGGGGACGGTCAGTCTCGAGAACACGTTCGCGGTGCTGCGGGTGCTCGGCATGGCCGACGCCGTCGTCGGCGCGAGCGACCCGCTGACCACCGAGATGGGCCGGTTCCACGCGGAACGAGCCCTGCCGCAGCGAGTCAGGGTCCCCAGCTGAACGAGAAGAGAAGGTGAGCGCCGTTGTCGATTCGTGTCGAGGTCGAGCTTCCCGGCGGGGGTCAGGTCCGCGCAGGTGACCTCGACATGCATCTCAACCGCGGCGGCGCCCTCGTGGGCTGCACGTTCCGTTACGACGCCGCGTACCTGCGCGACCAACGGGCGTACGCCCTGTGCCCCGAGCTGCCGCTGACGCCGGGGAACATCCCGTCGGGCAGCGACCGGCCCCTGTTCGGCGTCCTGGCCGACTGCCAGCCCGACCAGTGGGGTCGCACGCTGCTGTTCAACGCGGAGCGACGTGCGGCCCGTGCCGAGGGACGCGGCTTCATGACGCTGACCGAGGTGGACTTCCTGCTCGGCGTGCAGGACGAGACCCGGCTGGGCGCACTGCGCTTCTCGCTCGACGAGGGCAAGTCGTTCATGGGGCCGCCGCGCGCCGAGGTCCCCGACCTGGTGGACCTGCCGTCGCTGACCGACGCCGCGGACGCCGTCGCGCAGCACCGGGAGACCGACCACGACGTGCGGCTCCTGGTCGCTGCGGGAACCTCGATGGGCGGCGCCCGCCCCAAGGTGACGGTGAAGGACGCCGAGGGCGACCTGTGGATGGCCAAGCTGCCCGAGAGCGGCGACCGGTGGGACGTCCAGGCGTGGGAGTACCTGACGCTGCGCCTGGCCTCGGACGCCGGCATCGAGGTGCCCGTCGCGCGGCTGCACCGCATCGGCCCGTCCCGTTCCATCCTGCTGACCCGCCGCTTCGACCGGCGGCCGGACGGCGGCCGCATCGGCTTCCTGTCCGCGGACAGCCTCACGCAGAAGGCGTTCTTCGAGGTCATCGACTATCGCACGCTCGCCGAGACGCTGGCGGACCACTCGGGCCGGCCGGCCACCGACGGGCACGACCTGTTCCGCCGCGTCGCGTTCACCCTGCTCGTGCGCAACGTGGACGACCACATGAAGAACCACGGTTTCCTCCGCCGCGCGGACGGCTGGTCGCTGTCCCCGCTGTTCGACGTGAACCCCAACCCGTTCGCCGTCGTCGAGTCCACGCCGCTGCGTCCGGGCGGCACTCGCATCGACCGGGACGTGCGGGTGCTGCTCGCCACCGCGGACTCCTACGGCCTGCGGCAGGACGACGCCCGTCGGGTGCTCGGCGAGGTCGCCGCGGCGACGTCGGGCTGGTCGCGGATCGCGCGTGACATGTCGCTGCCGCCGGAGGAGATCGCGCTGATGGCGGAGGCGTTCGAGAACCCCAACCGGGACGAGGCACAGGCCGCCTGAGCGGGCGGGGTTACGCTCGCCCCATGAGCGGCAACACCCGGCCCATCGAGGCCTCCATCCGCACGGACTTCCGCGACGAGATGGACTACGGCTCCTACCTGGGGCTCGACGCGCTCCTCTCGGCGCAGCACCCGGTGAGCGACCCACCGCACCACGACGAGCTGCTGTTCATCATCCAGCACCAGACCACGGAGCTGTGGCTCAAGCTGGTGGTGCACGAGCTGCGCGGCGTGCGGCGGTTCCTCGACAGCGACGACCTGCCCCGGGCCCTCAAGGGCCTGGCCCGCGTCAAGCACATCCAGCGCACCATCACCGAGCAGTGGTCCGTCCTGGCCACCCTGACTCCGAGCGAGTACGCGGAGTTCCGGGGCTCGCTGGGGCAGTCCTCGGGCTTCCAGTCCCACCAGTACCGCGCCGTGGAGTTCCTGCTCGGCAACAAGCACGCCGGGATGCTCCAGGTGTTCCGGGACAAGCCGGAGATCCACGCGCAGCTCGCGCAGCTGCTCCAGGAGCCCACGGTCTACGACGCGTTCCTGCGCCTGCTGGCCCGGCGCGGCCACGCGGTGCCGACCGAGATCCTGGACCGCGACGTCACGCAGGCCTGGACCGAGCATCCCGAGCTGATCGCCGTGTTCAAGACGATCTACGAGGACCCGCACGCCTACTGGGAGCTGTACGAGGCGTGCGAGGACCTGGTCGACATCGAGGATGCGTTCCAGCTCTGGCGGTTCCGCCACCTGCGCACGGTGCAGCGCACCATCGGCTTCAAGACCGGCACGGGCGGCTCCAGCGGCGTCGGCTTCCTCAAGCGGGCCCTGGACCTGACGTTCTTCCCCGAGCTCATCTCGGTCCGCACCGAGATCGACGGCCCGCTCGGTGTCTGACGGCGGGGCCACGACGCTGCCCGGCGTCGTCGACCACCACGTGCACCTGGGGCTGGTCGACCGGGGCGTGCTTGCCGACGGGCCGGTGGTCGAGGTGCACGACCTGGGCTGGGTCCCTCGTGAGGTGACCGCCTGGGCGGCCGAGCCGCCGTCGGGCGTCCGGATCCGGTATGCCGGGCCGTTCCACACCGCGCCGGGCGGGTACCCGAGCGGGCGCTCGTGGGCGCCGGACGCCGCGGTGCGGCACGTCGCCTCCCCGGAGCAGGCCGTCGCGGCGGTGGCCGACGTCGTCGCGGCGGGCGGGTTCGCCGTCAAGGTCGCCCTGCACGCGGGCATGGCCCTGCTGCCCGACGACGTCCTGCGGGCCCTCGTGGATGCGGCGCATGCCGCGGGGCTGCCGGTGCTTGTGCACGCGGAGGGCACGGGCCAGGCGGAGCGCGCGATCGACGCGGGCGCGGACACCCTGGTGCACGTGCCGTGGACCGAGGAGCTGCCGGCCGGCGTGATCGCCCGGGCAGTGCACATGACCTGGATCTCGACCCTCGCGATCCACGACGCGCCGGGCGGGTCGGCCGGTCTGACGCTCGCGCTCGCCAACGCGCGGCGGTTCGTCGCGGCGGGCGGGCGGCTCGTGTACGGCACGGACATGGGCAACGGTCCGACGCCGGTCGGGGTCAACGAGCGGGAGGTCGAGCTCCTCGGGACGGTGCTCACCGGGGAGGCGCTACGGCGGGCGGTCCTCGGCCCGCTCGACGCGGCGCCCGTGCTCGCGGCCCCGCTGCCGGTGCCGGAGTCGGCGTCCGACCTGATCGCGTGGCTCCGGGCGGCGACGCGCCTCTGAGCTCGGCCGCTCAACGCTGGCCGAGCTTGTCGAGACCCGGGTCTCGACGAGCCCGACCAGCGGGTACCGCCTCCTACCTCAGTTGCGGTTGATGGTGAACGTCGACGTCGGGTTCTCGATGTCGCGGAAGTTGTTCCCGAACGTCAGCCCGTTGAACGTCGCGGACCCGACCGCCGGGCCCTGCCCCGCCTCCGGCAGCGGGTTGGCCCAGATGCCGTAGCCGGACTTCGCGTCGTACTGGTCACCGCTGCGCTGGGCGCCGGTGATCGACACGTCCGTGAACACCGTGTCCTGGACCGGGTTCACCGGCTGCCCGCCGACGTACTGGGTCTGGAACATGATCCCCGAGTACGTCGGGTCCACGATGTCCAGGTCGTTCACCCGGATGGCGGTGAACGTCTTGGACGCCGAGAACAGCCACACCGCCGGGAACACCTGCGCGCCCCAGAAGTGCCCGCCGGAGCGCACCACGGAGATGCCCTCGAAGACGGTCGGCGCCGGGCCGAAGCCTTCCATCGGGTACCCGAAGTCCAGCGAGCTGATGGTCACGCCCGAGTACACGAGCGTGTCGGCGATGTAGATGTTGCGGAACGTGTTGTCCTGCCCGCCGTAGACGGCCAGGCCCGCCGCCCGCCAGGTGTTGGTGGACGTCAGGTTCTCGAACACGTTGCCCCGCTGGCCGCTACCGCCGGCGTCGGTCGCCGCGAACAGGGCGAACGAGTCGTCGCCGGTTCCGCGTGCCTGGTTGTCGTGCACGTGGTTGTTCGCGCTGCCGTTGGTCATGTTCAGCGCGTCGGCGAACGTGTTCCGGATGCGGGAGTCCTTGATCTCCGAGTCGTCCATGTTGGCCGCCCAGAACATGCAGATCATGTGCTCGACCCAGATGTTGTCGATCGTCATGTCGCGCACGTTGGCGAAGTCGAAGACCTTGCCCGGGCCGTCGATACGCGAGGTGTAGTTGCCGAAGTACGCGAAGTCGCGGAACGTCGAGCCGTTCGCCGTCCCTTCGGCCCGGAAGCCGATGTCCGTGTTCTCCTGGCCGGCCGGCGCGTGGAACCGCGTGAACCACGGCCCGGCGCCCACGATGTCGACGGCCTTGCCGTACACCTGGAACTTGCTCGCCGTCTGGTAGTCGCCCGCCGGCAGGTAGACGCCGGCCAGGTTGCCGGTCGTGTCCATCCGGAACCGGTCGAGCGCGTTCTGCACGTCCTGGTGGGTGAAGCCCGCGGGCTCGACATACCTGGCCGGGTCGGGGTTGGCCTGCGCCGTCGCCTGCTCCAGATCCACGAAGTCGACGGTGTACGGGCCGGGGTTGCTCGCCGTCTTCTGCAGCCGGATCGTCGAGCCCGCCGGGACGTTCCGCCCGAGCAGCGCGTTGGCCTCGTCGTAGATGTGCCGCGGGGCGCCCTGGCCGGGCTGGTTGCCCGGGCTCGCCTCGTTGCCGTACAGCCACGCGTAGCGCGAGGTCAGGTCGATGTTCTTGACGAACTGCCCGTCCACGTAGACGCCGAGCGAGCCGGTGGTGCCGCCGCCGCCCGCGGCGTCCGGCATGGAGAAGCGCACCACCAGGGAGTTGGCGGGCGCCCGCGTGGTCCACTCGACGTACGCGCCGGTCTGGCCCAGCGTGACCGCCTTGCGGCCGGACGCCTCGCCCGCCAGGTCGCCCACCACCCGGTTGGGCCCGACGGCGGTCGCGCCGCCGCCGGACGCGCCGTCCTCCGCCTCGTAGGTGTCGAACGGCATGTTGGCGCCGCGGCCGACGAACAGCGACCGCGTGACCTCGTTGTTCGCCCGCTTGGCCGCGACCTCGGTCGGGTCGGGGGCCGCCGTCACGGTGACGTCGAACGAGCCGTCGGCCGCGGTCCACGTGCCCAGGTTCACGCTCTGGCTGGTGGCGCCGGGCGCGATGGCGCCGGAGACCGAACCGGTCAGCGTGCGCACCACCGTGCCCGAACCGTTCCGCAGCACGACCGTCAGACCGTGCGCGCCGGACGACGCCGCGAGCGAACCGCGGTTCGCGATGGTCGCCGAGAAGGTGACCGCCTCGCCGGCGGCGGGGGTGGACGGCGTCCACGACACGGTCGGGACCAGGTCCGAGCTGGCGACCTCGGTGACCACCAGCGGGTCCGGCCGCGTGTAGCCGTTGTCGCTCTCGGACTGCTCGGCCACGGCACCCGACGGGTCCGCCTCGGCGCCGATCTCGTACGACCCGGCCGTCAACGTGCCGACGTCGGCCGTGACCGTCGCCTGTGCGCCCGCGGCGAGCGCGCCCACCTGGCCCGTCGCCACCTCGTCGCCGTCCACCGTGAACGAGACGTCGGTGGCAGTCGAGGCCCGCGTGCCGATGTTCTTCACGACGGCGGAGAGGGTCACGTCGTCCGACTCCGTGGGCGACGCCGGCGTGGCCGTGACGCCCGTGACCGTCAGGTTGGGGTTGGCCGCCGGCGTGCCGAACACCTGCAGCTCTGCCACCTGACCGTTGCCCGAGCCCGTGTTCGCCGTGAACCGGAGACGCACCTCCCGCGCGGTACCCGTGACCGGCACGGTCACCGTGTTGCCCGTCGCGGGGGAGAAGGCACGCGCGGCCGACGGCGCGAGCGTCGCCCACGCATCACCCGACCCCGTGCGGCCCTGCACCTCGAAGGTCTGCGTGCGTGGCCCCCAGGCCGTGGCGGGCGGCAGCTTCACGACGACGGCGCTCAGCTCCGCCGCGGACGCCAGCGTCACCGCGAGCGTGCTCGGGTACTGCCCGCCCGCGCCCTCCCAGTAGGTGCCCGTGTCGCCGTCGGTGGCGTTCGCCGCGACGTACGTCCACTCCGTCGACGACGCCGCCACGGGGCGGCCCGCCGCGAGGTCCGTGCCGTCAGCCGGCTCCTCCGGGTCCGGGGCGTCGCGGGTGCCACGCACCTCCAGCTCCGAGAGCTGACCCGCCGGCCAGCCCGTGTTCGCCGTGATCGCGACCCTCACGTACCGGGCCTCGGTGTTCGGCACGTCGATCGTCACCGTGTTGCCCGACGCCGGGTCGAACCGGCGCTGGGCGCTCGCGGCGAGGGTGGTGAAGGTGGAGCCGTCGGCACCTGCCTGCACCGACAGGGTCTGTGTGCGGGCCCCCCACGACGCGGGCAGCTTGAGCACCACCTCCTCGACGGTGGCGCCCGAGCCGAGGTCGACCTGGGCCCACTGCGGCAGGCTGCCGTTGGTCGACTCCCAGTACGTGCCGGCGTTCCCGTCGGTGAGGTTGTCGGCCAGGTAGGGGGCGTTGGCGCTGCTGGCCGCCGCGGCGGCGCCCGTGGACAGGACGCCGGGCGCGGCGCTGGCCGGCGCCGGCACGAGGACCGCCGCGGTCAGGGCGGCGGCGGTGAGTACCGACATCAGGCCGGGTGCGAGCCCCGGTCTGGTGGCATGGCGCGAGGTGGAGCGGAACATCGTCGTCCCCGATCTCCCGTCGTCGTCGACGGGTGTCGTCACCAGGATTGTCCGTGCGTACTTGCCATGGTTCTGTAAGTAAAAACGCGCAGTCTTGTCGACTTCTTGCGTTCGGATGGCACGGACATTACTGAGCCGCGCCCTGGGGCGTCAAGGGTTCCGGCCGGACCGCCCCGTGCACGACGTACGCTCGGGCCGGAACCGATCGACCTGGAGCCCCCGTGACCGACACCGCACCGTCCGCCCCGCAGCCCGCGACCCCGCCCACCGACCTGCCCGCCGTGCTGCGCGAGCGCGCCGCCGCCCTCGACGCCGCCGACCCGCTGGCCGCCTACCGCGACCTGTTCGTCCCGAGCGAGGGCCTGGTCGCCTACCTCGACGGCAACTCGCTGGGCCGGCCGCTGACCGCGACCCGCGAGCGGCTGGCGTCGTTCGTCGACGGGCCCTGGGCGGCGCGGCTGATCCGGTCCTGGGACGAGAGCTGGATGGACGCGCCGACCGAGCTCGGCGACGAGCTGGGCCGGGTCGCGCTGGGCGCGGCGCCTGGCCAGACCGTCGTCGCCGACTCCACCACCGTGCTCCTCTACAAGCTGGCCCGCGCTGCTGTCGACGCGCGGCCCGGCCGCACCGTGATCGTCGCCGACACCGAGAACTTCCCCACGGACCGGTTCGTGCTGCAGGGCATCGCGGCCGAGCGCGGCCTCGAGATCCGCTGGATCGCGCCCGACGCCGAGGCCGGCGTCACGCCCGAGGAGGTGGCGGCCGCCGTCGGGCCGGACACCGCGCTCGTGCTGCTCAGCCACGTCGCCTTCAAGTCCGGCTATATCGCCGACCTGCCCGCCATCACGCGGGTCGTCCACGACGCCGGCGCCCTGGTCCTGTGGGACCTGTGCCACTCGGCGGGCTCGGTGCCGCTCGACCTGGACGCCGACGGCGTGGACATCGCCGTCGGCTGCACCTACAAGTACCTGAACGGCGGGCCTGGCTCGCCGGCCTTCGCCTACCTGGCCGCCGGCCTGCAGGGGGAGGTGCGCCAGCCGGTGCAGGGCTGGATGGGGGCCGCCGACCCGTTCGCGATGGGCCCCGAGTACGAGCCCGCGGCCGGCATCCGCCAGCTCATCAGCGGCACGCCGCCGATCGTCGGCATGCTGCCGATGCGGGACATGCTCGCCCTGATCGACCGGGCGGGCATGCCCGCCGTGCGCGCGAAGTCGCTCGCGCTGACCGGCTTCGCGATCGAGATCGCGGACGAGCACCTGCCCGGCGTGCGCGTTGCCTCACCGCGCGACCCGGAGCGCCGGGGCAGCCACGTCATGCTCGACCACCCGGACTTCAAGCGGGTGGTGGCGGACGCCTGGGCGCGGGGTGTGATCCCGGACTTCCGTCCGCCGCAGGGCCTGAGGGTGGGCCTGTCGCCGCTGTCGACGAGCTTCACGGAGCTGGCGGAGGGGCTCTGGGCGGTCCGTACGCTGCTGCGCTGAACCTGATCCCCTTCGAGGCCTAAGTTTCTTCGCTTTGCGCCGGCGCAAAGCGAAGAAACTTAGGCCTCGAAGGGGGCGGGTCGGTCGGACTGTCCGGAGGTCAGGAGAGGTCCCGGCGGACGACCTTGCCCGTCGGGTTGCGAGGGAGCTCGTCCAGGAAGTGGATGTCGCGGGGGAGCGAGAAGCGCGGGAGCTCCGCCCGGAGCCGGTCCAGCAGGGCCTCCGCGGTGAGCGTCGCGCCCTCGCGCAGCACCACGTACGCGGCGAACCGGTGGCCGAACCGCTCGTCGGGCACGCCGAACACCGCGACGTCCGCGACCTCCGGCTGGGCCGTGATCGCGTCCTCCACCGGGCGCGGGAACACGTTCTCGCCGCCCGAGACGATCATGTCGTCGGCGCGACCCAGCACGTAGAGGCGGCCCTCGTCGTCGAGCCGACCGCGGTCGCCCGTGGCCATCAGGTCGCCGAACATCGGCTTGCCCGTGCCGTTCGTGTATCCCTCGAACAGCATGCCGTTCCCCACGCAGATCTGGCCGACGGCGCCGCGGGGCACCGGCCGGCCGGCGTCGTCCAGGATGCCGATGCGGGTGCCGAGCGGGGGCCGGCCCGCCGTCGTCGGCTCCGCCGCGAGGTCCTCGGGCGTCGAGATGGAGGCCCAGGAGGCCTCCGTCGAGCCGTAGAGGCCGTACAGCACCGGGCCGAACTCGTCGAGGAACTGGGTGATCCGGTCGGCGGGCATGGCCGATCCGGAGTAGGCGACGACGCGCAGCGACGAGGTGTCGTAGCGGGCCTTGACCTCCGCGGGCAGGTCGAGGATGCGCTGCAGCATCACCGGGACCGCGATCAGGGCGGTTACCCGGTGCTCGGCGATCATGCGAAGGGTCGTCTCGGGGTCGAAGCGCCGGGGCAGCACCAGCTCGGCATGCAGCGCCATGCCGAGCTGCAGCGCCGCGAGCCCCCAGGTGTGGAAGATCGGCGTGGAGATCATCATCCGGTCGCCGGCCCGCAGCGGGATGACCGACAGCAGCGACGCCGCCTCGCTCAGCCCGTGCGGCTGCGGCCGGCGCGCGCCCTTCGGGGTGCTCGTGGTGCCCGAGGTCATGACGACGGTGCGGCCGGGTCTCCCGGGGATGGGCACCCGTGTCGGGTCTCCGTTCGCGGTGAGCGCGGCGAGATCGGGGGCGCCGTCGTCGGCCCAGGTGGTGTGCACGCCCAGGCCGGCGGGCAGGTCGAGGCCCTGGTCCAGGAACTCCTGGTCGGCGAGCAGCAGCACCGGCTGCTGCTCGGCGGCGACGGCGGAGACCTGCGCGGGGGAGAGGCCGGAGTTGAGCAGCAGCGTGGTCGCGCCGAGCTTCGCCAGGGCCACCATGGCCTCGATCAGGCCGCCGTGGTTGCGGCAGAGCACGGCGACGGGCGACCCGAGGCCGACGCCACGGTCCCGCAGGGCGTTGGCCAGGCGGTTCGCGCGCTCGTCGAGCTCGCGGAAGGTCACGCTGCGCTGCTCGTCGGCGAACGCCGTCTGGTGCGGGGCGCGGACCGTGCTGGCGCGGTAGCCGCCGGCGATGGACGGGCCCCACGTGACGAGCTGCCAGACTGCCGCCACGTCGCGGTGCACGCGCAGGCCCGGCGCCAGCACGCCTGAACGCACGAGGTAGAAGCCCTGGTTGAGCAGGTTCTCCTTGCGGTCGACCTGCGCGAGGCCGCCGTGGCGGACCTCCTCGGCGCTGGTGGTCAGCACGTCGCCCCCTTCGGCTCGCCACTATTGCACCCGCATTCAATAGGAAAGAGATGCGGGAGGCAACCCTCGTGGGCCAGCCGGGGCAGTGGGACCTGTCCCCTTCGAGGCCTAAGTTTCTTCGCTCTGGGGCGGCCAAAAGCGAAGAAACTTAGGCCTCGAAGGAGAAGGAGAAGGAGCGGACGGGTCGACGGGGAAGATCCGCCTCAGGGAGAGCAACCCGTCGGGGAGAGCAACCTGTCGGGGAGAGCAACCTGTCGGGGAGAGCAACCCGTCAGGCGAGCGCGACCGCCAGGGCGCCCAGCGCCTTGAGGGTCTCCTCCGCGGCCTGCTCGTCGTAGCCGCGCGTGCACACCGCGATCACCAGGGCGTCCGGACCCGGCTCCCCCACGAAGGCGACGTCGTGCCGGATGCCGTCCACCCAGCCGGACTTGGAGCCGAACGGGACGGCGCCCGGCTCACCCCGGCCGGGGACGGCCGCCGTGAGCTGCCGGTCCGTCTGCCGACCGAGCAGCTCGCACATCCAGGCGGTCCGCTCCGGGCTCGCGAGCTCGCCCGTGACCAGCGCGGACATCAGCCGGCACAGGTCGGCCGCCGTCGTGCGGTGCGAGGCCCCGGCCTTCTCGGCCGCCAGGTCCGAGTACTTGCGGCCGAAGGTCGACCGCGTGGCCCCGGCGTCGGCCAGCACCTGGTTCACGGCGGGGATACCCACGCGCTCGGCCACCATGTTGGTCGCCTCGTTGGACGACACCGTGACCATCCGGTCGACGACGTCGCCCAGCGGCATCGGCGTGCCGTCGGCCGGCAGGCCCTCGTCGACGTCGTCGGGCTCGATCGTGTACTCGCCCGCGCCGGGCACCTGCGAGGTGAAGGTCCGGGTCGCGACGCACGTCTCGTCGAGGCTCGCCGTGCCGGCGTCGAGTGCGCGCGCGGCCGCCACCAGCACCGCGAGCTTCACGGTGGAGGCGGCGTAGAAGTCCAGGTCGTCCTGGCGCGCGGCGAGCACCTCGCCCGAGGCCCGCGCCACCCGGTAGGCCACCACCGGCACCCCGTCGCTGTGCGTCCCTGTCGAGACCATGTCCGTGCTCGTCCTCTCGTCGATCCTCGCCCTGCTTCGGTCTGGGCCTACTTCGCGCCGGCGTGCACCACGTTCGCCCAGGCCTGTACCAGTGCACGCGACTGCGCCTCGTTCTCGGCCGCGTGCACCAGCGCTGCCTCGGCCAGCACGGCCCGGTCGATGCCCTGCTCCGAGAGCGCGGCCTCGTCCCAGGTCGCGATCCGCTCCGGCCGCGCCTCGGGGTGGAACTGCAGGCCCCAGGCCGCCTCGCCCACGCGGAACGCCTGGGTGCGGCAGACGTCGCTGGTCACCAGCAGCGTCGCCGACGGCGGCAGCGCCGTCACCGAGTCCTCGTGGTTCTCGATCATCCACAGCGGGCCGTCCGGCGCGCCGGGCAGGTCGCCGAAGACCGGGTCGTCCGCGGCGTCGGGCAGCACCCTGAGCGCGCACATGCCGCGCTCGGTCTCGCCCGACCGCGCCGTGACGCCGCCGCCCGTGACGTGCGCCAGGAGCTGCCCGCCGAGGCACAGCCCGAGCAGCGGCACGCCGTAGGCCAGCGCGTGCTCGGTCAGCGCACGCTCGCGGGCCAGGAACGGGTGGCCGGCATCGTCGTCCGGCATGAAGCCGCCGCCCAGCAGGACCACGCCCCCGAACCCGTCGAGGGAGTCGGGGAGCTCCGGTCCCGGCGTGAGCACCGGGTCGAGCCCGGCCTCGGGGAGCCAGTGCTCCAGGCGGCCCATCGAGCTGGTGGGCGAGTTCAGCACCACCAGGACGCGCCTCATGCGCCGGCCCCCGGGGCGGCGAGCACGCGCGCGAAGTGGCAGGCGGTGACGTGGTCGGGTGTGGAACCCCGGGCGACCAGGGCGGGCACCTCCGTCTCGCACGCGGACGGGACGAGCCGCAGGCCCGGGTGCGGGACGACGACGTCCGCGCCGTCTGCCCCGACGCCGTCCGCCGACGACGCGGTGGCGTCGCCACGAGCCTCCGGCAGGGTCGGCGCGAGCCAGCAGCGCGTGTGGAACGGGCAGCCGGACGGCGGGTCGACCGGCGAGGGCGGGTCGCCCTCCAGCACGATCCCGCCGATGCCTGGCCGCTTTTCGCTGGTCTGGCCTTGGCTGGTCGGGCCTTCGCTGATCGGGGTCTCGACCAGCCGCACCGACGGGTCGGGTACCGGCACCGCCGACAGCAGCGCCTGCGTGTAGGGGTGGCGCGCGCCGTCGTACACGTCGGCCTCGGGGCCCTGCTCGACGATGCGGCCCAGGTACATGACGGCGACGTCGTGGGCGATGTGCCGCACCACGCCGAGGTCGTGGGCCACGAACAGGTACGACAGTCCGAGCTCGTCCTGGAGGTCCTCCAGCAGGTTGATCACCTGGCCCTGCACGGAGACGTCGAGTGCCGAGACCGGCTCGTCGCAGACCAGGATCTTGGGCCGCAGGGCGAGCGCGCGGGCGATCCCGACGCGCTGCCGCTGCCCGCCCGAGAACTGGTGCGGGTACCGGTTCGCGTGGTCGGGGTCCAGGCCCACGAGCTCCAGCAGCTCGCCCACCGCGGCTCGTCGGCCACCAGCCGGGTCGATGCCGTGGATGGCGAACGGCTCGCCCACGATCTCGCTCACCGACATCCGCGGGTTCAGGGACGTGTACGGGTCCTGGAACACCATCTGCACGTCCCGGCGGAGCTGCTTGCGGCCTGCCCGGGACCGTCCGGTGACGTCCTCGCCGTCCACCAGCACCTGCCCGCTGGTCGGCGTCTCGACGCCCACCAGCACGCGGGCGAGCGTCGACTTGCCTGATCCGGACTCGCCGACCAGACCCAGCGTGCGGCCCCGGTCCAGGGTGAGCGAGACGCCGTCGACGGCCTTCACGGTCGCCGTCGAGCGGCGCAGCAGCCCCGCGCGCACCGGGTAGTGCTTGACGAGGTCGCGGACCTCGAGCACCGCCCGGTCGTTCGCAGGCCGCTCGTCGACGAGCCCGGCGCCCGCCGGTCGTGACTCAGTCATCGGGGTCTCCCTTCGGCTCGGGCACCGACCCACCGGGCGCCGATGCCGTCACACCGGCCGCAGGGGCCGGCTCCCGTCCGGCCATGATGTCCGACGCGAAGTGGCACAGCGACATCCGGCCGGGCGCCGGGGTCGCCTGCGGCGGCACGTCGGTGCGGCAGACGTCGCGCACGGCGTCGCACCGCGGGTGGAACGGGCAGCCCGCCGGCATCGCGGCCGGGCTGGGTGGCCGGCCCGGGATCACGGGCAGGCGGCCCGCCCCGGCAGCGGAGGGGATCGACCGCAGCAGGGCCCGGGTGTACGGGTGGGCGGGCGCCGTGTAGACGGGCACCACGGGGGCCTGCTCGACGGCGCGGCCCGCGTACATGACCGTGACGTCGTCGGCGACGCCGGCCACGACGCCCAGGTCGTGCGTGATCAGCACGAGGCCCATGTGCCGCTCGGCCTGGATCTCCGCGAGCAGGCGCAGCACCTGCGCCTGGACCGTCACGTCGAGGGCCGTGGTGGGCTCGTCCGCGATGAGCACGTCGGGGTCCATGGCCAGCGCCGTTGCGATCATCACGCGCTGGCGCATGCCGCCGGAGAACTGGTGCGGGTACTCCGTCACGCGGGCCTTCGCGTTCGGCACCTTGACCAGGTCGAGCAGCTCGATCGCGCGCTTGCGGGCGTCGCCGCGGGACAGCCCGCGGCGGGCCCGCAGCGCCTCGGTGAGCTGGTAGCCCACGGTGTGCACGGGGTTGAGCGCGGCCAGCGCGTCCTGGAACACCATCGCCACCCGGTCACCGCAGAGGGCGCGGTGCTCCTTGCGGCTCAGGGCGAGCAGGTCGGTGCCCTCCAACCGCACCGACCCGCGTGTGACGCGCGCGGTGTCGGGCAGCAGGCCCATCACGGCCAGCGACGACACGGACTTGCCCGAGCCGGACTCACCCACGATCGCGAGCGTCCGGCCCGCCTCCACGCGGTAGGACAGCCCGTCGACAGCGTGCACCACGCCGTCGGGCGTCCGGAACTCGACCGCGAGGTCGGTGACCTCCAGGAGGGGCTGTGTCTTCTGCTCGCCCTCGCTGCGCCCCGCGCTCATGCGGCGAGCCTCGGGTCGAGGGCGTCGCGCAGGGCGTCGCCGAGCACCACCAGGGCGAGGACGGTCGCGACCAGGCAGATCAGGGGCGCGAGCAGGATGTGCGGGGCACCGCCGAGCACCCACTCCGAGCCCTGCTCGATCTGGATCCCCCAGCTCGTCGCCGGTGGCCGGACGCCGATGCCCAGGAAGGACAGCACGGCCTCCGCGCTGATCACCCCGGCCACGGAGGTGGGGAGCAGCGCGGTGACGGTGCCGATCGCGTTGGGCAGCACGTGCCGGCCCATGATGCGCAGGTCCGACGCGCCGAGCGAGCGTGCGGCGGTCACGTAGTCCAGGTTCTTCGCCTCCAGCGTGCTGGCCCGCACGTAGCGGGCGTACGGCATCCAGCCGAACAGGATGAGCACCACCGCGGGCAGCAGGATCACGTTGAACGTGCCGGTGCCGAGGTCGACGCCCTTGAACAGGGACAGCACCAGGAGTGCGGCCAGCAGCAGCGGGATCACCAGGAAGACCTCGACGGCACGGGAGACCAGGTAGTCCACCCAGCCGAGGTAGTACCCGGCGAGCAGACCCAGGGTGATGCCGATCAGCAGTGAGACGCCGACCACGACGATCGCCAGCAGCAGCGACGGCCGGATGCCGTGCACCAGCGTGGCCAGGACGTCGCACCCGAGCGCGTCGGTGCCCAGCGGGTGCTCGCCGCCCCAGCCCTGCGGCGTCGTGCGGGCCTCCCGGATCGGGCACGTGCGAGGACTGGTGGTCGTGAACAGCGTGGGGAACGCCGCCATCAGCCCGAAGAACACGAGCACGACGGCGGCGGCGATCGTGTCCGGCCGGCGGCGGAGCCGACGCCAGGCGTCGGCGAGCGGGCTCGACGACGCGCCCGCGGTGCGCCGGGCGGTCGGTGCGGGTGTCGCGGCATCACTCATAGCGGATCCTCGGGTCGAGCAGGGCATAGGCGATGTCGACGACGATCATCACCACGACGGTCACCGCGGCCAGCAGGGTCACGACGCCGAGCACGAGCCCGACGTCGTCGTTCCGCACGGCCTCCCACAGGACGCCGCCCATCCCGTAGATGTTCATCAGGCCCTCGGTGATCACGGCCCCGCCGAGCGCCTCGGCGAAGGTCAGGCCGACGGCGGTCACCACGGGGACCGACGAGTTGCGCACCACGTGGTGCACGACGACGCGTCCCTCGGTCAGTCCCTTCGACCGGGCCGTGCGCACGTGGTCGCCCTGGTAGGAGTCGAGCTGGCTCGCCCGGACCAGGCGGATGAACGCCGCGGACCCGGCCAGGCCGAGCAGGATGCCGGGGACGACGACGGTGGCCCACGGGTGGTCGGGGTCGAAGGACGGCTTGAACCAGTAGGGCGGCCAGCTGTTCTCGCCGAACGTGTCCTCGGCCCAGCGGTTCAGCGGCACGGCGACGACGTACCGGTAGACGATCAGCAGCACGAAGACGGGGAACGCGTCGATCAGTACCGACGTGAGCCGGATGCCGTGGTCGCCGGGCGAGCCGCGCCAGCGGGCCGCGGCCGAGCCCAGCAGCATGCCGAGCGCCAGCCAGGTGACCAGCACGACGCAGAACAGGCGGATGGTGTTCGGCGCCGCCGTGGCGACGATCTCCGAGACCTCACGCCCGCGCAGGTTCGTGCCGAAGTCGCCCTGGGCGTACTGCCCGAGGCGCTCGACGAACGGCCCGAGGCACGGGTTGCCCACCTGGTCGTAGCAGGGGTCGTCGAGGTTGAAGCGCTGCTCGACGGCGGCGACCTGCGCCGGGGTGGCGACCTTGTCACCGAAGAACGCCTGGGCCGGGTTGCCGTTGAGCTGGATGGCGACCGTCGTGAGCAGGTGCAGCAGGAACATGACCAGCAGCAGGGTGCCGACCGCCTGGGCGGCACGGCGAAGGATGTAGCGCCCCATGGGGTCCTTCCGGGGGGTATGGGGATGCGCGGACGGCGGACGGCCGTGCCGGCCGGACCTGGCGGAAACGGTGTCCCGTCAGGCCCGGCCGGTGGCCGCTCCGGTCCGGCGCGGTGGTTCGTTACGCCGTGACGTCGATCTTGCGGAGGATCGGCGCGCCCGAGAACGGGTTGAGGATCACGTTCTCCAGCCGGTCGCTGTAGTACGTGGCGCTGAAGCTCCAGCGGAACGGGATGGTCGGGAACTCCTCGGCGAGGATGGCCTCGGCCTCCTGGTAGAGCGCGACGGACTCGTCGAGCGACGGCGCGGCGGCCGCCTCGTCCAGCTTGGCCTCGAAGTCCTCGCTGTACCAGCCCCAGTGCCCGGCACCGGGCTCGCCCGACGCGTAGAAGCTGAGGTAGTTCTCGTTGAGCGGGTAGTCCGGGAACCAGTTGTTCCGGAACATGCCGTCGAAGCCCTGGGCCGACCGGGTCGAGAAGTAGTCGTCGCTCGGCAGGATGTTGAGCTCGTACGGGATGCCCAGCACCTCCTCGATGGAGTTGCCGATGGCGGTGAAGTACTCCACCTCGGCGTCGTCGTCACCCAGGCTGATCTGCAGCTTCTCGCCGTCGGGCCAGCCGCCGGCCTTCTCCAGCGCCGCCTTGGCCGCCTCGGGGTCGTAGACGCACCACTCGCACGTGCCGGCCTCGCCGCCGGGCACCCCGCCGGGAACCACCCAGGAGTCGGCGGGGGTGGCCTGACCGCTGCCCAGCGAGGAGATGATGCCCTCGCGGTCGATCGCCATGGAGATCGCCTTGCGGAACTCGATGTCGTTCCACGGGCCCTCCGTGTAGCCGGAGAAGCCCAGATACGTGAGCGAGGCGCCGGGCTTCTCGACATAGCGTTCGGAGAGCTCGGGGTCGTTCTTCGCGGACTCCACCTCCGCGGTCGGCGGGAAGGACAGGTCGAGGTCGCCGGCCTTGAAGTCCGCCCACCCGGCCGTCTCACCCGCGGCGTACTCGGTCCAGTGGATGGCGTCGTAGCTGGGCGTCTCGTCGAGCGTGTAGTCCGCCCACTTCTCGGCGGTGAGCTCCTGGCTCTGCTGCCAGTCGGTCACCTGGAACGGGCCGTTGCCGATCGGCTCGAGCGCGCACTTCTCGACGTCGTCCAGGCACTCCTGCGCGATCGGGAAGAAGCCGGTGTAGCCGAGCATCGTCGCGAAGCCGGCGAACGGCGAGGCGAGGGTGACCTCGAGGGTCAGGTCGTCGGTGACCTTCAGCCCGGACAGCTCGTCCGCGGCGCCCTCGGCGGTGATGTTGCCGTCGTCGTCGGTCGTGGGCTGCATCTCGTCGTAGCCCTCGATGATGCCGAAGAAGTAGTTGGAGTACAGACCGTTGTCGCCGTCGGCCGTGTAGTTCCAGGAGCGGGCGAACGCATCGGCGTCGACGGGCTCACCGTTCTGGAACGTCAGGTCCGGCTTGATCTTGATGGTCCAGACCGTGTTGTCGTCGTTGGGCTCGATGGACTCGGCCACGTAGTTGTACGGCTCGGTGGTCTCCGGGTCGTACCGGACCAGACCGTCGTAGACCACGTCGAGGACGCTGATGTTGTCGTACGCCCCGGCGTCGCCGGGGAACAGCGTCTCCATGTCCTGGCTGATCCAGGTCTCCAGGGTGACCGGCCCGTCGCCTTCGACGGTGTCGCTCGGGGTACACCCGGCCACGGTCAGGGCCACCACGGCCGCCGCCGCGGCGAGGGTGGTGATGCGTGCTTGCCTCACTGATTGCCTCCCCAGTTCGTCTCCCCGGTCAACTGGCGGGGAGGTTTGGACCATATCGCCACGCAAGTGGGGTCGCCTGGAAAGTCGTGTTAACCGTCTGTAACGATTCGTCAGGTCTCCTTCCTTGGGAGCGACCAGCGCTCACGCGGAAGGAGACCTGACGAACGGCAGGAGTCAGCAGCCGCCGAGGTCCCGCCACGGGCCCCACGGCGTGGCCGCGGGCTCGTGGTTGCGGCTGTACCACTGCGCGGTCCAGCGATGGCCGTCGTGCACCACCGTCTCGCCGCTGTCGTACACCGCGGTCGGCGTCCAGGCGGCGTACGTGCCCCCGGCACACGCCGACGGGGCGCCCACCTCGGCCCACGGCCCCCACGGCGTGGCGCCCGGGGTCTGGCCGCGCGTCCACCACAGTGCGGTGAACACCGCGCCGTCGTGACTCACCTGGTCACCCGCCGTGTACACGGCGCTCGCGGACCAGGCCGGCACCGTCGGCGCCTCTGGTTCGACGAGCCGGCCCACGCCCCAGCGCGCGGTGGACTGGTAGCCCGTGCCCGTGGGGTCGGCCCAGTTGCGGACGGCGGTCCGTGCGCCGCCGGCCGCGTCGTTGACCTGGAAGTCCAGGCCCTGGAACGTGCCCGGGCCGCCGTACGACAGCAGGTCGACCGACGCCTCGACACGGTAGCCGTCGTCGGTCGTCGTGGCGGCGCTGGACACGCGGGCGCGCTGCGCCGCCTCGTCGCCGGTGCCGAACGAGACGACGCCCCGCGCCGAGACGCGGATCTGCGTGTCGTCGGCCCGGTAGCCGCCGTTCTTCGCGTTGCCGCCGTCCACGTAGATCTCCACGGAGTCCTGGATCCACGGGTCCGAGCCGGAGGCGTCGACCACGGGGTCGGCGACGTCCGCCAGGACGTACAGCGTGCCGTCCCGCCACAGTGTGCGGACGGTCGCGACGGCGCCGTCCGAGCCCTCGACCTCCTTGGTGGTGGTCACCGCCGGACCTGCCGTGTCCCACACGTCGTCCACGTCACCGTCGACCACCGGGGCCTGTGCGGCTGCGGTGACCTCCAGGTACGACAGCTCCTCGACCAGCGTCAGCGTGCCCACGGCACCGGGCGAGTTCCACGCGGTGGACTCGCCGCCGCTGGTCACGCGGGCGTCGAACGTGGCGGTCGCGCCCTCGGCGAGGGTCGCGGGCAGGTGCACGACGACGTCGTACCCGCCCTCCCGCTCGCTCACCTCCGCGTCGGCGCCGTCGCCCGGGCCGGTCGCCGTCCCGTCCCGGGTCACGGTGTATTCGGCGTCGTCGAGCACGAGCGTCACGGCGTCCCCGGCGTCGTCCCCGGTGTCGTCCACCGTGACGAACGCCGTCAGGTGGTCGGCCGCCCAGCGGAGCTGGAAGGCGGCCGCGCCGCCGTCCGGGGCCTCGAACGTGTGCCGCGGCAGCCGGTCCCACACCGGGGACGCCGTGGCCGAACCGTCAAGCGGAACGTCCCCGGCGAACACGTTCGCCGTGCGCAGGCGGGCCGGCAGCTCGGCCCCGGCCGCGCCGAAGTAGGCCGGCTTGGCCTGGAAGCGGTCGTCGAAGAGCAGGGGCGCGCCGCTGTCGACCCGCCACGACCGGCCGTCGGTCAGGCCCCACGCCGTCACGCTGAAGAGGTCCGCGGCGTGCGCGCGGAACACGTCGAACGCGTCGCGGTAGTAGTAGCCCTGGTCGACCAGCCGGGCCTGCGTGACCGGCGTCCCCGTCGTGACGTCCAGCTCCGTGACCGCCTGCGTGACCGGCAGGTCCGCGAACCGCTCGATCGCGCCCTCCAGCGCGCCGACCGGCATCGCGAGGGACACGTGGAACTGGTGGCCCACGCCGTCCACCGGCACGCCGCGCTCCAGCAGCCGGTCCACCAGCGCGCGGTACCGGTCCTGCTTGCCGCCCTGCTCCGTGTTGTAGTCGTTGATGAACAGGGTCACCGGACGGTCGCGCACCGCGTCCGACGGTGCGGCGGCGTACGTCTCGTTGAACGCCTCGTCCGCGTACTCGAACGCGAGGTCGATGTACTCCTCGCCCAGGATCCGGAACCACTCGCTACGGCGCAGGCCGTCCGGGTGCTCCGCGCCGTCCGAGACCACCTCGTTGACCACGTCGAACGCAACCAGCGGGTTCGTGGCCGAGCCGAAGAGCCCGTAGTCGTCGCTCAGGTTCTCCGCGATGCCGAACACGTGGTCGCGCAGGCGCTCGCGGAGCACCGCACGGCCCGCCTCGTCCGCTGCCAGCGGTTCGCCGGCGTCGTCCTGGAAGAACCAGTCCGGCGTCTGGCTGTGCCACACCAGCACGTGGCCGTAGACCCGCAGGTCGTTCTCCTGCGCGAAGTCCATGAGAGCCGTCGCCTCCGGGTGCCGGCGCAGTGTGCCGTCGGCGTCGTACCAGGCCTCCGGCTTCATGTGGTTCTCGGGCGTGACCTGACCGAAGTGCCTCCTCAGCAGCTGCGCCGCCGCGCCCGAGGTCTCGCGGCTGTCGATCGCGACGCCCACCGGGAGGTCGACGGTCTCCTGGAGCCCCGTCAGGTCCTCGATCAGCGACGGCTCCGGGACGGACACCACGATGTCGTCGATCAGCCAGTCGCTGGTGTTGCCGCCGTCGTACGCCGTCTCGAAGTAGAGGAGCGCGTCGTCGTGGTCCGGCATGGTGAACGTGGCGGTCACCTCGGTCCAGCCGCTGTCGGTCAGGCCCGTGAACTGGGCCAGGGTCGAGAAGTTCTGCGCGCCCCCGACCGTGCTCGCGAGGCTCAGCCAGACGTCGCCCGGCGTCTGCCCCGCGGGGAAGCGCACCCAGGCGGAGACGTCGTAGGTGACGCCCGCGCGCAGCACGCCCGTGACGTCCCGGCCGATGCCGTCTCCGGTCGCGTCACGGTCGGTGAGGGCGGCCGCCCAGGTACCGCCGTGTGCGTCGGTGTCCGTGACCGCGAGCGTGAAGTCGGAGGCGTCCGTGCCGGTGCGAGGCGCCCAGCCGCCGAGGGTGCCGTCCTCGAAGTCCGTGCTCAGCACGGTGCCCGACGCCGGGGGCGTGCCCTCCGGGAACGTGAACGTCCAGCCGTCGGCGAGGCGTTCGGTGACGACCGTCCGCACCGCGGCGAGCGTGCCCGACCGGTCGCCGCCGCCGTCGTGCGCGAGGACCAGCTCGCCGGGGACCATGGCGGTGCGCAGGTTGGCGGTGAGGGTCGGGACGTCCTGGGTCTCCCAGTCGGCGATCGTGTTCCGGACGGCGAGCGGCTGCATGCCCAGCTCGACGGCGACACCGGGCGTCACGCCCCAGGAACCGTTCGGGGCGCGCCAGAAGGGGACCCTCTGGTTCGGGTCGCCCAGCGCGTCGCGGATGATCCCCAGGTTCTCGACCAGGTCGGCGCGCACCTGTTCCTGGGTCCAGGAGCCCATGTCGGCGTACGACGTCGAGTGGTTGCACAGGACGTGACCCTCGGCGACGATCCGGCGCAGCAGCGCGGCGCCGCCCTCGGCCTGGATGTTCTGCCCGATCACGCAGAAGACGGCCTTCAGGTCGTGCTCCGCGAGGAAGTCCAGCAGGGCGGGCGTGGTGCCGGGGTTCGGGCCGTCGTCGAAGGTCAGGGCGGAGGCGTCCCCGCTGCCCTCGGCGGCGTACACCGGGGTGGGCACGGGGTTGATCGCGCCGCCGGGCACGACGTCGTCCGGGGGAACCGTGTCGGAGGTGGTCACCATGATGTCGTCCACGAGGAGCGTGTAGGGGGCGTCCTGGTCGGCGCTGCCGAGGTAGGCCTGCAGCTCGGCCGGGTCGGCGTCGGCGGCGGCCGTGTACGTGCCGGTCACCGTGGTCCAGTCGGTGCCGACCGTGGCGTTCCCCACCCAGTCGTACGCCGGCTTGACGACGAAGCGGACGCCGGTGCTGGTGGGGGCCGGCGGGTCTTCCGGCGAGGCGGGGTCCGCGAGACGGGCGCGCATGCTGAACGTGTAGGTCAGCCCCGGGCGGAAGATCCCGGTGGGGGACTGGAGGCCCTCGTAGTCGGCGGCCCGGGTGATGGCGAGCACGCTGCCCGCGCCGTCGGGGTCCGGAACGACGTCGAGGCCCGCGCCGCCGCTCGGGGTCCACGTGCCGGTGGTGCCGTCCTCGAAGTCGACGGCGGTGACGACCGTGTCGGCGGCTGCCGTGGCCGCTCCTGTCGTCGCCGCGGCGGGTGCGACGAGCGACCCGGCGGCGACGAGCCCTGCGAGCCCTGCGGCGAGACCCGGTGTTAAACGATTTCTGACCGCCGAGCGATCTCGGGTGGTGAAACGATTTCGACGAGGCATGCTGCGCTCCTTTGCGCGTGTCTCCGATGGGGCGTGCGCCGGGCGACGGTGCCGCGGCGAACGTAGGGCAGCGTAGCCAGCCGGCCCGGACGCCGTCGAGACCTGCTGGGACGCACTGGTAAGACGCCGACGCCCGCCAGGGTGTCCGGCGGTATGCCCGGGTGGTCGGCGGTACACCCGGGTGGTCGGCGGTACACCCGGGTGTCCGGCGGTACACCCGGGTGTCCGGCGGTACGGCCGGGCGGTCGGCAGTACGCCCGGGTGGTCGGCAGTTGGCATCGAGATCGGCTCAGGCCTGTGCCGATCTCGATGCCAACTGCCGAGTCTGCGGGGCAAACTGCCGAGTCTGCGGGGCAAACTGCCGAGCGCGCCCCGCCCGGCGTGCCCCGCCGTCAGGCCGCCGTCAGGTCCTTGACCGCGCCCTTGGCGATACGCAGGCGGCGCGGTGTGCGCTGTGCGACCACCGAGTCGTGCGTGACCAGCACGATCGTCAGCCCCTGCTCCTTCCACAGTCCCTCGATGAGGTCCACGATCTCGTCGCGGGTCTCCTCGTCGAGGTTTCCGGTGGGCTCGTCGGCCAGCAGCACCTTGGGGTTCTTCACCAGCGCCCGCGCGATCGCGACGCGCTGCTGCTGCCCGCCCGACAGCTCGCCCGGGAGGTGGTCGCCCCGGTCGCCGAGGCCCACCGACTCCAGGGCGGCCAGCGCCCGCGCCGTCCGCGTCTGGCGCGGCACCTTGGTCGGCACGAGCGCCGTCTCCACGTTCTCCAGTGCGGTGAGCGTCGGGATCAGGTTGAAGTTCTGGAACACGAACCCGATGGTCTCGGCCCGCGCCGCCGTGAGCTGCGCGTCGCTCATCCCGGCGAGGTCGGTGCCGTCGAGCTTCACCGTGCCCGACGTCGGACGGTCAAGCCCGCCGAGCATCTGCAGCAGCGTGGACTTGCCGCCGCCCGTCGGCCCCTGGACGGCGACGAGCTCGCCGTCGCCGATGGTCAGGGACACCCCCTTGAGCGCGCGCACCACGCGCTTGCCCTGCTGGTACGTCTTGGTCAGGTCGTCGATCTGATACATGTCTGCCTCTCTCGGTTCACGCTCTGCTGGTTGTCGCTCACGCGAGGGAGCGAAGGGCTTCGACGGGTCGCAGGCGTGCGGCGCGCTGACCGCCGACCACACCGGCGATCAGCCCGCCCAGCACTGCGAGGCCGACAGCGGCCAGCACGATCCACAGGCTGATCGGCGCCTGGAGGGCGACGTCGACGGCGCTGCTCGCGGCGTCGGCCAGACCGCCTCCGCGAGCCGCGCCGAAGCCGCCGCCCTCGGCGCCCTGGGTGCCACCGCCCGGCATCGCGCCGGCGGGTCCGCCGCCGCCACCGCCGGGGCCGCCCATCATGAAGCCGCCGCCCGAGGCGCCGCCGCTCAGCGTGATGCCCGCGAGGTTGACGGCCCAGACCGCCAGCGCGCCGATCGCGAGGCCCGCGACGCCGCCGATCAGGCCCTGCACCACGGACTCGCCCGCGACCTGGCCCACCACGCGGCCCTTGCTCCAGCCGATCGCCTTGAGCGTGCCCAGCTCGCGGGTACGCCGGTTGACGCCGGACACCGTGAACAGGATCGCGAGGCCGAAGGCCGCCGCGAGCACGATGACGCTCAGCCAGGTGCCGAGCGTGCCGATCAGGTCGGACGCCGTCGACAGGGAGCCCGTGACGCCCTCGGCGAGGTCGGACTGCGTGCTCACGGAGGCGTCGGGCAGCTCGCCCTCGATCGCGGCGGCCACGGCGTCCACGTTCTCGGCCGAGTCGACCTGCACGTAGACGTCGGTGACCTGGTCGGCCAGGTCCGCGAGGTTCTGCGCCGTGGCGAGCGGCACGTAGACGTCCGACGCCGTGGCGACGTCGTCACCGGTCGTGGAGGCGACCGTGCCGACGATCTCCAGGTCCTCGCCGCCCACGGTGATCGTGTCGCCGACGGCGAGCTCCTGCTGCGTGGCGTAGGTGGCGTCCAGGACGGCGACGTTCTCGTCGTCCGCCGCCAGTGTCCGGCCGTCGGCCACGGCGGCGGTGGTCAGCGGCCCGACGGCGGCGGCGTCCGGGTCCACTCCCGTGACCGTGAACTGCTCGATCTCGAACGACGACCCGCCGGCCGACCCTTCGCCGGAGCCGTCCGCGCCCATGCGCAGGTCGACGGGGCCGCCGCCCTCCTGCATGGCCTCGAAGTCCGGCATCTCGCCGGAGAACGACATGTTCTGCAGGTCCAGCGTCGCGGCGACGCCGGACACGTGGTCCAGGCCGGCGACGGACTCCAGCGCGGCGGCGTCGAACGAGGCCGACCCCATGGCGGTGCTGAGGCGGTCCTGCGCGAGGTTGCGCGTGCCGTCCTCGCCGGCCTCGCCCTCTCCCTCGCCGAAGTCGAACCGGCCGGGGCCGCCGCCCTCGCCGGGGCCCTCGCCGGCCTGGGTGACGGTGATGTCGGTGCCGACGCCGTAGACCGACTCGAGCACCTCCGCCTGGGCGTTCCGGACGCCCGTCGAGACCGCGTTGACGACGATGACCAGTGCGATCGCGACCGCGAGCCCGATCGCGACCACGACCGTCTGCTTGCGTCGGTTGCGCAGCTCTCTGCGCAGATAGGTGAAGAACATGGGCTCCTGCCTGGGGTCCTGAGGAACGTGCGGGGACGTTGGTGTCCGCGCAGACCGCCGCGCGGGCGGTGCCGCACGCCGTGGAGGAGGGGCGAGCGGGCGTGCGGGCCGCGACCGCGAGCGGTCTGCGCCGGACGGTCGGGACGCTAGGCAGGCTCGCTGTGGCGGCCCTGTCGCAGACCTGTGGTGGGCCTGTGAGCTGCGGGCCGGTGGACGGTTCCGCGCCCCCTCGCCCGACGTCCTAGGCTGGGGGCCGTAACCTCCGAGCAACATCCTTAGAAGGAGACCCCGTGGCTAGCATCGAAGCCGTTGGAGCACGCGAGATCCTCGACTCGCGCGGCAACCCCACCGTGGAGGTGGAGATCGTCCTCGACGACAACACCTTCGCCCGTGCGGCGGTCCCGTCCGGTGCATCGACCGGCGCGTTCGAGGCCGTCGAGCTGCGTGACGGAGACAAGGGCCGTTACCTGGGCAAGGGCGTCGAGAAGGCGGTCGCGGCCGTCAACGACGAGATCGCCCCCGAGCTCATCGGGTACGACGCCGAAGAGCAGCGCATCATCGACCAGACCCTCCTGGACCTGGACGGCACGCCGAACAAGGGCAAGCTGGGCGCGAACGCGATCCTGGGCGTGTCCCTCGCCGTCGCGAAGGCCGCCGCCAAGAGCTCCGGCCTGGACCTGTTCCGGTACGTGGGCGGCCCGAACGCGCACGTCCTGCCCGTGCCGATGATGAACATCCTCAACGGCGGGTCCCACGCGGACTCGAACGTGGACATCCAGGAGTTCATGGTCGCCCCGATCGGCGCCCCGACGTTCCGCGAGGCGCTGCGCACCGGCACCGAGGTGTACCACTCCCTCAAGTCCGTGCTGAAGGAGAAGGGCCTGGCCACCGGCCTGGGCGACGAGGGCGGCTTCGCGCCGAACCTCGGCAGCAACCGTGAGGCGCTCGACCTGATCCTCGTCGCGATCGAGCGGGCCGGCCTCAAGCCGGGCACCGACGTCGCGCTCGCGCTGGACGTCGCCTCGACCGAGTTCTTCTCGGACGGCGTGTACGCCTTCGAGGGCGGCAAGAAGACGCCGGACGAGATGATCGCGTACTACGAGCAGCTCGTGGCCGACTACCCGCTGGTGTCCATCGAGGACCCGCTGTCCGAGGACGAGTGGGACTCCTGGTCCGGGCTCATGGGCAAGGTCGGCGACAAGGTGCAGATCGTGGGCGACGACCTGTTCGTCACCAACCCGGAGCGCCTCGCCAAGGGCATCGAGCTCAAGTCGGCGAACTCGCTGCTGGTCAAGCTCAACCAGATCGGCACGCTCACCGAGACGCTGGACGCCGTGACGCTGGCCCAGCGCAACGGCTTCACCACGATGACCTCGCACCGCTCCGGCGAGACCGAGGACACCACCATCGCGGACCTGTCCGTGGCGACCAACGCCGGCCAGATCAAGACCGGTGCCCCCGCCCGCGGTGAGCGCATCTCGAAGTACAACCAGCTTCTGCGCATCGAGGAGGCGCTCGACGAGGCCGGCACCTACGCCGGTCGGTCGGCGTTCCCGCGCTTCCAGGGCTGATCCAGGCCTGACGGCGCTGGTCGAGGGGGCCTCAACCGTTCGACCTGCGCCGGTGCGGTGGCGCCGCACCGAGCTGTCAGACATGCGCGGACACGTCCGCGCATGTCTGACAGCCTTTTTTTGGTTCCACGGGATCCACACACGGCGCGCCGGAGGTAATGCCCGTACAAAGGCCTGGCGAATCGGCACAATCGACCCATGCCTTCCTCACGTCGCCCGGCGCGGCCCTCGGGTTCGGCGCGCGGCTCGGGTGCGCGCCCCTCGTCGACCCCGCGCACGGGTACGTCCGGCGCCAAGGGCGGCAAGGGGACGACGCCGTCGAGCGGCCGGGCGGGAGCCAAGAAGGCCCCCGGGCAGACGGCCAAGGGGGCCGCGGCCAAGAACGCGAAGGGCTCTCCGGCGAAGGGCACCAAGGGCTCGAAGGGCTCGAAGAGCTCGAAGACGGCCAAGGATGCCGCCGCGGACCGGAAGGCGGGGACGACGGCGGGGCGCACCGCCGCGAAGCCGACGCCGGCGCGCTCGACGACGGCCGCGCCGTCCGCGCGCAAGCCCGCCGCGCCGTCGACGTCGGCGAGCCGGCGCACGGCCGCACCGCGCACGGCCGCACCCCGCACGACCTCGAGCCGGGCCGCCGCGGCCGGTCGGCCAGGCGCCCGCTCCACGGGCGACGCATCCCGGAGCACGCGGCCGACGTCGGGCGGCGGGGCGAAGCGACCGGCGCAGCCGCGCCGCCGGAGCACTGCCACGGGCAGCGTCGCGCCGCCCACCCGGCCGGCGCGCGCCGACCGCAGGCGCGGCACCTACGGGCTCATGGTGCCCGAGGTGCTCACCGTCCGCGCCATGGTGCTGTCCGTCGTGGTGCTCCTCGCCGTGGTGCTCCTGCTGCCCACCGTGCGCGCCGTGGTGACGCAGCAGGCCGAGCTGCGCGACCTACGTTCCGAGCTGAGCCAGCAGCAGGAGCAGAAGGCCGAGCTGGAGACGGAGCTCGCCCGCTGGGACGACCGCTCCTACGTCATCGAGCAGGCGCGGTCGCGACTGCGCTTCGTCATGCCCGGGGACAAGGTGTGGCGGCCGCTCGACACCGACTCGGTCGAGCAGGAGGCGCCACGGCCCGGCGTCGTGGAGCCGTCCCCGGGCACCTCCGAGGACGACGCGCCCTGGTACACGAACGTGTGGGACTCCGTGCGGATCGCCGACGGCGAGTAGGCCGCACGGCGCCACCCGCGCTCTGGGAGACAATGGGGTGGTGAACACCGCGACTGACACCGTGTCCGACGACGACCTGCGCGTCCTGGCCGAGCAGCTCGGCCGCGAACCGCGCGGCGTCGTGGGGATCGCGGCGCGCTGCGTGTGCGGCCGTCCGACGGTGGCGCGCACCGCGCCCCGCCTGCCCGACGGCACCCCCTTCCCGACGGTCTTCTACCTGACGCACCCCGGTGCAGTGGCCGCCGCGTCGACGCTGGAGGCCAACGGCGTCATGAAGGAGATGACGGCGCGGCTGGAGACCGACGAGGAGCTCGCCGCGGCCTACCGCGCCGCGCACGAGCACTACCTGGCGCAGCGCGAGGCGATCGGGCACGTCGACGAGATCGACGGAATCTCCGCGGGCGGCATGCCGACGCGCGTCAAGTGCCTGCACGTCCTGTTCGCGCACGCGCTCGCCGCCGGGCCGGGCGTGAACCCGCTGGGTGACGAGGCGCTCGCCCTGGCCAGGGACACCTGGCGCCCGGACCGCTGCACCTGCTGAGACCTGCGTCCCCGCGCCTCGTGCCCTCGAGATCTCCGGGCGTGAGGTTTCTCGCGAACCGGCACGTCCGACGTCGCGCGGCCGGAGCGCCTGGGAGAATCCTCGCGTGACTTCCTCTCGCGTGGCCGCGGTCGACTGCGGCACCAACTCGATCCGCCTGCTGGTCGCGGACGTCGACGCCGCCGGAAACCTCACGGAGCTCGACCGCCGCATGGAGGTGGTGCGGCTGGGCCAGGGCGTCGACCGCACCGGTGAGCTCGCGCCCGAGGCGCTGGAGCGCACCCTCGCGGTGACCCGGCAGTACGCGACGGCCGTCGAGGCCGCCGGCGCGCAGCGCGTGCGGTTCGTCGCGACGTCCGCCACCCGGGACGCGCGCAACCGTGACGCCTTCTTCGACGGTGTCCGGGACGCGCTCGGCGTCGACGTCGAGGTGATCAGCGGGCACGAGGAGGCCGAGCTCTCGTTCCGGGGCGCCACCAGCGGCGTCGCCGGGGCGCACGCCGCCCCGTACCTCGTGGTCGACCTCGGTGGCGGCTCCACCGAGCTGGTCCTCGGCACCGACGCGGTGGACGCGAGCATCTCGATGGACGTCGGCTCGGTGCGGATGACGGAACGGCACCTGCACAGCGACCCGCCGTCGGCCGCCGAGATCGAGGCAGCCCGCGCGGACGTCCGGGCCCACCTGGACGACGCCGTTCGGGCGGTGCCGCTGGGGAGCACGACCACGCTGGTGGGACTGGCCGGGTCGATCACGACCGTGACAGCGCACGCCCTTGGCCTGTCCGAGTACCAGCGCGAGCGCGTGCACGGGGCCCGGCTGCCGGTGGAGACCGTGCTCGCCTCCTGCGCCGCGCTGCTCGCGGCGCCGCGGGCCGAGCGCACGGCGATGGGCTTCCTGCACCCGGGACGGGTCGACGTGATCGCCGCCGGGGCGCTCGTGTGGTCCGAGGTGATCCAGCGCGTCGTGGCCGACGTGCGGGCCGCGGGCGGCTCGCTGACCCACGTGGTGACCAGTGAGCACGACATCCTGGACGGGATCGCGCTGTCGATGGGCTGACCTTCTCCCGGGCGGATTTCCGTTAGTCGGGAACTCCCGTCCCAGATGGTCCGTTGACCGGGCACGATACGCAGCGAAGCGGCGTGGTGGGCGTCACGCACCCGCCGCTCTTTGCCATGTGAAGAAACACGCTTAGGGCGCGGTACCCTGGGAATCATGCCTCAGAACGACCTGACCTCGGTCAGCCATGCTTCCGACCCGGCGACGCCGCGCCCGCGGAAGGTGCCGCGCATCGTCGTGCTCGGCGGCGGGTCCGTCGGCCTGTACGTGGCGCGCCGTCTGCGAAAGAAGCTGAAGAAGCGCGAAGCGGCCATCGTCGTCGTCGACCCGCGCCCGTACATGACGTACGCGCCCTTCCTGCCCGAGGCGGGTGCGGGCTCCATCGACGCCCGCGACGTCGTCGCGCCGCACCGCAAGGCCCTCAAGGGCATCGACGTGCTGCAGGGCAAGGTCACCACGATCGAGCACGGCCGCAAGGCCGTGAAGATCCAGCCGGAGGAGGGCGACGAGTACGAGGTCACCTACGACCAGCTGGTCGTCGGCCTGGGCTCGGTCTCCCGCACGCTGCCCATCCCGGGCCTGGCGGAGAACGCGATCGGCTTCAAGAACGTGGAGGAGGCCATCGCGGTCCGCAACCACGTCATCAACCGCATGGACGTCGCGTCCTCCACCTGGGACGCCGACCTGCGCAAGCGGATGCTCACGTTCACCTTCGTGGGCGGCGGTTTCGCCGGCATCGAGGCGCTCGCCGAGATCGAGGACATGGCGCGCTACGCGACGCGGCAGTACAACACGATCGAGGCGTCCGACCTGCGGTTCGTCATGATCGAGGGCGCAGGCCGCATCCTGCCCGAGGTCACGGAGCCGATGGGTGAGTACGCCCTCGCCGAGCTCAAGAAGCGCGGCATCGAGTTCCACCTCAACACGTTCCTCTCCTCCTGCGTGGACGGGCACGTCGTCACGTCGACCGGCGTCGAGTTCGACACCGAGACCATCGTGTGGACCGCGGGCGTCAAGGCGAACCCGGTCATCAAGGAGGCGTCCGACCTCCCGTTCGACAAGCTGGGCCGCGTCATCGTGCTCCCGACCCTGCAGGTGGCCACGGAGGACGGCGAGATCATCGAGGGCGCCTGGGCCGCAGGCGACTGCGCCGCCGTGCCGGACGTGCTCAACCCCGGCAAGTTCTGCCCGCCGAACGCGCAGCACGCGATCCGCGAGGCCGTGCGCCTGGCCGACAACATCGTGGCGCTCTACAAGGAGCGGCCCGCCGTCGAGTACAACCACAAGAACGTCGGTGTGGTCGCCTCGCTGGGCCTCTACAAGGGTGTCGCCGAGCTGTTCGGCTTCGTCAAGCTGCGCGGGTTCCCGGCCTGGGTGGCCCACCGCGGCTACCACGTCATGGCGATGCCGACCGGTAACCGCAAGGCCCGCATCCTGGTCGGCTGGATCGGCCAGTTCCTGATGGGCCGTGAGCTGGTCTCGCTCGGCTCGCTGCACGACCCGCGCCAGGAGTTCCGCAACGCCTCCGTGCCGCCCAAGCCGGTCGGCGAGAAGATCGAGCAGAAGGCGGAGTCGTCCGCCGAGCGCGCCGAGTCGGGCTCCAAGGCCTGACCCTCGCTCCGCCGGCCACTTGCGGGCCGGCTGACCCGTGGCTGACGTGAGTCGGTCGGTTGCTTTGAGATCGGTCCTTTGATTGACCGATCTCAAAGCAATCGACCGAACTCACCGTTGAGGCTGGGCAACGAATGAGCCTGGGCAACGGACCGAACTCAGCCGGTCAGAACTCCCGGGAGGCGATTGCCGCTCGGTAGTCTCTGGGGTGCGCCCCCATAGCCCAACTGGCAGAGGCAGCCGGCTTAAACCCGGCACAGTCCCGGTTCGAACCCGGGTGGGGGCACGACCAGGCCGGGCCGGCGGCCGCTTCGGGCGGTGCTCAGGAGGTGCCGGCGAGGAGCTCCGCCAGGTGGCGGCCCGTCAGCGACGCCTCGTGCCGCGCCAGGTCGGCCGGTGTGCCCTCGAAGACCACGCGGCCGCCGTCGTGCCCGCCGCCCGGACCCATGTCGATCACCCAGTCGGCCCGTGCCACGACCGACAGGTTGTGCTCGACGACGATCACCGACCGGCCGGAGTCGACGAGGCGGTCCAGCAGGCCGGCCAGGTTGTCGACGTCCTGCATGTGCAGTCCCGCGGTGGGCTCGTCGAGCACGAACGTCGGGGTGTCGCCGCCCATCTCGATGGCCAGCTTGAGCCGCTGGCGTTCCCCGCCGGAGAGCGTGTTGAGGTGCTGGCCGAGCGAGATGTAGCCCAGCCCGACGTCGGAGAGCCGGGACAGCATGGGCAGCACCGTCTTCTCCGTGAAGAACCCCAGCGCCTCCTCGACGGACATGGCCAGCGCGTCGGCGATGTTCTTGCCGCGCAGGGTGTAGCCGAGCACCTCGTCGGTGAATCGCTTGCCCTCGCACGCCTCGCACACGCTGGCGACGCCCGCCATGAAGGCCAGGTCGGTGTAGATGAGGCCCACGCCCTTGCACTCCGGGCACGCACCCGCCGAGTTGGCGCTGAACAGCGCCGGCTTGACCCCGTTGGCGCGGGCGTACTGCTTGCGGATGGGCTCCAGGATCCCGGTGTAGGTGGCCGGGTTGGACCGCCGCGACCCGCGGATCGCGGACTGGTCGACGAACGTGACGCCGTCGCGCGGCAGGCAGCCGTGGATGAGCGAGCTCTTGCCCGACCCGGCCACGCCGGTCACCGCGACCAGCACGCCGAGCGGCACCTCGACCGTGACGTCCTGGAGGTTGTGCAGGTTCGCGTGCTCGATCCGCAGGGCCCCGGTCGGCGTACGGGGCGTCGGCTTGACCGTCACCGCCTGGTCCAGGTGCTTGCCGGTCGCGGTCCCGGACGTGCGCAGGCCCGCGACATCGCCCTGGTAGACCACGGTGCCGCCGTGGGTGCCGGCGCCCGGGCCCATGTCGATCAGGTGGTCCGCCGCCGCCATGACCTCGGGCTTGTGCTCCACGACGAGCACCGTGTTGCCCTTGTCCCGCAGCCGCTGGAGCAGGATGTTCATCTGCCGCACGTCGTGCGGGTGCAGCCCGATGGTCGGCTCGTCGAACACGTAGGTCAGGTCCGTCAGGGCCGACCCCATGTGCCGCACCATCTTGGTGCGCTGCGCCTCGCCGCCCGACAGCGACGACGACTCGCGGTCCAGCGAGAGGTACCCGAGCCCGATCTGCTCGAACGTGGCGAGCAGGTCGTTGAGCCCGTCGAGGATCGGCTGGACGTGCGGGTCGGCCAGGTCGCGCACGAGCTCGGCCAGGTCGGTGAGCTGCATCGCCGCGGCCTCGCCGATGTGCTTGCCCTTGACCAGCGACGACCTGGCCCGGTCGTTGAGCCGGGTGCCGTCGCACTCGGGGCAGGACGTGAACGTGGCCAGCCGGTCGACGGCCGCCCGCATCGCGCCCTTCATCGACTCGACGTCCTTGACCAGGTAGAGCCGGGTGATCTTCGGGACAAGGGACTCGTACGTGACATTGATGCCGCCCGAGACGATCTTGCGCTCCTCGCCGTGCATCAGGTCGTGCCACTCGGCGTCGGTGTAGTCCTTGAGCGGCTTGTCGACGTCGAAGAAGCCGGAGTCGGCGTAGACCTTCCAGTACCAGGTGCCCACCCCGAAGTTGGGGAACGTGATGGCGCCCTCCCTGAGGGACTTGCTCCGGTCCACCAGCGCCTCGGTGTCGATCGCGGAGACGCGGCCCAGCCCCTCGCAGTTGCCGCACATGCCTTGCGGGTCGTTGAAGGAGAAGAGGTTCGACCCGCCGATGTGCGGTGTGCCGAGCCGCGACCAGATGACGCGCAGCATCGTGTAGGCGTCGGTGGCCGTGCCGACGGTCGAGCGCGCGTTCGCGCCCATCGGCTCCTGGTCCACGACGATGGCGGCGGACAGGTTCGACAGCGTGTCGACGTCAGGACGCGGGCGTGAGGGCATGAAGCCCTGGAGGAACGCCGAGTAGGTCTCGTCGATCAGCCGCCGGGACTCGGCGGCGACCGTGCCGAACACCAGCGAGCTCTTGCCCGAGCCCGAGACCCCGGTGAACACCGTGAGCTTGCGCTTGGGGATGTCGACAGAGACGTCCTGCAGGTTGTTCTCGCGGGCTCCGCGCACCTCGATAGATCCGAACACCACTGTCCTCTCCTGGTCGGTGGTCCCATGGTGCCAGGAGCCACTGACACGCACCCGGCCTTTACCGCCCCGGCCTTCGCCGCCCCCGTCCGGGTTGCGCGTTACGCCAGCAGCAGATGCCGGAACGACCCGGGACGTCCGTGGGGTTGGGTAGCGTGACGGGTACCAACGGCGGGAGTGGGCACATGGCGATGATCTCGATAGGTACAGCGAGCCCTGCCGGGCTCGGCACCACGAACGAGGGCGCACCGGGAGCCCGGTCCGGCACGCTGGAGCACACCCGCGAACCGCTGCTGCGTGATCTCGTCGGCGGCATCCTCCGGCGGGCGCGACGCGAGCAGCGCCGCACCCTGGCCGACGTCGCCGCGGACGCCCGGGTCTCGACGGCCTACCTGTCCGAGGTGGAGCGGGGGCGCAAGGAAGCCTCCTCCGAGGTGCTCGCCGCCGTGTGCGAGGCACTCGGCATGCGGCTGGTCGACCTCGTCGAACGTGCGTGGGCCGATCTCGCCATCGCCCTCGCCGAGCAGGAGGAGGGCCGCAGGGTCCGCGTCCTGTCGTCCGCGGCCCGCCGTTCGGCGGGCTTCTCCTCCTCGCGACACCCCCTGCAGGCGGGCCAGGCCGCGCCCTCCGGTACCTCTGCCGCGGGCCGGCGGGGCGAGGCCGTGCTGCTGGCGGCCTGACCCCGAACAGCGGCGGCCTCAGAGCCCGGCGCGCCGCTTCCCGCCCGGCCGGACGTCGTCGACGTGGTCCACGACCCTGTCGATCATCCCGTACGCCAGTGCCTGCTCGGCGGTGAACCAGCGGTCGCGCTCGGAGTCCGTGGCGACGGACTCCACCGTCTGACCCGTGTGCTCGGCCTGCAGTCGCGTCACCACGTCGTTGACGTGCCGGATGTTCTCGGCCTGGACCACCACGTCCGTCGTTGTACCGCCCGCCCCGCCGGTGGACTGGTGCATCATGATCCGCGCGTGCGGCAGCGCGTAGCGCTTGCCGGGCGCGCCCGCGGCGAGCAGGAACTGCGCCGTGCCGCCCGCGAAGCCGACGGCGACGGTCGACACCGCGTTCGGCACCAGCTTCATCGTGTCGTGGACGGCGAGCCCGGCGCTGGGGGAGCCACCGGGTGAGTTGAGGTAGAGGCTGATGTCGGCGGCCGCGTCCTCCGCGGCGAGCAGCAGGAGCTGCGAGGTCACACGGTTGGCGACGGCGTCGTCGATCTCGCCGCCGACCAGCACGATCCGCTGGTGCAGCAGCCGCGAGGCGAGGTGGTCGTCGAAGGCCTGGGTCAGGGTGGTCTCGGTCATGGCTCCACGATCGCCGTGCGCAGGCCCGCAGGACAGCCGTCTCTGCCCGCCGCAGATCTGCTGACGGCAGAGGAGCCGCGGATCAGAGCGGGTTACCCTGCGGGTCGATGGTCGGGAAGGCGTCGAAGTGGACCTCGAAAGGGATCATCCCGGGGGCTTCCTCCTGCCCGCTGAGCGGCTCGATGTACTCGGTCGCGAAGCGGTCCCAGGCGGCGACGAGCGCCGCCATCTGCTCGGGCGTGGCCCACTTGTTGGACGAGAAGAACGTGGTGGTCCCGTGCCACTTCTTCAGGGTCTCCTCGTCCGCACCCTGGCCGGCGCGGACGAAGGCCATCACGCGCTCGTGGCGTAGGCGCAGGAACTCCATGTTGACCGCCTCGGCGGTCTGCCGGCTCGCGGGGGAGTCCTTGCCGACGGTCGAGATGCTGAACCCGCCGGGCGTGCGCTCCCACCAGCGCTCCCGCGCCGTGCCCCGGCCCTCGACCTCGCGCACCAGGCCGTGCTTGGCGAGCTGGCGCAGGTGGTAGCTCGTCGAGCCGCTGGACTCGCCGACGATCTCGCCGAGCTTGCTGGCGGTCAGGGGCCCGTGGCTGGGGAGCAGGTCGAGGATGCGGATGCGCAGGGGGTGCGCGAGGGCGCGGAGCGCCGCGGGTCCCAGCTCCGCCGGGGGCCCCGCGGCCGGCGGGACGGCTGACCGGTCGGCCGCCGGTGCGCCCTGGTCCGCCTCGTGTGCCGCTGAGTCCTCGCGCGCTGTTGCCATAGGCAGGACGTTACCCAGTGCCCGGCGGGTTCAGCGCAGCGCGAGCGGGTGGCGTGCCGCGGCGTTGTCGCGGGCACGCTCGGCCTGTACGCGCTCGCGGGCGGCACGCTCGGCCTCGCGGCGCAGGGCTTCGTCGCGCCGGGACCCGCGCTCGCGAGCCGGTGCCACCGGCTGCCGGCCGGCGGCGGTCGCGACGGTGCGCGGTGTGAGGAAGCTGTAGACCTGGGGAAGGGCGGTGGGTGCGAAGGCGCTCATCGGTGCATCTCCTGGCTCGGGTCGGGCTGGCTGGTGCGCCCAACCCTACGCATGCCAACACACCTTTGCAAGGGTTTCTTTGCAACAAGTTCTTTGGAAGGTGGTGCTCACTCCTCCGGGTCGCGCCGGAAGGCGTCCAGGTCACGGTTCAGACGTTCTAGCAGCTCGGCGAGCAGGGCCCGCTCGAACGGCGACCAGTCGGTGAGGATCTGGTCGTACATCGCGCTGCGTCGCGTCCGTTCGCGCTCGAGCTGGGCGGCGCCGGCCTCCGTCGCCTCCACCCGGACGGCCCGCCCGTCGAGCGGGTCCCGGCTGCGCCGGGCGAACCCGGCCTTCTCCAGGCTGACCACCTGCCGGGTCACGGTCGAGGCGTCCAGGCCCTGGCGTGCGGCGAGCGCGTTGATGCCCAGCGGGCCCTCGGTGCCGAGCACCTGCAGCAGCAGGTAGCCCGACCGTTCCAGCGCGGGGGTGTGGCCGGCCCGGATGGCTCCGGTGCGTTCCGCGCGGCGCAGCAGGAGCGCGAGCTGGAGCTCCACGCGCGACAGCGGGGCCTCGTCGGGGTGCTCCCCGTCGGCATTCTCTTCCGTCTCCCTCGACATAGGTGTAGCCTACAGGCATATACCTGTGTGCTACAGATAAATGATCCTGAGGAGGCCGCGTGGCCAGCGCGCGCAACGAACCGAACAAGACAGCCATCTACGCCACGGCGCTCACCGCTTTCTTCGCGATCGCGGGCATCGCCGTCGTCGACCCGATCCTTCCCGTGATCGGTGCCGAGATCGGTGCCACCACCTGGGAGATCGAGCTGCTGTTCACCGCGTACATCGCGGTCATGGCCATCGGCATGATCCCCGCGGTGATGGCGACCGGGAAGTTCGGGTACAAGAAGATCCTGGCGACCGGCGTCACGCTCGTCGCCATCGCGGCGGTCCTGGCGGCGCTGAGCGGCAACATCGTCCAGCTCGCGGTGCTGCGCGGCGTCTGGGGCCTGGGCAACGCGATGTTCTTCGCCACCGCCATGGTGCTGCTCGTCGCGCTCGCCAAGGACCGCGAGTGGGTGGTCGGGCTGTTCGAGACGTGCGTGGGGCTCGGCTTCGCCGTCGGGCCGCTGATCGGCGGGCTGCTGGGACACATCAGCTGGCGGGTGCCGTTCTTCGTGTGCGGCCTGCTCATGGTCGTCGCCCTCCTGGTCTCCGTCACCCGGCTCAAGGACCCGGCCGAGAAGCCCGCGCCGCTCAAGCTCGGGCAGGTCTTCGGGCTGTTCCGCAAGCCGGGTTTCCTGGCGCTCGCGGCCGTCACGGCCGCCTACAACTTCGTGTTCTTCGTGGTGCTCGGCTACGTGCCGGTCTTCCTCGGGCTCGACGTCGTGCCGCTGGGCCTGGTGTTCACCGCCTGGGGCATCGGCGTGGCCGTCGGCATCCTCGGGGTGGGCCACCGGCTGGCGCACCGCATCGGGTTCGTGCAGACGCTGGGTGTCGCCGTCACGGGCGTGCTGGTGTGCGTGGCCCTGCTCGCCGTCGGCGTCGGTACCGCCGGGTCCATCGCCGTGACCATCGTGGCCGGTGTGTTCATGGGTATCGCCAACGCCAACCTCACCGACCTGTCGCTCGCGCTCGGCGACCCGGACCGCCGGGTCACGACCGGTGCGTTCAACCTGGTGCGCTGGGGCTTCGCGGCTCCTGCCCCGGTGGTGGCCGGCCTGCTCGCCGAGGGTGTCGGCCCCGCATCGCCCTTCTGGGTCGCCTCGGGCGTGCTTCTCGTCGGCGTCATCGTGTTCCTCGTGACGGCGCACCTCATGGCCCGGCCCATCGGGGAGCGCGTGCTCTGGCAGCGCTGGAACCGCGCCGCCAAGGCCGTCGAGGGCACGCCCGAGGAGGCCATGTCCGAGCTGTGACCCCGTGCCCTGGCCCGCGTGCGGACGGGCCAGGGCATGTCGCGTGCGACGGTCCGGGCGGGGCCTGTCAATGCCGCCGTCGGCTTGCGGGCGGTCCGGAGCGCTGCCCTACTCTGTAACTTCGGTCTGATTTCACCCCGTTGGTCCCTCCTGGCGACGACGGCGGTGGCGCGCCGTACGCCCGAACCCCGCCGCACCGTGGAGTCCTCGTGTTCCGTCTCGCCCGGCTGTCCCTCGCGAACCGAGCCGTCGTAGCACTGGTGACCATCGCGATCGCGGTGTTCGGCGTGCTGAGCATGACCTCCCTGAAGCAGGAGCTCATCCCGTCGCTCCAGCTCCCCACGGGCATCGTGGCCGCGCAGTACCCGGGTTCGTCGCCCGCGGTCGTGGAGGAGCAGGTCACCGACGTGATCGAGGAGGCCATCGCCTCCGTCGACGGGGTCGCGTCGGTGCGCTCGACGGCGTCGACCGGCATCTCGCTGACCACGGTGGAGCTCGACTACGGCACCGACATGGAGTCCGCCACCCAGCGGCTCCAGACCGCCGTGGCGGGTGCGCAGCAGGCTCTCCCGGAGGGCGTCGAGCCGCAGGTCACGACCGGTTCGGTCGACGACGTGCCCGTGGTCCAGATGGCGGTGTCCGGCGACAAGAGCCCCAATGCCCTCGCGGCCACGGTCGAGGACGTCGTGGTCCCGGCGCTGGAGGAGGTCGACGGCGTCCGCTCCGTCGCGGTGACCGGGCAGAGCGAGACCGAGGTGCGCATCCTGCCCGACCAGGCCGAGCTCGCCGCGGCAGGCCTCACGGCCGAGGACCTGACCACGGTGCTGCAGGACAACGGCGTGGTCATGCCGGCCGGAGAGATCACCGCGGGTGGCCGCGCGTGGTCCGTCCAGCTCGGCAAGCCCGTCGACATGGTCGACCAGCTCAAGCAGCTCCCCGTCCTCCCGGGCGGCGGCGCCGGCGGGAGCGGTGCGGCCACGGGTGGCGCGGCGACGACGCCGGACGCCACGACGGGCGAGCTGCCGCCGGCTGAGCCCGCCGGCCCGGTGCTGCTGGGGCAGGTCGCGTCCGTGCGGCTCGAGCCGGTCGAGGCGACGTCGTACTCCCGGCTCGACGGTTCGCCTTCGCTCGGCCTGGCCATCACCAAGACGCCGGAGGCCAACACTGTCGAGGTGTCCCATGCGATCGAGGGCGCGCTGGCTACTCCGGACGTGGCGGACACGCTGGACGAGCACAAGATCACGACGGCGGTCGTCTTCGACCAGGCGCCGTTCATCGAGGACTCCATCCACGGGCTGGCCACGGAGGGCGGCCTCGGGCTGCTGTTCGCGGTGCTCGTCATCCTGGTGTTCCTGATGTCGATGCGGTCGACGCTCGTGTCGGCCATCTCGATCCCGCTGTCGCTCGCGGTGACGTTCATCGCGATGGACTTCGGCGGCTACACGCTGAACATCCTGACGCTGGGCGCGCTCACCATCTCGATCGGTCGCGTGGTCGACGACGCCATCGTGGTGATCGAGAACATCAAGCGCCACATGTCCTACGGCGAGGAGAAGGCGCCGGCGATCCTCGCGGCTGTCCGCGAGGTGGGCGGCGCCATCGCCGCCTCGACGATCTGCACCGTCGCCGTGTTCCTGCCGATCGCGCTGGTGGGCGGCATGGTGGGCGAGCTGTTCCGGCCCTTCGCCCTGACGGTCTCGATCGCCATGCTGGCCTCGCTCGTCGTGGCCCTGACGATCGTGCCGGTGCTCGCGTACTGGTTCATCCGGCCCCCGCGCAAGGGGCGCCGCGGCGGACCGGTCGACCGCGAGGCGGCCGAGGACAAGGAGAGCCGCGGAATCTGGCAGCGCATCTACGTGCCCACCCTGAACGGGGCGCTTCGCCTGCCGGCTGTCACCATCGCCGTGGCCATCGCGATCCTCGGCGGCACGGCGACGCTCGTCCCGAGCATGGAGACCAGCTTTCTCGGGGACAGTGGCCAGGACACCGTGACCGTGACACAGCACTACGCGCCCGGCACGTCGCTCGAGGGCCAGGACGAGGCGGCCCAGCAGGTCGAGGCCGCACTGGCCGACGTCGACGCCGTGGACAGCGTGCAGGCCACGGTCGGCAGCGGTGGCGACATGTCGATGGCGGCCTTCGGCGGGGCGAGCGCCGGGCTCAAGGCGTCGTTCGCGATCACGCTCGACGAGGACGCCGACGGCGAGCAGGCGGCCGCCGACATCCGCGACGCCGTCACCGACCTGACCGAGCCGCCCGCGACGGAGGTCGCGGTATCCGCCGGCGACTCGGTGGGCACCTCGTCGATCGATCTCGTGGTCCGCGCGCGCGACGACGAGACGCTGGCCGAGGCCACCGACCAGCTCCAGGAGGCGATGAGCGGCCTGGCCGCGTCCGCGGAGGTCACCAACGACCTGGCCGCCGCCCAGGAGATCGTCGAGGTGACGGTCGACCGCAAGGCCGCGGCGCAGTACGGGCTCACCGAGACGCAGGTCTCCGGGGTCGCCGCGGCCGCGATGACGGGTGCGCAGGACGTGGGCGAGCTCCAGACGGCGGACGGGCCGGTCGGCGTCGCGCTCTGGGCCGGCCCTGTGCCGGAGACGATGACCCAGATCGGCGAGATCCCCGTGCCGACGGCGACCGGGCCCGTGCGGCTGATCGATGTCGCGAAGGTGGAGCTCGCCAGCTCGCCGACGTCGATCAGCCGTATCGACGGCGAGCGGTCGGCCACGGTCTCGGTGACGCCTGCGGGCACCGACCTCGGCGCGGCGACGGAGGCGGTGAACGCCGAGATCGAGGCCGTCGACCTGCCGGCCGGCGCCACGGTGGAGGTGGGCGGCGCGGCCGCCGACCAGGCCGACGCCTTCAGCGACCTCGGTATGGCGCTGGTGGCGGCGATCGCCCTGGTGTTCGTGGTCATGGTTGCGACGTTCCGGAGCCTGGCGCAGCCGTTCATCCTGCTCGTGTCGGTCCCGTTCGCCGCGGTCGGCGCGCTGGTCGCACTCGTCGCGACGGACACACCGCTCGGCGTGCCGGCCCTGATCGGCACGCTGTTGCTGGTCGGCATCGTGGTGTCCAACGCGATCGTGCTCATCGACCTCATCAACCAGTACCGCGCGCGGGGCATGGCGCTCGACGAGGCGGTGCGCGAGGGCGCACGCAAGCGGCTGCGGCCCATCGTCATGACGGCGCTGGCCACGGTCTTCGCGCTCACCCCGATGGGCATCGGCCTGACCGGCGGCGGCGCGTTCATCTCGCAGCCGCTCGCCCTGGTCGTGATCGGCGGCCTCGTGTCCTCCACGCTGCTGACCCTGTACGTCGTGCCCGTGATCTACACGCTCTTCGAGCGCCGGGCGGAACGACGCCGCGCGGCGGACGAGGCGGCGGGGCGCGTCCGGCGACCCCTGACGGGTGCGCTGGTCAGCGTGGCCACCGGGGCCCTCCGAGCCGTCGCGCGCCCGAAGGCGGTGCCGGCCGACGCGTCGGGCGGTGCTCCGCAGCAGGGCTGGCCGCCGGTCGCCGAGCCGCAGCAGCTCGTGCGGCACCAGCGAGTGCCGCAGGAGGCCCCGACGCCCCAGTACGCGCCCCGGCAGGGCGCGGCGCACGAGCAGAACGTTCCTCAGGAACGGACGCCGCAGCCTGCACCGCCGTACACGCCGCAGCAGGCCGCGCAGCGGCCGGGGCCGCCCCAGGCCGCGCGGCCTGCGGCGTCCTATCAGCCGGCCTCCCAGCAGCCGGCCTCCCAGCCGCCGGCACAGTTCGTGCCGCAGTACGCCGCGCAGCACCATGCTCAGCATCAGGCTGCCCCGCAGCAGAACCCGGCCGACCGGCAGCCCGCGTACGTCCAGCAGCGGAGCTACCAGCAGCAAGGCCACCAGGTGCCCGGCCCGCAGCAGGCTCGCCAGCAGCAGGCCTACGTGCCGCGGCAGCAGCCGGCGTCGCAGGCCGCGCTGCCCGCGCGGCGTCGGGAACCCGAACCGGAGCTGGAGCGGCAGCAGCCGATCCCGGTCTGGCCCCACCCGCTCGACCCGCCGGACTGAGGCGAACGGTGGCCAGGGAAAGAACAACTCCCCGGGCTGTGTTGCTGAGAGTCGACACTGTCCACTCTCAGCAACACGGCCCGGGGAGTAGGTCTTTCCCCGCAGAGCCAGGGATATCTCGGCCAGGCCCGCACCACGTCGGGTGCGGACCGGCCGGTACCCGCTACGCGTCCTGCAGCTTCAGGCGCGTCGCCGCGCCCGCCAGCACCAGCGCCGTGTAGCCGGCGAGTACGCCGATGCCCACCCACGGGTCGAGCACGTCGGGGAACGCACCCGCGTTCGGCGTGATCTGCGCACCTGCGACGCTCGGCAGCAGCTTGTTCACCACGCCGACCCATTCGAGCTGGGCCGCGGCGAATGTCGCGACCTGGAAGATCGTGGGGATCACCAGGAAGATCGCGACCACGGTGAAGATCGCGCCTGCCGTGTGCCGCAGCAGCGCGCCGAGCCCCAGAGCGAACAGGGCGACGAGCGTCACGTACAGCACCGTGCCGCCCAGCGCGCGCACCTGGTCGCTGTCGCCGAAGTCCACGGTGGCGTCGTTGGGGTTCAGCAGCGGGTAGGTGACCAGCCAGCTCAGCGCCAGCGAGACGGTGGTGAGCACCGCCGTCACGAGGATGAGCACCACGGCCTTGCCGAAGAAGGCCGGGAGGCGGGCGGGCACCGCCGCGAACGTGGACCGGATCATGCCGGTCGAGTACTCACCGGTGATCATCAGGGCGCCGAGCACCGCGACCACGAGGGCCGCCATCTCGAAGCCCGCGGCCACGACCGCGGGTCCACCGAGCATGCCGCTCATCGCGGCCTGGTCCTCGGGAGACGCGCCCTCCATCTCGTTGCCGAAGAGCTGCACGATGAACGCCAGCAGCAGCGCGAAGCCGACCATCACCACGACGGTCGCCCCGAGCGTCCACCACGTCGAGCGCAGCGTCCACAGCTTGATCCACTCCGAGTGCAGCACGCGCCAGAAGGTCACGTTGCGCACCGGGGTGTGCTCCGTCGTCGGGCTCGACGCCGCTCCGCCTGCCGGAGCGGTGACCGTCGCGCTCATGCCTTGCTCCCCTCGGTGTGGGACGTCGCCGCGGCCACGTGCGCGAGGTCCTCTGACTGGTACTCCACAGCGTCGGCGGTGAGCGACATGTACGCCTCCTCGAGCGTGGACGCGACGGGCGTGAGCTCGTGCAGCACGATCCGCGAGGCGGCGGCCAGCTCACCGACGGCGGATGCGTCGGCGCCGCGGACCTGGAGCAGACCTGGCTCGACGTCCTCGACCTCGGCGTTCTTCGCCTTCAGGAGCTCGGCGAGCTCCGTGGCTTGCGGCGACCGGACCCGCACGGTCTTGCGTGCGGCGCCGTCCACGAACTCCGCGACGGGCGCATCCGCGAGGATCCGGCCCCGGCCGATCACGATCACATGGTCGGCCGTGAGGGCGACCTCGCTCATGAGGTGGCTGGACAGGAAGACCGTGCGGCCCTCCGACGCCAGGTACTTCGCGATGTTGCGCACCCAGAGCACGCCCTCGGGGTCGAGCCCGTTGACGGGCTCGTCCAGGATCAGGGTGCGGGGGTCGCCGAGCAGGGCCGCGGCGATACCGAGGCGCTGACCCATACCGAGCGAGAACCCGCCCACGCGCTTGCTCGCGACCGACTGCAGGCCCGTGAGCTCGATGACCTCGTCGACGCGCCTGGTGGCGATGCCGTGCGTCGCGGCCATGGCGAGCAGGTGGTTGCGCGCGGTGCGGCCGGTGTGCACGGCCTTCGCGTCGAGCAGGGCGCCGACCTCGGCCAGCGGACGGCGGTGGGCCGTGTAGGGCTTGCCGTTCACGGTGACCGAACCCGCCGTGGGGCGGTCCAGCCCCACGATCATGCGCATGGTGGTCGACTTGCCGGCGCCGTTCGGGCCGAGGAAGCCCGTCACCTGGCCCGGCTGGACGGTGAACGTGACGTCGTTCACGGCGGTCTTGGCGCCGTACCTCTTCATCAGGCCTCTGGCCTCGATCATCACTTGCCCTTCCAGGAGACTCGTAGCTACGAGAGTAGGTAGCGGGCATGGCCGGCGCACCAAATACCGGCCCGGATCATCCCGTGGGCGGACCCACTTCATTCGTTGGTATGACCTGGGAACTCCTGAGGTCTCATCTGCGTTCCCTAGGATGGTCAGACAGACCAGGAGGAGCAGATGAGCAACCCCGTCTTTTCTAGAAGTGACGTCTTCGGTGAGCCCCGTCGCACCGGCGCAGCCGGTGGACGCCGCGGCGGCACCGCCACCTACCCCAACCAGACTCCCGCATACGGCACCGCGCCGCAGCCTGGCCAGTACGGCCAGTACGGCGCCGCGGGACAGCAGGCGATGGACGCGCAGCAGCTCGACGCGATGTACCAGTCGCCGTCGGCCACCACGGCTGACACCAAGCGCCTGACCTACGACGACGTGATCATCAAGACCGGTGTGCTGCTCGCCCTCCTGGTCGTGGTGGGCGCGGCGACGTGGACGCTCGCGCCCGGCCTGTGGGTCGTCGGCATGATCGTGGGCCTCGTGCTGGGCCTGGTCAACGCCTTCAAGCGCAACCCGAGCCCCGTGCTGATCGTCCTGTACACGATCGCGCAGGGTGTGTTCCTCGGCGGCATCTCGGCGTTCTACGAGGCCCAGTTCAGCGGGATCGTGCTGCAGGCGGTGCTCGCGACCGTCGCGACGTTCGCGGCCGCGCTCTTCCTGTTCAAGTCGGGCAAGGTGCGGGTCACCCCCAAGTTCACGCGCTGGCTCATCATCGCGATGGTCGGCTACGCGGCGTTCTCCCTGATCAACCTGGTCCTCGTCTGGACCGGCGTGCTCAGCGGCTGGGGTATGCGCGGCGGCACGCTCGGCATCATCATCGGCCTGGTGGCCGTGGGTCTGGCCGCCGCGTCGCTGATCGTCGACTTCGACTCCATCAAGCGTGGCGTCGAGGCCGGAGCCCCGGCCAAGATGGCGTGGGCCGCGGCCTTCGGCCTGCTGGTGACGCTGATCTGGCTGTACCTGGAGTTCCTGCGGCTGCTCGCGATCTTCCAGAGCAGCGACTGACCCTCGCGCCCCCGCTGACGCGGGCGGTGCAGGTGTGACAGAGGCGTGAGTCCCGGACGGGGCTCACGCCTCTGTCGTCTCCGCGACCGGCCCAGCTCGGCACGGCCCAGCCAGGCGGGACCACCGGCGTCAACGGACCGCCGCGTTGTCCACAGCCTTTTCCACAGCAGGGGACGGGTTGTGGACACGTCCACGGCCCGCCGCGACCGCGATCAGCACGCACCCCGCCGCGACGAGGAAGCCGTGGGTGATCCGCAGCCCGGGGCCGCCGAAGAACTGGGGCAGCACCAGCACCAGGCCCAGCGCGAACGGCAGCCCGATCCATCGCGGCCCCGCGCCGGCGCGCCACAGGGCGACGGCGGCGAGCACGCCGGACACCGCGAGCAGCAGCAGCCCGGCGCCGAACAGGGTCACGGCCCACGGCTGCATCCGCAGCACCTCGACGTCGGCGAGCAGGCTGAGGTCGCCGTCACGCAGGGCGGCCTCCGCGATGGTGCGGATGCCGAAGATCTCGGCGCCGAAGTAGAGCGCGGCCATGCCGGCACCGGTCCAGGCGGTGACCAGGGCCCAGGTCGCGCTGCGGACACCCGGACGACCGGCGCCTGCACGGCCGGCACCCGCGAGCAGGGTCCGCAGACCGAGCATCGCCGGGGCGACCAGCGCCAGGCCGAGGATGCCGCACAGGTGCGCCACGACCCAGCGGTCGGAGGCGAACGCGACCGCGAGGTCGGTGCTCGCCACGGTCTCGTCCGGCCAGGGCCGCAGCAGCGGGAACAGGAGGAACGCGAGCCCGGCCGCGACGAACGCGGCGGCGGTCCAGCGGGCAGTGGTACGAGGGGCAGCAGTGCCCGGTGCGATGGTCATCGAAGGCTCCCGGCGGTGTCGTGGTCCAGCGGTGCGGAGGGTGCGGCGAGCGTGGCGACGCCCGCGACGAGCATGTCGAGCAGCACGCCGAAGCTCTGGTCCACGTCCTCCCGCATGCGGAAGCCGCCGCCGAGCTCGAGCGTGACGAAGCCGTGCACACCGGCCCGCACGGCGCGGACTGCGTCGATCAGCCGGTCGTCGGGCAGGCCGAAGCCCTGCAGCACCGCGCCGACCACCCGCACGCTCTCGGCGGCCGCCGCGCGGGCCTCGGCGTCGGCCGGGTCGTCGGGGTCGGGGCCGATCTGGGTCGCGGCGTACCGCCCCGGGTGCGCGTGCGCGTAGCCACGCCACGCGCGCCCGAGGGCGTGCAGCGCGTCCGGCCCGGCCCGGCCCACCGTGGCCGACGTCGCCGCGGCGGTGACCTCGCGGACGGCGATCAGCGCGACCTCGCGGCGCAGGTCGGCCAGCGAGCCCACGTGCTTGTAGAGGCTCGGTGCGGCGACGCCGGCCTTCGAGGCGACCTTGGCCAGGGTCAGGTCCGCGTACCCGCGCACGCCGCCCTCGTCGACGACCTCCAGCGCCAGGCGCACCACGGCGTCGTGCGACAGCCCCGCCCTAGGCATTGCGGCCGCCGTCCCGGGCCGGGGCGCCCACGCCACCGGCGGCACCCGGACCGCCCGCGGAGCCCGGCAGCCCGGCGAGGAAGTCGAGCACGGCGGGCACGACGACGTCGGGGGCCTGCTGCGCGGGATAGTGCCCCACCTCGTCGACCAGGACGCCCCGCGCCCCGATCGTCTCCGTGATCCAGGCCAGCTCCTTGGCGGGGTCGGCGAAGTCGGGGTCGAGGGCGCCGATCACGACGAGCGACGGGGCCGCGACCTCGGACAGCCGGGCCTCGACGACGGAGTGGTCGAGCACCACGCTGAGGTCGCGGAACGAGCGCAGGTGCGCCGGATCGCGCAGGCTCTGCCGGACCTCGGCGACCTGCTCGGCGTGTCGCGCGGAGCGACGGCCCTTGCTGATCGACGAGTAGTAGGCGGCCCAGAACGCGGCGCCCCAGGGGCGTGCGAGGAGCACCCGAAGGGCGAGCCGCATGGTCCACTGCATGGCCGGCGAGCCCGGCTGGCGCAGGAGAGGGCTGAGCAGGACGAGCCCGCGCACGAGATCCGGGCGCTCGGCGGCGGCCCAGGCGGCGGCCGACGACGCCATCGAGTTGCCCAGCAGTACTGCCGGCCCGGCGTCGAGGTGCTCGACGAGCGCGATGAAGTCGGTGCCGGTCGCGTCGTCACCGTGCGTGCGGAACGTGGTGTCGGAGTCGCCGTGGCCGCGCAGGTCCGCGATCACCACGCGATAGCCGGCGTCGACCAGGGCGGGTGCGAGGTCGTCGTAGGTGGACCGGACGTCTCCCATGCCAGGCATGGCGACGACGAGCGGACCGGAGCCCGTGTCGGTGTAGGCGATGTTGCCCTCGGGACGTGCGAGGACGGCCACGTTGTTGCTCTGGCTGGTTGTCATAGCCATAAAGCTACGCCCATTAGCCAGTGCGCGCAAGGGCCCCCGGAAAACAGAAGGAGTGCGGGATCCTCGCCCTCTGGCCTGAACCAGGAGGGCGAGGATCCCGCACTCGACGGGGTGCGACGGATCAGTGCGGGCGGACCACCCCGAAGTAGCCCTTCTCGGCCTCGCCGCTCTCCGCCTTGATCACGTGCATCACGGCGTTGATCAGGGCCAGGTGCGTGAACGCCTGCGGGAAGTTGCCCAGGTGGCGGCCGCTGCCGGGCTCGATCTCCTCCGCGTAGAGGTCGAGCGAGGAGGCGTAGCCGAGCAGCCGCTCGCACAGCGCGCGGGCCCGCTCCACCTCGCCGATCTCGACCAGCGCGGACACCAGCCAGAACGAGCAGATGGTGAACGAGCCCTCCTCACCCCGAAGGCCGTCGTCGGTCTCGTCCGTGCGGTAGCGCAGGACCAGGCCGTCCTCGGTGAGCTCGTCCGCGATCGCCAGCACGGTGGCCCGGACCCGCGGGTCGTCCGACGGCAGGAACCGCAGCAGCGGCACCAGCAGCAGCGACGCGTCGAGCGCCGGGTCGCCGTAGCGCTGCGTGAAGACGCCGCGGTCGTCCACGCCCTTGCTGCAGATGTCGTCGGCGATCTCGTCGGCGATCTTCTGCCAGGCCTTGGCGTAGTCGGGCTCGTCGTACAGCCGCGCGAGCTTCGCGCCGCGGTCCATCGCGACCCAGCACATGAGCTTGGAGCTGGTGAAGTGCTGCGGCTCGCCGCGCACCTCCCAGATGCCCCGGTCCGGCTCGTGCCAGTGCTTCATGGCCTCCTCGACCTGCCGCTTGAGGATGGGCCACAGCGACTCGGGGAGCTGGTCGCGCGACTTGGCGTGCAGCCACACCGAGTCGAGCACCGCGCCCCACACGTCATGCTGGCGCTGGTCGTACGCGGCATTGCCGACGCGGACCGGCTGCGCGCCCTCGTAGCCGGACAGGTGCGGCAGCTCGAACTCCTCCAGCGTCTCCTCGCCGCCGACGCCGTACATGATCTGGAGCTGCCGGTTGTCACGGCAGACATCCTGGATGAACGAGAAGAAGTCGTTCGCCTCGCGCTCCAGGCCCAGCGTGTACAGCCCCCACAGCGCGAAGGTCGAGTCGCGGATCCACGCGTACCGGTAGTCCCAGTTGCGCTCGCCGCCCGGGGTCTCGGGCAGGGACGTGGTCGCCGCGGCGATCAGCGCGCCGGTGGGGGAGTAGGTCAGCCCCTTCAGCGTGAGGGCCGAGCGCTGCAGGTAGACGCGCCACGGGTGGTCGGGGAACGTGCCCTGCGTGATCCAGTCGCGCCAGAACCGCTCGGTGCGCCACATCGCGTCGAGGGCTTCCGCGTAGGTGGTGGGCGGCTCCTGCGAGCCCCAGGACATCGCCACGAAGTGCTCGGCGCCCTGCGTCATCCGCGTGCGTGCCGTGGCCCGCTTGCCCTCCAGCCCGAACCGCAGGCTGGAGCGCAGGTGCAGGTCGGGCGTGGCGTCGCCGACGTGCGCGACGACGTCCGAGTACCCGCTGTTCTTGTACTCCCAGTCGACCTCGGCGCGCGCGTAGTCCGGGCGGGGCTCGCACTCGACCTCGAGGTCCACGGTGCCCGACACGCACTTGATGGTGCGCAGCAGGATGTGCTCGGCGTCGTCGTCCGTGGGGGTGCGGCGGTGCGTGCCCGAACGCGACTCCAGGTCGTGCCACGGGCCCATCAGCATGGCGTCCCGCACCACGAGCCAGCCGGTCTCGGTCTGCCACGTGGTCTCGAGGATCAGGGTGCCGGGCAGGTAGCGGCGCGCGACGGGCACGCGCACGCCGTGCGGACCCACCCGGAAGTGGCCGGCTCCCCGGTCGAGGATCTTGGCGAAGACGCTGGGCGAGTCGGGGCGGGGCAGGCACATCCACTCCACGCTGCCCGACGGGGCGATGAGCGCGTTGGCCTCGCAGTCGGACAGGAAGCCGTACTCACCGATGTGCGGGAACTTGCTGCGCCCGTCCCAGGGCTGCGGAAAGAGGCCCTCGCTCGATCTGTGACCTCTCACCGGGCCCGGGCTCACGGGCGTCGGCATCTGACCGCCCGCGGAGGGCGTGCCGGCGGAGGGAGCGGAGGGGGCGTCGGACCCCTGCGCGTCAATCGATTCGAGCGTCATGAGGATCAAGGGTTCCGCACGTTCCGCGCGCCTGGCAAGCCGGATCTGTGTGACGCGCGGAACCCGTCCGCATGCTCCACAAAACTGATGCGCGGGCGGTGTCGATCTGTCGGTTTCCCGTTCGACCTGTGGATGAGAAGGTCCCATCAGGGGCCGGAAGAACACGAGGGAGAAGAACCCATGCCGAAGTACATGCTCATCATGCGAGCGACCGACGAGACCGTGACCGCCTACCAGGCCATGGACTTCGAGAAGATCATGAACGACATGGGCGCGTTCAACGAGGAGATGATCAAGGCCGGCGTGCTGGTGGCCGGCGAGGGTCTCGAGGACGCCGCCGACTCCGTCGTCGTCGACTACTCCACCGAGACGCCCGTGGTGACCGACGGGCCGTACGGCGAGACCAAGGAGCTGTTCAACGGCTTCTGGATCCTGGAGGTGGCCTCCAAGGAAGAGGCCGTCGAGTGGGCCAAGCGCGCGCCGCTGGCCGGCCCGGGCAGCAAGGCGGAGATCCGCAAGGTCACCGAGCTCGACCAGTTCCCGCAGGACAACGAGCACATCCAGAAGGAGCGGGCCTGGCGCGAGTCCACGGGCCAGCTCTGAGCCGGACCGGTAGCGAAGGGGCGGGGAGGGAGCAGCGATGGACGACGACGCCGCCCGCCGGGCCGTCGAGGCGGTCTGGCGGATCGAGTCGGCGCGCATCGTCGGCGCCCTGACCCGCTACACGCGGGACTTCGAGCTCGCCGAGGACGTGGCCCAGGAGGCGCTCGCGGAGGCGCTCGTCTCCTGGCCGCGCGACGGCACGCCGCGGGACCCGGCGGCCTGGCTCATCGCGACGGCGCGGCGCCGCGCGATCGACGCCTACCGCCGTCGGACCGGGCGGGACGAGCGCTACGCGGCGCTCGCGCACGGCCTCGCCGAGGGCGAGGTCGCGGTGGGCGGCCCGACGGCGCCCGGGCCAGGCGCCGGAGCGGGCGACCCGGGCGCCGAGCCGGCGCTGCTCGACCCCGACCTGATCGACGACGACATGCTCGCCCTCATGTTCGTCTCGTGCCACCCCGTGCTGTCGCGGGAGGCACGCATCGCGCTGACCCTGCGCGTGGTGGGCGGCCTGACCAGCGACGAGATCGCACGTGCGTTCCTCGTGCCGGTCGCGACCGTCCAGGCGCGCATCACGCGCGCCAAGAAGACGATCGCGGCGGCGCAGGTCCCGTTCGAGGTGCCCGACGGCGCCGACCGGGCCGCCCGGCTCTCATCGGTGCGGGGCGTGCTGTACGTGATCTTCACGGAGGGCTCGTCGGCGACGTCGGGCGAGGACTGGATCCGGCACGACCTGGCGCGCGAGGCCGTGCGCCTGACCCGCGTGCTCACCCGGCTCGCCCCGGAGCCCGAGTCGTTCGGGCTGCTCGCGCTGCTGGAGCTCACCTCCGCGCGGTTCCCGGCCCGGACGGGGCCGTCGGGGGAGCCGATCCTGCTGGAGGACCAGGACCGGCGGCGCTGGGACCGGGCGGCGATCACTCGCGGCCGGGCGGCGCTGCGCCGCGCCGTGGGGCCCGAGGGCATGGGTGCGTACGCGCTCCAGGCGGGGATCGCGGAGTGTCACGCGGTGGCCCGGTCCGTGCCGGAGACCGACTGGGAGCGGATCGTGCTGCTCTACGAGGCGCTGGGCCGCATCGCGCCCTCTCCGGTGGTGGACCTGAACCGGGCCGTGGCCGTCGCGATGGCGCACGGACCCGACCTCGGGCTGCGCGTCGTGGACGGCCTGGTCGAGCAGGGCGCGCTGGCCGGGTCGCACCTGCTGCCCGGTGTGCGTGGCGAGCTGCTGTCCCGGCTCGGCCGCACCGCGGAGGCCCGCGGCGAGTACCTCCGTGCGGCCGAGCTGTGCGGCAACACGGCGGAACGTACGGTCCTGGAGTCGAAGGCCGCGGCGCTCCCGGCCCCCTGACCCGCCCTTCGGCGGGCCAGGGAGCCGGTCACGGTCGCCAGGCGAGGGTCTGTTCCGTCTCGGCCGTGGGGCGGTACTCGCAGCCCACCCAGCCCGTGTAGCCCGACGCGTCCAGCGTGCGGAAGAAGGACGCGAAGTCGATCGTGCCCGTGCCCGGTTCGCCGCGGCCGGGGGAGTCGGCCACCTGGACGTGGCCGACGGCGTCGATCACCCGCGCGACGTCCGCCACCACGTCGGCGCCGTTGTTGTGCAGGTGGTAGGCGTCGAAGAGCACGGCGGCGCCGGTGCCCACCCGGTCGGCCACTGCGAGCGCGTCCTCCAGGGTGCGCACCGGGTAGTCGCCGTTCTCACCGTCGGTCAGGGGCTCGACCAGCACCGTCGCGCCGACGTCGCCGAGCGTGTCCACCGCGCGGCGCAGGTTGAGCGTGGCGCTCCTGTCCTGGGTGGCGGCCGGGACGCCGGGCAGGCGCTGCCCGTAGAGCGCGTTGACCCGGGTGCAGCCGGTCGCCTCGACGATGGTCCGGACGATCGCGAGGTTCGCCGTCAGCTCGTCGGTGCGGCCGGGATGGGAGACGACGCCGCGCTCGCCGGCCGGCATGTCCCCGGCGAACAGGTTGATCCCGGTCAGCCGCACGTCGGCGGCCTCCAGCGCGCTCACGAAGACTGCCACCTGTGCCGCCGACGGGTCCGGGTCGGCGAACGGCCACCAGCACTCCACCGCCTCGAACCCGGCGGCGCGGGCGCGAGCGAACCGCTCGGACAGCGGCACCTCGCCGAACAGGAGGGAGACGTTGGCGGCGAACCTGGGCATGGAACTCTCCGATCTCGGGGCATTGACCACGACAGGTATATCGAAATACCCTTCCTGAAGCCAGGGTTGATCCGCAAGCCGGATCGACCTGATCAATCGTTAGATCATCGAACGAGGGAGTTCGGTCATATGGCAGTCGTGGGCTTTGTCGGGCTGGGCGTCATGGGGCGGCCGATGGCGGCCAACCTCGTCCGCGCCGGGCACGAGGTGCGGGCGTACAGCCGGGGCGGTGCGGGCCGCGCGACAGCGGCCGGGCTCGGGGTGCCGGTCGTCGAGAGCGTGCCGGAGGCGGTCCGGGGCGCCGACGTCGTGCTCACGATGCTCCCCGACACCCCGGACGTCCGGACCGTCGCGCTCGGCCCGGACGGTGTGCTCGAGCACCTCGCGCCGGCGGGCGCCTACATCGACATGAGCACCATCGAGCCCGGCGCCGCGCGCGAGATCGCGGAGCGGTTCGCCGCGGCGGGCCACGACGCGCTCGACGCGCCCGTCTCGGGCGGGGAGGCCGGGGCGCGCGAGGGCACGCTCTCGATCATGGTCGGCGGGCCGGTCGCCGCGTTCGAGCGCTGGCGCGAGCTGCTCGGGGCCATGGGGACCACCGTGGTGCGGGTCGGTGACGCGGGCGGCGGGCAGGTGGTCAAGGCCGCCAACCAGCTCGTCGTCGCCACGCACCTCCAGGCGCTCGCCGAGGCCGTCGTGTTCCTGGAGGCCCACGACGCCGACGTCGCCACGGCGCTCTCCGTGATCGCCCGCGGGCTCGGCGGCAGCACCGTGCTCGACCGCAAGGCCGACGGCGTGCTCGCCGGCGACTTCGAACCGGGCTTCCGCGTCGCTCTGCACCACAAGGACCTGGGCATCGTCGAGGACGCCGCGCGGGCCCGCGGGGCGGTGCTGCCCGTGACGGCCGTCGTCGGGCGGCTGGTCCAGTCGCTCGTGCTGCGCGGGGACGGCGGCCTCGACCACTCGGCGCTGGTGGCCCTGGCCCGCGAGCTGAACGGGGCGGTGGACCGATGAGCCTGACCACCCAGCGCCCGGGCACCGGCGAGCAGGTGCGGCCCGGCTGGTGGGACCAGCCGTTCGGGGTGTTCCAGACCAACCTCCGCGAGATCGACGCGGACCTCGACGTCGAGCGCACGCTGGACGCCGTCGAGGAGCACGGCGCGAACGTCTGGCTGCTCAACGTGGGCGGCATCCTCTCCCACTACCCGACCCGGCTCGACTTCCAGACCGCCAACCCCTACCTGGCCGGCCGGGCGAGCGGCGACCTCGTCGGGGACGCGCTGGCCGCCGCTCGGCGCCGGGGCGTGCGGCTGCTCGCGCGGATGGACTTCTCCAAGGTCGCGCCGGCGATCGCGGACGCGCACCCGGAGTGGCTCTACGTCTCCCCGACCGGCGCGCGCCAGGAGTTCGAGGGCCTGGTCAGCGTCTGCCCCAGCGCGGGCTACCAGCAGGAACGCCTCTTCGACGTGCTCGACGAGGTGCTGGGCCGCTACGACGTGGACGGGTTCTTCTTCAACTGGTTCGGCTTCAACGAGGTGGACTACGCCGGCCGCGTGCACGGCGTGTGCCACTGCGCCGCATGCGTCACCGGCTTCCGGGAGCACACCGGGCTCGACCGGCTGCCGGACCGCGCGGGCGACGAGGGGTACCGGCAGTGGCGCGGGTACGCCGCCGCCACGATCGAGACCCTCACCGCCCGGGTCCGGGCCCACATCGCGGCACTCCGCCCCGACGCGGGGCTCATCCTGGGCACGGCGGCCGACGTGCTGTTCCACGAGGCGAACAACGCGATCGGGCGCACCCTGTGGCCGTACGCCACCGGCGAGGCGGTCAGCGCCCTGCGGTCGGCGCGCCCCGGCAAGCCCGTGCTGGTCAATGCCGTCGCGTTCTGGGACATGCCGTACCGGCTCGCCGACGAGCAGCCCGAGATGCTCGGCCAGTACCTCGCCCAGGCGATCTCGCGCGGCGCCAACCCGTCGACCTACATCATGGGGCCCACCGGCCGGATCGCCTACGGCGGCCTGTCCGCGGCCGCCGAGGTCACGCGGTTCCACCGCGACCACCGGCTCGACTACACCGGACTCGCGCCCGCGGCCGAGGTGGGCCTGGTCCGTCCCGACCCGCTGGACGACGACGGCCGGTACGGCACCGGCACCGCAGAGCACCGGGGACTGCTGGCCGGCCTGGTCGAACGGCACGTGCCCTTCGACGTCGTGCCCGCAGGGGCGCTGGAGTCCGTGGCCCTGCCCGAGCGCTTCCGGGTGCTCGTGCTGCCCGACCTGCCCTCCCTGTCCGACGGTGCCGTCGCCGCCCTCGACCGGTTCGTCCGGGACGGCGGCTCGATCGTGGCCACCGGCCGCAGCGGCATCGGGCCCGACGGGGCGGTGGTCGACTGGTTCCCGGCGCTGGCGCAGACCACCGTCGACACCGACCGCGACCTCCTGAAGTCGAGCTACGTCCAGCTCGACGACGCCTCCTCGGTCGAGGGCGCGCTGCTCGTGCCGCGGCACGGCCGCCACCACCGGGTGACCTGGCGGGCGGACGCCGCGACGCGGTACCCCCTCGTCGAGCACGCCCCGTACGGCCCGCCGGAGAAGGCCTACGGTCACGTACCGGGCACCGAGCCCGTCTGCGGGGAACGCCGGCACGGCGCCGGTACGGTGGTCCAGCTCCCCTGGGTGGTGGGCACGGCCTACCAGGACACCCGGCTCACCCGGCTGCGCGACGTCGTGGTCGACCTCGTCGTCGAACGGCTCCGCGACCGGCCGGGCGGCCGGCTGCCGGTCGTCGTCGAGGCGCCGGAGCAGGTCGAGGTCGTCGTCGGACGCTCGGCGGCGGGGCTCGTGGTGCACCTGCTGAACCATTCCGGCCAGCGCGGCAACGGGTACGGCCCCGCGGTGCCCGTGCACGACGTCGTGCTGCGCGCGACCGGGCTCGCGGGCCGGCCCGCACGGGCGCTCGCGGGCGAGGCCACGGCGGCGGACGACGGAGCCGACCTGCTGGTCCGGGTCGCCACGGTGGCCGGGTTCGAGGTGGTCGTGATCGCCGACGGCGGCCCCGGCACCGACGGCGCCCCGGCGAGCGAGAGGGGATCCCGTGCCTGAGGTGGTGGTGGTCCGGGGCGGCCAGGCCGAGCGGGTCGTGGAGCGGGTGCGCGCCGCGCATCCCGACGTCGTCGTCGCGACCGCGGACGACGCCGAGGCGCTGCGCTCCGCGACCGTGGCGACGGGCCGGTTCACCGACGCCGAGGTCGCGGCCATGCCGCACCTGGGCTGGGTGCACTCGTGGGCCGCGGGAGTCGAGTCCGACGTCGGGCCCGCGCTGCGCCGTCGGGCAAGCACCGGCACGGACACGGTGACCGTGACGTCGTCAGCGGGCAACGGGGCGATCCCGCTCGCCGAGCAGGCGCTCATGCTCATGCTGATGCTCAGCCGCCAGGCGCTGCGCTGGGGCGAGGCCCAGCGGGCGCACCGCTGGGAACGGTTCACGCACGACGAGCTGTCCGGCCGCACCGTCGGCGTCTACGGCTACGGCAACGTCGGGCGCGAGCTCGCGGTGCGGGCCCGGGCGTTCGGCATGCGCGTGGTGGGACTGCGTCGTCGTCCCGCGGAACCCGGCGACCCGGTGGACCGCATGCTGCCCCCGGAGGCGGTCGACGAGCTGGCCGCGGTCAGCGACTTCCTGGTCGTGGCGGCGCCGCTCACCGACCAGACGGCGGGCGCGATCGGCCCGCGGACGCTGCGCGCGCTGGGCCCGCAGGGGCACCTCGTGGTGGTGTCGCGGGGCGGGATCGTGCGCGAGGCCGACCTGGTCACCGCCGTCCGCGACGGCGTGATCGCCGGGGCCGGCCTGGACGCCCACGCCACCGAGCCGCTGCCACCCGACTCACCCGTGTGGGACCTGCCACGTACCGTCGTCACCCCGCACAACGGGGCCACGACGACCGCCACCGCGGACCGCGGCACGGCGATCTTCCTCGACAACCTGGACCGATGGCTCGCGCGGCGCCCGCTGCGCAACGTCGTCGACGTCGGGCGCCTGCCCTGACCCCGCCTGTCCCGGCACGACACTCCGTACAACGACGTACTGAAAGAAGGACACCATGTCAGACCTCACTCGCCGGTCGTTCCTCACGTGGACGGGGATGGGGGCGCTCTCGGTCGCCGCCATGTCCCTCGCCGGCTGCTCGTCGGCCGGCTCCTCCGGGGGCGGCGACTCGGTCCGCTTCGCCTGGTGGGGCGGCTCCGACCGGCAGCGCGCCTACCTGGCGGCGCTCGACGCGTTCACCGCGGAGCACCCCGAGATCAAGGTCGCCCCGGAGTTCGGCGACTACGACGCGTACCAGGAGCGCATGACCACCCAGATGGCGGCGCGCGACGTGCCCGACGTCTTCTGGATCCCGTCACCCGCCGTGCTGACCTACCGCGACGCCGGGCTGTACCGCGACCTCGACGGCGTCGAGGGCCTGGACCTCTCCGCGTTCGGCGCGGACCAGGTCGAGACCTTCAAGCTCGGCGGGAAGCTCGACACCCTGCCCAAGTCGATCTTCAGCCCGGTGGTGCGCTGGAACACGACGTTCCAGGAGGAGGACGGGGTGACGCTGCCCGACCAGCTCAGCTGGGACGGCCTGGCCGAGCTGCTCGTCGACTACGCGAAGAACAACGCCGGCGGCCGCAAGGGCACCACCTACGGCCCGTACCACGACATGCCGTTCGAGTCGTTCCTGCGCCAGCGCGGCGAGGACCTGTGGACCGAGGACGGCACCCTCGGGGCGAGCGTCGACGGCGTCGCCGCCTGGATCGACTGGTGGGAGAAGCTGCGGCTGGCGGGCGCGACGACGAGCGTGAGCGAGCAGGACGGCATCGAGCCCTCCTGGTCCCAGGTGGGCGACAAGGTGCTGCTCACCTTCGCCAACTCCAACCACATCGTCGACGACGCCCAGGCGTTCCCCGACTACGTGTTCGACCAGCGCGATGTGCCGGCCGCCGAGGACGCCGCGGCGGGCTACCACTTCACCTACTACAGCCGGTTCGCCATGTACTCGGGCGTGCCGGACGACCGGGTGGCGGCGGCCGCCTCGCTGATGAGCTTCAACCTCAACTCGCCAGAGCTGCTGAGCCTGGTCGGACTGTCGGCCGGCGCGCCGCCCAACGCGGAGCTGCTCGACGCGTACGAGCCCGACGCCACGCCCGACGAGCAGAAGGTCATCGCCATCACCCGCGAGATCGCCGGGACGGAGCAGCGCCCGCGGTTCGAGGCGCCGGCCGGTTCGGGCAGCTGGCGTGACCTCATGATCCGCGAGCTCGAGGAGGTCACGCTCGGCCAGAAGCGCGTGCCCGATGCCGCGGCGGCCTTCGTCGAGGCCGTCGAGGGCGAGATAGCGGGCGCATGATGACCCTGACCTCGTCGAAGGACACCGGGCGCCAGGAGCCGGGGGCCTCCGGGGACACCGGATCGTCCGGCGCCGCCGGGCGCAGGCCCCCGCGCGGCCGGACCAAGGCGTCGGGCGGCACCCGCGGCCAGGGCCTGGTGGCCCACATCTTCCTGCTGCCGTGGATGATCGGCATGGTCGGCGTCACCGCCGGCCCCCTGGTCGCGTCCCTGGTGCTGGCCTTCACCGACTACGACCTGCTGAGCACGCCGCAGTTCATCGGGCTCGACAACTTCGTGCGGATGGCGGGCGACGAACGGTTCTGGGCCGCCGTCCGCGTGACGCTCGTCTACGTGCTGGTGTCGGTGCCGTTGCAGCTCGGGTTCGCGCTGTTCCTCGCCGTCGTGCTCGACAAGGGGCTGCGCGGCCTGTCGCTGTACCGCAGCGCGTTCTACCTGCCCTCCCTGCTCGGCGGCAGCGTGGCCATCGCGATCCTGTGGCGGCAGATCTTCGGGGAGAACGGCCTGGTCAACCACGTCCTGGGCTGGTTCGGCATCGAGCTGGGCTCGTGGCTGCAGGACCCGTCGCTGGCGCTGTCCACCCTGGTGGTGCTCAACGTCTGGACCTTCGGCTCGCCGATGGTGATCTTCCTGGCGGGGCTGCGGCAGATCCCCGAGGAGCTCTACGAGGCCTCCATGATCGACGGCGCCGGGCGCGTGCGGCGGTTCTGGTCGATCACCATCCCGCTGCTCACGCCGATCATCTTCCTCAACCTGATCCTGCAGATGATCAGCGCCTTCCAGGCCTTCACGCATGCGCACGTGGTCAGCGGAGGCAGCGGCGGGCCGCTCGACTCGACCCTCTTCTACACCCTGTACATCTACCAGCGCGGCTTCGTGAACTTCGACATGGGGTACGCGTCCGCGATGGCGTGGGTGCTGCTCCTGGTCATCGCCGCCGCGACCGCCGCGAACTTCATCGTGTCGCGGCGCTGGGTCTACTACGGAGACGAATGATGGCTGCCTCGCCCACCACCTCCGTGCCGCGGCAGGTCACCCGGCACGTCGTACTCGTCGTGTTCGTGCTGCTCATGATCTATCCGCTGCTGTGGATGGTCGTCAGCTCGTTCAAGCCGAGCAACCTGATCCTGTCCCAGACGGGGCTGTTCCCCAGCGAGATCACCCTGGAGAACTACGCCGACGGCTGGGACGCCCTCGGCTCCCCGTTCAGCCTGTTCCTGGGCAACTCGCTGCTGATCGGCGTCGGCTCCGTGCTCGGCAACCTGTTCTCGTGCTCGCTCACGGCCTACGCCCTGGCCCGGCTCAACTTCCGGATGGGCAAGGTGTACCTCGCGCTCACCCTGATGACGATCATGCTGCCGTTCCACGTGCTGGTGATCCCGCAGTACATCCTGTTCGCGGACCTGGGCTGGATCAACACCTACATCCCGCTGCTGCTGCCCAAGTTCCTGGCCACGGACGCCGTGTTCATCTTCCTGATGGTGCAGTTCATCCGGTCGCTGCCGCGTGAGCTCGACCAGGCCGCGATGATCGACGGCGCCGGACCCTTCCGCATCTTCTGGTCGGTGATCCTGCCGTTGATGCAGCCCGCGCTCATCACCACGACGATCTTCACCTTCATCTGGACATGGAACGACTACTTCGGCCCGCTGCTGTACCTGACCCGGACCGAGCTGTACACGGTCCCGGTGGCGCTGAAGTCGCTGGTCGACACCGAGACGCAGAGCGGCATCGGCACGATGTTCGCCATGTCCCTGCTGTCCCTGGTGCCGATCGTCCTGTTCTTCATCTTCGCTCAGCGCTACATCATCAAGGGCATCGCGACGACGGGAATCAAATGACTGCTGCGCGCACCGGACTGGACGGCACCCACCGCTGGACCCAGCTCACCTTCGTGGAGAACGACCCGCTGGACTTCGACCTCGACGAGTGGGCCGACGTCATCGAGCGGACGGCGTCCACCGCGGTCTGCATCAGTGCGGGCGGCTACGTCGCGTACTACCCGACCAAGGTGCCGCTGCACCATCGCAGCACCTACCTGGGCGACCGGGACCTGCTCGGCGAGGTCGTCGACCTGGCCCGCTCGCGCGGGATGGCGGTGATGGCCCGGGTGGACCCGCACGCGGTGCACCGCGACGTCGTCGAGCAGCGGCCCGAGTGGATCGCACGGACCGAGGACGGCGACCTCCTGGAGCACTGGGCCATGCCCGGCATCTACCTCACCGACGCGTTCGGCGGGTACAGCTGGGAGCTCACCACCGAGGTGCTCCGCGAGATCGCGCGGGACTACGACGTCGACGCGCTGTTCGCCAACCGGTGGCAGGGGCACGGCCCCGGGTACACCGGGTCGACGGCGGCGGACTTCCGGGCGGCGACGGGGCGCTCGCTGCCGACCTCGGCGGATCCCGCCGACGGCGAGGCCTGGGCGGCCTACCGCGCCTGGCGCCGGACCCGGCTCAGCGAGCTCGTGGCGCACTGGGACCGGGCCGTGCAGGACGTGGCGCCGGCCGTGCGGTTCGTGCCCAACCTGGGCTCGTTCACGGCCGCCGACCTGGAGCCGCGGGTCGCGCGGTCGGTGCCGTTCCTCCTGGTGGACCACCAGGCGCGGGGTGACGGCGAGGCCCTCTGGGCGGCGGGCCGGGACGCCAAGCGGGTGCGGGCGCTGCACCCGGGCAAGCCGGTCGGGCTCATCACGTCCGTGGGGCCGGAGTCGCACGACTTCCGGTGGAAGGACTCGGTCAACGCGGCGGTCGAGACCACCGGGTGGATCGTCGACGGGTTCGTGCACGGCGCGTTCCCCTGGTTCACCAAGTTCGCCGCCCGGATCCCCGACCCCCGCTGGATCCCCGCCGTCGAGCGGGCCTTCGGGCTCCACCGGACGGTGTCCGCCGACCTCGCCGAGTCGCGGCCCGTCGCCGAGGTGCTCGTGTGGGACGCCGACGAGCGCGGCGCACCCGCCCCGGTGCGCGACGCCGCGTCCGGCGTCTACCAGGCGCTCGTAGAGCTCGGCGTCCCGTTCGAGTACGTCGGGCCGGGGTCCCTGGCGGCGCTGGCGCGGCCCGGCGTGCGGCTCGTCGTCGTGCCCGAGGTGCCGACGGTCGACGAGGCCGCCGCCGACGCCCTGCGGGCGTTCGCCGAGGGCGGGGGAGCGCTCCTGCTCACGGGCGGTGGGCCCGACGTCGTCGCCGGACCCGACGCCGTGATGCGCGGCGCACTGGTCACGGAGCTGCTCGGGGTCGACGTCGTCGAGCGGCGCGGCGGGATCGTGCGCAACAACTACGTGCAGCGCGAGCCCGGCGGCGCGCTGCAGGACGGCTTCGGCGCCGCCCAGCGGGTCGTGGGCGGCACCCGGCTGGTGCGGTTCGGGCTGCCGGACGGGGCGGGGGCCGACGGCTCGGCCGGCGGCTGGGCAAATGGTGACGGCGCTCGTGGCATCGACGTGTCCTGGCGGTTCGTGCCCGACCATCCCGACCTGCCGATGGAGGAGGTCTACCCGCGGTCGGAGCCGTCGGACCCGGCGGTGCTCGGCGGCGAGGTCGGCGCGGGTCGCGTCGACGTGGTCGGCTTCAACGTGGCCGAGCTGTACTGGCAGGCGCTCCAGGCCGACCACCTGACGCTGCTGGACAACCTCGTGCGCCGCGGGCTGGGCGGGCGGCGCGCGGTCGAGCTGCGCGGCCGGGGCGTGCTCGACGTGGCGACCTGGGTAGGCGACCGGTCGTTCACGGTGCTCGCCGCGAACCTGACCGACCCGATGATGATGCGCGGGCAGCGCCGGGCGGTCTCGCCGCTCGACGGCTTCCGGGTCGTGCTCGACCTCGACCGGGTCGGGGCGCTCGCCGGCGGGCCGGTCCCGGCGGACCGGCTGCGGGTCCGCGTGCTGGCCGGCGGGGGGTGGGCGGACGCCGAGGCGCGGGTCGCCGAGGGGACGGCCGAGGTGCCGCTGCCGCCGGTCGAGGAGCTCGCGGCGGCCCGCCTCACCTGGTAGCCCGGACGGCTCCCGCCGGATGACCATGCACCTGCTGCCAGGACGACGAACGTGCTGGCAGCAGGTGCATGGTCATCCGCGGCAGGGGCCGGTCGAGCCGCGGACGATCAGCGCCGGCTGCTCCAGCGGCACGGGCTCCTCGACGGTCTCGCCCAGCAGCGTCAGCAGCTTGGCCGCGGCCGCGCGCCCGCGCTGGAACGCGAACCGCTGGACCGTCGTCAGCGGCGGGTCCACCCATTCGCCCAGCGTGAGGCCCTCGAAGCCGACGACGGAGATGTCGTCGGGCACCCGGAGCCCGGCCGCCTGGATGGTGCGCATCCCCGCGATCGCCATGGTGTCGGTGCCGTACAGGATCGCCGTCGGCCGCACGTGACCGGCCAGGAGCGCCGTCGTCTCCTCGGCCGCGCGGGCCGGCGAGTACTCGACCGGCACGACGGCGTGCGGGCGCAGCCCGTGGTCCGCCAGCCGCCGGACGAACGCCTCGCGGCGCAGCTCGGGGAGCACGAAGTGCCGGGGCCCGCTGATGAATGCGACGCGCTCGTGGCCCAGCGACACCAGGTGGTCCACGGTCTCCGCGATCCCCGCGCTCGGCGGGTCGGCGTCCACGTACTCGATGGCGCCGGGCTCCCACGGGGCGCCGACGAGCACCGCCGGGAGGCCGAGCCGCGACATGAGCTCGGGCCGGGTGTCGCCGATCCGGGAGTTGGTGAGGATGATCCCGTCCATCCGCTGCCGCTCGGCGAGCGTGCGGTAGAAGTGCTCCTCGTCGTGCTGCCCGGTGATGAAGACGTTGAGCAGCAGCCCGTACTCGCGCGGGCTCAGCACCGACTCGATGCCTGAGATGAAGTCCATGTTGCCGGCGCCGACGCCGGGTACCTTGCTGTCGCTCGTCAGCACCAGCCCGATCGCCTGCGCGCGGGCCGTGCGCAGGGCGATCGCGGCCGCGCTGGGCCGCCAGTTGAGCTTGCGTGCGGCCTCGCGGATGCGCTCGGAGGTGGCCTCCGAGATGCGGCCGTTGCCGTTGAAGACCTTGGACACGGCACCCGCCGAGACGCCCGCCAGCGCGGCCACGTCGGTGATCGTCACCCGGCCGCTGCCGCGCGGCCCGGGCGGCGTCTTCGGTGCTGTCATGGGGCGCTCATCTCGAGCGCAATCTTACGTGGTCAATCGGTGCACCAACGGAATTCAGCGCAGGCGCAGCGTGGCCACCAGGACGCCCGTCAGGCACAGTCCGCCACCCACGAGCGCGACCGGCGTCGGCACCTCGCCCAGCAGCGCCCAGGACATGAGCACCGCGAGCGGCGCGGCGGCGTAGGTCGCCGCGCCGAGCCGCCCCGCCGTCGTCCGCGTGAGGGCATAGCCCCAGGTCACGAACGCGATGGCGGTGGGGAAGACGCCCAGGTAGACGACGCTCAGGGTGGCGGACGCCGGGGCCGCGGCGACCTCCGCCAGGAGCACCGGCGCGAACGGCAGGCACGCGATCGTGCCGGCGAGGCAGCCCAGCCAGGTCATGGTCAGCGAGTCGACCTGCGGCAGCAGGCGCTTCTGCAGGATGGTGCTCCCGGCGTAGACGACGGCGGCCGCGAGCCCGAGGAGCACGCTGACCACGTCGGAGGCGCCGCTGGAGGTGGCCAGTGCGATACCGGCCACGCCCGCGAACGCGATGCCGATGCCGGCCAGGAGCCGCGCGGGGAAGCCCTCGCCGAGCGAGATCCCGGCGAACACCGCGATGAGGATCGGTGCGAGGCCCACCAGCAGGGAGGCGGTGCCGGCGTCGAGCGTGCGCTCGGCCGCGTTGAGGGCGAGGTTGTACAGCCCGAACCACAGCACGCCCCAGACGGCGACACCCACCAGCGCCCGGCCCCGCGGCAGCCGGAGCTTGCCGGCCAGGCCGGCGATGACCGTGAGCGCGAGCGTGCCCACGAGGATGCGGCCGAGGGTGAGGGCGCCCGGCGTGTAGTCGAACCCGGCCGACCGGATGCCGATGAACGCGGAGCCCCACAGGACGACGGTGACCGCGGCGGCGGCCGGGACGAGCCAGCGGTTCGTCGACGGCGGGGCCGCCTGGGCGGGCGGGGTCGCGGCCGGGGCCGGCGGGGTCGCGGTCGACGGGGTGACGGCGGTGCTCATGCCCGGAACTCTGCCCGGCGCGAGCGGCGAGGTCTGGCGGCTATCGGCCGTGGCGTTGGTCATGGTGCGATCCTGGCCCGAGAGCACCGTGAAGCACCAGCGACTGTTCCTTCATCTGGATTCAGTCTCGCTGTACAGTGGCCTCATGCTCGACGTCCACCGCCTCCGCGTCTTCCGCTCCGTCGTCGCGTCCGGGTCCATCGGCGCCGCGGCGGCGAACCTCGGGTACACGCCGTCCGCCGTCAGCCAGCACGTCTCCGCGCTCCAGCGCGAGACCGGGCTCAAGCTGCTGGCGCGGCACGGCCGCGGCATCCGGCCCACGGCCGCCGGGCGCGCGCTGGCCGCGCAGGCCGACGGGGTGCTCGAACGGCTCGGCGAGGCCGAGTCCATGGTGGCCGACCTGCGTGCCGGCCGGACCGGCTCGCTCTCGATCGCCTACTTCGCCTCCGTCGGCTCGGCCTGGCTGCCCGACGTGGTCCGCGTGATCACGACGAGCTTCCCGGGCGTGCGCCTCGACCTGGAGCTCGCCGAGCACATCCCGGACAAGACGGAGGACCGGGCCGACCTGCAGGTCGCCGTGGCCCAGACCGGGTTCGAAGCGGGTAGCGGGTTCACCGCCCACCACCTGCTGGACGACCCGTACGTCGCCGTGCTGCCGCGCAGCCACCCCTTCGCCGGGCGTGCGGAGATCGAGCTCGCCGAGCTGGCCGACGAGTCGTGGGTGGACAACGACTTCGCGCGCGGCTGGTGCCGCCGCAACCTCCTGGAGGCGTGCACCGCGGCGGGGTTCAGTCCCACCTTCCACGTCGAGGCGCACGACTACCCGACGGCCGTGGCGTTCGTCGACGCCGGGATCGGCATGACGGTGCTGCCGGAGCTCGGCGCGGTACAGCTCCCGGCGGGCACCGTGGCGGTGCCGGTGGTGCGGCCCACTCCTGTGCGCTCGATCTACGCCGTCCTGCAGGACGCCGTGGCCCACACCCCGCCCGCGATCGCCGCGCTGGAGGCGCTGCGCCAGGCCGCCGTCGCTTCGCGGGCAGCGGTGGTGGCCGCATAGGGTGGTCGGGTACCCGACGTCGGGCAGCCGACGTCATCCCGAGCGAGAGGCAATCCTCGTGACCACGCTTCCTACCGCCTCCGGGTCCTTCGGCGACAAGCCGGAGCTGACCTTCCCCGAGGGCGGCGCGCCCTCCGGCCTGCAGGTGCAGGTGCTCTCCGAGGGCAACGGGCCGGTCGTCGAGTCCGGCCGCACCATCGTGGTGAACTACCTGGGCCAGACCTGGGGCGGCCACGTGTTCGACAACTCCTACGACCGCGGCACCACCATCGACTTCCCGATCGGCGTCGGCGCCGTCATCGGTGGCTGGGACAAGGGCATGGTCGGCCAGAACGTCGGCTCGCGCCTGCTGCTCTCGATCCCGCCGGAGCACGGCTACGGTGCGCGCGGCGTGCCGCAGGCCGGTATCGGTGGCGGTGACACCCTGGTCTTCGTGGTGGACGTCGTCGACGTCAAGTGACCTGACCCGAAACCGCTGAGTGCGGGGTATTTGTTGGGCCAACAGGCGTTGGCCCAACAAATACCCCGCACTCAGCGGTCTTGGTTTGAGCGGGGTTACGGGTAGCTGACCACCTGCGTCCGCTGCGTACCCTGCTGGACCGCGCCACCGGTGCCGTTGATGACGTGGTTGATGCCGCCCGAGCCGTTGAGGAACACGGCGGTCAGCGACCGGAACGTCACGCCGGGTGCGTCGGGCGCCTGGATGCCGGACTCCAGGCGGATGTCCTGGCCCTGGTTGAAGAACGAGTACGTGCCGGTGCCGATCGCGGAGTGGTTCTGCACGTCGTCGGCGACGCGGTAGGCGGCGTAGCCGAGGCGGTCGCCGTCCATCCACGCGGCCTGGTTGGGCACGTCGTACGGGATCTCGTTCTGGTAGAAGAGCGTCTGACCGTCCTCGCCGTTCCAGATGGTCTGCTCCTCCTGGTAGTGCTCCACGAACAGGCCCGTCGCGGTGACGCGGTCACCGTTGACGACGACGCCGTGGGCACCGGTGTTGACGTCCCAGCCGATGCCGTTGCCGTGGTCACCGCGCCAGGCCCAGATGTGGTCCAGGAGCGTGTCGGGGCTGTTCACCTCGATGGAGGTGACGGCCTTGCCCGCCCAGGGGCCGCCCACGCGGACGAAGACGTCGGTCAGCGTGGTCGGGTCCGCGGCGTCGGAGACGGTGGCGCCCTGCGGGCCGACCTGGATGAGTGTCTCCGACTCGGGGACGTTGGCGTCGGCGGTGATGCCGGCGATCTTGACGCCCGCCACGTCGCCGATCTCGAGGACGGCGTTACCGGCGGTCGGGGTGAGCGAGGCGTAGCCCAGGCCGAGTACGACGGTGTCGGCGCGGTCGACGGCCAGCGGCGCGTCGAGCTCGTACACGCCCGGCGTCAGGACGAGGTTCTTGCCGTCGGCCAGCGCCGCGTTGATCGACGCGGCGTCGTCCGTCCCCGCCTTGGCGACATAGAAGTCGGAGATCCCGATCGACCGGCCGGCGTCCGGCCCGGTGGACCAGTCGGTCCCGCTGCTGTCGGTCTTCGCGTTCGGAACGAACACCGACAGCTCGCCGGCGTCGTCCCGGTACAGGAACGGGGCCTCACGGCTGACCGGCGTGGAGCCGACGGACGTCGTCACACCGACGTTGTCGCCCACCGGCTGGCCGAAGTTGGTGGCAGGGGCGCCCTGGACGCCGGAGAAGACCATGTTCCAGACGCCGCCGTCCCAGGCGCCCACCTCGGAGTTGCGGGTGAACCACTGCTGCTGGGAGCCGGACACGATGGTGCCGGACACGCGCGAGTTCGCGAGGTAGCCGCCCGAGGCGAACTCGCCGTACCGGCCGAAGATCGTCAGGTCGCCCTGGATGTCCATGCGGCGCATGGGCGCCGCCTGCGAGACGGCGAACCGCATCTGGTGCGGCTCGGTCACGCCCGCGGGGTACGGCAGGGCCGCGTCCTCGCCGACCGGACGCTGGATCGGGTTGATGCCCATGTTGGAGATCGACCGCCAGAAGCGGGTCAGCGAGCCGGGGTCGGCGCAGGCCCAGGGCTCGTTCGGGCAGCCCACCACGGGCTCCACGTGCAGGGCGCCGTTGATGTGGACGTCGTCGGGCTGCGCGCCGAGGCCCGCGATCGACTCGTAGTAGCCCACGTGGGCGTTGACGATGCCGGTGGCCGTCGCCGGGTCGTCCTGGCCCGCGGCGCTCCCGTAGGTGCCGGGCTCGAAGAAGACCTGGTGCCGGTCGAGGCTGAACTCCGCCTCGTCGTTCACCGTGTCGAGGAACGCGTTGATCTCGTCGGCGGTCCAGGTCTCGTCGATGAAGGTGACGTTGGGGCCGAAGTCGGGGTCGGCGGCCGCCTTCTTCGGTTTGGGCGTCTTGGGCTTGGTCGGCTTGTGCTTGCCGGGCTTGTCCGGCTTCGTCGCGGAGGCCTTTGCCATGGCCCTGCCCTCGGCGGCGGTGGCCGGGGCGGCGGTGGCGGGCAGCGCCGTGACCGCGGCTCCCGCGGCGAGCGATGCGGCGACCGCCGCGACGGCGGCGCCGCGCAGGGTGGTGCGAAGTGTCCTCATCGACAGTTCCTTACGTGCTCGGGGCAGGCCGGCCGAGGCCGGGCGTGCTGCCGTGCGGGTGCGCCCGGTCGAGCGCCCAGCCAGGCTAACCGCCGGTCACTGACATGTCGGTAAGTAGTTTCCGCACGCTCCGGGTCACCGTGAAGCGGGGATCCTGGGCCACGTGCTCGGTGGGCCCGACGGCGCGTTCCAGCGCGCGCCGGTAGTGCAGCGGCGTGTTGAAGACGGTCCACAGCTCGCCTCCGTCGCGCAGGACGCGGCCCGCGGTGGCGAACATCCGGTGGGCCGCGTCGGTGCTCAGCGCGGCCCGGTCGTGAAAGGGCGGGTTGAGCAGCACGAGGTCGGCCGAGCCGTCCGGGATCGGCAGCAGGGCACCGGCGTCGTCCCGCACGACACCTGCCGCGCGGACGCCGTTCGCGGCGAGCGTGGCCCGGGTCGAGGCGCAGGCGGCCGCGCTCCGGTCGGAGGCGAGCACGTGCGCGTTCGGGTACCGCAGACCCAGGACGGTGGCGAGGATGCCGGTGCCGCTCCCGAGGTCGACGGCGACCGGGTGCGCGTCCATGCCGGGCGCGGGAGTGGTTGGGGCGCCGGCCGCGTCAGACGTACCGGTCACCGGGGTGACCGGCCCGTCTGGCAGGTGAGGCCAGCGGTGGGCCTGGGCCAGGAGGAAGCGCGTGCCGTGGTCCAGGGTCGCGCCCGCGAACGCGGCGCCGTGCGCGACGACCGTGAGGCCGTCGGGGGCGCCGTTCCCGGTGCCCGGCCCGGTCGGCTCGATCGCCGCCAGGATCTCCGGGTCGGTGAGCCGGGCGGTCACGGGGTAGGTGAGCGGCCCGACGCCGGACCGTGGCTCCCGCGCGATCAGCAGCCGCGACTTCTGCCGGGCGAGCGAGGCGCCCACCTGCGCGAACGACGCGCCCAGCACGTCGTTCATCGCGTGCGTCATGTGCTTGACGCGGCCGCCGGCGAGCAGCGTGACGGACGGGTCGGCGTACCGGGCCACGTGCTCGGCGATCTCGGTGAGCTCGGCCAGCGACGTCGGGAGCTGGAGCAGCACGGTGCGGGCGCCGGCGAACAGGCTGGGTTCGAGGCGGTCGTGCCGGGTCAGGCCCATCCCGGCCGGCTCGTGCCGGACGGGCACGTCGGCGGACGCCTGCGCGTGCGCGGCCCGCAGCGTGCGGTGTGCGTGCCTCACGTTGGCCTCGAGCGCGGCCTCGGCCGTGATCGCGTCCTGGTGCGTGCGGACCCGCAGGGCGCCGGACGCGAGTGCGCCCAGGGTGAGCGCCCCGAACCGGTCGCCGATCACCACCACGTCGCGGGGATGCTCCTGGATGAGCGCCCTGGCCTCGTCGAGCAGCAGCCGGTCGGTCGCGTCGACCGCGACCGGGCCGTCGGCGCGCGAGCCGTCCTCGGGGTGCGGCACGAGCCGGGCGAGGACGGCGTCCACCTCGGGGCTCACCGGGCGGAGCGGGCCTTCTTCTCGGCGGCCTTGCGGGCCTCCTCGACGCGCTCCTCCTCGGCCCGCACCTGCGCGGCGGTCTGCCGCTCCTGGGCCAGCCACTCCGGCGGGTTGTCGCGCAGCTCGTTGATCTGCTCGGTGGTCAGCGGCTCGGTGACGCCGCCACGGGCCAGGCCCGCGATCGAGATGCCGAGTCGCCCCGCCACGACGGGGCGCGGGTGCGGTCCGTTGCGGCGCAGCTCGGCCAGCCACTCGGGCGGGTTGGTCTCCAGCTCCTCGAGCTCAGCGCGCGAGATCGGGGTGTCCTGGAACTCCTGCGGCGTGGCAGGCAGGTAGACGCCGAGTCGCTTGGCGGCGTTGGACGGCTTGAACCGCTGCGAGGCGAAGGAGGAACTCATGTTCCCAGGGTATCGGCGTGCGCCCGCCACGCTCTCCATGGCGGGCGTGATCCTCGCCGCTCGCGCGCCCGGGCCCCCGTCGACGCGGGGCGGGTGGCCGCCGGGATCACCCCGCGGCCCGTAGCCTGGGGGCGTGAGCCAGCCCGTGCCCGACGTCGGACCGCCCGCCCCGGGCGACGACCTCGCCGACGTCCCCACCCCTGTTGAACCGGGCGCGCCCGACGGCGACCCCGACGCCCCGCGGTTCCGTCTCGCCTACGTGCCCGGCGCGACGCCGGGCAAGTGGGCGGGCGTGTGGCGCGAGCGTCTGCCCGACGTGCCCCTCGACCTGGTCCAGGTCGAGTCGGCCGACGTCCTCGCGGCGCTGGCGGCGGGTGACGCGGACGCCGCGATCGGTCGTCTGCCCGTGGACAAGGACGTGTTCTCCGCGATCCCGCTGTACGAGGAGACGTCGGTGGTCTGCTTCTCGCGGGACCACCTGCTCGCCGCGCTGGCCGACGACGAGGCGGTCGCGGCCGCCGACATCGCGCAGGACCCCGTCTGGGTGCCCGGTGACGACGTCCTCTTCACCGGCCGCCCGGTGCCCGGTGTCGTGCCGGCCGACCCGGACGGCAACCCGCTGGACCGGCTGCCGACCACGGCCGACGTCGTCGCGACCGTCGCCGCGAACGTGGGTGTCGCGGTGCTGCCGATGTCGCTCGCGCGCCTGCACCGGCGCAAGGACGTGACGTACCGCCCGCTCTCCGACGGGCCGATGGCGCCGGTGGGCCTGGTCTGGCCGATCGACCGCACCACCGACCTGGTCGAGGAGCTGATCGGCATCGTCCGGGGGCGCACGGTCAACAGCTCGCGCGGCCGGGGTGCGCCGTCCACGGGCCGTGCCCAGGCGGCTGCCGCGGGCGGGTCAGCCGACCGTGCGGGGGTGAAGAAATCCCCGAGAAAGGCCTCCGGCGGCGCCGGCTCGCGGTCTGCCGCGGGCCGGAGCGGGGGCAACGCCGGGGGTCGTGCAGGCGGACAGCGGGGCAAGGGCGCCCGGCCTGCGCCCAAAGGGAAGAAAAAGGGCAAAGGTAGGTAGGGAGCAAGAAAAGACTTGTAAGACATTTTGCTGAGATAACGGGATATTGGCGATTCATGTCATTGTCGCTAGGCTCCGAGGGTCGTGCCCGATGTCGGACATGTGACCGACCCGTTCTCGAAGGAGCGCTCAGTGCGCAAGACGACCGTCCTGGGAGCCACCGCGCTCCTCGTCGCCGGACTCATGGTTCCCTCGGCCGCCGCGTTCGCCGCGCCCGTCGTCGTGGCCCCCGTCGCGACCACCGGTGACGCCACCTGCCCGAAGGACGGGAAGGTGGACGTCCAGGGTGACCACAAGACCCTCGTGGTCACCGCGCCCGACGGCTACCTGATCACCGGCTACTGCGTGAAGGCCGGCTCGGCCAACCAGGGGCTGGGCCCGGAGTTCGTCGAGGTGGACCCGCCCGCGACCCAGGTGACCATCTCGCACTCGTCCGGCAAGGACATCAGCCACTACACGCTCGAGACGGTCAAGGCCGAGCCGACGCCGGAGCCCAGCGTGCCGGGCGAGGAGCCGGGCACCGAGCCGTCGGAGCCGGGTACGGAGCCGTCGGAGCCGGGTACGGAGCCGACCGAGCCGGGCGTGGAGCCGGTCGACGGCGGCGAGCCGGCTGAGGAGTCCCCCGCTCCCGGTGAGGCAGAGGGCGCCACGCCGGCCCCCGCGGGCGACGCGACCGAAGAGCTCGCGGCGACGGGTGCGAGCACCGTCATCGGCTTCACGCTCATCGCCCTGGCCCTCGTCGGCGGTGGCGTCACGCTGATCGTGCTGCGTCGCAAGGGCGCGCTCGGCAGCTGACGGGCGCCGCGCGCCTGCGGAGCGACCAGGGTGGGCCGGGACCGCGAGGTCCCGGCCCACCCTGCTTCCGTCAGTCGTCCGGGAGCGCCGTCGCCTGGATGATCAGGGCCTGCATGGGCCACAGGGTGGGCAGCTGGAGCCCGATGCCGCTCAGCACCGACCCGGGGAGGTCCATGGCCTCCTTGCCCAGCCAGCCCGGTGTGATCCCGCCCATCCACCTGGCCGACCCCACCTCGTCGCGCACTCGCACGCTGTACCGCCGGGCCGGGTCGAGCCCGTCCAGCCGCACCCGCTCGGTCAGGGCGTCCCGGGGTGCGGCCACGGTCGCCACGGTCCACACGCCCTGCGTGCGGTCGGGGGACACGAAGCCCGTGACCCGCAGCGCCGGGTCCACCGGGTCGCCGTGCACCACGGTGCCGGTGTGCACCAGCGACCGGAGCTCCTTGTAGAGCGTCGCGTACGCCGTGACAGCCACCAGCTCGGCGTCCGTGCAGGTCAGCAGGTCCCACTCGAACCCTGCATGGCCCTGGAGCGCCGTGGCCACCCGGTAGGAGAGGTCCGTGGTGCGGCCCGACGAGTGCGCCGGCGACGGGCCGACGTGCGCCCCGATCAGCTCGGGCGGCAGCACGAGCGAGGTCCACCGCTGGATGTCCTGGCGCTCGACCGGGTCGTTGGAGTCGGACGCCCACACGCGGTCGGTGAGCTCCAGGATGCCCAGGTCGGTGCGTGCGCCGCCGGAGGAGCACGACTCGATCTCCAGCCCCGGGTGGTCTGCCTTGAGGCGCGCGATCAGCGCGTACGCGGCACGCGTCTGCAGGTGCGTGCCCGGCCGCCCGACGCCGTCGGGCCCGACGTGCACGGGCTCGGCGAGGTCGCGGTTGTGGTCCCACTTGATGAAGTCGATGCCCAGCTCGGTCACCAGGGCCGAGATCTGGCCGCGCACGTGCTCCCACGCCTCCGGCACCGCGAGGTCCAGCACGTACTGCGTGCGGAACGACAGCCCGTCCGGCGACGGCACGGCGGCCGTGTTGGACAGGATCCACTCCGGGTGCGCGCGGGCCAGGTCGGAGTCGAGGTTGACCATCTCGGGCTCGAACCAGAGCCCGAACTCCATGCCCAGCTCGTGGACCAGCCCGGCGAGCGGACCCAGGCCGTCGGGCCACACGTCGCGGTCCACGACCCAGTCGCCCAGCCCGGTGGTGTCGTCGCGCCGGGAGTGGAACCAGCCGTCGTCGAGCACGAACCGCTCCACGCCCACCGCGGCGGCGCGACGCGCCAGCCGCTCCAGCTTGGCCGGCGAGTGGTCGAAGTACACGGCCTCCCACGTGTTCAGCACCAGGGGACGCGGGCCGGTCACGTGCTGGGGCCGCGCCCGCATCCAGGTGTGGAACCGGTCCGCGACGCCGTCCAGGCCCCGCGACGACCAGGAGAAGTACGCGACCGGCGTGCGGTACGCCTCGCCCGGCGTCAGCCGGACCTCGCCCGGCCGCACCAGCTCGCCCGCCCCGAGGAGCGTGGCGTGCTCGGTGAGGTGGTCCACGCGGTGGGTCACGTCGGCGCTCCACCCCAGGTGGGTGGCCCAGGCCTCACCGGTCCGGTTGCGCGGCTCGCCCGACGACGCCACGGTCACCCAGGGCGCGTCGTGACCCGAGCGGCCGCGGCGGGTCTGCCGCACCGTGCTGCCGCCGGGCAGCTCCGTGGTCACCGGCGACTTCTCGCGGGACCAGCGGCCGGTGAACTGCGTGAGGTGGTCCGCGGACCGTGGCACGGGCAGCAGTGCCTCGAGCCAGTGCACGTCGACCGGCTCCGGTCCGTCGTTCGTCAGCTCGTGCCACAGCAGCACCAGCCCGCCCGCCCCGATCTCCAGGTGCGTGCGCAGAGTGAGCCCCAGGTCGCCGTCGCGCGCCGTGACCAGCAGGGAGGTGGGGTCCCGCTCGGTCTCCGTGACGGCCCACCGCGGGTAGAGCGAGATGCCGCCGGCCGCCACCAGCAGACCCGGGCGGCCCGCCCAGCCGTCCGACTCCTGCGGCAGCAGCGAGGGGCGCCACGCGGCGTCGAGCGTGCCCGGTGCCGTCTGCCGGCTCGTGGCCGCGTCGAGCCCGTGCAGGTCCGCGGGCGTGAGCTCGCCCAGGTCGGCGCCCCAGTGCAGCACCAGGGGCAGCCCGCGCTCGGGATGGGCCACGACCACGGCGACCCCGTCACGGCGCAGCACGGACCAGCTGGATACCTCGTCGAACCTGTTCATGGCGTGTCCCTTCGCCCCCTGGACCACACCGTACGCGCGGTCTCTGACATCGGATCGGGTCTCGTCCCGCCGGCGCGGGTGAGGTCGTCAGCGCGCCACGAGGTCGTTCTCCGTGCGCAGCACCGGCCGGGACACCAGCGCCGTGACGTCGAGGTCCTGGGTGGTCGTCACGTGGAACACCGCGGTCGCCCCCGCCGGGAGGTCGACCACCTGCTCGTCCACCTGGGCGTCGGGATCGAGCCGGTCGGCCAGCAGGGTGACGCCGAGCGCCAGCGACGTCGCCGTCACCTCCACGCGGTAGCCGTCGTCCTGGCCGGTCACCGCGGTCTGCAGCGGCGCGGCGTCCAGGGCGAGGTCCTTGCTCTCGGCCCACCGGTGCAGCCCGCGCTCGGCGCCCAGCGTCACGACCAGCACCTCGCGCGCGGCGTCGGCGACGGCCACCACGGACCCCTCCAGAGGGACCAGCGCCACCGAGCGCGGCGCCACGGTCACCTCGCCGCCCGACGCCGCCAGCACCTCGCCGGCCAGCGTGGTCCGGGCCGCGCCGAGCTGCCCGGCCCAGGGCTCGTCGGTGTCGTTGACCAGGGCCGCGACCAGCCCGCCGGACCGCGGCTGCACCGTGACGAGCCGGTCGGCGAACGCGTGCCGCATCGTGTACCAGAGGGGCTTGCGCCGGCCGTCGCCGTCGACGGCGGCCCAGGACGTGACCGGCCAGCAGTCGTTGAGCTGCCACACGATCGCGCCCGCGGTACGCGGCCACCACGACCGGTAGTGCTCCACGGCGTACTGGATCGCGCGCGCCTGGTTGAGCTGCGTGGCCCAGTGCCAGTCGACGAAGCCGTGGGGCACACCCAGGTGCGGGGCCAGGCCGCGGTCCAGCTTGCCGTTGCCGTCGGCGGCCTTCTGGTGCAGCAGGAAGACCTCGGACTCCTTGAAGCCGTCGGGCACGTCAGCGCTGTCCGGGAGGATCGCGCGCCGGGAGGTCGCCCAGGTCGCCGGGCCCTGGAAGCCGAACTCCGACGAGAACCGCGGCACGTCGTCGCGGTAGTGCATGTAGTCGACCCGGTTCCACACGTCCCACTGGTGGTGCGTGCCGTGGTCGGGGTCGTTGGGGTGCACCTGCTCGGGCGTGAAGCCGGGGGAGTAGGGCGACCCGTCCGAGTACGGGCGGGTCGGGTCCACCTCGGCCAGGATCCTCGGGAACAGCTCGTAGTAGTAGCCGGCGCCCCACGTCAGATCGCCCAGCGACTCCTTCCAGCCCCAGTCCTCGTGGCCCCAGATGTTCTCGTTGCCGCCGTTCCACAGCACCAGCGACGGGTGCGGCGCGAGCCGGGACGCGTTCTCCCGCACCTCGGCCTCGAGCTCGCCCCAGTGCGGGTCCTCCTCGGGGTACGCGGCGCAGGCCAGCAGGATGTCCTGCCAGACCATGACGCCCTTCTCGTCGCAGACGTCGTAGAAGTCGTCCGACTCGTAGATGCCGCCGCCCCACACGCGCAGCAGGTTCAGGTTCGCACCGAGCGCCTGGTCCACACGCTCCTCGAGGCGCTCGCGGGTGATGCGGGTCAGCAGATGGTCGTCGGGGATCCAGTTGGCCCCGCGTGCGAAGACCGGCTTGCCGTTGATGCGGAACACGAAGCTCGTGCCGTGCTCGTCGCGCTCCCGGTCCAGCTCGACCGTACGGAACGCGACCCGGCCGGACCAGAGGTCCAGCGGGTCGGAGCGGTCCTCGCCGTCGCCCGCGTGGACGGCCACCTCGATCGGGTAGAGCGGCTGCTCGCCGTGGCCCACGGGCCACCACAGGTCGACGTCGCCCGCCTCCACCCGGACGTCCAGGACGCCGCCGGCCCAGCCGGCCGGCACGCCGGTCGTCACGCCGCGGTCCCCGACGGAGACGTCGACGACGAGCGGCCCGGCCTCGGCCAGTCCGGACGTCTCGATCTCGACGCGCACGTCGACGAGCCCCGTGCCGTCGTCGGCCAGCGTGGCGAGCGGCGTCACGCGCGCGATCCGGGCCACGCGCCAGCGCTCCACCCGGACGGGCTTCCACAGGCCGGCCGTCTGCAGGTCGGGGCCCCAGTCCCAGCCGAACGAGCAGGCCATCTTGCGCACCATGTTGAACGGCTGGTCGTACGCCATCGGCCGCGCGCCGAGGCGCTCCGCCTCGGCCTCGGCCGTCTCGAGCGCGGAGTCGAGGTCGACGATCAGGTTCGCCGGCGCGCCGACGAGCTCGCGCACGTCGTACCGGTAGGACCGGTGCATGTTGGCGGTGCGGCCCAGCTCGATCCGCCCCTGGCCGACGGCGGACTGTTCCACATCCGTGTCGACGACGACGCCGGCCACCGTGTCGATGCCCTCGAAGACGAGGTCGACACGCTCGTCGTCCGCGGCCGCGGGCTCGTCCAGCACCGTCGCGTACCGCCAGGTGGCGCGCTTCATCCAGGCCAGGGCGGTCTCGTTGGTGCCGAGGTACGGGTCGGGGACGAGCCCCTGCTCCAGCAGGGCGGTATGGCTCGTGCCCGGGACCGTCGCGGGCACGGGGACCCCGGCGAGGTCCGCCGGGACGGGGCCACCCGTCGCGGTGACGGTCCAGTCGGTCAGGTCGCGGCTGATCTTCATCGATCGTCGTCCTCCCAGAGCGGTGCTCCGTTGCGTGTGCGAGCGACCCGAGCATAGGCGGCGCCCCACCGCGGATCGAACCGATGTCACCGGGCGGCCGGGAGGGTTTCCGACGACGCTCGGCCTGGTCGGGCGCGCCGCTCAGTCGGGCCGGACCACCAGGCCGAGCCGCTCGGCCAGGAGGATCGCCTGGGCCTCGCCGACGACCGCGCCGGTGAGGTTCGCACCGAGCGGGTCGAGCGCCGACAGGTCGCTGCCCCGCAGGTCGGCATCGCTGAGGTCGGCCTCGGCGAGGTCCGCACCGGACAGGTCGCAGCCGAGCAGGACGGCGCCGGACGCCTTGATCCCGGACAGGTCGGCCTCGCGCAGGCGGACGCCGTCGAACCGGGCGCCGGCCAGCGCTGCCCGGTGCAGGTCGGTGAAGGACCAGTTGCCGCCCTCGACCTTCAGGAGGTCGAACCGGCAGTCGTTGAACTGCGAGCCCACGAGCTTGCAGCGTTCCAGCGTCGTGTCGAAGAAGACGCACGCGTCGAAGACACAGGACGTGAACGCGATCTCGGTCAGGTGGGCGCTGTTGAGACGCACGCCGCAGAACACGCACGAGTCGAACGTGGCGCCCGTCCCCGTTGCCTCCGTCATGTCGACGTCGGCGAACAGGGTGGCCATGTGGTCCTCGCCGGTCAGGTCGCGCGAGTACCAGTCCTCGGCGCGGACGGTGAGCTCGGTGGCAGGCAGGCGGATCATGTGCTCGACCTTATGTTCACCCGCCTTCACAAGTGCGGGTGAAGCGGCACGTGTGTCTCCACGAGATACGTACCGGAAAGCGCCGATTCGGACTCATCGCGGCCGAGACGATTTACGTGACAATTCTCATAGCCGAGAGTGAGGGGCTGACATGTCCGAACGGAAGAAAAGAAGGCTGACCAGCGTGAAGCCGGCCGGTTTCGTCATTGTTCTCGGTCTCGCCGGTGTTCTGGGGGCACTGGGCGTGACGCCGGCGGTCGCTGCCGATTCCGGGGCACAGGTCCAGACCGCGGGGCCGTCCGCGCCGGAAGCGTCCTCGGAGGCGACTCCGGAAGCGTCCCCGGAGGCGACTCCGGAGGCGAACCCGAAGGCGACTCCGGAGGTGGCCAGGAAGGCGACCTCTGAGGAGACCCAGGAGGCGACCCCGGAGCCGTCCGCCGAGGACGACGCGCTCATCGAGGTCGTACCCGAGATCCCCGCGATCACCTGGCCGATGTGCGAGGGCGACGAGTACGTCCCGCCGACGCTCAGGGCGCCGAGGGACACTGCCGGGATCGACTACGAGTTCGAGGACTACTGGTACACGCACCCGTACCTCGTGCCCATCGACCTGGAGGTCTACGCGACGCTGAAGGAGGGATACACCTGGGGGTCGGACGTGCCGGAGGGGTGGCGTCTGTCGCAGACCGGAGGGGTCTTCGACGTGAGGTTCGAGGACGTGCCGTGTGCGCCGCACAACGATCCGATCGTGCCGGAGCTGCCCGTGGTGACCCAGGCGGAGTGCGTGGACGGTGAGCTGACGGAGCCGACGGTCACGGTGCCGGAGAACACCGAGGGGATCACCTATGAGCTGCGCGAGGACGACGCCGGCACCCGGGTGCTCGCGAAGACTTCCTGGAGCTACTTCCTGGTCGGCCCCGAGGAGATGCCCGAGGGTTGGACCTGGTCGGATCCGGACGTCGCCTGGTACGACGTGACGTTCGACGACGTGTCGTGCGAGCCGGGAGCGGGACAGCCCGCACAGCCTGGGGCGGAGGAGCCCGAGATGCTGGCCGCCACCGGTCCCGGCGACGCGGCGGTACTGGGCGGTGCCGCCCTGCTCGCCGTCGCGGCAGGCGTCGCGCTGATCATGGTGCGACGTCGTGTGACGGGTCGCTGACCCGAACCGCGGGGCAGGCCTGACGGCACATCCCGCACATGACGATGCGCCCGGTGATCCGTTCGACGGGTCACCGGGCGCATCTCTGTGTGGCTACGCCGCGGACGCCGGGTACGGGACGCCCGTGGTCGCGTGGCAGCGGTAGCCGTTCGGGTTCTTCGCGTCGGACAGGTACTGCTGGTGGTAGTCCTCGGCGTAGTAGAACGGGCCGGCCTCGGCGGCGGGCTCGATCTCGGTGGTGATCGCGTCATAGCCCTTGGCGCTCAGCACCTCGGCGTAGCGCTTGGCGGTCTCCTGCGCGGCCTCGGCCTGCTCCGGCGTCGTCCAGTAGATGCCCGAGCGGTACTGCGTGCCGACGTCGTTGCCCTGGCGGAAGCCCTGCGTCGGGTCGTGCCGCTCCCAGAAGATCTTGAGCAGCTCGGCCTCGCTGACCTTGGTCGGGTCGTACGCCACCAGCGCGGTCTCGGTGTGGCCGGTCCGCGCGGTGCAGACCTCCTCGTACGTCGGGTTCGGCGTGGTGCCGCCCATGTAGCCGACGGCGGTGCTCACGACGCCGGGGACCTGCCAGTAGATCTCCTCGGCGCCCCAGAAACAGCCCATCGCCAGGTAGAGCACGCGCGTGCCCGGCTCCCACGGTCCCGTGATCGACGAGCCCAGGACCGTGTGCGGGCGCGGGGCCTGGAGCACCGGCGCGGAGCGGCCGGGCAGGGCGTCCTCGGGGGCCACCATGGTGGTCTTGCTCGAACCGGAGCCGGGGCCGAAGAGGGAGTTCAGGAAGGTCATCGAACACACATCCTTTGGGTCTGATTCGTGCGGTGGCACGTTTGTCCATCACAACAAGCGACGGCGTAGCGGTGTTCCGGCAATGCCGTGGCACCAGCATGACCTACCGGGGCTTCTGCCATGGGCAGATCCGCTGGCGCGGGGCGGCCTCGCGCGCCAGGGTCGGTACATGAGCAGCGAGGTCGGTGCCGTAGCGGTCCTGTCGGACGTCCACGGGGTGCTCCCCGTCCTGGACGCCGTGCTCGCGGAGCCCGACGTGCTCGCCGCCGACCGCGTCGTCGTCACCGGCGACCACGCCGCCGGGCCGCAGCCTGTCGAGGTCCTCGACCGCCTCCGGTCCCTGGGGGAGCGGGCCGTACTGGTGCGCGGGAACGCGGACCGGGAGCTCGTGCTGCTCGCCCGCGGCGGCACCACGAACATCCCGGATCCCGTCGCCCCCTGGGCGGCGGCGCAGCTCCGGCCCGACGACATCGCGCTGCTCGCCGGCCTGCCGCACCCCGTGGAGCTCACGGTGCGCGGGTTCGGCCGCGTCGTTTTCTGCCACGGCACCCCGCGCGACGACGAGGAGGTGGTGCTCGTCGACTCCTCGCTGGAGCGCTGGGCCGATGTGCTCGGCGGGCTCGACCCCGACGTCAACACCGTGGTCATGGGGCACACCCACATGCCGTTCGTGCGGCTCGCCGACCGGTGTCTGTGCGTCAACCCCGGCAGCGTCGGCATGCCCTACGGCCGCGCAGGCGGGTCGTGGGCGCTCCTGCGGGACGGTCAGGTGGAGCTGCGGCACACGCCGGTCGCCGTCGAGGCCGCCGTGGCCGCTGTCGTCGCCGGCAGCGCGTACCCGGGTGCCGAGGGGTGGGCGCGCGAGTACGTGACCTCGGCCAACAGCGACGCCGACGCCCTGCGGGCGTTCGGACCCCGCGACGGGCGTCCGTGACCGGGTGCACCCTTGATGTAGGGCATGTCGTAGGGCATCATGTAGGGCATGTTGAAGACGAGCATCTACCTCGACGAGAAGCGCAAGGCTGACCTCGAGAAGGTGGGCGCACTCACGGGCCGGTCTCAGGCAGACCTCATCCGCGAGGGGATCGACCAGGTGATCCACGATCACCTGCGTACTCGCCCGAAGATGAAGGGGCGTCTGCGGCAGCACGGTCTGACCCGACGTGTCGACGAGCTCATGGATGGTTTCGGCGAGTGATCGTCATCGCCGACACCGGGGGGATCGTCGCGGCGATGGACCCAGGCGAGCCGCAGCACGACGAGTTCCGGGAGACGCTCGAATTCGCCAGGCTCGCGGTGGTCACACCTCTGGTGATCGCCGAGGTCCACTACCTGCTGAGCGCAGCGGGTGAGCACCTGGCGGCGAGTGACTTCCTGGAGAACGTCACTGACGGTTTCTTCGAGGTGGCCGACCCTCGCCCCGAGGACTATGGCACCGCGAGGTCCCTCATCAAGAAGTACGAGGGAAAGATGGAGCGCAAGCGTCGCAAGCCAGGGTCGCTTGACCTGGCGGACGCCATGAACGTAGTGGTGGCCGGGTCGCTGGGTACCAACCTGGTCGTGGCGACCGACCAGGACTACCGCGTGGTTCACCCGCTGAGCGGACACGACCATTTCGCGATCCTCCCGGCGGACGGCGACCGGGCCTGAGCAGTGCGGCCGGGCCGCACCTCAGAGCCGCGCCGCGAACTCCTCCACCGCCGCCGTGACGCGGGTGAGAATCTCGTGCGACCGGCGCCAGTCGTGCACCTCGAGCGAGTGGTCCGCGTCCTCGACCTCCAGCACCTGGGCGCCCGAGGCGGCCGCGACGTCGCCGTCCCACAGCGGGTCGGCCGTGCCGCCGACGAGCAGCGTCGGCGCCGTCCCCGCGGCGACCGCGTGGCGGACCGGACCGGCCGCGTCCCCCGTGAGCACCGGCGTCAGCCAGGCTCCGGGGAGGCCGAGCTCCGCCGCGACCGGCAGGGCGAACGAACCGAGCGACTTGGCCACCACGAGGTGCAGGCCGCCGTCCGGCACGGCCGCCTGCCGCAGCGACTCGCCGTAGACCCGGCGGGCGTGGCCCCAGTCCGGGGAGTGCTCGTCCCACGAGAACGTGCGGACGGTCCAGCCCGCCGCGTGCAGCACCTTGGCGGCGTACCAGAGCACCGGCCCCTGCGCGGTGTACCCGCTGCCGGGGAGGACGGTCGCGACCCGCCCGGGATCGCCCGTCGACGTGCTGATCTGCCAGGTCGTCATAGCGCCACCGTAGGCCTCGCCGTTCGCCGGTGTCAGCGTCATCGCCGTCGACGTCGGTACCGGTGTCGATGTCAGTGGCCCGGCGTAGCGTCGGGCCCATGGTCGACACCGATGCCGAGGTCCTGTTCACCGACGTCGCCGCCTGGCGCGCCTGGCTCGACGAGAACGAGGGGACGTCGGACGGCGTCTGGCTCATCCTCGCCCGCAAGAACAAGGAAGCACCGACCACCCTGACCTACGACTCCGCGCTCGACGAGGCGCTGTGCAGCGGCTGGATCGACGCCCAGGGCCGCAGCCGCGACGAGGTGACGTCGCTGCAGCGCTTCTGCCCGCGCCGGTCCCGCAGCCGCTGGTCCGCGCGCAACGTGCGGATCGTGGACCGGCTGATCGCCGAGGGGCGCATGCGTGCCCGCGGCCAGCAGGAGATCGACCGGGCCAAGGAGGACGGCCGCTGGGACGTCGCCTACGAGGGCAGCAAGAACATCGAGGTGCCCGCCGACCTCGCCGAGGCGCTCGCGGCCAGCCCGCGCGCGGCAGCCATGTTCGGCATCCTCACGGCGCAGAACCGGTTCGCCGTTCTCTTCCGGATCACCGGTGTCAAGAAGCCGGAGACCCGGGCGCGGAACATCGCCAAGTTCGTCGGCATGCTGGAGCGCGGCGAGACGGTCTACCCGCAGAAGCGGAAGCTGGACGACTGACGCCGCGCATCTGTCGGTCCCGTGAGCACGCGGTGCACCTTCGGTGCGGCGCGTGCGCAGGCCAGCGGGCCGTCCGTGTGCTCCCCTAGGGTGTTGTCCGTGCCACCGACCGAGGAGACAAGCGTGACGTCGAGCCAGACCACAGCGCCGCCCCGCACCGACGAGTCGGGCGCCGTCCCGCCGGCCATCCGGGCCGCCGCCTCGTGGTCATGGCGCATGCTCCTCATCGGCGCGTTCGTGGCCGCCGTCCTCTGGCTGCTGGCGCTGCTCAAGACGATCGTGGTCCCGGTCGCGGTCGCGCTGCTCCTGACGATCATGCTGACGCCGGTGCGGCGCGTGCTGCACGAGCGGCTGCGGGTCCCGCGTGGTCTGTCCGCGGGGCTCTCCCTGATCGGCCTGATCGTGGTGGTCGCCGGCCTGATCACGCTGGCCGGGCAGTCGATCGCGAACGGGTTCGCCGACCTGCGGACGCAGGCCATCAGCGGCTTCAACGAGCTGTGGTCCCAGCTCTCGGCCACGTTCGGGCTCGAGAAGCAGCTGCAGAGCTACAGCGAGGACATCCTCAACCAGCTCGAGGCGCAGCAGGGCGCGATCGTGAGCGGAGCCCTCGGCGCCGCGGCGACCGCAGGCAGCGTCCTTGTCGGTGCCCTGATCGCGCTGTTCTGCACGTTCTTCTTCCTGTACGACCCGCGAGGTATCTGGAGCTGGATCGTCGGTCTGCTCCCGCGGTCCGCCCGCGAGCGGGTCAACCAGGCCGGGCGCCGCGGCGCCGTCACGCTCGCCGCCTACACGCGCACCCAGATCCTGGTCGCGGCGGTCGACGCCGTCGGCATCGGAATCGGCGCGGTGTTCTTCGTCCCCTCGCTGGCGCTGCCGATCGCCATCCTGGTGTTCGTCGGTTCCTTCGTGCCCGTGGTCGGTGCCATCGTGACCGGTGCCATCGCCGTCGTCGTCGTGCTCGTCTCCAACGGCTGGGTCGCGGCGCTGATCATGCTCGGCGTGGTGCTGCTGGTGCAGCAGATCGAGTCGCACGCGCTCCAGCCGTTCCTCATGGGCCAGGCCGTCTCGCTGCACCCCGTCGCGGTGATCCTCGCGGTCGCCGCCGGGTCGTTGGCGGCCGGCATCGTCGGCGCCCTGTTCGCCGTGCCGCTCGCTGCCGTTCTCAACACCGTGATCCTGTATCTCAACGGGCACGACAAGTTCCCGGAGCTCGGCGACGAGGACGCCCTACCGATCCGATGGCGCGCGGCCGACGCCCCACCCATCCCGCTCCGCCTGCGCCGGAGCCCCGGCGTCCTGGCCGACACGGCCGTGGACGACGTCTCCGCGGACGCCGAACCGGACGCCGGAGCGGACGCGCCGAAGGGTGATCCCAAGCGCTGAACGTGCATCTGGCGGCGCAGTCGGGCAACATGCGCGCTGTGCCACTGGATCCGTTCGACCTGGAGTCCTACGGCGGCCACCTCACGGTGTCCGCCGACGACGCCCGGGCTGCCGCCGAGATGCTCGACGGCGTCATCACCCGTACACCCGTGACGGAGAGCCGCGCGCTGTCCACGATCGCGGGCACGAAGGTGCTGCTCAAGTGCGAGAACCTGCAACGCGCGGGCTCGTTCAAGGTGCGCGGCGCCTACGTACGCCTCGCGCGTCTGTCACCCGAGGAGCGTGAGCGCGGCGTCGTCGCGGCGTCCGCCGGGAACCACGCGCAGGGCGTCGCGCTCGCCGCGAGCATGCTCGGCATCGACACCGTCGTCTACATGCCCGTGGACGCGGCCCTGCCCAAGGTCGCCGCGACCCGCGGGTACGGCGCCGAGGTACGCATGGTGGGCTCGTCCGTGGACGAGGCGCTGGCCGCCGCGCGCGTCGAGGCCGCCCGGTCCGGCCGGGTGCTCATCCACCCGTTCGACCACGTCGACGTCGTGGCGGGCCAGGGCACCGTCGCCCTGGAGATCCTGGAGCAGGTGCCCGACGTCGCCACCGTCGTCGTGCCGCTGGGCGGCGGCGGGCTCGTGGCCGGGATCGCGGCCGTGCTGGCCGAGGTCGCCCCGCACGTGAAGGTCGTGGGCGTGCAGGCGGCATCGGCCGCGGCGTACCCCGGCTCGCTCGAGGCGGGCAGGCCGATGGCCGGCACGCTCGGCGCCACCATGGCCGACGGCATCGCGGTGGGCCTGCCGGGCGACGTGCCGTTCGGCATCGTGCAGAAGGAGGGCGTCGAGGTCCGGACGGTCACCGAGGACCAGCTCTCGCGCGCCCTGCTGGCGGTGCTGGAGCGCTCCAAGCTGATGGTCGAGCCGGCCGGCGCGGCGGGGGTCGCGGGCATCATGGCCGCCGGGCCGGGCGTGTTCGCCGGGCCGGTCGTGGCGGTGCTGTCGGGCGGCAACATCGACCCGCTCGTGCTGCTGCGCGTGGTCCAGCACGGCCTCGTCGCGGCCGGGCGGTACCTCAAGCTGCAGGTGCGGCTGATGGACAAGCCCGGCGCGCTCGCGCGGCTCGTGGAGACCATCGCCGCCGCCGGCGCCAACATCGTGGCCGTGGACCACACGCGCACCGACGTCTCGCTCTCGGTGTCCGAGGTGTCGGTCAACCTGCAGCTCGAGACCAAGGGCGAGGAGCACCGGACCGCCGTCGTGGAGCGCCTGGAGTCCGAGGGGTACGAGGTCGCCGCGTTCTGACCCGAAACCTGGTCGGGTCCGGGTGTCGTGGGGACGCGCTCCCGTTCGTCGTCAGGATGACGCGGCCGCCCGGCCGCGCGACGATGACTCCGGGGATCACCCCGGAAGGGAGCACACCATGCGTTACCTCATGCTCGTCCTGTCCACCCCCGACACCCCGGCCGAGCCGGGCGACGTGCCGCAGATCGAGGACTGGGTGCGCGACACCTACGACACCGGTCGCGCGCTCCTCGGTGACCGCCTGCGCCCGCCCGCCGACGCCGTCGGCGTGCAGGTCCGCGCCGGGGAGGTGATCGTCACCGACGGCCCGTTCTCCGAGACCAAGGAGGTCATCGCGGGCTTCGACGTGCTCGACGCCCCCGACCTCGACGAGGCCATCCGCATCGCCTCGGCCCACCCGATGGCGTACACCGGGGCGATCGAGCTGCGTCCCTTCTGGCCGCTCGAGCTGGACCAGGCCTGAGGGGAGCAGCCGTGCGCTACCTGATGCTCACGATCGAGCCCGACGTCCCCGACCGTGGTCCGACGCCCGACCTCGATCGCTGGGTGGCCGAGCGCGACGCCTCGGGCATCCGCGTGACCGGATCGCGCCTCCGACCTGCCGCCGACACGCGCCGGGTCGCCGTGCGCGACGGCCGGACCATCGTGACCGACGGTCCGTTCACGGAGTCGAAAGAGATCGTCGGCGGTTTCGACATCATCGAGGCGCCGGACCTGGACGCGGCGCTGACGATCGCGGCGGCATACCCCGGGGCGCGTGACGGCCTGGTCGAGGTCCACCCCTACTGGCCGACCGACGACGAGCCGCCCGGGGCATGAGCACCACCGACGGGTCCGTGGGCAAGGCCGTCTCCGCGGCGTTCCGGGACGAGTGGGCGCGGGTGCTCGCCGCCGTCGCGCGCAGCACCGGTGACCTCGACCTCGCGGAGGACTGCGCGCAGGAGGCGTTCGCCGTGGCGCTGCGCACCTGGGAGCGGGACGGCGTCCCGGACCGGCCGGGCGCCTGGCTCACCACGACGGCCCGCAACCGGGCGCTGGACCGGCTGCGACGCCGGGCGGTCGAGGCGCAGAAGACCGCCACGGCCGCCCGGCTCGCCTACCGGGCCGGGGGAGTGCCCGGCGCCGAGGACGGCAGCGCGGAACCCGACCCGGTGGGCGACAGCGCGGTGAGCGCGCTGGACCACGCGGACTGGGCGGTCGTCGGGCCGGACGAGCCCGACGGTGACCTGCTCCGCCTCGTCTTCACGTGCTGCCACCCGGCCCTGCCCCTGGAGGGCCGTGTGGCGCTCACCCTGCGGAGTCTCACGGGTATGACGACGGCGCAGGTCGCACGAGCCTTCCTGGTGCCGGAGACGACCATGGCGCAGCGCCTGACCCGGACCAAGCGCAAGATCCGCGCCACCGGCATCTCGTTCCGGGTGCCGCCCGCCGAGCTGCTGCACGAGCGGGTGTCCGCGGTGCTGGCAGTGCTGTACGTCCTGTTCACGCAGGGCTACGACGGCTGGGCCGAGCCTGCCGACGACACCGATGGCACCGCCGCGCGCCGCGCGCTGGGCGACGACGCGGTCCGCGCCGCCCGGCTGGTGGCCCGGCTGCTGCCCGACGAGCCCGAGGCGACGGGCCTGCTCGCGCTGCTCCTGCTGCAGTACTCCCGGCGGGAGGCGCGCCTGGACCTGGACGGCGTGCCCGTGGTGCTGGACGAGCAGGACCGCTCCCTCTGGCGCGAGGACGAGATCGCCGAGGGCCTGACCGTGCTGGACGGCGCGCTCGCGACCCGCCGCCCGGGCCCGTACCAGGTGCAGGCGGCGATCGCGGCCCTGCACGCGCGGGCGACGACTGCCGACGACACGGACTGGGAGGAGATCACGGCCCTCTACGACGTGCTGCTGGACATGACGCGCTCGCCCGTGGTGGCGCTGAACCGGGCGGTCGCGGTGGGCAGGCTGCGGGGGTCCGAGGCCGGCCTGGTCGTGCTCGACGAGGTCGCCGCCGCACCCGAGCTGGCGACGTACCACTTGCTGCCCGCGGTGCGGGCCGACATGCTGCGCCGGGCCGGGCGACAGGAGGAGGCCGCCGCGGAGTACCGGCGGGCGCTCGCCCAGGTGGACCGCGAGGGTGACCGGAAGCTCCTGCGCCGTCGTCTCGCGGACCTGTAGCGGGCCTGCCGGGCGAGCCGTGAGACGCCGACAGGCCTGTCGGCCGTGCGGGTCACCGGGGTGATCCGCGTGGCCGACAGGCCCGCCGGGGGTGGTTCGTCAGCCCTGGAAGGGCTTCGCGCCCGTGATCTCCACGGGGATGTCGCGCCCGTTCGGCGCGTGGTAGCTCGTCTTCGCGCCGATCGACTTGCCGTCGATGGCGGCGCCGAGCGGCGACGTCGGCGAGTAGACGTCGAGGTCGGTGGACCCCGCCATCTCGCGCGAGCCGAAGAGGAAGCTCATCTCGTCGCCGGCGACGATGGCGGTCACGACCATGCCGGGCTCGACCTTGCCGTCGTCCGCCGGGGTGCCGACATGGACGTTGCGCAGCTTCTCGGTGAGCTCGAGGATGCGTGCCTCGTTCTTCGCCTGCTCCTCACGAGCGGCGTGGTACCCGCCGTTCTCCTTGAGATCGCCCTCGTCACGGGCAGCGGCGATACGCTCGGTGATCTCCGACCGGTAAGGGCCGGAGAGATGCTCCAGCTCGGCCTTGAGCTTGTCGTGCGCCTCCTGGGTGAGCCAGGTGACAGAGGTGTCAGCCACGGGGGCTCTCCTTTCGTCGTTGCTCGTTCGAGCCACAGTTTTGGCAGCGCGCAAGTTCCCGGCCGACGAGCGGATCGGGCACGCGCGCCAGCCGGTCAACACAGCGTGTGAAACGACGAGAATACCAATGACGAGGAAAGACGTGCCAAGACTTTCCCGGGTTCCGCTGTGAGCGGACGGTGTACGTATTCCCGAGGGCGAACCGTCAGCGCTGGTCGCAGTGGTCGACGACGCCTGTGGTCGCCAGCTCCGTCGTGGCGATCGTCACCGTCTGCCGGGTGGTCCGGCCCGGCTCCGGGCCGACCTCGACGTCGACCGCGCCGACCTCGGCGAAGTTGCGGCTCAGGGCGGTCACCGTGCACACGGCCTCGGTCCCGGGCGGCATGCTGACGTCGAACGTCACCCGCACCTCCTCGGGGCTCTCCACCGAGAAGCCGACGTCCACGAAGGTCACGGGCTCGCGCTGGGTGTCCACGATGGTGAACCATGCCGCGATCGCGACGCCGGCGGCCAGCGCCAGGCCAACAGCGATCCGCGCGCCCACCGACAGCCTGGGCCGCGGCCGGACGCCGTCGCCCTCGTCCCACGGGTCGTCCTGGCCGGGGTGCCCGGCCCGGTGCCGCGTCCCGGCGCCGCCGCGGCCGTAGCGCGCGGCAAGATCCGGCGCGTTCGCGTCGCTGGTCGGGACGGCGGGGTCTTGGTCGGTCATCACTGCTCGCTCGGATCGGGGGTGTCGGTGGTTCGTAGCAAGATTGTCCGTGGACCATCATGGTCCATGAGAGTGATTGTCTCCCAGACGCTCCGACTCTCAGACTCCGTCCCAGTCCCTGCCCCACAGGAGGACCCAGTGTCCGTACCCGAGCGCGAGCCGCTCCGTCTGATGGCGGTGCACGCGCACCCTGACGACGAGTCGAGCAAGGGGGCCGCCACCATGGCCCGCTATGCCGCAGAGGGGGTGGAGGTCCTCGTCGTGACGTGCACCGGGGGCGAACGGGGCGACATCCTGAACCCGTCGTTCGAGGTGCCCGAGGGGCACGAGTTCGAGACCATCGAGGGTCGCCGGGCCGTGCGCCGGCTCGAGATGGCCCGCGCCGCCGAGGCGCTGGGCGTGCGCCAGCAGTGGTTGGGCTTCGTTGACTCCGGCCTGCCGGAGGGCGACCCGCTGCCCCCGCTGCCCGAGGGCTGCTTCGCGCTGGTGCCGCTCGAGGAGGCGGCGGAGCCGCTCGTGCGCGCCGTGCGCGAGTTCCGGCCGCACGTCATCACCACGTACGACCCGTCCGGCGGCTACCCGCACCCGGACCACATCAAGTGCCACGACGTGTCGTTCGAGGCGTTCGCCGCGGCGGGCGACCCCGACCGCTACCCGGGCATCGGGGAGCCGTGGGAGCCGCTCAAGCTGTACTACAACCACGGGTTCTCGATGAAGCGCATCCGCGCGGTGCACGAGGCCATCGAGGGCGCCGGGCTCGAGTCGCCCTTCGGCGAGTGGGTCGAGTCCCGGGACGCGCGGGAGATCCCCGAGCGCACGGTGACCACCCTGGTCCCGGTCGCCGACTGGTTCCCGAACCGCGACGCCGCCCTGACGGCGCACGCCTCGCAGATCGACCCGGCCGGGTTCTTCTTCGCGGTGCCCCGCGACCTCGAGGTCGACGTGTGGCCGTGGGACGAGTACGAGCTCGCCGAGTCCCGGGTCCCGCTGCCCGAGCGTGCCGCGGGCGAGTACGAGGAAGACCTGTTCGAGGGCGTCCGCTCGGAGGTGGTCGCATGAGCCCGCTGATCGCCGGCGCGCTCGCCGCGGCGACCGAGCCGTCGCCCAACCCGACCGAGGGTCAGCTCCGGCCGGGGCTGGAGACCTGGCAGGTCTCGCCGGGCCTGATCGGCTTCGTCATCACGTTCGCGCTCGCGCTCGCGTGCGTGGTGCTGTTCCTGAACATGAGCAAGCACCTGCGCCGCGCGGGCCACAACGCCCGTCAGCAGGGTCTGCCGATCGAGCAGCCCGAGGGCATCGGCTTCCGGCGCACGGACGGCGAGCCGGACTTCGCCGCCGGCGAGCCCGGCACCCAGCCGGGCGCGTCGTCCGACGCGGCGAACAACGCCGCCGGGTCCGCCGAGAGCCCCGCCGACGGCCCGGCCACGGGCGAGCGCGGCGGTCCGCGTGCCTGACCAGGCTGCTGCCGCGCCGGGCGCCGCCGCGCTCGGTGCCGCCGCGCCCGGCGTCGTGCGGGTGACTGTCGCCCAGGTGGCGGTCAGCGACGACCACGCGGCCAACCGCGAGACGGCCGTCGACGCGTTCCAGGTCGCGGCGCGCGCCGGGTCGGGCCTGCTGGTGCTCCCGGAGTACGCGTCGGCCTACGACCCGCGGGGCGTCGGCCCGGAGCACGCCGAGCCCCTCGACGGGCCGTTCGTCACGCTCCTGCGGGAGCGCGCGCGCAAGCACGGCATCGCCGTGATCGCGGGTGTCACGCTCCCGGGCTCGGACGGCGTCCGCGCGGCGAACGCGCTGGTCGTGGCCGACGCCGCCGGCGAGCTCGCCGGGGTGTACCGCAAGGTGCACCTGTACGACGCGTTCGGCTACCAGGAGTCGGAGCTGCTCGAGCCGGGTCCCGCCGACGCCGAGCCGGTCACCCTGCGCCTGGGCGGCCTCACCTTCGGCGTGCTGACCTGCTACGACCTACGGTTCCCCGAGTCGTCCCGCCGCGTGGTCGACGCCGGGGCGGACGTGCTGGTGTACCCGGCGGCCTGGGTCGCGGGGCCCCTCAAGGCCGACCACTGGCGCACGCTGCTGACGGCCCGGGCCATCGAGAACACGGCGGTCGTGATCGGCGTCGGCATGACGGGCAAGGGCGTCACCGGCCGCACCCTGCTGGCGGGGCCGGACGGCGTCGTCGGGCTGGAGATGGGCGAGGAGCAGGCCTACCGCACGGTGGACCTGGACCCGGCGCCGCTCGCAGCGGTGCGGCAGACCAACCCGTCGCTGGCCAACCGCCGCTACACCGTCGTCCCCACCGGCACCTGAGCGCCTTCGGGCAGCGCCGAATGACGTGGGCAGGCGCGGGCCGCGCGAGCACCATGGCTCCATCCGTCGTCGGAGGGAGCGGGTCATGGTGGTCGGCAGGAGGTTCTCGTCGAGCGTTCGCGCACTCGCGTCGGCGGCGCTCGCCCTGGGCGTGGCGGGCGCCACGGTGACGCCGGCCGCCGCCGTCGGGCAGCCCGGCACGGCGGACAGCGGCGCGGGGTACCGGCCCGTACCCGTCGTCTACGACTCCGACCTGGACTTCGACGACGCCGCGACCCTGCTGTACCTGTGCCAGGCCGACAAGCAGGGGCTGATCGACCTGCGCGCCGTCACGGTGGTGAACAACGGCGTCGGTACGCCGGGCCGGTCGCTCACCCACGCGCGCACCATCCTGGCCGGCTGCGGCCTGGCCGACGTGCCGGTCGCGGACGGGTCCCCGGACTGGGTCAACGAGCCGCCGCCCGAGGCGCGCGAGCTGTTCGAGCAGGTGCTGTCGGGCGCGCTCGGTGACGCGGACACGCCCGACGTGCCCGGTCCGACGTCGGCCGCGGAGCTGATCGCCCGCACGGTGAAGGCCGCACGGACCCCCGTGACCGTGCTGGCCACGGGGCCGCTGAGCAACGTGTCCGCCGCGCTGGACCGGATGAGCCCGCGCACGCTGCGCGACCGGCTGGGCCGCGTCGTCGTCATGGGCGGGGCGTTCGACGTGGGCGGCAACCTGTTCGGCTCCACGACCGGCGGGTTCGACAACACCCAGGAGGTGAACATGTGGATCGACCCGGTCGCGGCCGATCACGTGCTCGCCACCGTGCCGCGAGCCCGCGTGAGCGTGGTGGGGCTGGACGCGACCAACCACGTGCCGATCACGCCGGACTTCGTGGACCTCCTGGGGGCACGGGCCACGAGCTACGAGGCGCGCACGGTGCACGCCATCGTGACGCGGCCCGGCATGCCCGAGCTGATCGGGCAGGGGGTCATGTTCTGGTGGGACGCCCTGGCGGCCGTGTCGCTCGTGACCGGGCAGGGCGTGGACTACCGGGTGCGCCCGGTCGACGTGGTGCTGGACGGTCCGTCGTCGGGCCGCACGGTGAGCGTCGCCGGTGGGACGCCGCAGCGGGTGGGCACGACGGCGGACGGGGCCCTCTTCGAGGACCTGTTCCTCGACGGGCTCGAGGGCCCTCAGACGGCGAGGTTGGCCAGGTAGATCGCGACCACGTGGCATGCGAACCCGAGCACGGTGCACACGTGGAAGATCTCGTGGAAGCCGAACCAGGCCGGGCTGGGGTCGGGCTTCTTGGTGCCGTAGACGACGGCGCCGGCCGTGTAGAAGACGCCGCCCGCGGCGATGAGCCAGACGACGGCCGGACCCCCGGTGGCCCAGAACTGGCCCATGTAGGCGACGGCGACCCAGCCGAGGGCGAGGTAGACCGGCACGTAGACCCAGCGCGGCGCGTTCAGCCAGAAGATCCGGGCCAGCAGCCCGAGCAACGCGCCGCTCCACACGAGCGCGAGCAGGATCGTGCCCTGGTCGCGGGGCAGGAGCATCACCGCGAGCGGCGTGTAGGTGCCCGCGATGATCAGGAAGATGTTGGTGTGGTCGAGCCGGCGCAGCACCGCCTCGGTCCGCGGGGACCAGTTGCCGCGGTGGTAGACCGCGGAGACGCCGAAGAGCAGGCAGGCGCTCAGGGCGAACACCGACGCGGAGATCTTGCCGGGGACGGTCGGCGCCAGGGCGATCAGCACGATGCCGGCCGCGAGGGCGAGCGGGAAGGTGCCGGCGTGGATCCAGCCGCGCAGGCGTGGCTTGACCTTCTTCTCGACCTTCTCGACGGTCGAGGACACCGAGGTGGAGATGTCCTGCAGCGTCTCCGAGACCTTGTGCGTGACCTCGTCCAGGCGGCTGGCCGGACGGTCGGGCTCGTCTGCTCCTGAGACCACGTGCACTCCTCACCGTCGGCGACCGGTGCCCTCCGGGTGCCGGGGCACAACCTACGGTCGCGTAACTTACTCTAGCGTAGGTTAGGGCGCGGGTTGCCGGACAGGGGCCTTGTGAAGATCCTGCGCCGGGTTGGCGGGAGTCGCCCGTCCGGAGCCCCGGAACGCCGCTGGGCGGCGGGGACGTACGTGTTCGAGGGGTACCTTTGTCCCCGTCCTGCCGGGCGCAGAGCCCAGCGTCAGAGCTGCCGTCCGGACCGCGCACAGCGGACCGACGGCCCCGAATCCCTGAGGTATCCGTGCGCCTGCCCAGCCCGCTGTACCGCCTCTACGAGCGACGCCTCGCGTCCGCCCTGCACGGCGCAACACTGCCCCGGCACATCGGCGTCATGCTCGACGGCAACCGCCGCTGGGCGCGCTCGTTCGGTGAGACGGCAGCCACCGGGCACCGCCGCGGCGCCGACAAGATCACGGAGTTCCTGGGCTGGGCCGACTCGCTCGGCATCGAGGTCGTGACGCTGTGGATGCTCTCCACGGACAACCTGAGCCGGTCGGCCGACGAGCTGAGCAACCTGCTGGACATCATCGAGGACGCCGTGACCGACCTCGCCGAGTCGGGCCGGTGGCGCCTGCGCGTCATCGGGCGGCTCGACCTGCTCCCCGCGCGCCTGGCCGCCGCCCTGCGCGCCGCCGCGGACCGCACCGCGGGCGTCAGGGGCCTGCAGGTCAACGTCGCGATCGGGTACGGCGGCCGCACCGAGATCGCCGACGCGGTGCGCTCCTACCTCACGGAGCGCGCCAAGGACGGCGCCACGCTCGCGGACCTCGCGGAGTCGATCGACGTCGAGCACATCGCGGAGCACCTGTACACGAAGGGGCAGCCCGACCCCGAGCTCGTCATCCGGACCTCCGGCGAGCAGCGCATCGGCGGCTTCCTGATGTGGCAGAGCCAGCACACAGAGTTCTACTTCTGCGAGGCCTACTGGCCCGCGTTCCGGCGTGTCGACTTCTTGCGCGCCCTGCGCGACTTCTCCCTGCGGGAGCGCCGCCTCGGGCGCTGAGCACGGCTCCTCGCGAGCGGCCCGGAACCGCTGGCGAGCCATGAATTCGCATGGTGAAATTCGCCACCACGTGCCCAGGTAGGTGACTGAAAGTTCAGTCAGGTAGCGTGCCGAAGATGACAAGGTGGGCACGCTGATGACCGAGCGACGGGTGCCCTCGGCGAGGGAGGCCGCCGAGGCGTGGGAGTCGTTGTTTCGCGCTCAGGTGACGGTGATGCGCCGGCTCCTGGCGGACGACATCTGGGGCGACCTGAGCATGCGTGAGTACGACGTGCTGTTCACGCTCGCGCTCGCCCCCGGCGAGACGCTCCGGCTGCGGGAGCTCAACGAGAACATCCTGATGGCGCAGTCCTCGCTGTCGCGCATGGTCGAGCGGCTCGAGAAGCGCGGGCTGGTGCGCCGCCACCCCTCGCCCGACGACGGCCGGGGTGTGCTCGTCAGCCTCACACCGGAGGGCTCGTCGACGCAGAAGGAGCTCGGCCGGCGGCACGTGCGCTCCATCGCCCACTACGTGGGCCCCGCGCTGGATGCCGAGGACCTGGACCACCTGCGCCAGCTCGCGGACGCGCTACGCGGAGCGCAGGCGGACATCGACGACTTCTGATCAGGCCGAACGGGCCTGACCTCGCAGCGCCTCCACCACGATGCGTACCGCCGCCCGGTCCATCGTGGTGCGGCGTGCCACCAGGTGGATGTCGCGCCGGGGCGGGTCGACGAGGTCCAGGGTGCGCACGGCGTAGCGGTCGTGCACCGCGAGCAGCGGCAGCAGCGTGATCGACAGGCCGGCCTCGACGTGGCTCAGCAGCGTGCCGTGGCTCTCGAACCGGGCCACCGCCTGGGGCGTGAACCCGGCCCGCCGGCAGAGGCGCTCGGCCAGGTCGGCCAGGTGCGCGCCGGGGTGCTCGAACGCCCACGGCTCGCCCGCGAGGCTGGTCAGGTCCACCCGGCCCGAGCGCTCACCGACCGCGGTGTCCCGCGCCGTCACGAGCACGACCCGGTCGCCGGTCAGCGGCAGGCGCGCCAGGTCGGCGTCGGGTGGCACGGGGGCGTCCGGAAAGTCCGCGCAGATGGCCACGTCCACCTCGCCGCGCTGGAGCGCACCCCGGCTGACCTGCGGTTCTGCCTCGGTGAGCCGCACCTGGATCCGCGGGTGCTGCTCGGTGAGCGCCGCGACGGCCGGGACCACGATCCCGTGGAAGGCGCTCGTGAACGCCGACAGCCGCACCACCCCGGTGGGCTCCGAGTGCAGGTCCGCGATGTCGGCCTCGGCGGCCGCGATGCGGTCCAGGATCTGTGCGGCGTGACCCGCGAGGGCGACCCCGGCGGGCGTGAGCCGGATGCGCCGTCCGACCCGCTCGAAGAGCTGCGCCTTCACCTCGGTCTCCAGCGTGGAGAGCTGCTGCGAGACGCTGGAGGGGCTCAGGTGGGTCGCGTCGGCGACGGCGCGCACCGTGCCGAGCAGGTGCAGCTGGTGCAGGAGGCGCAGGCGCCAGGGGTTGAGCATGGGCACATCCTTGTGCAGGTTCGCCGAACATTCTATTCGGGAACGTGGTCTGGACCCGCACACCGGACGGTGCTTACCGTCGATCCATGAACATAGGCGTTCCTACCGAGATCAAGAACAACGAGCACCGGGTCGCGCTCACGCCCGCCGGTGCGCACGAGCTGGTCCGTCGCGGCCACGACGTGCTGGTGCAGGCGGGCGCCGGGCGGGGTTCGGGCTTCGAGGACGACGCCTACCGGCTCGCCGGGGCGCGCACGATGGACACCGCCGAGGAGGTCTGGGCCGCGGCCGACCTCCTCGTCAAGGTCAAGGAGCCCATCGAGCCCGAGTACGCGCTCATGCGGCCCGACCAGACGCTGTTCACCTACCTGCACCTCGCGGCGTCGGCGCCCTGCACCGAGGCGCTGCTCACCGCGGGCACCACCGCCATCGCCTACGAGACGGTCCAGCTCCCCGACCGTTCGCTCCCGCTGCTCAGTCCCATGAGCGAGGTCGCCGGACGCCTGTCCGCGCAGGTCGGCGCCTACCACCTGATGCGGCCGCAGGGCGGCACGGGCGTGCTCATGGGCGGGGTGCCCGGCACGCCTCGGGCCCGGGTCGTCGTGATCGGCGGCGGCGTGGCCGGCGAGCACGCGGCCGCGAACGCGCTCGGCATGGGCGCCGACGTGACCGTCCTCGACGTCTCCCTGCCCGCCCTGCGCCGCATCGAGGCGCGGTTCGGCGGGGCGGTGGGCACCCGCGTCTCGACGACGTACGAGGTGGCCGACCAGGTCGCGTCCGCCGACCTGGTGATCGGGTCGGTGCTGATCCCCGGCGCCGCCGCGCCCAAGCTCGTCACCGACGCCATGGTCAAGACGATGAAGCACGGCGCCGTGCTCGTCGACATCGCCATCGACCAGGGCGGCTGCTTCGAGCACTCGCGCCCCACCACCCACGACGCCCCGACCTTCGCCGTGCACGACACCCTCTACTACTGCGTGGCGAACATGCCCGGGGCGGTCCCCGCGACGTCGACCCGCGCGCTGACCAACGCGACCCTGCCCTACGTGGCGGCCCTCGCGGACCGCGGCTGGCGCGAGGCGCTGCGGGCCGACGAGGCCCTGGCCCGTGGCCTGAGCACGCACGACGGGCACATCACCAACGCCGGGGTGGCCGAGGCGTTCGGTACCGAGGCGGTCCCGGTAGCCGAGATCCTGGCGGCCTGAGCGTCGCGACGGCCTACGATCGGCGCGTGGAGCCGCTGCACATCGTCGTCTGCCCGGACTCGTTCAAGGGCAGCCTGTCCGCGTCCGAGGTCGCGTCCGCGATCGCCGAGGGAGCCCGGGACGCCGCCCCCGGCGCCGTCGTCACGCGCCTGCCCATGGCCGACGGCGGTGAGGGCACCCTCGACGCGCTGCTCGCCGTCTGGGGCGGTGCGGCGCACGTGACCGAGACCGTCGACGCGATCGGGCGGCCGACGTCGGCCCGCTGGGCGATGTCGCCCGACGGACGCACCGCCGTCGTCGAGCTCGCCGAGGCCAGCGGCCTGCCCGGCGTCTCCGACGTGCCCCTGCAACCGCTGCACGCGAGCACCCGCGGCACGGGCGACCTCGCCCGCGCCGCGCTCGACGCGGGCGTCACCGAGCTCCTCGTCTGCCTGGGCGGCTCCGCCTCCACCGACGGCGGCGCCGGCATCCTGACCGGCCTGGGCGCCCGCCTCCTGGACACCGACGGCAACCAGGTGCCCGACGGCGGCGAGGGGCTGGCCTCCGTCGCGTCCCTCGACCTGGCCGGGCTGCACCCGCGGGCGCGCGAGGTGCGCTGGCGTCTTGCCGTCGACGTGACCAACCCCCTGGTCGGCGAGCACGGCGCCGCGCAGGTGTTCGGCCCGCAGAAGGGGGCCCGCGACGGCGAGGCCGAGTTCCTCGACGGCGCCCTGCGGCACTGGGCCGACCTGCTGGAACGGGAGACCGGTACGGCCGTCGCCGAGGTCCCCGGTGCGGGCGCCGCCGGCGGGGTGCCCGCCGGGCTGATCGCCGTGCTCGGCGCCGAGGCCACCCCCGGCGCCGTCCTGGTCGCCGACGCCGTCGGCCTGCCCGCGGCGCTCGAGGACGCCGACCTGGTGATCACGGGGGAGGGGTCGTTCGACTCCCAGTCGGTCAACGGCAAGGTGGCCGACGGCGTCGCGCGGCTGGCCGCGGCGTCGCCCACCCGGCCGCCCGTCGTCGTGCTGGCGGGTCAGGTGCTGCTGCCGGAGGCTCAGGCGCGGGCCGCCGGCATCGCCGCCGCGTTCTCGATCGCACCGGGGCCGGTCGAGCTGGACGACCTGATCTCTCGCACCGCGCCCCGCCTGCGCGACCTGGCCGCCGCGGTGACGAGCTTGGTGGGGGCGAGCCGCGGGTAGCGGCAGTTTGCCCGGCAGGCTCGGCAGTTGGCATCGAGATCGGCACAGGCCTGAGCCGATCTCGATGCCAACTGCCGAACACTTGGGCCAGCTGCCGACCTCGCCGCCCCGTCAGGCCAGGTCGGACGCCGTGGCCGGGGCCAGGACGCGGGTCTGTGACCGGCGGGCCCGCAGCCAGATCACCGCCGCCACGCACGCGAGCACCTGGAACCCGCCCGTGACGACCAGCACCGGTCCTGCCCCGAACGCGCCGATCAGAGCGCCGCCCGCCAGCAGCCCCAGCGAGGCGCCGCCCGCGTGCAGAACGGTCTCCGCGGTGAACGCCGTCCGCCGGGCCGCGCCCGTGGTGCGGTCCACGATCAGCGCGTTGAGCGCCGCGATACCGAACGGCATGGCCAGGCCGCCCACGGCCGAGACGACGCCGACGGCGAGCAGGTCGGGCGCGGCCGCCGGCAGCGCCAGGTACGCGAGCCCGAACACCACCCACGAGGCCACGATCGCCGGGATGCGCGGCACCCGGTGCACCACCAGCGGCACCACGAACGAGACGCCCACGGTCGCGGCGCCGTACCCCGCCATGCCCGCGGCGATCAGCTCGCCCGGGCGGTCGAGCTCGACCCCGAGCAGTGCCAGGCCCAGCGCGAACGCGAACCACGTGAGGCCGCCGACTCCCGCCAGTGCCAGGCCGACGGCCAGCTCCGGCTCGCCGCGCAACACGGAGCGCAGAGCGGGTGCCTCCTCCTCGCGCCGGTCGGCGAGCTCCGGCCGCTCGCCCCGCTCCCCACGCTCGCCCTGCTCCCCACGCTCGCCCCCCTCCCGCCGGTCGACCCTGTCGAGACCCGGTTCGGCCTCGACAGGCTCGACCCGCCGGGCGAGGCCGACCCGGGACACGGCAGGGACCGTGAGCATCGCCAGGGCGGCCAGCCCGACCGCGGCCGCCTCCCACCACAGCAGCGGCTCAGCGCCCCAGGCCACCAGCAGCCACGCTCCGAGCGCGGGCGCGAAGATCATCGAGGCGCGGTGCGCGAGGTCCTGCCAGGCCAGCGCCTTCGCGCCGACGCCGGGCCCGTTGCCGGGCAGCTCGGCCAGGTCCGCGGTCAGTGCCCGCTGCGCCGGCGAGAGCAGGGCCGACGTCGCCCCCGTGACCAGGCCCGTCGCGCACAGCACCACCGCGCCGACGCCGATCGTCGCCGCCGCGACCGGGACGAGCGCGAGCCCGACCACCTGGACCGCGAGGACTGCGGCCAGCGCGCGCCCCGAGACCAGGCGTCCGCGCAGCCGCCGGCCCCACCACCCGGAGGTGAGCAGCGGCAGGCCGGCGAACCCGCCGACCAGCCCGGTGGTCCAGGCGTCGCCGGTCTGGTCGAGCGCGACCAGCGGCAGCGCGACGGCGGTGATGCGCTGGCCGGTCCAGGTGACGAAGGTCGTCGCGGTCAGCGTGACGAGGTGAGGATTGCGCACGCTGTCATCCTGCGGCCGGCCCGCCACCCGCCGGTAGGCGGCCGCCCGGCATGAGCGGGCATAGGCTCACGCTATGAGCTCATATCCCACGGTCGAGGACCTTCGGCTGGTCGAGGCCGTCGCGCGGCACGGGTCGCTGGGCGCGGCCGCCCGCGAGCTGCTGGTCAGCCAGCCGTCGGCCAGCCAGCGGCTGGCCGCGCTGGAGCGGCGCGTGGGCACCAGCCTCTTCGACCGCGACACCACGGGCGCGCGGCCGACGGCGGCCGGGCGGGAGTTCTGCGACCAGGCCGCGCACGTGCTGGACCACCTGGGGTCGATCGTCGAGCGCACGCTCTCGGCGGCGCAGTCGCGCACCGTCTCCGTCGGGGCCTTCCCGAGCCTCGCGGGCACGCTGTTCGCGGCGCTCGACGTGCTGCTCGACGACGTCGTGGTGCAGCCGGAGGTGGACCACGGACCCAAGCTGCTGGAACGGGTGGAGCGCGGCGCGCTCGACGCCGCGTTCACCGGCATCGCGCGGCAGGTGCCGATCCCACGGGGCCTCGTGGTCACGGAGGTCGGGCGGCACGACCTGGTCACGCTCCTGCCCGCGGGCGCCCCCGCGCCCGGCGCCGGGCGGCGTCCCTACACGGGGCAGACCGTCGTCTACTGCCCGCTCGATCTCAGCGCCGACGCCCTGCACCGGCGGCTCACCGAGCTCGGCGCGCAGGCCCGCCCCGGGGCCACGGCGGAGGCCGCCGTCCGGACCGCGCGGGAGCGGCGCTGCGCCGTCGTCATACCCGACATGGTGGCGCGCTGGTACGCCGCGCCCGGCGACCGCACCGTGCCCGCGCCGGCCCGCGGGCGGATCACGCTCTCGATGGTGACCCGCAGCCCGGCGCCGCAGATCCTGCTGGACGCCCTGCCGGGGCTGCGCGAGCGGCTGCGGGAGGGCAACGTGCACGCCCGCCTCTGACGCCGAAGGGGTTCTGACAGGGCGTCGGTTCGATGTCACGTCCCGTTCGAGCCTCTCCGGTCGGTCCGGTCCGCCGGACGGTGGAAGGATGTGCGCATGCCCGCGAATTCCCCCCTTCCTGCGGCACACGACGCCGCGCCGTACGACGCCCTCCTGCTCTACTCCTTCGGCGGCCCGAACAAGCCCGAGGACGTGGTGCCGTTCCTGCGCAACGTGACCGCGGGCAAGGGCATCCCGGACGAGCGGCTCGAAGAGGTGGGCGAGCACTACTACGGGTTCGGCGGCAAGAGCCCCATCAACGAGCAGAACCTCGCGCTGAAGGCGGCGCTCGAGGCCGAGCTCGCCGCCCGCGGTCTGGACCTCCCGGTCGTGTGGGGCAACCGCAACTGGGCGCCGTACACCACCGACGCGGTCGACGAGCTGGAGGGGCTGGGGGCCAAGCGCGCCGTCGCGCTCGTGACCAGCGCGTACTCCTCGTACTCCGGCTGCCGTCAGTACCGCGAGGACCTCGCGGTCACGCTGGACAAGCGCGGGCAGCTCGGCCCCGACGGGTCGACGGGCGTGCAGTTCGACAAGGTGCGCTCGTACTTCAACCACCCGGGCTTCGCACAGGCGAACGTCGACGCCGTCGTCGAGGCGTACGCCGAGCTCGAAGCGAACGGTGGCTCCGGTGCGGCCGCGAAGCTCGTCTTCGTCACGCACTCGATCCCGGACACCATGGAGGCGGCGTCGCGCATCTCCCGCGCCACGTACTCCGAGCAGCACCTGGACCTCGCGCGGGTCGTGGCGGCGCAGGCGGCCGAGCGGCTCGGGCACGAGGTGCCCTGGGACCTGGCCTACTGCTCGCGCTCCGGCCCGCCCAGCCAGCCGTGGCTGGAGCCGGACGTCAACGACCACCTGGAGGCCCTCGCGGGCGAAGGTATCCGCGACGTGGTGCTGTCGCCGATCGGCTTCATCTCCGACCACATGGAGGTCGCCTACGACCTCGACACCGAGGCGCTGGCCACCGCCAAGGATCTCGGCATCACCGCCGTGCGGGCCGGTACCGTCGGCACCCGGGAGCCGTTCGTCCGCGGGCTCGTCGACCTGCTCCTGGAGCGGGCGGCCCTGGCCCGCGACGAGGCGGTCACCGAGGCGACCGTGGGGTCGCTCCCGGCCCTTCGCTCCGTCTGCGCACCGGGCTGCTGCCTGCGGCGGGACGGCGAGCCGAGCGGCATCCCGGCGCTGTGCAGCACGGACCTGAACTCCTGAGGTCCGCGGCCCGCCCGCACCCCTGACTGAGAGGCAGACATGAACGACACGCACGTGCACGGGGACACCGGTGCCGAGATCGACACCGCAGCGATCAACGAGGGCATCCGCTACACGATGTTCTCGGTCTTCTCCGTGACCGAGACGCTCCCGGCCGACGCCGACGAGCGCAAGGCCGTCGTGGCCGAGGCCGAGTCCGCCGTCGGCGGCGGCGCCGACCCGGCCGCGACCGAGGGTGACCTCGTCGTCCGCGGCTGGTACGACGTGGGTGGCCTCCGCTCCGACGCCGACCTCATGCTCTGGACCCACGGCCCGTCGATCGAGTCCGTGCAGGGCGCCTACCAGCGGTTGCGCGCGTCCGAGCTGGGCCGCTCCCTGGAGCCCGTCTGGTCGGTCGCCGCGCTGCACCGCCCGGCCGAGTTCAACCGCGGGCACGTGCCCGCCTTCCTCGCGGGCGAGGCGCCGCGTGACTACCTGTCGGTCTACCCGTTCGTGCGGTCCTACGACTGGTACCTGCTGCCCGACGAGGAGCGCCGCACCATGCTGCGCGACCACGGCATGGCGGCCGCTCCCTACAAGGACGTCCGGGCCAACACCGTCTCCGCGTTCGCGCTCGGCGACTACGAGTGGATCCTCGCGTTCGAGGCCGACGAGCTGCACCGCATCGTCGACCTGATGCGCGACCTGCGTGCCACGGAGGCCCGCCGGCACGTGCGCGAGGAGGTCCCGTTCTTCACGGGCCCGCGCACGACCCTGGCCGACTGGGCGGACCGCCAGCCCCTGAGCTGATGTCGGCGTCGACCGGTTTGTCCCGGTCGCCCTCACCTTCGAGGCCTAAGTTTCTTCGCTTTGAGCAGCGCGAAAGCGAAGAAACTTAGGCCTCGAAGTGGATCAGCGCGCAGGGGTCCGGATCGGCCCGGCCCAGGTGGGCGGGAGGGTTCCCACCAGGGCCGTCGCGCCCAGGTCGTCGTCCGTGAGGACCGTCGGGATGAGCCCGGCCGCCTCCAGGTGCCCGACGGCGGCGCTCACCTGGGCCTCGCCCGTCTCGACGAGCAGGTGCCCGCCGGGGCGCAGCAGCGCCGGGGCCAGGTCGATCACGCGGCGCAGGATCGCCAGGCCGTCGTCCCCGCCGTCGAGCGCGGCGTGCGGCTCGTGCTCGCGCGCCTCGGGCGGCATCATGCCGATCGCCTCGGTCGGCACGTAGGGCGCGTTCGCGACGAGGACGTCGACCCGTCCGCGCACCCCGTCCGGCAGCGGCGCGGCGAGGTCGCCCGTGTACGTCTGCGCGGAGAGCCGTCCGGGCAACGCCTCCGTCGCCAGCGCCACCAGGTTCCCGTGCGCGCAGGCCGTCGCCACGGGGTCGACGTCGGCGGCGTGTACGTCGACGTCGTGTCCCGCGGCCAGCAGCCGCGCCGCGACCGCCCCGCCGAGCGCGCCGCAGCCGCAGCACAGGTCGACGAGCAGCACGGGTGCGTCCGTCGCATCGGACAGGGCCCGCGCCGTCGCGTCCCGGACCAGCAGCTCGGACCGCTGCCGGGGGACGAACACGCCCGGTGCCACGCCCCAGCGCCGCCCGTCGAGCTCGGCCCAGCCCACGAGGTGCTCCAGCGGCAGCCCGCCGACGCGCGCCGCGACCAGCGACTCCAGCCGGGCGTCGTCGGTGGCGCCGTCCGCGGTGGCGGCCTCGAAGAGGATCCGCGCCTCGTCCTCCGCGAACACACAGCCGGCTGCCCGCAGTCGTGCGACGAGATGCTCCACGCCGCAAGCCTAGGCGAGGCGCGTCAGACCCCCAGGTCACCGGGGTGGCCTCGGGGTCCGACACGCGCGCGGAGCAGCGGCAGGATCAGGGGTACAGGCCCCGGATCTGGTGCGCCTCGGCGACGCGCTTGACGCCGATCACGAGCGCTGCGTCGCGCAGGGACAGCGCCTCGCGCTGGGCCAGGGCGGAGACCTCGGCGTACGCCGTGGTCATGCGGTACTCGAGCTTGTCGGCGATCTCCTGCTCGGTCCACCAGTAGGTCTGGTTGGCCTGGACCCACTCGAAGTACGAGACGACGACGCCGCCGGCGTTCGCGAGCACGTCGGGTACCACGGTGATGCCGTTCTTCGCGAGGATCGCGTCGCCGGCCGCCGTCGTCGGGCCGTTGGCGCCCTCGACCACCCAGCGGGCCTTGACCGAACCGGCGGTGAGCTCATCGAGCACACCCTCGATCGCGGCCGGGACCAGCACGTCGACGGTGAGGCCGAGCAGCTCGGTGTTCGTGATCGGGTCGGCGTCCTCGAACCCGACGACCGAGCCCGTGCGCCGCACGTGGTCCATGAGCAGGGGGACGTCGAGGCCGGCGTCGTTCCGGATGCCGCCGTACTGGTCGCTGACGGCGACGACGCGCGAGCCCCGCGCGGCGAAGATCTCCGCGGCGTGCGAGCCGACCTTGCCGAAGCCCTGGATGGCGACGGACACATCGCCCAGACCCACGCCCGCCTCGGCGAGCGCGGCGCCCGTGACGTGCACGATGCCGGCCGACGTCGCGGTGCCGCGGCCCAGCGAGCCGCCGACGGCGAGCGGCTTGCCCGTCACGACGGCCGGGATCGTGTAGCCGCGGTTGACCGAGTAGGTGTCCATGACCCACGCCATCGTCTGGGCGTCGGTGCCCATGTCGGGGGCCATGATGTCGGTGTCGGGGCCGATCATGGGCATGATCTCCGACGTGTACCGCCGGGTCACGCGCTCCAGCTCGGCCTGCGAGTAGCCGCGCGGGTCGATGGCGACGCCGCCCTTGGCGCCGCCGTACGGCAGGTTGACCACCGCACACTTCCAGGTCATCCACATCGCCAGCGCCCGCACCTCGTCGACGTCGACGGAGGGGTGGTAGCGCAGGCCACCCTTGCCCGGGCCCAGGCTGACGTTGTGCTGCACGCGGAAGCCGTGGAACAGGACGGTCTCGCCCGTGTCGCGCCGGAGCGGCACCGCCACGTGGATCTCGCGGCGCGGGGTCGCGAGCATGCGGTGCAGGCCCTCGTCGTACCCGAGGATCTGGGCCGCGGTGGCGAGCTGTGCGTGCGCGGTCGCCAGGGCGGAGCCCTCCGCGGGGCTGTCGGAGGGCGCGAAACTGGGCGGTGTTGTGGTGGTGGACGTCGTTGTCGTCGTCACGTGGGTCCTCCGTGGAGAACGGCGCCTTCCGCCTTGCGGGCAGGGGCGCGGGTTGCGCGGCGCGGGGTTTGCGCCTCGGTCTCACCGTATCGCTTCGATGGGCGAATGTGCTCGGCCGTGGGGTGTTGGCCGATGATTTTCCGGTGATGGTGCCATTGCTTGGGAATCAGCGTTCCGTAAGTCGCCAAGCGCAGGGGAGAAGGGCGCCTGCGAGGGCGCCCTTGATGGCGTCACCGGCCGGGCCGGTCGTCACCGGCAGCCAGGGTACGCCGGTCGGGTAGGTGGTCGCTCCACCGGCGGTGCCTCGTTCCTCGGCCCCCACCCTGCGCTGCACCTCCGGCTCAGGCTCTGCCTGTCTGCCGCCTGAGCCTGCGGTTCCGCTCCGGGCGGGTGCCTCGTTCCTCGGCCCCCACCCTGCGCTGCGCCTCCGGCTCAGGCTCGGCGCGAACGGCTTCGGAACGACGACGGCGTCTCGCCCGTCAGCCGCGCGAACGTGCGCGTGAACGACGGCTGGTCGTAGAAGCCCGCTGCCGTGGCGACGTCGGCGAGCGGCACGGTGCTGGACGTGAGCAGGTGCGCCGCGCGGTCGACCCGCAACCGCAGCACGAGCTGGCGCGGCGAGAGCCCGAACACCCGGCGCACCCGCCGGTCCAGCGACGCCGGCGCGGACCCGGCCAGCGCGGCGAGGTCCGCCACCGACGGCACCTCGCCCTGCTCCAGCAGGTCCTCGATCTGCCCGCGCAGCCGGGCCATCGCCTGGATCGTCGCGTCGTCGGCATCGCCCGAGCGCAGGTCCTGCGACACGGAGACCAGCCCCACGTACGCGCCCGACTCGTCGTGCAGGGGGAGCTTGGACGTGAGGAACCAGCCCGGTGCCCCGCCGACGTGCCGGATCAGCTCCAGCTCGCCCCGCAGCGGCTTGTCGGTGGTGCGCACCAGCTCGTCCTGGCTCTCGTAGCGCTCGGCGAGCTCCGGCACGAACAGGTCGACGGCGCGCTTGCCGATCACGTCGCGCCGCGACCGCTCCCGCGTACGGCCCACGAACACCTGGTTCACCAGCACGTACCGGCCGTCGGCGTCCTTGGCGCAGAACATGACGCCGGACAGCTCGTCCATCAGCGCGACCATGGCGGGGTGCAGGGCGGCCAGCAGGGCCCGCGCCTCGGGCCGAGCGGCGCCGTTCGGCGGGGTGCTCATCGGGTCCCGATGCTACGCGGCGGCGGCGCCCGCCCGCGCAGGCTCTTGGCCGAAACCGGTGCGGATCGTGAGTGATCCTGCCAATACACACGAGCCGCACCGGGTGCACCCTGGTGTCATGAAGACCTCTGCCCGGCGCGGGAGCGCCGACACCGCCGACGTCCCGACCGGGGGCGCAGGCGCACCGGACAGCGCGACGCCGCAGGCTCCGACCGAGCCCCCCGCGAAGCCCGCCGCCGACACGCTCGTCGAGGACGCCGTAGCCCTCGCCCGGACCTGGATCGGCGCCGCCACCGGGGCCGACGCCGCTGCCGGTGCCGCCGGCTCGAAGACCGACAAGGCCGTCGCCCGCGCCTCCGCGGCGCTCGGCGCCCTCGTCTCCGACCCCGCGGGCCTGGAGCTCGCCGTCGGCTTCGTCGACGACGTCGCCCGCCCGCAGGACGTCCACGTCGCGGCCAAGGCCCTGGCCCGCCTCGGCAAGAAGGCCGGCAGCGCGACGTTCCTCAGCGCGAGCGATCGCGCGCTGTTCCGCGCCGGCGCCCTGACGGCGCCGGTGCTCCCGGGCATCGTGGTCCCGGCCGCCCGCGCTCGCCTGCGCCAGCTCGTGGGCCACCTCGTGGCCGACGCCGGCAACGGCCTCACCGCGCACCTCGCCCGCACCCGGGCCGAGGGCTACACCCTGAACGTGAACCTGCTGGGCGAGGCCGTGCTCGGCAAGGAAGAGGCGGCCGGCCGCCTGGCCCGCACCATCGCGCTGGTGGAGCGTCCCGACGTCGACTACGTGTCGATCAAGGTCTCCAGCGTCGCCGCGCAGCTCGTCACCTGGGACCTCGACGGTTCCCGCGACCGCGTCGTCGAGCAGCTGCTGCCGCTCTACCGCTCCGCGCGCGACCACGGCGTCTTCCTCAACCTCGACATGGAGGAGTACCGCGACCTGGCCCTGACCACCGCGGTGTTCACCGACATCCTGGGCCGCGACGAGTTCCGCGACCTCGAGGCAGGCATCGTGCTGCAGGCCTATCTGCCCGACGCCCTCGGCGCGCTCGACGGCCTCACCGAGTTCGCGGCCAAGCGCGTCGCGGACGGCGGCGCGCGCATCAAGGTGCGCATCGTCAAGGGCGCGAACCTCGCGATGGAGCACGTCGAGGCGGCCCTGCACGACTGGGCGCAGGCGCCGTACGCCTCCAAGCCCGACGTCGACGCCAACTACGTGCGCATGCTCGACCACGCCCTGCGCCCCGAGCGCGCCCGCGCCGTCCGCATCGGCGCGGCGTCCCACAACCTGTTCCACGTGGCGCTCGCGATCCTGCTGGGCCGCGCCCGCGGCGTCTCCGAGGCGCTCGACATCGAGATGCTCCAGGGTATGGCCCCCACCGAGGCCGCCGCCGTCCGCGACGAGGTCGCCAAGGACAAGGGGCACGTGGTGCTCTACACCCCGGTCGTGCGCGACGAGGACTTCGACGTCGCCATCTCCTACCTGGTGCGCCGCCTGGAGGAGAACGCGGCGGAGCAGAACTTCCTGCACGCGGCGTTCGCGCCGCGGGCCGCGTCGGCCCCGACGTCCGCCATGGACCGGCAGGAGGCCGCCTTCCGCGCCTCCGTCGAGCTGGGTGTGCACTACTCGGCCGGCGACGTCGCACCGCGCCGCCGTCCGCGCACCGCGCCCGAGCCCGTGACCGGACCGTTCCGCAACGCCGCGGACACCGACCCCGCCGTCGCCGCGAACCGCGCCTGGGCACAGCGCGTCACGTCCGCGCGCTCGGGCTACGTCCCGGCGCTCGCCGAGCCCCTGGCGACGTCGGCCCAGGTGGACGACGTCGTGGCGCTCGCCCGCCGCGCCGGCACGGCGTGGGCCAAGGTCGCCCCGGCGGACCGCGGCCGGGTGCTGCGCTCCGCTGCCCAGCACCTGGAGGCCGCGCGCGCCGACCTGGTCGCCGCCATGGTGCACGAGGCCGGCAAGACCGTGGCCGAGGCCGATCCCGAGGTCAGCGAGGCCGTCGACTTCGCCGCCTACTACGCGCAGGCGGCCGAGGCCCTCGACCCGGCCTCGGAGGCCTGGCCGGGCGCCCGGTACACGCCGGACGGCGTCACCCTGGTCACCCCGCCGTGGAACTTCCCGGTCGCCATCCCGATCGGCGGCGTGCTGGCGGGCCTCGCGGCCGGCTCCTCCGTGATCGCCAAGCCAGCGCCGCCCACGCCGCGCTGCCTGGAGATCGCCGTCGAGGCCGTGCACGCGGCGCTGGACGAGGTGGCCCCCGAGATCGGCCTCGACCCGGCCATCGCGCGCGACGTCGCGCAGTTCGTGCGCGTGCCCGACGGCGACCTCGGCCGCCGCCTCGTGACGCACGACGGCGTGTCCCGCGTGATCCTCACGGGCGCGATCGAGACCGCCGAGATGTTCGCGTCCTGGCGTCCCGACCTGCCCGTGCTCGCGGAGACGTCGGGCAAGAACGCGATCGTCGTGACGCCGTCGGCCGACCTCGACCTGGCCGTCGCCGACGTCGTGCGCTCGGCGTTCGGGCACGCGGGGCAGAAGTGCTCCGCGGCGTCGCTCGTGATCCTCGTCGGATCGGTGGGCGACCCGCGCACCGTGACCGGCGAGCGGTTCCGCCGCCAGCTCGTCGACGCCGTGTCGTCGCTCGCCGTCGGCCCCGCGACCGACCTGGCCACCGTGATGGGGCCGCTCACCGAGCCCGCGCAGGGCAAGCTGCTGCGTGCCCTGACCACGCTGGAGCAGGGCGAGAGCTGGCTCGTGCGCCCGCGCCGTCTCGACGCGGTGGCGCAGGAGGCAGGCCTCGGCAAGGGCCGCCTGTGGACCCCGGGCGTGCGCGACGGCGTTCGCCCCGGCTCGTTCTTCCACCTCACCGAGGCCTTCGGCCCGGTTCTCGGCATCATGACCGCCCGCACCCTGGACGAGGCGCTCGCCCTGCAGAACGCGGTGTCGTTCGGCCTCACCGGCGGCATCCACTCGCTGGACGACGCCGAGGTCGAGCACTGGCTCGACCGTGTCGAGGTCGGCAACGCGTACGTGAACCGGCACATCACCGGTGCGATCGTGCAGCGTCAGTCATTCGGCGGCTGGAAGGCCTCCGTGGTGGGCTCCGGCGCCAAGGCGGGCGGCCCCAACTATGTGGCGCAGCTCGGCCGGTGGGCCGACGCGCCCGAGGTTCCGTCGCGCACCGAGGACCCAGCGGGCTGGCTCGCCTGGGCCCGCGCCGACGACGCCCGCGCCTGGCTGACCGAGTTCTCGCAGGCGCACGACCCGTCGGGGCTCGGCGTCGAGTCGAACGTGTTCCGCTACCGGCCGGTCCCCGGCATCACGGTGCGGGTCGGGGCGGGCGCGCCGGACGTCGAGGTGCAGCGCGTGCTGGCGGCGGCCGCACGGGCCGAGGTCGTCGCGACCGTCGTCGGTCAGGAGGTCACGGACGAGGCGTTCGCGGAGTCCGTCGCCGACGGCGTGGTGACCGGCCGGATCCGCGTGGTGGGCGAGGCCCCGGGGCTGCGCGACGCCGCCGCGAGCCGGCTCGGCTCGGTGACGGTGCTGGACGGACCGGTGCTGGCGAGCGGGCGGCGCGAGCTGCTGACGATGCTGCGCGAGCAGGCGGTCAGCCGCACGATGCACCGCTACGGCCACCAGCGCACCGCCTAGCGGTCCGCCCGCTGGGCTCGAGGCGACTGCACCGACGCGGGGTGAGTTGCTCTGCGTAGACACTGTCTACGCAGAGCAACACCCCCCGGATTCGTAGGTGCTCTGCCGCGACCTCGACACGCTCGACCAGCCGAGGCGGGTCAGGCCGACTCGCCCTCGACCAGGCGCGGGGCGAAGACACGTCGCTCGTCGCGGACCGGCCGGCCCGCGACCAGGTCCACGAGCATGCTCGTGGCGGCGCCGACCATCTGCACCACCGGGTTGTGCACGGTCGTGAGCCGCGGCGACGTCGTCTCGGCGATCCCGAGGTCGTCGAACCCCACCACGGAGACGTCGCCGGGCACGGAGCGGCCGCGCTCGGCGAGCACCCGCAGCGTGGCCTCGGCCATCAGGTCGGACGCCGCGAAGATGCCGTCGAGGTCGGGGTGCTGGTCCAGCAGCCGGGCGGCCGCCACGTGCGCCCCCGCGACGGTGAAGTCGCCCTCGACCATCGCGTCGTCGGGCAGGCCGGAGTCACGCAGGGCGTCGCGCCAGCCGGTCATCCGGTCCACGCCCGCGGGCATGTCGAGCGGGCCGGTGATGGTGCCGATCCGCCGTCGGCCGCGGTCGATCATCCGCTGGGTGGCGATGCGGCCGCCCGTCACGTTGTCGACGTCGACGTAGCGCAGGCCGCGCGAGAAGTTCGGGTCGGGCTCGAACAGCCGCCCGACGAAGACGGCCGGCAGGGCCGCCGGCCCGAGCTCCGTCTCGAGCTGGTCGCCCTTGTGGTGGGAGGCGACGATCACGCCGTCCACGTGGCCGCTGCGCAGGTAGCGGCCGACCCGCCCCCGCTGCTCGCCCGGGCGGGCGAGCAGCAGGACGAGCTGGAGGTCCGTCCCGGCCAGCCCCTCGCTGACCCCCGCGAGGGTGCCGGAGAGGAACGGGTCGGTCAGTATGCGCTGGTCCGGCTCGGGCACCACGAGGGCGATCGAGTCGGTCCGCCGGGTCACCAGGGACCGGGCGGCACGGTTCGGTGCGTACCCGAGGCTGGCGACAGCGTCGTCCACCGCCGCCTGTGCCTCGGGCGAGACGCGCAGGCCGCCGTTGATGGCGCGCGACGCGGTCGACCGGGACACCCCGGCCGCCTGTGCCACGTCATCGAGGGTGGGTGGGCCTGAGGTCGTCACGCCGTGCGAACCGCCTTGTCTCCGCCGTCTTCGTCGGTCGGGTACGGCTCGGGCGCCAGAGATCGCTCCGGAACAGCGTTGGCCCGTGCGACCCGACCGTACCAGCGACCGGACGCCTTGACGGTGCGCTCCTGCGTCTCGTAGTCGACGCGCACGAGGCCGAAGCGCTTGCCGTAGCCCCAGGCCCACTCGTAGTTGTCGAGCAGTGACCAGCCGAAGTAGCCGCGCACGTCGGCGCCCTCGTCGATGGCGTCCTTGACGGCGCGCAGGTGCACGTCGACGAACTCCAGGCGCTGCTGGTCGTCCACGAATCCGTCCGCGTCCGCGACGTCCTCGTAGGCGCTCCCGTTCTCGGTCACGTACAGGGCGATGCCGCGCGGTCCCGTGTAGTCCTTCTGCAGACGCAGCAGCAGGCGGGTCAGCCCCTCGGGCTGCACCTCCCAGTTCTGGTCCGTGACGGGCAGCCCGCGCGGGTGCGTGTACGCGCCGTCACCACCCGGGAACGGGGACGACGACGGCCGGGTCACCGGCGCCCCGCCCTCCAGCGGGTGCTCGGCAGGCACCGCGGCGACGGCGTTGCCGTGGTAGTAGTTCACGCCGAGCGAGTCGATGGGCGTCGAGATGATCTCGAGGTCGCCCTCCTGGATGTGCCGCTCCAGCCCGTACTCGCGCACGTCGTCCAGCACGTCGGCCGGGTAGGCGCCGCGCAGGATCGGGTCGGCGAAGATGCGGGTGAACCCGCCGTCGAGCCGGCGCGCGGCGTCGACGTCGGCGGGGTCGTCCGGGTTCAGCGGGTCCTCGACCTCGAAGTTGAGGGTGATGCCCAGGTTCGCGTCCGGCGCCCGCTCGCGCAGCGCCTGCACCGCCAGGCCGTGGGCGAGCATGAGGTGGTGCGCGGCGGCCAGGCCGTCCTCGCGGGACTGCCGGCCCGGCGCGTGCTGGCCGCCCGTGTAGCCGAGGAACGCGGCGCACCACGGCTCGTTGAGCGTGGTCCACACGTCGACGCGGTCGCCGATCGCCTCGTGCATCGTCACCGCGTAGTCGCGGAACCGGTAGGCGGTGTCGCGGTTCACCCAGCCGTTGGACTCGGCCTCGATCGCCTGCGGCAGGTCCCAGTGGTAGAGCGTGAGCCAGGGCAGGATGCCCGCGCCCAGCAGCTCGTCCACGAGCCGGTCGTAGTAGGCCAGGCCGGCCGGGTTGACCTCGCGTCCGCCGGGGACCACGCGGGACCACGACGTCGAGAACCGGTAGGCCTTGATGCCGAGGTCCTTCATGAGCGCGACGTCGGCGGGGTAGCGGTGGTACTGGTCGCAGGCGACCTCGCCGTCGTCCTGGTTCAGGACGGCACCCGGAACCTTCGCGAACACGTCCCACACGGAGTCCTCGCGGCCGTCCTCGTGGGCGGCGCCCTCCACCTGGTAGGCGGCGGTGGCCGCCCCCCAGAGGAAGCCGTCCGGGAAGGCGACCTCCCCGGTGGCGTTGGCCGACGGCGTCGTGCGCGGCGCCGTCGGCGTGTACGGCAGCGCGATGCCCTGGGCGGGGACGCGCACGGCCGTCGGGTCGGTCTTGAAGCTCTGCGTGAGCTCGCGGGTCATCTGGGTCATCCCTTCACGGCTCCCTGCATGATGCCTGCGACGAGCTGCTTGCCGACGAACGCGAAGATCACCAGCAGCGGCAGCGTCACGAGGAACACACCGCCCATGACCAACGAGTAGTCCACGAAGTAGTTCGACTGAAGCGACTTTACGACGAGCGGCAGCGTCGGGTTGCTCGAGTTGAGCACGATCGACGGCCAGAAGAAGTTGGTCCACTGCTGGACGAACGTGAACAGGCCGAGCATGGCCGCCGCAGGGCGCGCCGCGGGCAGCGCGATGCTCCAGAACGTGCGGATCATCGAGGCGCCGTCCACGCGGGCGGCCTCGATCAGCTCGTACGGCAGCGACTCGGACAGGTACTGCGTCATCCAGAACACGCCGAAGGCGGTGACCAGGGCCGGCACGATGACGGCCTGGAGCTTCCCGATCCAGTCGAGGTCCGACATGAGGATGTACATCGGGATGACGCCGAGCTGGGTGGGCACCGCCATCGTGGCGATGACGAACACGAGCAGCGGGCCGCGGCCGCGGAAGCGCAGCTTCGCGAACGAGTAGCCGGCGAGCGTCGAGAACAGCACGACCGCGGCCGAGACGACGACGGCGATGATCAGCGAGTTGGCCAGGGCCTTCCAGAAGTTGATCTGGGTCGACTCGATGACCGTCTGGAACTGGGTGAACAGCGAGAGGTCGGGGAGCCACTGCGGCACGGGGTTGCGCGAGATCTCGACCGGGTCGGACGAGCCGAGCAGCAGCGTGTAGTACAGCGGGAAGACCGAGATCAGCAGCACGACCCCGAGGGCGGCGTAGACGATCCAGCCGGCGCGGCGGGTGGCGCTGCCGGCTGCCTTGCGGTCCCGCCGGCGGGCGGCGGCGCGGGCCGCGCCCTCGCCGGCGGTCTGGGCGGTGACGGCGACGGAGCTCATGCGTTCCCCCTGGTGATGCTCTTGCGCTTCGGCCTGCTCTTCGCCCCCGACGTCGAGATCTGGCGGGTGATCAGGAAGTTCACGACGCCGATCAGGACGATCAGGAGGAACAGCATCCAGGCCACCGCGGAGGCGCGGCCCAGGCTGTGCTGGTTGCCCCACGCGACGTCGTACAGGTACAGGACGGTGGTCATCCAGTTGCGGTCCGGCCCGCCGAGGCCGGTCGCGTCGAACATGCGCACCTCGTCGAAGATCTGCAGGCCACCGATGGTCGACGTGATGACCACGAAGATGATCGTGGCGCGGATCTGCGGCACGGTGATGGAGAAGAACTGGCGCACGCGTCCGGCGCCGTCGATCACGGCGGCCTCGTACAGCTCGCGCGGCACGGCCTGCATGGCCGCGAGGAAGATCAGCGCGTTGTAGCCGACCCACCGGTAGTTCACGATGCTCGCGATGGCGACGTGGCTGGCGAGCCGGTCGCCGTGCCAGGCGATCGGGTCCATGCCGATGACGCCGAGCATCGAGTTGATCAGGCCGTACTGGTCGGCGAAGAGGCGGCCGAAGATCATCGACACGGCCACGGGGGCGACCACGTAGGGGATCAGCACGCCCATGCGCCAGAACGTCGCCGAGCGCAGGTTCTGGTCCAGCAGTGCCGCGATGGTGATCGCGATGATCACCTGGGGCACGGAGGACAGCACGAAGATCGACAGGGTGTTGCCGAGCGACTTCCAGAACGTGGGCTGGGCCAGCACGTCCGAGAAGTTCTGCAGGCCCACGAACTCGCCCTGGCCGCCCAGCAGGCTCCAGTCGTGCACCGACACGTAGGCGGTGTACGCGAGGGGGAACAGGCCGGTCACCGCGAAGAGGATGAAGAACGGCGAGATGTAGAGGTACGGGGAGAGCTTCACGTCCCAGCGGCCGAGCCGCTGGGAGAAGCCGAGTCTGCGCGACTCGCGCTCTGGTGCACCGGACCCCGGTGCTGGTCGTTGTGGTGTCAGGACTGCCATGTCATCTTCCGCCGCGTCATCGTCGGGTGAGGGTCACTGTCGGTGCTTCGCCGCGCCCGGATCGGAGGCGACGGCAAGCGGTGGTGGGGGGTGGGGCGGAAACAAGGGGGCGGCGGCGCGGCCCCCCCGGGCCCAGACCCCCCCGGGGGGCGGGGGGGGCGGCGCGGCGGGGCCGCGGGGGGCCGCCGGGGGGGCGGGGGCGGGGGGGGGGGGGGGCGGCCCCCCCCCCCCCCCCGCCCCCCCCCCCCCCCCCCACCACCGGGTCACATCAGCCCCGTGGGGCTCAGGTGCGGCTCAGGGCGTCAGCCGAGGGCCGCGGCCTTCTCGACGGCCTCGTTCCAGGACTCCTCGGCGTCCTGGGACTTGGTGATGTCGACGCGGTTCAGCGCGTTCGTGACCTCGTCACGGATGGCGAAGTAGTGCGCACCCTTGTACGGGGCACCCTCGATCGCCTGGGCGCGGGTGGAGAAGATCTGGCCCACCGGGGCGTCGTTGAAGAACTCGTTGGTGAAGCCCTGGACGGCCTCGGACTCCTGCGCCTCGATCTGCGACGGGAACGTGCCCGAGGTCTCGAACGCCTTGGTCTGCTGCTCCGGGGCGGTGAGCCACGCGGCGAGCTCCTTGGCCGCCTCGGTGTGCGCGCCGGAGGCCGGGACGGTCAGGAACGAACCGCCCCAGTTGCCGCCGCCACCGGGGAAGACGTCAGCGACGTCCCAGCCCTCGATGCCACCGGAGTTCTGCTCGATCGGGCCGGTCATCCAGGCCGGGCACAGCATGGTGGCGAAGGCGTCGTTCTGGAAGCCCGCGACCCAGTCGTCGCCCCACTGCTCCAGGCCGGCCGACAGGTCGTCGTCCACGGAGCCGACGATCTCGTCGTAGATGGCCTTGACGTCGGCGTTGTCGCCGAGGTCCTTGGCCTCGCCCGTCTCCGGGTCCTCGAACGCGGCGGGCAGCTGGTTGATCATGCCCTGGAAGGTGCCCGCGGAGCTGTCGTACCAGGCGGCGTCCGACTCCTTGACGAAGTCGCGACCCGCGGCGAAGTAGTCCTCCCACGTGGAGTCCTCGCCACCGAGCAGCTCGGCGACCTCCTCGCGGTCGGTCGGCAGGCCGGCCTCCTCGAACAGGTCGGCGCGGTAGCAGATGGCCTCGGGGCCGATGTCCGTGCCGTAGCCGATGATCTTGCCGTCAGCCGTGGTCGCCTGCTGGACCTTCCAGTCCACCCAGCGGCCGTCCAGCTCGGGGTCGGCCAGGTCGGTGAACAGGTCGGGGTACTGCGACAGCTCGGGGAGCCAGTCGACCTCGATGGCCTCGATGTCGGCCAGGCCCTCGCCGCCTGCGGCGAGCTTGGTGGTCATGTTGCTGCGCGCGTCGTCGGTCGTGGCGGCCTTGACGTGCTCCACGGTGACGTTCGGGTGCTCCTTGGTGTACTCGGCGAGCATCTCGTCCGTGTAGCCGAAGTCGTTGAACGTCGCGACCTTCAGCGTGATCGGGCCGTCCTCCTCGGCGGATCCTTCGTCGGATCCACCGCCGCACGCCGTGAGCGCGAGGGCGAAGACGGCGGCACCGGCGGTCGCCTGGAGAGTACGGGCGGCGACGCGCCTCGTGGGTCGGGTACTGCTCAGCACTGGGGACTCCCTTGTCGTGCGGTCTGGGTCCTACGGGATCTTGCGGGTCGCGGTCGTGTGCCGGACGGGCACGTCAGCGGACCGAGGTTGGGAGCGCTCCCACATCTGGGGTGTGGGAGCGCTACCACGCGAACTGATCGTCGCGGTCGCCGCCCCGCCCTGTCAAGGCGGGCAGCGGGCGAACCGTGGTCGGATCACTCCTTGATGCGGAATGCTCCGACCGTCTGCACGGCCTGGTTCCATGCGATCTCGGGGCTGTTCGTCCCGGCGTCGACGGCGGCCAGCGCGTTGTTGACCTCGTCGCGGATCGCGAAGTAGTACCGGCCCTTGTGCGGTGCCCCGTCGATGGACTGGGCCCGCGCGGTGAAGATCTTGCCCACCGGGGCGTTGTTGAAGAACGGGTTGACGTAGCTCTGCACCGCGTCGGAGTCCTGCGCCTCGAGCTGCGACGGGAACGCGCCCGCGGTCGTGAACGCCTCCGTCTGCTGCTCGGGCGCGGTGAGCCACGCGGCCAGCTCCTTGGCCTCGTCGGTGTGCAGGCCGGCCGAGGGCACGGTCAGGAACGAACCGCCCCAGTTACCGCCGCCACCAGGGAAGACGTTGGCCACGTCCCAGCCGGTCACGCCCTGCGAGTAGGACTCGATCGGGCCCATCATCCAGCCGGGGCAGAGCATCGTGGCGAACGCGTTCTCCTGGAACCCGGCCGTCCACTCGGGCGTCCACTGCTCCAGGCCGGCCGAGAGGCCGTCGCTGATGCCGCCGGTGATCTGGTCGTAGATCGCGCGGACCTCGTTGTTGATCGCCAGGTCGGTCGGCTTCTGCGTGGCCGGGTCCTCGAAGGCGGCGGGCAGCTGGTTGACCATGCCCTGGAACATGCCCGTGGTGCCGTCGAACCACGCGGAGTCGGACTGTGCCGTGAACTGGCGGCCCACCTCGAAGTAGCGCTCCCACGTTGCGTCCTTGCCGCCGAGGAGCTCGGCGACCGCCTCGCGGTCGGACGGCAGGCCGGCCTCCTCGAACAGGTCGGCGCGGTAGCAGATGGCCTCGGGGCCGATGTCGGTCCCGTAGCCCAGCACCTTGCCGTCCGTGGTCGTGGCCTGGGCCACCTTCCAGTTGACCCAGCGCTTGTTGACCTCGGGGTCGCTCAGGTCCTCGAACAGCTCCGAGTGCTCCATCAGCTCCGGCAGCCAGTCGACCTCGGCGGCGACCACGTCGGCGAGGTCCGAGCCGTCGCCCGTGGTGAATGCCTTGAGCATCTGCAGGCGGGCCTCGTCCGAGGTGGGGGCCACGATGTGCTCCACCGTGACGTTCGGGTGCTCCTCGGTGTACCGCGCGAGCAGCTCGTCGGTGTACCCGAAGTCGTTGAACGTGGACACGGTGAGGGTGATCGGAGCGTCGTCGTCGCCGTCGGAGCCCGTGGACTCCCCGCCCAGGAGCGAGCCGCATGCGGTGAGGGGCAGGACGAAGACCGCGAGCGTGGCGGCGGCCGCGCGGCGGCGGGTGGCGACGGTCCGGCTTCGGACCGGTCCGTGTTTGGTGGGCACTGGTACTCCTCGTGGTCGGTGCGTGTCGACGTGTGAAAGCGATATCAGAGCACAAACTCGTCCACGTCCGACACGAATGTTCGCTCAGGTTCTAGCACCTCGACGCCCGAAAGCGAACGAGATGGAACGAACGTAAAGTACCAATTGCGAAACGATGTCTGAAATGCCGCGCTCGTGCGTCGAAGGGATAAGGACTCGTCAGGAACCGGCAGGTGTCGCGCGTTCGACGCGGTGACCTGCGCAGTCCTGTCAGGGGTCGCCCAGGGGCGTCCGCTGCGGGACGGCTCAGGCCGTCCCGGTGCGGTTGCCGGCGAGCCAGTCGCGCCCCGCCTCGGCCTCGGTCTCGAGCGTGGTGCGGACGGCGCTGACCGCTGCCTCCTCGATCACGGTGCCGAACAGCGGGACCGTCGCCCGGACGTCACCCGCGTACGTGAGCCGCGTGCCGCCGTCGGGCAGCGCGGTCAGGGCCGCGGTGGCCGTGACCCGGACGGGCGCGCCCAGGATCTCGACCGCCACCGTGCCGGTGCGGCGGCCGTCGGCGGCAGCCTCCCACGCCTCGGCCTGACGGATCTCGAGGTGCGCGCCCACGAACGGGCGGGCCTGGACGGGGATGATGTCGGTGGGCAGGGTGCGGCGCACCACCACGGTGAAGCCGCCCGCCGCCGTACCCGTCACGTCGGCCTGCTCGACGACGCCGTTCACCGAGCCGGTGGAGCGCTGGGCGCGCCAGCGGACGAACGACTCGTCGGCGAGCATCGCGGAGACGTCGTCGATGTCTGCGGGGAACGTCAGGTCCACTGTCAGGTGCACGGGCTTTCCTCCTCGCGCCGACGGGGCATGCCGGTGAGGGAACTCTAACCGACGCGTTGTGCCCGTCGGATCTGAAGCAGGCACCCGGCCCCCGGCGTGCGCCACGCCTCACCGGGCCGTGGCGTGGTTCCGACATAGGCTTGGCGCGTGTCCGCCATGAGTGACCTGATCCTTGAGCACGCCGACCTCGAGCCGGCCGACGTGGAGTGGCTGCATCTCCTGGTCGGCGACTGGCAGGTGGTCTCGGACCTCGCGTTCGCCGACCTCGTGCTGTGGCTGCCGACCGACGACGGGCGGTTCGTCGCGATCGCACAGTGTCGGCCCTCGACGGGCGCGACGGTGCACTACGACGACGTCGTCGGCTCGTTCGCGCCCGAGGGGCAGCGCCCGCAGCTGGCCAAGGCGATGGCCGAGGCGAAGGCGCAGCGCGCCCGGGAGCCCCGCTGGTTCGGGGCGTACGCCGTCCGCGAGGAAGCGATCCCGGTGGTGCACAAGGACACCGCGGTCGCCGTGATCGCGCGGCAGACCAACCTCGGGTCCGGGCGGACGCCGTCGCGCCTGGAGCTGAACTACGTCGAGGCGGCCGACGACCTCGTCGCGATGATCCCGCGGGGCGAGTTCCCCCTGCCGAACGCCGCCACCGGCTCGCGCCGGGGCGCGCCCCGGGTGGGCGACGGCCTGATCCGGCTCAACTCCGAGGGTGAGGTGCTGTACGCGAGCCCGAACGCGCTGTCGTGCTTCCACCGGCTCGGCGTGATCGGCCCGCTCGTGGGGCAGTCGCTCGTCGAGGTGACGGCGGACATGGTGGAGCAGCTCCAGCCCGTGGACGAGTCGCTGCCGCTCGTGGTGATGGGCCGCGCGCCGTGGCGCACCGACATCGAGGCGCACGGGGTCTCCCTGTCGCTGCGCGCGATGCCGCTGACCGACCGCGGGCAGCGCATCGGCGCCGTGCTGCTGTGCCGCGACGTGTCCGAGCTGCGCCGGCGCGAGCGCGAGCTGATCACCAAGGACGCGACGATCCGCGAGATCCACCACCGCGTGAAGAACAACCTGCAGACCGTGGCCGCGCTGCTGCGGCTGCAGGCCCGGCGCATGGACGTGCCGGCGGCGAAGGAGGCGCTCGAGGAGGCCATGCGGCGCGTGTCGACCATCGCCCTGGTGCACGAGAGCCTCTCGCAGACGCTCGACGAGCAGGTCGAGCTCGACGACATGGTGGGCCGCGCACTACGCCTGACGGCCGACGTCGCCTCGGCGGACACGTCGGTCCGCACCGTGCGCACCGGCTCGTTCGGCATGGTGCCCGCGCAGGACGCGACGCCCCTCGCCCTGGTGCTCACGGAGCTGGTCACCAACGCGGTGGAGCACGGGTTCGTGGGCCGTGCCTCGGGCACGGTCGAGATCGTCGTGGAGCGCGAGAACTCGGACCTGCGGGTGGTCGTCGCGGACGACGGCGTCGGGCTGCCCGAGAACGGCGGCGCCGGCGGGCGCGGGCCCGGCAGCGGCCTGGGTACGCAGATCGTGCGCACGCTGGTCACCAACGAGCTCGGCGGGACCATCGAGTGGTCGGCCCGCGAGGGCGGCGGCACCGAGGTGGTGCTGCAGCTCGTGCTGCGCGTGGCGGAGCCCGCCCGGTCCTGACGCGTCCGGAAAAGCCGCGAGCCACGCCTGGGCGGAGGGGGAGTGCTCAGGCGTGGCTCGCGAAGAACTGCTGTGCTGGGTGGTGCTGTGCCGTCGGGTCAGCCGGCGCGGCGAGCGCGCGCGGTACGGCGCTTGAGCGCACGGCGCTCGTCCTCGCTCATGCCGCCCCAGACGCCGGCGTCCTGGCCGGACTCGATTGCCCACTTGAGGCAGGTGTCGACTACGTCGCAGCGACGGCACACGGCCTTGGCCTCCTCGATCTGCAACAGGGCAGGGCCCGTGTTGCCGATGGGGAAGAACAGCTCGGGGTCCTCTTCGAGGCATGCTGCGCGGTGGCGCCAGTCCATGGTCACGTACTCCTTGGAAGGAACTTCCCACCGTCCGGCTCGCCACTAGGGAGCATCGTCGTCGTGCGTCTGGGGCGCGCAGGTCTGGTTGTGGATCGTTTTCCGATCCCTGAGCGCTAGGCGGCGACCGACGGGGGTGTGTTCGGGGGTGTGTGGGATTGCTGCATCTAGGTTCACACGCTCGTGAACGCTCGCACAAGGGGTTACGGCGAAGTTTCTCAGCCATGAACCCTGAGGTATCCGTCACACTATTGTGAATACCCGTCGCACCAGTATCCTAGTTCGTCGTGCCCGTACTGGAAGCCTTTTTCGCGCCTCGTGTCCCGGCGTTTCTTCGTGCCCTCGTGATCGGCGTCCTGGCCGAAGTGATCGGCCTCGTTGCATTCGCCGTGGTGCTACTTGGTGAACTCCTTACGGGCGGTTCCATGTCCGTCGGAGTGAGCCTCTTTCTGGTTCTCTTCCTCCTGGGTGTCGCCTGGGTTCTCGTTGTGTGCTGCCGGGCACTTCTCGCGGGTCGCCGATCCGGTCGCGGACCCGTCGTGACCTGGCAGCTCTTCCAGATCATCGGATCGATCGCGGCGATCGGCAGCGGCGGCGGGCCCGCGGTCGCGGGTGGATGGGCCGCCCTCGTCGTCGCGGTGGGCGTGGGCGTCCTGCTCATGACGCCGTCCGTGGTAGCGGCGACGTCGGGGACGCGCTCGGAGGACTGAGGACACGCGGCCGGTACGGCCGGCCGGGCTCCGGTTCCAGGACCTGGCACAGCACCGGGTCCCCGCGGTTGCACCACGCGGCCCTGCCCGGTGGCCCGCCCGCACCCGCGAGCGGCGCGGGCGCCCCGAGCATGACGTCGGCCGCGCGATCGGTACCCAGCAGCACCAGGCGCGGTCCCATGCGCGCGGCCAGGCCGCCGACCGACGGGCCGTCCGCCGTCACGGCGAACGCGGCCCCCGAGCGCAGCGCGGCGACCGGCAGGGTGCCCCGGACGTCCTCGACGCCATCGACCAGGACGAGGGTGCCGGGGTGGTCGGGCCGGGTTGCGCCGGTGCCGCTGGGCAGCAGGACGTCGAGGGCCCCCGCGTCGTCCGGGTGGCTGGTGCCGGCGTAGCCGGGGTGGTGCAGCAGCGGGGCCAGTGCGGCGTCGTCGCGGGTGATGCCGTGCACGGTCCAGCCCTGGCGCAGGGCGGCCAGGGCGAGCGTGACCAGCGCGGTGGTGCGGCCCGAGCGGGGCCGGCCCAGGATCGCGAGGTGACCGTCCGCCGGGTGCCAGGTGACCGTGGTGCGGCGCTGGGCCCCGGGGTCGTCGCCCAGCGCGAGCACCAGTCCGCCCTGGTTCCGGCGGGTGGCCGGCGGCAGGTCGGCGGACCCGGCTGACCGGGGGAGCGGGGGCAGCCACGGTGGTGGGCCGGGGCGCAGGTCCAGTGACCGTGCTGCTCCGCTGACGGCCTGGAGGACCAGGGTCGCGACGTCCGGGCCGGGCGGCGGCCCCGACACCGGACCTGGCCCCGGCAGCTGCTCGTGCCGCTGCGCCGGGGCGCGGCGGACCAGCGGCGGACGGGCCGCGGGCGCCGCCGTGGCGTGCGCGCACTGGAGCACCACGGGTGGTGCGGAACCCAGCCGCAGCAAGGCGCGCCCCGGCGTTCCGGCCGGGATGCGTGCGGCGGCGGGGTCGTCGACGACGTCGCGCGACTCCAGAGGATCGGTGACCCGGAGCGCGATGCGCGCGTTGACGTTCGCGCGCAGGTCGGGGCCGACGGCGCCGCCCGGCCGCTGCGTCGCGAGCACCAGGTGCACCCCGAGCGACCGCCCCTGCGCCGCGATCCGGAGCAGGCCCGGCAGGAACGCGGGCAGGTCGTCCGCCAGCGCGCGGAACTCGTCGATCACGACGACCAGCCGGGGCAGCGTGCCGGGAGCGAGTGAGACGACGTCCGCCACGCCGTGCGCGGCCAGGACCCGCTCCCGACGGCGCAGCTCCGCGCGCAGACCGGTGAGCGCGCGGGCGGCCAGGCCGGGCTCGAGGTCGGTCACCTGGCCGACCACGTGCGGCAGCCGGCCGCACACGCCGAGGCTCGCGCCGCCCTTGAAGTCGACCAGCACCAGCGCGAGCTCGGCGGGCGACCGGCACAGGGCGAGCCCGAGCACGAGCGTCTGCAGCAGCTCCGACTTGCCCGACCCGGTGGTGCCCGCCACGAGCAGGTGCGGCCCGTCGCGGACCAGGTCCAGGAGCACTCGTGTGCCGTCCGCGCCGAGGCCGAGCGGCACGGGCCATCCGTCGGCGCCCGCCCAGCGCGTGGCGACATGACGTGGCCCGGGCACCTCGTCGACGCTGTGCGCCCTGGTCAGGGACACGGCGGCCGGCAGGCGGGGGTCGTCGGGGCGTGGGGTCGCCCCGTCCGGGTGGCTGGTCGCGTCTTCGGTGCGGATGCTCCTGAGCGCACCGGCCGTGCGACCCAGCCACGCGGCGCCGGCGAGCAGCCGGGCCAGGCGTTCCGCCCACCCCTCGCTGACGCCGACGAGCGGCACGACGCGCGTGGCGCCGTCCGGTCCGGTGATCCGGACCCGCCGCGCGTCGAGGGCCTGCACCACGGCTCGACAGCCGGGCAGGACGGTGCCGACGGACACGACGGCGTCCGGCTGCGTGGCGGGGCCGGGGGTCCCGTCGACCACCAGAACCCGCGGCCCGTCCTCGGGAAGCCAGCGGAGCCAGGACCAGCCCGCGGTCCAGCCCATGGACCAGACCACCGGCTCGGTGTCGTCGGCGAGCCGTACCGAAGCGCCCCGTACGGCAAGGCCCGCGACGAGCGCACGGGCGACCGAGCGGGCCAGGTGCGCGGGCCCGAGCACGGCCACGGCGCCGTCGTGCAGCAGGGCTGCCAGCGGATCGTCCGGCGCGGACGGAAGGCCGGGCCCCGCAACGGGTGCCGCCCCGACGGACCTCGCGTCGCGCGCCCGGGCGGTCGTTCCCGCCTCCCGTGCCGCTGCCCACGCCCCCGGGGAGACCTGGAGGGCCGCGTGCGCGAACGCCAGTTGCCGTGCCGGACCGGGCAGCTCGCGCACCCCGTGCCGTCCTGCGCCCGAGGCCGATCCGCGCTGCCGGGCGGCGCGCAGCTGTGGGGCCGCGACAACCAGGCTGACCAGCGCGAACACCGCCAGTGCAGGCTGGCGCAGCGCCGTCGCCAGGATCAGTGACGCGACGGCGGGCAGCAGCACGAGCGGCCAGGAGAGGCCGCTCACCGCAGCCTCCGGAGGCGGCGTGAGCCAGGCCGCCGGCCCCCGCGACCGGCGGATCGCCAGCCGTCCGCCGCCCCGCAGGCGCACCCAGGAACGGAGCGCGGCCCACGGCCCACGGGCGCCGACGACCGACCCGGCTTCCGGCCCGGTCGCCCGCACCACCAGCCACGGCGCGTCCAGTCCGCCCTCGTGATCAGCGCCGCCGGCCCCGCCGGGTCCCGTCTCCTCCTTCATCCCGACCCCTGCCCCCAGCACCACACCCGGCAGCACCGGCCGCTCGCCGACCACCTGGTCGTCCGTCACCCGCACCCCGTCGGCCGTGAGCGTCGCCCACCGCAGCTCCGGGCGGCGCAGCAGCGCGGCGAGGGGCGCGCGCACGTCGCCGAGGCGCGCCCCGGACCGTACGAGCACGTCCTCGCCCGGGTGCAGGGTCACGCGTACGGCGCCGTCGGACGCCGAGGTAGCAGTCATGTCCTCAGCCTCCCCGCAGCACGGTCAGGGTCAGGGCCCTGACCAGGGTTTCTGTGCACAAACCCTGTTTCCACAGGCCGTTTGTCGCGCTCCCTGGGGCACAACCCCTGGGGGACTGCCCCTACCGGGGGCGGACGAGACGTACGACCGGGGGATGACACGGCCAGGGAAGGATCAGGCCGACGCCCGATGTTCACCCGGCTCCCGGCTCCGTAGGTTCGATGACGCCGGCCGAACCGGGGTCCATACCCGGGAAGGCCGGACCACTTCCGGGCCGTGCACGGAGCTCTCCGTGCCACGTCACCCGGTGCGGGACGCCTCCGGCGAACCGCCCGCAGCACCCAGCAGCGTCATCGACCGAGGAGAATCTCGTGGACACCACCGTGTACGTCCCGGCCGGCCGGCCGGCCCCGGCGTCGGGCCGCCCCCACGCCGTACGGGCCCGTAACCTGACCAAGACGTACGGCAAGGGCGAGGCGATCGTGCGTGCTCTGGACGGCGTGGACGTGGACTTCGAGGAGGGTCGGTTCACCGC
>NZ_JBIRYI010000006.1:147471-348870 GCF_044389675.1 Promicromonospora kroppenstedtii | reverse complement strand
TGGGTCAGGTCACGGCGGAGTTGGTGGTGACGCAGGCGGAGGGGTCGGAGGTGGTGGTGCGGGCGGAGTCCGGTGTCGAGCACCCCACGGTGATCAGTGCGTTGGTCGCGGGGCGGATCGACGTGAAGAAGGCGCACACGCTGCTGCGGTCGGCTGCCCGGTTGACGGTGGTGGAGCGTGCCGAGGCGATTGCCCGGTACCTACCGCAGGCGCCGTATCGGACGTGGCGGTGGTTGCGGAACAAGATGCTGGCGTTCGCGAAGGCCCGGCATGGCGCGCAAGAGACGGCTCGGGCGGCTGCGTTGGACCGCAACGTTCAGCTGGACCGGGCGGAGAACGACATGGGTTGGCTGTCGGCGTATCTGCCGGCGGTGGATGCTGCGGCGGTGTGGGGTGTGGTGGATGACCTGGCGCATCAGTTGCGGTACACGGCTGGTGAGGAGCGGACTCTGGGTCAGTTGCGTGCGGACTGTCTGACGGGGATCGTGACTGGGCGGTTGGTGCCGGGGGACCGGTTCGCGGCCACTTGCAAAGTGGAGGACGCCACGACCACGCGTGCGGGCGTGACGACGAATGCGACCGGAGGCACGGACCCGGACGCGAGCACGAGCACGAGCACGAGCACGACTGTTCGCACGGAGCCGAGCAGGGACCCGGGCACGAGCGCGGGTGATGCCGGTGCCGGTGCCGGTGCCGGTCGGGTCTGCTCGTGTGGTGGCCGGGCGCCCGTCGTCCACCAGAAGGTCGTGCGGGTGACGCCCACGCGCCCCGTCGTCCGGGTCACCGTCCCGGCGTGCACACTCCTGGGCCTGGACGAAGCGCCAGGTGACCTGGACGGGTTCGGTCCGGTCCCTGCTGAGACGGCGCGGCTTATCGCTGAGGACGCTACCTGGCAGCGTCTGCTCACGGACCCGGTCACGGGTGTGCTGACTGACTACTCCACGACCGCGTACAAGCCGGGCCGGGTGCTGCGCTCGGCGGTCGAGGCGAGGGATGGGACGTGCACTTTCGTCGGTTGCGACGCCCGGGCTGCATCGTGCGATCTGGACCATATCGAGCCGTTCGACCACGACCAGGAAGCGAGTCAGCACGCAGCCGGGAAGGCGGCGCCCGGGCAGACCCGTGCTGAGAACCTGCACGCGCTCTGCCGACGTCACCATCTGCTCAAGACGCACGCGGGCTGGGGCGTCGAACGCGACCCGGCCACCGGGATCACGACCTGGACCACACCCGCGGGCAAGAAGCGCGTCCGTCCGCCGACGGTCCTGGACACCCGGGTCGACCTGGACCAGGTCGACCCGGATACCAGTCACGACCTGACCCTGCGTGCCCTGACCGGCCGCCGGCTACCCCGGGCCTACACCACGGTTGTACCGGTGACCGATTCCTCCGATACCTCCGACGCCTCTGACCTCACCGCCCCATCCGGACCCGGCGAGCCGCCGTTCTGAACAGGGAACACCATGCCGGCCCTGGCCGGCCCGGAACCGACGGCCAGGCGCCGAAGCCGCCGCCATCGCGCACTCGGCGGTGACCCGCCACCGCCGGGAACAAGCCACCCGAGCCGACAGGTTGAGGCGGGTGCGCCCTGGATCTCGGGGCGATCACGCGGCGAGAAAGGCGAGCACATGGGCGAGTCGCGGGACGAGGGGCTGGACGCGCTGATCGGGGCGATACCCGAGGGCTGGTCGCGCGCACGGATAGCAGGGCAGGCGTGGGGAGTCACCCGCACCACGCGCGCGGGGGGCAAGGTCGTCTCGTTCGAGGCGGAACGCCTCGGCAGCGCGGAAGGGCTCGGCGCGAACATCTGGTTCACCGCCGACGGCGCCGTGCTCAAGCCGTGCGAGGTGCCTGCCGAGAGCGTGCTTGAGGTCCTGCGCGCCGCGGCGTCATCGCACCGCCCGTGACCTCAGGCCTCGACGCCCCCGTCCGAGGCCCCTCCGGGCGGTAGCTCCAGCCGGCGCAACTGCCCGGAGGGGCCCGCCGTGTGCTCTTCGACGGTCTTCCGGGCCCGCGCGGGACCATCCTCGCCGAGCACGGTCAATGACTCGCGACCCGGGCCGGGTTGAAAACGTACGCGAATGTACGTTTTGATGAGGGGGTGGCGGGATGTCCGCCGTCCGCCGACGAGAGGCCTTGCCATGTGCTGTCCGCCGAACCCAGACGCCGTCTCCGCCACCGCCGCGAAGGAGAGCTGACCGGTGGGAGCGCCCGGCTGGCTCGGTAGGACAGGCGTCGTCGTCCTGGGCCTTGGCGTGCTGGCCACGGCGGTCGGCTGCGCCTCGGGGCCGGCAACCCTCGTGCCTGATGATCGAGCGCTCACGGCCGAACGAGTGGTCCAGCTGACGTCGGTGCGCGAGGAGACCGGGATGACCCTGCTGGAAGGGCCCACCTTCGGCGAGGACGGCAGGCTCTACGTCGTCGACGTGACGGCTCCGGCCGGCGAGCCCAAGGTCATGGCGGTCGATCTCGACACACGGGAGGTCGAGGAGGTGTTCACCGACGGCACCGGTGCCTACACCTCGGCGCAGTTCGGCCCCGTGGACGGGCGGATCTACCTCACCGACTACGCGGGCGGGCGGATCGTCAGCATCACGCCCGACGGCGACGACCCGCGAACCGTCGCCGAGGGTCGGGTCCGGGGCCGTGCCATGCACCCCGACGACCTCACGTTCGACGAGGCGGGGAACATGTTCGTCACCGACTCCGCGTACACGCCCTACCCGAACGCGGAACCGGCGGGCAGGGTGCTGCGGGTCGACGGCGCCACGGGCAGGGTGACCGTGCTGGCGGACGACCAGCCGAACCCGAACGGGATCTCGTTCGACGTCGGCGGCGACGCGCTCTGGGTCAGCCACCTCGACGCGAACCGCATCGACCGGCTCGTCCTCGACCGGGACGGTACGGCCATCGTCTCGGGCCACGCCGCGATTCATGTCGACGGCGGCGTCGCCCAGACGGACTCGAACGCCGTCGACGCCGCCGGGAACATCTACCAGGGCATGCACGGCCGGCCGGAGGTGCGGGTGTACGGCCCCGACGGCACGCACCTGACCACCGTCTCCGTCCCGGCGGGGGACGACGGCCTGCAGTCCGCGACCAACATCGCGATCCGGCCGGGGGCCACGGACGCCTACGTGACGGTGAGCGGCGCGGCGGGCGGGTTCGTCTACCGGTTCGACGCCCTGGCCGAGGGGATCCGGCAGTCGAACGGCGGCTGACCCCCCCCGGGGAGCGGCGGCGTCCCCGGGGGTGGCGGTCAGATGCTCTCGGCGATGTGCTTGATGGCGGCGAGGCGGCGGTCCCACTCGGTGCCGATCGCGTCGAGGCGGCGGGCCACGGCGCTGAGCTCGGTCCCGATGACGCGGTACCGCACCTCGCGGCCGACCTGCACCGTCTCCACCAGTCCCACCTCCTGGAGCACCGCGAGATGCTTCGCGATGGCCTGCCGGGTGACAGGCAGGCTCCGGGCCAGGGCGGACGCCGAGGCGTCGCCCTGGCCGAGGGCGGTCAGGATGCTCCACCGGGTCTCGTCCGCGAGTGCGCTGCACATGGCGACCACGGTTCCGTCCGGCGATGGTCCGGAGTTCATGCCTGGCCCTCGAGGAGGGCGACGAGCTTGTCGAGCTCCGCGTCCCAGCCTCCACGGTGGTCGGTCATGAGCCCCGCCGGGTCGCTGGTGTTCTCGAAGCCGGTCTCGACGACGGTGAGCCGGGTGCCGCCGGAGGCCGCCTCGAGGGTGAAGGTGAAGACCGTCGAGCGGGCCTCGTCGACGGTGTCCGGCAGCGGACCGTCCTCGTTGCACCAGCGGTAGGAGACCTCGCGCGGGGGCTCGAAGGTCTCGACCCGGATCGGCACCCGGCGCTCGCCCGGCCAGCCGATCGTGCCGAGGGCGCCCGCGCCGGAGCCGGTCAGCGTCACGTGGCCGAACCACTGCGAGACCAGCTCCGGTTCGGTGACGGTGCGCCAGACCTTCTCCAACGGTGCGCTGATCTGGATCGTGCGTCGCACGGTGAAGGCGCCGGCGTCGATCACGGCCTGGGGGTTCTGCGTGTTCTCCATGAATGTTTCCATCTCTCTCGTGTTGGTGGTCTAGTACGTCGGTGGTCAGGGGGCGGGGGCTGGCTCGGGCTCCCCGGGCACGGCCGCCCGCGGTGCGGGCGCGGGGCGCAGCGAGCGGGTCGCGACCGCCGCGGCGACGGACACCGTGGCGAGGGCCGCGGCCGTGACGATCGCCGCGGGGACTCCGCCGACGTCGATCGCGTGCCCGCCGGCGAGGGCGCCGATGGCGTCGCCGAGGTTGCCTGCCGACGCGGGCAGGGAGGCCGCGAGGACGGCGCCGGGTCCGGCGAGGTGCACGCAGATGCCGAGGGCGAGCAGCACGCCCAGGGCGATCGTCACTCGTGAACGACTTCCGGTATGACTCTGTCGACCAGACATCAAGGCCTCCGAGAATATGCAACTCTGCGGTTGCAATGAAGGCTGGCATGATTCTCGGCGACATGCAACCCCAGGGTTGCATTTCCTGGCTGTGGTCGTGCGGTTCCGTGGCGCCGCCGCGTATCGTCCGGCTCGTGGAAGAAGGTGACGCCAGCGACCGCCGGCGCAAGGACGGCCTCGGTGTCGTGGTGCTCGCGGTCGAGCTCGCTGCCGCAGCGGGGATCGTGGTCTGGGCGCTCCTGGACATCTGGGGGCTCGCGTACCCGCCCGCCGTCGGCACGGTGTGCCCGCTCGTCTATCCCGCGCCGCCCGGGTGCGGGCCTCACGCCCGGTTCACACCGGCCTTCGTCTCAGCGATCGTGCTCTCGGTCGGCTACAGCGCCGTGACGTTCCTCCTGCTGACCGTCGGCCGGAGGTCGATCGTTGCGGCGGTGTGGGCGCTCTGTGGCCTGGCGATCCTCGGCGCCCTGGCCGTCCAGTTCGTCACCTGGGGAGGCGTGCGCGGCTGAGCGGGCCGCGCCCCGCGCGGCGTCTCGCCTCAGGAAGCGAGGACGGCCACCGCGGCGCGGTCGTCGGGCAGTCCGACGCGCATCCGCGCCAGGTCCGCGTTGCCGTCGCCGTCGTCCCAGAGCGCGTCGTTGGCGGCCAGCTCGCGGAGCACCGCCTTCTGCGCCTCGTCCAGGTCCTGCGGCGGGTCGGGGCGGACGCCCGGCTGGAACTCCACGGTAGGAAAGGTGCGGAGCAGGATCGGGCCCCAGGTCATGTCCGACCACAGCTTGCCCTGCGCGACCCGGAGCACGGGCAGGCACGCGGGCAGGATCTCGGCGAGCCCGGCGTCGCGGGCCAGCAGGTTCGCCACCAGTTCGAAGTGGACGCGCATGCCGAACCTCGACGGGCGGCGGGTGAACCACTCGTCCGCCGCGAGCGGGTCGTGCAGCGCCTCGACGAGCACGGCGGTCGCCGCGGCGGAGCCCGTGAGTGGCAGGGCGGCGCAGGCGCGGATCGCGGGGTCGTCGTCGGACAGCCAGTGGGTGGTGTCCGCGCCGAGGCCGCCCAGACCCAGGACGAGCACGGCGCGCTCATCCCGCCCCGACGCGATGTTCATGGCGGAGGCCAGCGGTCCGGCCGACGTCGCCCGGTCCCGCGAGGCGGACGTAGGCGTCGAGGGCCGCGAGGCGCACGGCCTCGTCCTTGTCGGACAGGAGCGTCGAGACCGGGGCCAGCGCCGCGCCGCACGCCGCGGGCAGCTCGGTGATCGACCGGGCCCACAGGTATTCGCTGAGCTCGGAACCCCAGACCGACTCGTCGTCCGCCGCCATCGCGCGGTAGAAGGCGTCGATCTCCTTGGCCGTGGGCTCGACGGCATCCGGCTCGCGGGTGTCCTCGTGCCAGGAGGCGCTGTCGCCGACGGCGTCGATCCAGCCCAGCAGCGCGGCCAGGCGTGACCGCCCGTCCCCGTCGCGGCGGCGCAGCACGGGGTCGCCCAGTAGCCCTGCCACGGCCCGCAGCGCGGGCGCCGTCGCCGGGTAGACCGTGCCCTGGTGCAGCACGGCGCCGTACAGGTGGTCGAGGCCCGCCTCGAACGCGGCGTCGTCGGCGGAGACCAGGCCGCGCAGGTGCCCCGGCGTGTCCGACGCGACCCCGTAGGCGTGGAACAGCCGTGCCCAGTCCACCTCGTCGACCAGCGGCGTCGTCGTCATGGCCCCGGACCCTATCGCGCCGAGCACTTCGGTATCGTCCACATCGACTCAGAGCCGATCCGCCGAAGGGACCTCTCGCATGACGGTCGAACGCCGACTGCTCCACGACGGCTGGACCGTTGAACCCGGTCGTGGCCCCGTGCCCGACGCCGTCCGCGGGGCCGGCCCGGTCGCGGCCACCGTGCCCGGCAGCGTGCACACGGACCTCCTGGCCGCCGGGCTGATCCCCGACCCGTACCTCGACGACAACGAGGCGACGCAGAAGTGGATCGGCCTGACCGACTGGACCTACCGCACGACCTTCGAGTGGTCGGCCGGCGGCCACGCCCGCCACGAGCTCGTCTTCTCGGGCCTGGACACCGTCGCGGTGGTGCGCCTCAACGGCGTCGAGCTCGGTGCCGTCCGCAACATGCACCGCACGTACCGGCTCGACGTGGCGCGCACGCTGCGCGCGGGGGAGAACATGCTCGAGGTCGCGTTCTCCTCGCCCGTGCGGTGCGCGGACGCCGCGAGCCTCTCCCTCGGCTACCGGCCCCACACCAACCGCCACCCGTACAACGCGATCCGCAAGATGGCGTGCAGCTTCGGCTGGGACTGGGGCATCGAGACCGCCACCTCCGGCATCTGGCGCCCCGTCACGCTGGAGAGCTGGTCCGCCGCGCGTCTCGGCGAGCTCCGGGTCGCCGGTGACGTCGTTGACGGCGTGCCGCGGGCCCGGGTGACGGCGCACGTCACCGGTGCCGGTGACGGCGCCCGCGTGCGGGTCCGGGTCGCGGGCGCCGAGGCCACCGCGGCGGTGGCGGGCGGCGTGGCCGCGCTCGACCTCGCGGTGCCCGACGCCCGCCTCTGGTGGCCGCGCGGCCACGGCGACCAGCCGCTCTACGACCTCGTCGTCGAGCTGCTGGACGGCGACGGCGACGGCGACAGCAGTGACGACAGCGGTGTCAGCGACGCGCAGACCCGGCGCGTCGGGTTCCGCTCGGCCGCCGTCCGCCTGGAGCCGGACGCGGCCGGCACCGGCTTCGCGATCGTCGTCAACGGCGAGCAGATCCTCGTCCGCGGCGCCAACTGGATCCCCGACGACGCGTTCCCGCACCGCGTGGACCGCGCCCGGTACGCCCGACGCCTCGCCCAGGCCGAGTTCGCCGGCATCAACCTCGTGCGCGTCTGGGGCGGCGGAATCTACGAGTCCGAGGACTTCTACGCCGAGTGCGACGAGCGCGGCATCCTCACCTGGCAGGACTTCCTCACGGCGTGCGCCGCCTACGCCGAGGACGAGCCGCTCTGGTCCGAGTTCGAGGCGGAGGCGCGCGAGGCGATCGTGCGCCTGGCCGCCCATCCCTCGCTCGTCGTCCTCAACGGCAACAACGAGAACGTCTGGGGCCACCAGGACTGGCACTGGCAGGAGAAGCTCGAGGGCCGCACCTGGGGCGCCGGCTACTACTACGACCTGTTCCCGTCCCTGGTCGCCGAGCTCGCGCCGCACGTGCCCTACACGCCCGGCAGCCCGTTCTCGCCCAACCCCGACGCCTACCAGAACGACCCGGCGCACGGCACCGTCCACGTCTGGGACCTCTGGAACACCCGCGACTGGCCGCACTACCGCGAGTACCGCCCACGGTTCGTCGCCGAGTTCGGCTGGCAGGGGCCGCCCACCTGGTCGACCCTGAAGCGCTCGGTCTCCGACGACCCGCTGACCCCCGAGTCGCCGGGGATGATCGTGCACCAGAAGGCCAACGACGGGAACGGCAAGCTCACGCTCGGCCTCACCGCCCACCTGCCGCTGCCCGACGACATGGCCGACTGGCACTGGGCCATGTCGCTCAACCAGGCCGTGGCCGTCCGCACCGCGATCGAGTGGTGGCGCTCGCTGACGCCGCACAACACCGGCACGATCGTCTGGCAGCTCAACGACTGCTGGCCGGTCACCTCCTGGGCGGCGGTCGACGGCGACGAGCGGCGCAAGCCGTTGCTGTACGCCCTGCACCACGCCCACGCGGAGCGGCTGCTCACCCTGCAGCCCGACGACGACGGCGGCCTGGTGCTGGCCGCCGTCAACGACACCGCCGAAGGGTGGGCCGGCGTCGTGCGGGTGGAACGCCGGGCGTTCGACGGGACGGTGCTCGCCGCCGCGACCGTGGACCTGGCCGTCGCGCCGCGGTCGGCGCAGCGCGTCGTGCTCGACGCGGCCGTCGCAGCGGCGGACGACCCCGCCGCGGAACTGGTCGTCGCGCGCCTGGGGGCGGCGGTCAGCCACTGGTTCTACACCGAGGCGCGCGACTCGAAGCTCGGCCCGGCCGAGGTCGACGTCGATGCGTCCCGGACCGACGGCGGCTGGTCCGTGCGGCTCACGGCACGCACCCTGGTCCGGGACGCCACCTTGCTGGTGGACCGGATCGCTCCCGACGCCGAGGCCGACGACGCCCTCGTCACCCTGCTCCCTGGTGAGAGCGTGCGGATCGACGTCCGCGGGGCGGTCGGCGCCGAGGCGGCCGACTTTGCGGACCGGTTGGTGCTGCGGTCGATGAACGACCTGGTGCCCAAGCTCTAGTGCACCCCTGGTCCCAGCACGACGCCGATGGCTCGGCGAGCATGGGCGTGCGCCTCCGCGCGGGACGGCGCGGGGGCCAGCCCGAGCAGGCGCCGTCGGTGCGGCTCGCCGAGCAGGAGCGTGTACAGCGCCTCGGCCGTCTCGCGCGGGGCGTCGTCCGGACCAGCTCTCTCCGGTCCTGCGTCGTCCGAAGGCGTGAGGCTCGCGGTGAGCACCTCGATCGACCGGGCCGGGCCTCGCTCGTAGAACATCGCCGCGAGCTGCGGGAGCTGGCGCGACTCGGCGATGACCAGGCGGTGGAGCGTCACCGCGTCGTCCCCGTGCAGGATGTGCACCATCCGGGTCGTGAGCTCCTCCAGGTCCACGGCGTCGTGGTCCGCGGGCCGCTCGTGGGCGTGCAGCCGCTCCACCGCGGCGAAGAACAGCCCGGTCTTGTCCGTGAAGTGGCGGTAGACGGTCCGCTTGGTCGCGCCCGCCGCGAGCGCCACCGCCTCGATGGTCGTGCCCGCGAACCCGCGCTCCGCGAACAGGCGGACGGCGGCCTCGAGGATCTCCGCCCGCCGGGCGTCGACGTCCTCGCGGCGGGGGCGGCCCGGCCCGCGCCGTGGTTCCCCGCCGGCCGGGCCTGTGGCGCCGGGCCCTGTGGCGTCCGTCTCGTCGTCGTCGATCTTCACGGCGACAATGATACGTTGCCGTTTCATTGATGACGATCTCATGCATGCGGAGGACGGTTGATGGCCGAGGAACGACTGCTGCACGTGGCGTTCAGCGACGACTGGGAGGCGTGCGAGCGGTTCGGGGAGTACGACGTCGCGACGCGCAGCACGCTGTTCGACGACACCGGGTACCTGCACGCGACCACCGCGGAGGCCCTGCCGGCGGTGCTGCGCGCCGTCTACGGTGATGCGTCCGAGCCGCTCGTGCTCGCCGTGATCGACGAGGCGGCCCTCGCGGCCCAGGGCATCACGGTCCGCTGGGAGCCCGGCGCCGGCCCGGACGGCACCGCGGCGCCGCGCATCGAGGGCACGCTGCAGATGGACCGCGTCACCGTTCCCGCGGTGCTGCCCGTGCCACGGGGCGCGGACGGGTGGGTCGCCCCGGACCTCGACGGGTGGAACGTGCGGCGGACGCCGCCGCCTGGCGTCGTCTAGGTCCGGTGGGAATTGGGAAACATTATGAAGATCCTCTTCACGGTCGCCGGGACACTTCTGATCTGCGACGCACTGCTCGTCGCATCGGTGATCAGCGTGAACACGGGCGTCATTGCGGCGTTCGCGGTCGGCGTCGTCTACCTGCTCTACGGGCTGTTCCACGAGAAGATCCGAGCCCGGACAGGCAGTGGCTCGCCCAAGGTGCTGAGGATCTCCCTGCTGGTCGCGAATGCGGCGATCATCCTCGCCATCTCGTCCGTCGCGGCCCTCGGCAGGGTGGACACGGTCTCCTACGACGAGGACGCCGTCATCGTCCTCGGCACCGCGATCAAGGGTGAGGCCGTCACCCCGGCCCTGCGGGAACGGCTGGAGACCGCCGTCGAATACCACGAGGCCAACCCGGACGCCCTCGTCGTCGTCTCCGGAGGGCAAGGCCCCGGGGAGTCCGTCACCGAGGCGCTCGCCATGCGGAGATTCCTGGTCTCGCGGGGTATTCCTGAGAGCGCGATCCTCATGGAGGGCAGGTCGACGAGCACCCACGAGAACTTCGTCCTGACGAAGAGCCTCTTGGACGCCCGGCTGGGGGAGCGGTACAGCACGGTCTTCGTGACGAACGACTATCACGTCTTCCGGGCGAACGAGCTGTCGCGGATCGCGGGGCTCGACAGCGCCTCGCTGCACGCCGCCACACCCTGGTACACCGTTCCGGTCGACTACGTGCGGGAGTCCTTGGCGGTCGTCAAGCTGCTCCTCCTGCGGGAATGACGCCAGGTCGTTCGCCGGGCGTCATCCGCCGACGGCGTCAGCGCCAGTCCTCGTCGGCCGACAGCACGGTGGAGATGTCCCACTCGGGCTCGCGCTGGATGGGCGGGGCGTCCGTGAGCCAGCGCTCTACCGCGAGCCGGGCGACGAGCTCGTCCCGGGTGACGCTGGTCCTGCCGAACCTGCCGTCGACCCACGGGGTCCAGGACCAGGCGTGTATCTCGTCGTCGCCGAGGTCCTCCATCATGAGGCGATGGTTGTCGCTGGCCACGAGCATGGCTCCGACCAGGCGGTTGTAGTTCTCGACGGTGACGAGGTCCACCAGGCCGAGGTCGATCTGGTCGGCCGCGGTGGTGTGCAGGATTTCCTTCGCGGAAGGCATGGACACTCCTTGGTCTGGTCGGGGATCCCGGGGCGAGGACGGCCGGCTCATACGGCGATGCCGCGGGAGACGTAGCCGTCGATGAAGGTGCGTTGCATGGTCAGGAAGAGCACGACGACGGGCAGGGCCATGAGCAGCCCGGCCGCGCTGACGAGGGACCAGTCGGTGGTGAATCCCTGCTGGAACGAGTAGAGCGAGAGCGCGACGGGCTGGAAGTCGCGGTCCTGGATGAACGTGACGGCGAGCATGAACTCGTTGTAGGCCTGCAGCCCGGAGACGAGGGCGGCGGTCAGGACCGCGGGCCGGATCATGGGCAGGACGATGCGGGCGAACACCCCGAGCTCGCCGGCGCCGTCCAGCCGGGCGGCCTCCTCGTATTCCTTGGGCATGCCGATCAGGAACGCCCGCACGAGCAGGGTCGCGAACGGGCTGTACACGGCCCAGTAGATGATGATCAGGCCGATGGGCTGGTTGTAGAGGCCCAGCGTCGACCACCAGCTCACCAGCGGTACGAGGAACAGCTGGATCGGCAGCGACGAGGACACCAGCAGCCACAGGATCCACGCGCCGCCGCCGGGCAGGTCCAGGCGGGTCATGGCGTAGGCCGCCATGGTGGCGATCAGCGCGACGCCCGCCGCGGTGGCCACCGCGATGACCAGGCTGTTCAGGAGCGCCCCGCCCATGTGGGCCTGCTCCCAGGCCACGGCGAAGTTGCCCCAGCTGAACGACTGGGGGAGCCCGAGCGGGTTGCTGTCGATCTCGCGCGCGGACTTGAACGCGTTGAACGCGAACACCAGCAGCGGGCCGAGCGCGTAGAGGGCAAGCAGCCCGAGGACGATCCAGCTCACGGGCTGGGCGCGGCGGGAGGCGGTGCCCATCAGATGTCCCATCGCAGTCGTCGGCGCAGCGCGAGGTAGCCGAGCACGGTCGCGGCGCTGATCGCCGAGAGCAGCATGGCGACGGCGGAGGCGTAGCCGTGGCGCTGGTTCTGGAAGGCCTCGCGGTACAGCACCGTGCTGAGCACGTCGGTGGACCCGGCCGGCCCGCCCTGCGTCAGCACGTAGACGTAGTCGAAGACGAGGAACGACCAGATGATCGTCATCAGGCCCAGGAAGACCAGCGTCGGCCGGATCATCGGCAGCGTGATGTGCCAGAACTCGCGGACCGGTCCGGCGCCGTCGAGCCGCACGGCCTCGTACAGCGCCGGGTCCACCGACTGCATCGAGGCCAGGAAGATCACGAGCAGGAAGCCCCACCACTGCCAGGTGTTCACGAAGGCGACCGAGCCGAGGGCGAGCGACGGGTTACCGAGGAAGTTCACGTCCGCGAGGAACGGGAGGCCCAGGGTCGCCAGGGCGGCGCCGATCCCGCCGTCGGGGTCGAGGATCTGCCGCCAGACGGCGGCGGACACGACCGTCGCCAATACGTATGGGACGAAGTACAGGACGCGGAAGATCGCCTGGTACCGGCGCAGCCGGGACAGCAGGAACGCGCCCACCAGGCCCATCCCCATGGGGACGACCAGGAAGAACAGGGTCCACAGGACGTTGTGCAGCAGCGCGCTGCCGACCGCACCGGACCGGAGCATCTCGGCGTAGTTCGCCAGCCCCACGAACCGGGGCGTGCTCAGCCCGTCCCAGTCGGTGAACGAGTAGAACACCGAGGCCAGACCGGGCCCGGTGATGACCAGCAGGTTGACCACGAGCAGCGGAGCCACGAACAGCCACGCCAGGAGCCGGCGCTGTCGCCGGGCCCCCAGCGGCCGGCCCCGGAGGGCCGGCCGCGGTTCGCGACGCACCGGGGCCGCCGCCAGCGAGGCCCCGGTGGTCGCTGTCTCTGTGGTCACCGGTCAGCCCTGGCTCTGGGGGGTGAAGGGAGTCAGGGTCGTACCGGCGTCGAACTCCTCGTCGAAGACGTCCTGCATCCCGGCCAGGTACTGCTCCGCTGTGCTGTCGCCGGTCACCACCTTGTCGAACTCGGTGATGAGGTAGGAGTCGGTCTTCGGCGGGAAGAAGGTCCAGGTCGCGTAGCCGACGTTGGTCGACTCGGGGATCTGGCTGTAGAGGTCCACGGTGCGGTCGTCGACCTCGTCGGGGAACTGGTCGGCGCTGACCGCCAGCGGCGGCGGGTTCTCGCCCGTGCGCGCTGTGTACTCCAGCGCCCGGTCGACGTCGCCGGCCACGTAGTCGATGAACCCGGCCGCCGCGTCGGGGTCGGCGGAGTCGGCGCTGACGGACAGCGCGGTACCGATCGCGAGGGGGAACACACCCGGCTCGACCGAGTCGCTCAGCGACGGCAGCGGCGCCCAGGCCCACTGCGACGGGTCCTCGAACACCTCCGAGAGGGAGTTGAACGACCAGGTGCCGCTGAGGTACATGGCGGTGGTGCCGTTGGCCAGGCCGGTCACGTTCGCGGTGTCGTCCGTGGTGAAGTAGGACTCCGCGCCGCCGGCCAGCCAGCCCTTGTCGATCCAGTCCTGGATCAGCTCGATCGCCGAGACGAACTCCGGGTCGGTGAAGGACGCCTCGCCCGTCAGGACGTCGTGGATCTTCTCCGGCCCGACGGCGGCGTTGAAGACCGCCGTGACGAGCCACTCGCTCATGCCCTGATAACCGGCGTTCCCGCCGCCGAGCGGCACCATGCCCGCCTCGTCGGCCTCCTCGGCGACCTGCTCGAACTCCGCGAGCGTGGTCGGCGGGGTCCAGCCGTGCTCCTCGAACACCGCGGAGTTGTAGTACAGGACCATCGACCCGTAGCTGGCCGGGACGGAGGAGACCTTGCCGTCGACGGTGCTGAGCTCGTAGGCCCAGGGCAGGAACGTGTCCTGCCAGCCGTACTCCTGCGCGTACTCGTCGAGCGAGATGGTGCGGTCCGCGCGGGCGAAGTCGGAGGCCGACGACGGCCCGTCCGAGTACACGATGTCGGGCGCCTGCCCGGCCGAGACCGCCGTGTCGGTGAGCTGCCCGATCGTGGTCAGCTCCTTGACCTCCATGTCGACCTGCGCGTCGCCGTCAGCGTTGAACCCGTCGACGAAGATCTCCTGGAAAGCCTCCTCGGTGCTCGGCGCGTAGAACGCCCCCCAGTAGGTGACCGCGTCGCCGCTGCCACTGCCGCCGCTGCTCACGCAGCCGGCCAGGGCGACCGAGACCGCGGCGGCGAAGCCGATCGGAGCCAGTGCGCGCTTGGTGATTCTCAAGGTGTCGTGTCTCTCTCGCGAGGGTGGATGGTGCCAGGCGGATAGAACAGGTGGAACGGACGGGGAGCGGTCAGGTCGAGTCGCGCACGACCAGCCGGTTGGACAGGGCCACGGCGCGGGTGACCTCGGTGACGTCGCCGTCGAGCCGTTCGAGCAGCAGGCGCGCGCACGCGCGCCCGATCTCGCGGGCCGGGTTCTCGATGGTGGTCAGCGGCGGGCTGACCAGGGACGCCGCGTCGATGTCGTCGTAGCCGGTCAGTGCGACGTCCTCCGGCACGCGCAGCCCGCGGGCCCGGGTCACGTCGAGCACGCCGATGGCGATCAGGTCGTTGGCCGCGACGATCGCGTCGGGCCGCTCGTCGCGCTCCAGCAGCAGCGCGGCGCCGTCGCGGCCGCCCTGCCGCGTGTACTCGGTGAACACGACGTCGTCGTCCCGGAGAGGCAGGCCCGCCGCCTGCAGGGCGGCCCGGTAGCCCTCCAGGCGCTGCTGGGTCGGGATCACCGACTCCTCGCCGCCGAGGAAGGCGATGCGTCGGCGGCCGCGTGCGATCAGGTGCTCGGTGACCGCACGCGCGCCGCGGACGTCGTCGCTGTGCACGTAGTCGCCGCCGCCCGGCGGCTCCTCGCCGAGCGTGACGAAGGGGATCCCGGCGTCGTGCAGCTCGGCGAGGCCGGCCGCCGGGATGCCGAACGGCGCGGCCACCATCGCGTCGACGCGCCGCGACAGGAGGCGGTGGATGGCGTTGGTCGAGCGGTCCATGCCGCTGGCGTCGGTGACGGTCAGCAGGATGTCGCGGGGCACGAGCACGTCCTGCATGCCGGCGGCGACCAGCGGGTAGAACGGGTTCTCCAGGGTCGGCACGATCAGGGCGATCGTGCCGGTGCGCCCGCCGCGGAGCTGGGACGCGCCGGGGTGGGCGCGGTAGCCGAGGTGGGTGATCGCGGCCTCCACCCGGGCCCGGGTGGCAGCCGAGACGGGCCGGTTGCCCGAGACGACCTGCGAGACCGTCGACATGCTCACGCCCGCGACCTCGGCCACCTCGCGTATTCCGACCATCACCCGCTCCTCGTCGACCCGTCGTGCGCCTCGCCGTGCGCAAAAGGTTTTGGAGTAGCATCCTGCAAACTCACCCTGTGATGCAAGACACAAGCGCAAAAAGGTGCGCAAACATCTCTACTACACCCATGCTCACCTGGCTGACGTATGCAAAACGTTACGTTTCGAGGCGGCGTTCATGGACGACGTCGCCGGGCGAGGCGAACGAGAGGCGAGGACCGGAGGAGCATGAACAACGACCGTGCGCGCGGAGCGCTGCTCGGCCTGGCGATCGGTGACGCCATGGGCGCGCCGACCGAGGGCATGACCCTTCCCGCGATCCGCGAGAGGTGGGGCCGGGTGCGCGGCTTCGTCGACCCCGACGCCGCCGGCACGGACGACACCGAGTACGCCGTCCTGTGCGCCCGGGGCGTGCTGCGGGCGGGCGCGGACCTGACGTCCGCCGTGGTGGCCGACACCTGGCTGGATGCCCTGAGCGCGCAGCGCACCGGGTTCAACCGGGCCGGCTTCAGCGAGATGATCGCGATCGCCAACCTCCACGCCGGCATGGCGCCGCCTGCCAGCGGGCAGCGCAACGCCGAGACCTGGAGCGACGGCGCGGCCATGCGCGTGGCCCCGATCGGCGTCTACGCCGCCGGGGACCCCGCCCTCGCGATCCGGATGGCGCGGGCCGACGCCGAGGTCAGCCACTCGCGCGACGGCATCTGGTGCGCCCAGGCGATCGCCGCCGGCGTCGCCGTCGCCATGGTCGCGGATGACATCGACCCCGTGCTGGACGCCATGCTCGCGTCGATGCCCGAGGACTCCTGGTCGGCCCGCACGGCGCGCCGCGCGCTCGACATCGCCACGCGCGCCGGCTCCCCGGAGGAGGCCGAGGAGGCCCTCTTCGCGGCCATCCCGCTGCGCCACTACATGTGGGCCGACGTCGCCCCCGAGGCCGTCGCGCTGACCATCGGCCTGCTGCGGGCCAACGACGGCACGCTGGGCGCCATCGAGTCCGGCGTCAACATCGGCCGCGACTCCGACACCATCGCGGCCATGGCCGGCGCCGTGGCCGGTGCCCTGCACGGCGCGAGCGCGCTCGACCCGGCGCACGTCGCCCAGGTGCGGTCCGTGACCGGCCAGTGCATCGCGGCGACGGCCGGCACCGACCTCGTGGAGCTGGCGGACGCCCTGGCCGACCGGGCGGCCGCCGACCGCGCCGACGCCGGCGGCGTGACCACCGGCAGCGTGACCACCGACGACGTCCGCGGCGACGCGGACCGTGGCAAGGAGACCCGAGCATGACCGACCGCCTCGACCGCGCCGTGGGTGCCGTGCGCGGGCTGGCCCTGGGCGACGCCCTCGGTGCGCCGGCCAGCGAGCACCGGACCGTCCGCGACCCGTGGGTGCGGCAGATGCTCCGCAAGGGTGCGCTGGAGCTCGACGAGTCCAGGGTGCTGCGGCCGGTGGTGCCGTTCGTCCTGACGGCCATCGACGCTCCGGCGCTCGTGGCGACCGACGACACCGAGACCTTCGCCGTCGCCGCCCGCGTCCTGCTGGAGGCCCCGGGCCGGGACCAGGGCACCCTGTTCGACACCTGGCGTGCCCTGCTCGACACCCCCGACACCTGGACCAGCGCCGCGCAGCGGTCCGCGCTCCTCAATGCGGAGGCCGGCCTGCGCCCACCCCACACCGGCGCCGACAACCCGGCCTTCTACGACGACACCGCTCTGCCCGGCGCCCTGGCCGTGGCGATCGTGACGGCCGACCCAGCGGCCGCAGCAGGGCTCGCGCGCAGCTACGCGAGCATCACGCACGACGGCGTCGGGGTCCACGCGGCCGCCGCGTTCGCGCGCCTGGTGGGCCACCTGCTCCAGGGCGCGCCCGTCCGGGAGGCCCTGGCCGCCGCCGACGAGGATCTCGCCGCCGACGCCTGGCTCGCCGACGGCGTGCGCGACGCGCTCACGATCGCCGACGGCGCCCGTACGCCCTTCGGGGCGGTCCCCGCGCTCGTGACCCGGTTCGCCCCGCGTACCTACAGCCACCCGGGCACGGTCGCCGAGACCCTGCCGCTCGCGATCGCGCTCCTCGTCCTGACCGAGGGCGACCACGCGGCGGCCCTGCCGCTGGCGCTGTCGGTCGCCCGGCACCAGGACAGCCTGCCCGCCCTGGTCGGCGCGCTGTGCGGAGCCACGGGCAGCGCCCCCGAGGTCGCGGACCTGGACGTGCTGCAGGGCGTCACCGTCCCGGCCGTGGCCGGGCGGTCGCTCACCGCCCTGGCGACGGCGCTGGCGCAGCAGGCGCGCTAGCCGGCGACCGCCGGTGGTCGAGCTCCGGTACGGCTCGACGGGCCGCCCCGAGCACCGCTACCGGACGGCGGGGCGCGCCTAAACCCGGGGGCCGCGCGCGCCCCGTCGTGCGGCGCGGCCCCCGGGGGCAGTGGTTCGGGTCAGCGGCTCGGTTCAGCGGCCTCGGTCCGGCGACCGCTCCCGGGCCCACCAGGCGTCGAAGTCGACGTCCCGCTCCTTCGCCAGCTCCTCCAGGCGGGCCTTGGTCGGGGGCTGGAAGAGCTTCGGCTTGATCCTGCGGTCGGCGGCGGCGTACTTCTGCTGAAGCTCGGCCTGCTCCGCGGCGCCGTCCTCCGCCCTGGCCAGGACCGTGCTCGTCGCCGCGACGCTCGCGCCGGTCAGCACGCCACTGACGAGCGGCAGGTAGCCGTTGGCGTGACCGAGCCGGTTCGGGTGGTAGGACTCCTGGACGGGGTTGGAGAAGCCGTTGATCCACTCGGTCGAGTCGCACACGGCGTGGCCGGTGAACCGGCTGACGGGGTTGACGAAGGTGAACCCGCGTGCGGAGGCGGCCGTCTGGGTGACCGAGTTGATGAGCACGACGGCGTTGTTCAGCGCCGTCTCGTCTTCCGGGCTGAAGAAGGTGGCCACGTTGCAGTCCTCGCCCATGAAGATCTTCGGGTAGCCGACCACGACCACCTTCGCGCTCGGGGCCCGCGTCCGGATGGCGGCGTAGAGCGTGTTGAGCCGGCCCGGGAGGGTGCCGGAGATGAACGTGCGTGCTGCACCGACCGCGCCGGCGCAGTCGCTGGCCCACGCCGGCAGGGCGCACTCGGTGAGCACGTCGGCGAAACCGGCGTCGTTGCCGCCCACCGAGATCGTGACGTACCTCGTGCCCGTGCCCAGCGCGCTGAGCTGGGTGCTCGTCACGTCGGCGACCACGGCTCCCGAGCACGCCCGGAAGTTGAGGCTGTAGCCCTTGGCCGCCGCGGTCAGGCTGGCGTAGGCGTAGGTGGAGCGCAGGCACTCGGTGCCGTCGGCGATGTAGGACCTGGTGCCGGTGCCCGAGGAGTAGGAGTCGCCGAGGGCGACGTAGGACTCCCCGGCGGCGTACGACGGTTCGGCCGGTGTCGTCACGAGCCCGACGGTGGCGAGGGTGGTCGCCGCGATGGTGGCGACGATGCTCAACAGGCGTTGCTTCATGTGGGCAGCTCCCTGAAGGTGGGTCGGGACACTCCAGTTGTGACCCGATCGCTACCTTTATAGGAGATTTCACCCACAGAACACAATGTCGGGAAAATGAATATCTCAAGATTGCGCCAGGTGCGCGCGATCACGGTGACGAGCTCGTCACCGTGTCGGACCTGCTGGCGCACGAGCGCCTGCGCCACGCGGTCGGAGTGTCGTGGCCGGTTCCGGTCAGTGGCCCCCACCGGTCGCCGCGGCCCTTGCGCCGGGTGGGTGCTGGTGGCTAGACAGCCCTCATGCACGCGGGAGGAGCCGTCGAGATCCGGGCGGAATCAGGGGTTCGGGTCGCTGTCGTCGAGCTGTTCGCGGCGCGGGTCGCCGGGGCGTCGCCCCGCGACCTGGCGCGACGGTTCGACGCGGACGCGGATACCGGGTTCGAGGGCCTCGCCCTGCTCGGCGAGGCGCTCGACGTCGAGCACGTCGACCTGGACACGATCCGCGCAGAGGGGGACCGGGCGGTGGTGACGGGCACCTGCCGGGCCCGGGTGCGTGCGACCGGTCTCGTCCTGGCCGGTGAGTTCGTGCTCGACGTCGCCGTCGGCCTCGACGGCCTCATCACGCGCTGTCATGTTCTCGAGGAACGCTGGACGGCGCCCGGTCCGTCGTAGCCGCCCGGGTACGGCGGTCAGGGAGCAGCGGGAAGCGCCCGGGTGCGCACGTGGTTGACGCCTCACGTGAGGCTTTCCCTGCTGGACCGTTCCCGCACCCGTACGGGGTACCCCGACAGCGCCGCGCTGACGCACACGATCGAGCGGGCGGTGTCGGCCGAGCGGCTCGGCTACCACCGCTTCTGGGTCGCCGAGCACCACGCCGTGCCGGGAATCGCCTCGGCGTCGCCGCCCGTCCTGCTCGGTGCGCTCGGCGCCCGCACCACCAGCATCAGGATCGGGTCGGGCGGCGTGATGCTGCCGCACCACCAGCCGCTGGTCGTCGCGGAGCAGTTCCTGATGCTCGACGCCCTCTACCCGGACCGGGTGGACCTCGGGGTGGGGCGCACCCTCGGCTTCACGGAGCCCGTGCGCCGGGCACTGCGGCGCGGGTCGGACGCACCGGACACCTTCGTGCAGGACGTCGAGGAGCTGCGCGACCACCTCGACGGAGCCTCGGCGGTCACCGCCCGGCCGGTGGCCGAACGCACCGTACCGGTCTTCGTGCTGGCCACCGGGCGGGGCCTCGCCGTCGCCGCGCGGCTGGGGCTGCCGGTCGTCGTCGGTGGGCCGTTGCTCGACCGCCCTGAGCTGACCGACGCGCTCGCCGCGTACCGCAAGCAGTTCCGGCCCTCGCCCCGTGCTCCCGAACCCTCGGTGACGGTCTCGTCCGACGTCCTGGTGGCGGACACCGACGCGGACGCCCGCGAGCTGGCCCTGCCGGAGGCGTGGGCGATGGCCCGGTCCCGGCAGACGGGTGAGTTCGGTCCGCTGGAGCCGGTCGCGGCGATCCGTGCCCAGCCCTGGAGCGGCCAGCTGCGCGAGCGCGTCGAGGCGCAGCTCGCGCAGGGCGCCGTCGGCTCCCCGGCCACGGTGGGCCGCCGGCTCGACCGGCTGGCGGAGGTCACGGGGGCGGAGGAGATCATGGCGTTCAGCTCCACGTACGACCGCGCGGCCCAGGCCGCGTCGGACGCCGCGCTCCGCGAGCTGGTGCACGGCTAGGCCCGCCGCGCCACTGGTCAGCCCCGGTGGAGCCCTGCCGCGGGCAGGGGTGCCTCCCGCATCCCGCGCGGGATGCTCGATGCCGGGAACGACAGCGCGAAGGTCGCACCGGACCCGGGCGCGCCGTCGATCGTCAGCTCGCCGCCGTGGGCCGTGACGATCTCGCTGACGAGCGCGAGACCCAGTCCGAGCCGCACGCTGCCCGCCTTGTCGTGCGACCCGCGCCGGAACCGCATGGTCAGCTCGCGCGCCCGGGCCGGGTCGAGGCCCTCGCCGTCGTCGGTCACGGCCACGGTGATCCCGGTGCTCCGTGGCCGCAGCGAGATGACGATCCGGCCGCCGTCGGCCACGTGGGCCAGGGCGTTGTCGACGAGCGACGACAGCGCGCGGCGCAGGGCGGTGGTGGTGCCCGTGACGACGTAGTCGGTACCCGGCTGGGTGTCGACGAGCAGGTCGACGCCCGCGAGCTGTGCCCGCGTGGCGAACGAGGCGCGGACCTCGCCGGCCAGCAGGCCCAGGTCGACCGGCACGCGGGGGAGCGGCCGGTGCTGGATCTCCGCGGCGAGGAGGAGGTCGTCGACCACCTCCGCGGCGATCTTGGCGTCCTGGGTCAGCTGCTCCAGCTCCAGCCGCTGGGCCTCGTCGTGCGCAGGACCGCGCTGCAGCAGCTGGGCCCGGGTGAGCAGGATCGCCAGCGGCGTCCGCAGCTCGTGGCTGACGTCGGAGACGAACCGCCGCTGCGACGCCAGGGCGTCGCCCAGCGACCGGACGGCCCGGCGGCCGAACGCCCAGCCGAGCACCGCCGAGGCGAGGACGCCGAGGGCGCCGGCCGTCAGCGAGAACCGGGCGAGCCGCTCGGTCTCCTCCTGCTGCTCGACGAAGTTCATGATCGCGGTGACGCGGGTCCCGTCGGGCGACTCGCCGACATAGGCGAGGAACGGGTTGCCGCAGACCTCGACCCGGGACTGGCCGTCGGGCAGCCGGGCCGCCGTCTCGCGCACGTGGCGCTCCGGGCAGTTGGTGGGCATGCCGTCGACCACCACGGTGTCGGTGCCGTCCAGGGTGACGTGGTGGCTCCCGGCCTCGGCGACCTTGGCCTGCAGCTTGACCTCGGACGCGTCCCGCCGCGCCTCCAGCCCCACCACGTACACCAGGGCGATCACCGCGGAGACCACGATGCCGACCGCGGCGCCGGTCTGGAGGGCGACCGCCAGGGAGGCCTTGCGCAGCAGCCGGCGGTCGCTGATCGCAGCGCTCACGTGGCGCCGAGCTGGTAGCCGAGGCCGCGCACCGTGCGGATCATGCCGGCGCCGAGCTTGCGTCTCAGGTAGTAGACGTAGGTGTCCACGGCGTTCGGGCTGTCCGCGTTCTGGAAGATGCGCCGGTGCAGCTCCTCGCGGCTGCGCACCCGGCCCGGGTTGGCCGCGATGATCCGCAGCAGCGCGCATTCCTGGGCGGACAGCTCCACCGGGTCGGCGTCGGGGGAGAGCACCCGCCGCGACGCGACGTCGAGCCGCCGTCCGCCCAGGTCGATCACGGGGGAGGTGTCGCTGTGCCGGCGCAGGAGCGCCCGCAGGCGCGCCAGCAGCTCGTCGCTGTCGAACGGCTTGACCACGTAGTCCTCCGCGCCGGCGTCCAGACCCTCCACCCGGTCCTCGGTGGTGCCGCGGGCGGTGAGGAGCATCGTCGGCGTCGTGATGCCCCGCGAGCGCAGCCGGCGGACCAGGTCGGCCCCCTCCATGGCGGGCAGCGTGCGGTCGATGACCAGCGCGTCCCACCGGCCCGTCAGCCCGTGGTGCAGCCCGGCCTGGCCGTCGTAGACGGGGACCACGTCGTATCCCTCCGCGGTGAGCAGTCGGACGAGCAGCTGCGAGAGGCGCCTGTCGTCCTCGACCAGCAGGAGACGGCGGGCGTCGAGGTCCATGCGCCGATTCTTTCACCCGGCCTCTGAGGTTGCTCTGAGATTCAGTCCCAAGACTTGGTCTCAGCAGGGACACGCCGAACCACGGCCTCGATCCGTACCGGGTCGCCACATGCACCTCACCTACCCGACGTTCCGCACCATCGTCGACGACCGATGCGCCCAGGGGCGCACCAGGGGGTATCTGATGCAGCATCTTCTCGTTCATGCCCGTTCCTTCGCTGACCAGGCTCGTTCCTCCGCCGACCCGGGCACCCCGCTGTGACCGCGCCCGGGAGCGTGGCGGCAGCCCCGCCGTCGTCGTCGCGACGCCGGACGTTCCTGGCGGACCTGACCGCCTCGTTCGTCGTCTTCCTCGTCGCGGTGCCGCTGTGCGTGGGGGTGGCCGTCGCCTCCGGCGTACCGGCGGAGCTGGGCCTGGTCACGGGCATCGTGGGCGGGCTCGTGACCGGGTTCCTCCCGGGCAGCAGCCTGCAGGTCAGCGGTCCGGCCGCCGGGCTGACCGTGCTCGTCTACCAGGCCGTGCAGCAGTTCGGGCTCTCGGCGCTGGGGGTCCTGGTGCTCGCCACCGGGCTGCTCCAGCTGCTGATGGGCGCGCTCCGGGTGGGCCGCTGGTTCCGCGCCATCTCGGTCTCGGTGGTCGAGGGGATGCTCGCCGGCATCGGTCTGGTGCTGATCGCCGGGCAGCTGTACTCGATGGCGGGGTTGGCCGCGCCCGCCACGAGCCTCGCGAAGATCGCGGGCCTGCCCGGCATGCTGGTGGACGTCGTACGCTCGCCCGCCGCGCTGACGTCGTTCGCGCTCGGACTGGGCACGATCGCGGTGCTCGTGCTGTGGGCGCGGATGCCGCGCCGGCTGCGGGTCGTGCCCGCACCTCTGGTGGCCGTCGGCCTGGCGATCGTGGCGGGCGCGTTCCTCGGGCCGTCGGTGGCGATGGTCGAGGTGCAGGGCCTGCTGGACTCGATCCAGCCGCCGGGGCCCGGCGACTTCAGCCGGCTCGCCGAGCTCGGGGTGCTCGGCACGATCCTCGCCTTCACGCTCATCGCCTCCGCCGAGAGCCTGTTCTCCGCCGCAGCCGTGGACCGGCTGCACGACGGGCCGCGCACGCGCTACAACCAGGAGCTGATGGCGCAGGGCGCGGGCAACGCGGTGTGCGGGGTGCTCGGCGCACTGCCGCTGACCGCCGTCATCGTCCGCAGCGCGGCCAACGTCCAGGCGGGGGCGAGGACCAAGGCGTCCCGCGTGCTGCACGGGGTGTGGCTGCTGCTCTTCGCCGCGCTGGTGCCGGCGGCACTCGGTCTCATCCCCGTCGCGGCGCTGGCCGGGGTGCTGGTGCACGCGGGCTTCAAGCTCATCCCGCTGGCGGAGATCCGCCGGCTGTGGCGTGAGCACCGGGGCGAGTCCTTCGTCCTGACGGCGACCGCCCTGGCGATCGTCTCGGTGGGCATGTTCGAGGGCGTGCTGGTCGGGCTGGCGCTCTCGGTGGTCAAGACCGCCTGGGACACCTCACGCGTGCACCTGGACGTGACCGACCCGGGCGCCGGTCCGCTCACCGTGCGCCTGAGCGGCAGCGCGACGTTCCTGCGGCTGCCCCGGCTGCTCGACCAGCTGGAGGCCCTCCCGCAGGACCGCCCCGTCGAGGTCGACCTGGCAGACCTGCACCACCTCGACCACGCCTGCCGTGCCTCCCTGGAGAACTGGGCGGCCCGGCACAGCGCCGAGACCGTCGAGCCGGTGCGGTTCGCGCAGCGGCTCTGAGGGGACCTCACCCGGTGGTGTGGCACTGTCACGCTTCGGCACGCCGCGAGAAGCGGGTGCTCAGCGCCCAGATCACCAGGAGGTAGAAGCCGATGATGATCAGGCTCCAGATGGGGTAGTACGGGATGAACGCGAAGTTCGCCAGGCAGGCCAGGCCGGCGAGCACGATGCCGGTGACGAACGCCCAGGTCTGGCGGGCCAGCACCCCGATCCCCGCGGCGAGGGCGAGCACGCCCAGGACGATGTGGATCCAGCCCCAGGTCGTCACGTCGAAGGCGTAGACGTAGTCGACGCCGGTCACGTAGACGGTGTCCTGGGCCACGGCGGAGATCCCCTGCAGCACCTGGAACAGGGACACCACGATGAGCATGGCCCCGCCGAAGCCCGCCGCACTGGGCGCTTCGGGTGGCGGGCCGTAGTAGGCGACCGGGGTCATCCCGGGATAGGGGTCGGGCCCGGAGGATTGTGCGCTGGTCATGTTCGCTCCTTGTCGGGCAGGAACGACGAGGTCGGTCCTCGACATGGACCACTCCAGCGCGCCGACGGGCTCGTGGCCTCACCCGTTCCCGGTGATTCCACCGTGGTTCGCACACCCCCGGTGAGTACTCTCGGCGTAACGGACATTCCGGGGGGAGTGGGGTTGGCGTGGACGGTGGCGGGCAGAACAAGCGGTTCGACGCATTCGTTTCCTACAGTCACACGGCCGACGCCGCGTTCAGCCGGGTTCTGCACCGTGAGCTGGAGGGCTTCGGCCGCACGAACCGCCGTGACCGCCCCCTGGAGATCTTCCGGGACGAGAGCTACCTGGCCGCAGGTAGGCAGCTCACGCCGGAGATCCAGAGCGCGCTCGGCAGGTCCGAGTGGCTGCTGCTCCTGGCGTCGCCCGCGGCGGCACGCTCCCGGTGGGTGAACCAGGAGCTCGACTGGTGGTGGGACCGGCACGGGACCTGGGAACGGTTGCTGGTCGCCGTGACCGACGGTGAGGTCGGCTGGAGCGCGGCGGAACGGGACCGCCTCGGTGAACGTTCGGCGATACCGCCCGCGTTGGCCGACCGTCTCGAGGGCGAGCTGATCTGGCAGGACCTGCGCGGCCTCAGCCGTGCGCAGCGGTTCGACTCCGGTGCGGCGGACGTGCGGATGGCGCTCGCCGGCCTTGCGGCCCCGCTGCGCGGGGTGCCCAAGGCCGACCTGATCGGGTTCCACGTCGAGTGGCAGCGCGGGGAGATCCGGCGCGGGCGACGGGTCGCGATCGCGCTCGGCGCGGCGAGCGTGGCACTCGCGCTCGCGGCCGGTGCGGCGTTCCTGCAGGGGCGCGCGGCGGCGGAGTCGAACGTCACGGCGAACGCGAGGTTGCTGTCCAACGCGGCGCTGGCGGTGGCGGACACGGACGACGAGCGGGCGAAGCTGTTGGCGGTCGAGGGGTACCGGCTGCACGAGGACGCCCAGACGACCTCCGCGCTCTATCAGGCGGCCGGTGCGAACGTCTACCGCTCCGCCCAGGTGCCCCTGCCCGGGCCCATGACGTCGACGGCCCAGCACGCGTCACTGACGGCATCAGGGACGCACGTGGTGGCCGCGACGACAGAAGGGCTGGTCCTCTGGGACACCCACGGCGCCACGACAGAGGTCCTCGGCCTCGCCGGCGAGGAGATCCTCGACGTCGCCGTCGGCGGTGACGGCACGGTCGTCGCCGCGGCCACGCCTGAGGCGGTGACGGTGTGGCGCGACGGGCGGGCCTTCGACGTCGCCGCCGAGAACGCCCGGGTCGGCGTCGACGACTCACACCTCGTCGTCGTGGAGTCCGAGCCGTTCAGCGAACGCCCGACGCGGATGAGGGTGATCGACACGTCGGACGGGTCCGTCGTCGAGGACGTCAAGAGGCATGGCGTGCCGTCGGCGGACGAGATAGGCGTCGACGACGGCGTCGTCACCATCGCCTCCGAGCTGGGCACCTGGCAACGCAGGCCGCTGGACGACCTGGGCTCGGTCGACGCGGAGGGTGACCAAGCGCTTGCCCCGATGAACGGCGTCCTACTGGCCCTCGCGCCGAACGCGAGGTATTTCGGCTTCGCCTCCTACGACCTGCGGGTCTTCCCGAACTACACGGGACGTGCGGGCGCGGCCGGCGGGGGTTTCCACCCGACCGACCCGCTGCCGATCACGACCGACAACGACCTCCGCGTGGAAGACGTCCCGGCGGCGTACGTGCCGCAGCCGCTGACATCGGGCAACACCACAGCCTTCGCGATCAGCGGCACGGGTGACCGGTACCTCGTCGCGGGCGGGGACGAGATCTGGGTGACCTCGTTGAGGGAGTCGCTCGACGGCCCGGCACGGTGGCGACTCACGGGCGCACGCCTCCCGGACGCGGCGGTCTTCCTGTCGAACAACCGGGTCGTGACCGTCGACCACGGCTCGATCACCCTCTGGAACCTGTCCGCGCGGCCGGAGGTGTACGACGAGCTGGACCTCGTGGTCCAGGACGGGCCCACCGCTGGGTTCAGCGCGACGCTCGCCGCGTCCGACGACGGCGAGCGAATCGCCGCCGTCGGCGGTTTCGGCCAGATGGTCATCGATGACGGCACCCGGACGAGAACCGTGGAGGCCGAGGGGTACTGGCCGCTCTGGCGCCGCGACGGCTCGCTGCTGATCGCCAGCACGATCGCCGGCTACGTCCTGGACGGCGAGCGCGTGACGGAGCTCTGGCTCGACGACCAGGAGACCGACACCACGTCCTGGGGCCTGTTCGGTGCCTGGGTCGTCGGGGACCGGCTGATCCTCGTGGACGGCGATCATGACGTGCAGGTGCGTGATGCGGAGACGGGCAGGCTGCTCCGCCGCATCGACACGGACATTCCGGAGCCTGAGGAGTGGGGGCGGGACACAAGCATCGTGAACAGCGCGGCCCTGAGCCCGGACGGGACGACCGTCGGGATCGCCACGGCCGACGAGCGTGGCGCCTACCTGGTGGACCTTGGTTCGGGGCGGACCAGAGCGCTGCGTGGCGAGGGCGTGGCCCGGGGCATCCTCATGACCGACGAGGCGGTGATCGTGGTGCGGCCCCAGCAGGTCGACGTCCTTGACGCGACCGGGGCCGAGCTGCGCCGGGTGATTCCGATGGAGGGGGACTTCGTCCATGCGGTCGCCATGGTGCCGGGCACGTCCTTGGTGGCCCGGGTGCGCAACGACGGGCATCTCGTGCTGTTCGACACGGGCACCGGTGACGAGATGGGCAGCTTCCCGATGCCGAGCGGCGGCTCCAGCGGTGTGAACTGGCCGTGGGCCACGGCCACCCTGACGGTCGCCGGGGAGAGCATCCTCTCGGCCTCGGCCAATGCTCCGATCGCACGCTGGGACCTGACGCCGGGGGCGGTGGTCGACGCCGCCTGCAGGGCCGCCGGCCGCGACCTGCGGCCGGAGGAGTGGAGCGCAGTCGCGTCCCTCGACCCACCCGACGACCTGAGCTGCGGCAGGGATCGGGAGCCGGAGACCCCCACCTCGTTCACAAGTGCGGTCACCGCGAACGCAGGTCTCGGCAGCGTCACCGAGCCCTGAGCCGGGCCGCATCGCACCTCCGCACCTCCGCGCGCTACCCGCGCACCCGCCTGCGACAGTGGTGTCAGCGGTACTCGCCAGGGGGACGGTCCGGGACCGGCAGCGGCCTTCGGGTGCGGGAGGAACAGGCATGTCAGAGCAGGCAGTCGTGGCCCGCGGCATCGAACGACACTTCGGTGACAAGCGGGCGGTGGCCGGCGTCGACCTCAGCGTCGAGGCAGGCGAGGTCTACGGGTTCCTGGGACCCAACGGCGCCGGGAAGTCGACGCTGACCCGCGTGCTCTGCACGCTCCTGGCGCCCACCCGGGGAACGGCCCAGGTCGCGGGCCACGACGTGGTCGACGACGCCACCGCCGTCCGGCTGCGGATCGGGGTGGCGCTGCAGGAGGCGGCGCTCGACGACAAGCAGACCGGCCTGGAGCTGCTGCGCCTGCAGGGCCGGTTCTACGGGCTGACCACGCGGGAGACCACGCAGCGGGTCGCGGAGCTGCGTGAGCTCATCGACATCGGCGACGCCCTCGACGACCGCGTGGCGACCTACTCCGGAGGCATGAAGCGTCGCCTCGACGTGGCGCTCGCACTCGTCCACAACCCGCAGGTCCTGTTCCTCGACGAACCGACCACCGGGCTCGACCCGCTCAGCCGCGCGGCCGTCTGGGCGGAGATCCGGCGGCTCAACCGCGACCTCGGCATGACCGTGTTCCTGACCACCCAGTACCTCGACGAGGCCGACGCCCTGGCCGGCCGCGTCGGGATCATCAACCACGGCCAGATCGTCGCCGAGGGCACCCCCGAGGAGCTCAAGCGCACCATCGGGACCGACGTCGTCGTCGTCGAGGTCGCGGACCGGCCCGACGCGGCACGCTCCGCGCTGGCCGGTCTCGGCGGCATCCGGAGCATCGACGTCGAGGCCCACCGGCTCATGGTCTCCGTCGAGGACGGCGCCCAGGCCATCAGCCCGGTGGCGCTCGCGCTCGACCGCTCGGGCATCCGGGTGCGCGAGCTCGCCCTGCGGCGCCCCACGCTCGACGACGTGTTCTTCCGGGTCACGGGCGAGCGGATCCTGGACGACGAGGAGAAGGGACGGCCATGACCACGGACCGGAGCACCGGCCGGAGCACGCAGGGCGTCCGGCAGCAGACCATCAAGGGCCGTCCCGCCGGCTTCTGGCGCGACCTCGCCTCCGTCGCCATCCGTGCCCTGCGGCAGATCCCCCGGGAGCCGGAGGCGATCATCCCCGCGCTCGTCATCCCGGTCTTCTTCTTCGTCGTCAACGTCGGTGCGCTGTCCGACGTCGCCTCGGTGGCCGGGATCGACGACTTCAAGGCGTTCCAGATCCCGGTCGCGATCGTCTTCGCGGTCACCGGCGTCTCGCGGGCGAGCGCGCTGGTCACCGACATCACCGGCGGCTACTTCGACCGGCTCCTGCTCGCGCCGATGCACCGCACCTCGCTCCTGCTGGGGCTGATGGTGGCCGACCTCGTCCTGGTGATCGCGCTGTCGGTCCCCGTGCTCGCCCTCGGCTTCGCGCTCGGCGTGCGGTTCGCCACGGGGGTGGCCGGCGTCGTTGCCTTTCTGCTGCTGGCCGGGTTCTGGGGGCTGGCCTTCACGGGGTTCCCGTACGCCATCGCGCTCCGCACCGGGAACCCCGCCGCCGTCAGCTCCAGCTTCCTGCTGTTCTTCCCGTTCGCGTTCCTGACCACGTCCTTCCTCCCGCTGGACGCCCTGACGGGGTGGCTCGCCACCATCGCGGTCTACAACCCCGTCACGTACCTGCTCGCGGCCCTGCGGTCCCTGATCATGGACGGCTGGGACGGCACCGCCCTCTGGCAGGGCGCCGCCTCGATCGCCGCGGTCGCGCTGGTCAGCTTCACCGTCGCCTTCCGGGCGCTGGCGGGGCGGACGTCGCGCGCCTGAGGCGCAGGCGTCGCCGTCGTACCGCCCGTCGGGCGGGAGTTGTCGGGAGAAGCGGGCCGCCGCTAGGGTCCGCCCTGGACAATTCGCCCATAACAAAATCGGGAGCATGGCGATGACGGCACAAGCGCCGACGGTAGCGCCGACGACGGCGGCTGAGCCGCCCACCACCCCGCAGGATCCGGCGCCGGGACAGGCCGCCGGACAAGCCGTGCCCCAGAACGTGCCCGCCACGTTCGGCGCCCCGTGGATCCGCTCGGCGGGCGAGGTGGCCTGGAAGCTGGTCGGGATCGTGGCCGCCGTCGCGGTCGTGTTCTACGTGGTGGGCCTGGTCCAGGTCGTGTTCGTCGCCCTGTTCCTGGCCCTGGTGTTCACCACCGTGCTGCTGCCGCTGGGCGACTTCTACGACCGGGTCATGCCGCGCGGCCTCGCCATGGCGGCGTCCCTGCTGACGGCGGTGCTCGCCGTCGGTGCGCTCGTGACCTACGTGGTCTCGTCCGTGGTGAGCCGGTGGGAGGACCTCGCCACCGAGTTCGCCACCGGCCTGACCGACCTCGCCGAGCTGCTCACCGGCATCCCGATGCTGGCCGGCCTCGGCGGTCCGGACAAGTGGCTGGAGGACGGCGGCGCCTGGCTCCAGGCCCACGCCGGCGACTACGCCGGTACCGCCGCCCAGAGCGCCGGGTCGATCGCGGAGGGCGCGACCGCCGTCGTCCTCGCGATCTTCTGCACCGTGTTCTTCCTGACCCAGGGCGGCCGCATGTGGCGCTGGGCGCTGGACTTCGTGCCCGCCGACCGGCACGACCGCTGGGAGGCCGCGGCCGCCGCGGGCTGGAACTCGTTCTCCGGCTTCACCCGGGGCATGTTCTTCGTCGCGCTGTCCGACGGCATCCTGGCCGGGATCTTCCTGTCCGTCGTCGGCGTGCCGCTCGCCCTGCCCCTGTCGGTCGTGGTGTTCCTCGGCGCGTTCATCCCCATGATCGGCCCCGTCGCCGCCATCGTGATCAGCGTGCTCGTCGCGCTGGCCGCCAAGGGCCCGGTGCTCGCGCTCGTGGTGCTGATCGGCATGGTCGTCGTCGCGCAGATCGACGCCAACGTGCTCCAGCCGCTCATCACCGGCAAGCAGGTCTCGCTGCACCCCGTGGTCATGGCGCTGGTGGTGGCCGCCGGCTCCGTGCTCGGCGGCCTGCTGGGCGCCGTCGTCGCAGTCCCGCTCACCGCGGTGGCCTGGGCGGTGTACTGCACGCTGCGCCGGACGGCCCCGGCGCCCGGCACGCCGGCCGTCGATGGGGCAGACTGACTCGGTGCCTGACGCACCACGACCAGCCGCACGGCCCGAGACAGCGCAGCCCGGTGTTCCCCACCGGGACCCTGCGCCGCGCGAGTCCGGGCAGCGCGACTCCGCGCCGCCGCCGTGGCTGCGCACCTCCGCGGGCTGGTCGTGGCGCCTGATCCTCGTCGTCGCCGGTGTCGCCCTGGTCTTCTGGGCCGTGACCCAGGTGCTGATCGTGTTCGTCGCGGTCTTCCTGGCGCTGGTCTTCACCGCCGTGCTCAACCCGCTCACCGACCTCTACGACCGGGTGATGCCCCGGGCTCTGGCCACCGCCGCGGCCATCCTGTCCGGCATCCTCGTGGTCGGCGGCCTCGTGACGTACGTCGTCGTCTCGGTCGCCGGCCAGTGGGAACGGCTCGCGGGGGAGTTCAACACCGGCATCGACCAGATCGTCGGCCTCATCGAGAACAACCGGTTCCCGTTCGACGTCCAGCTCGACCGGCGCGACCAGTGGATCGACGACGCCGCCAGCTGGATCCAGGAGAACTCCCAGACCCTCGTGAGCCGCGCCGCCGAGAGCGCCGGCTCGATCGTCGAGGGCATCGCCGTCCTGGCCCTCGCGATCTTCTGCACCGTCTTCTTCCTCGCGTCCGGCGGCACCATGTGGCGCTGGTTCATGCAGCAGGTGCCCGCCCGCACCCGCGGCCGCTGGAACGACGCCGCCGGCGCCGGCTGGTACACCTTCTCCGGCTACACGCGCGGCACGGTGCTCGTCGCGATCACCAACGGCATCCTCGCCGGGATCTTTCTCTCGATCCTCGGCGTGCCCCTCTCCGCGCCGCTGGCGGTCCTGGTCTTCATCGGCACGTTCATCCCGCTCATCGGCGCGCCCCTGGCCATGATCATCGCCGCCGTCGTGGCGCTGGCGGCCGACGGGCTGCTGACGGCCCTGATCGTCACGCTCGGCATCGCCGGCATCGGCCAGCTCGAGGGGCACGTGCTGCAACCGCTCATCATGGGCAAGCAGGTCTCGCTGCACCCCGTCGTCGTCGCCCTGGGCGTCACGTGCGGCACCGTCGTCGGCGGCATCCTGGGCGCGATCGTCGCCGTGCCGCTCATCGCCGTGGCCTGGGCGGTCTACAGCACACTGCGCAAGCCCCCCGAGGAGGCCGCCGCGGAGGCGGGGGACACGCCGGGCGACGCACCCCACGACGCGGACGACGACATCGGCGAGGCGTGACCGACGTCACGTGCCCGACCCCCGCGGCGTCGGGTCGGAATCTGCAAACCTGCAGGTGAGGGCCTATTTCTGTGGCACCATCGAGGGATGGAACCGTTCGTCCTGGCCACGGAGCACGTCCGCCTGTCCGTCCCCACGTACGCGGACGTCGACGCGATCACCGCGGCCTGCCAGGACCCCGCGGTGGCCGAGTGGACGGTGGTGCCCGTCCCGTACGAGCGGCGGCACGCCGAGAGCTTCGTGCGGTACCACGTGGCCGAGGGCTGGGCCAAGGGCTCCGTCTACACGTGGGCCGTGCGCGCCCCCGGCGACGCCGACGGGCCGCTGATCGGCATGGTCGGCCTCACCAACGAGGGCACCCCGGCCGAGGAGCGCGCGGGGGAGCTCGGCTTCTGGATGACACCGGATGCCCGTGGCAGAGGGCTGTGCACCGAGGCGTCGCGCCTGGTGGTCGACTGGGCGCTGGACCCGGACGGCCTCGGCCTGTCCGTGGTGAGCTGGGTCGCCTACGTCGGCAACTGGGCCTCCCGGCGTGTCGCCTGGCGCCTCGGTTTCCAGGTCGAGGCCACGCTGCGCCGGCACGGTCTGCAGCGTGGCGTGCGGCGGGACGCCTGGGTAGGCACGCTGCTGCCCGAGGACCCGCGGCAGCCCAACGAGCCGTGGCCCGACCATGTGCCCGGTCGTGTGGCGGCCCGGCACGTGGGTGTCAGTGAGCATCCGTAGGCTGGGGCGGTGTTCGACGACCTCTTCAGCACGGTGACGACCGACAGCGCGGGTACCCCGACCGCGCGCGCGTCGTCGCCCCTCGCCGTGCGCATGCGCCCGGCCACGATCGACGAGATAGCCGGGCAGGGGCACCTGCTGGTGCCCGGCTCGCCGCTGCGCCGGCTCATCGAACCCGGCGGGGGCGGTCGCGCCGCGCCGTCGTCCGTCATCCTCTGGGGGCCGCCCGGGACGGGCAAGACCACGCTCGCCTACCTGGTGGCCACCGTCTCGGGGCGCCGCTTCGTGGAGCTCAGCGCTGTCACCGCCGGCGTGAAGGACGTGCGCCAGGTGGTCGAGGACGCCCGGCGCCGGCTCGCCACCGGCGGCGACGAGACCGTGCTGTTCGTCGACGAGGTGCACCGCTTCTCCAAGTCCCAGCAGGACGCCCTGCTGCCGAGCGTCGAGAACCGGTGGGTCACCCTCGTGGCCGCCACCACCGAGAACCCCAGCTTCTCCGTCAACTCCCCGCTCCTGTCGCGCTCCCTGCTCCTGACCCTCAAGCCGCTCGAGACCGACGACGTGCGTGGGCTCGTGCAGCGGGCCGTCACCGACGAGCGGGGCCTGGCCGGGTCGGTGGAACTCGACGAGGACGCCGGCGAGCACCTGCTGCGCCTCGCCGGCGGCGACGCCCGCAAGGCCCTGACGATCCTGGAGGCTGCCGCGGGCGCGGTGCTGTCCGACGACGACCCGCCCACCGGCGAGGACGGCACCACCCCGGTGATCGGCCTGGCCGACGTCGAGCGCGCCGTCGACGTCGCCGCCGTCCGCTACGACCGCGACGGCGACCAGCACTACGACGTCATCTCGGCGTTCATCAAGTCCATCCGCGGCTCCGACGTCGACGCCGCGCTCCACTACCTGGCCCGCATGGTCGCCGCAGGGGAGGACCCGCGGTTCATCGCCCGGCGCCTGGTCATCTCCGCGGCCGAGGACGTCGGCATGGCCGACCCCTCCGCCCTGCAGACCGCGGTCGCCGCCGCCCAGGCCGTGCAGCTCATCGGCATGCCCGAGGGGCGCATCGTGCTGGCCGAGGCCGTGGTGCACCTGGCCACGGCGCCCAAGTCGAACGCCGCCTACCTCGGGGTGGATGCCGCCCTCGCGGACGTGCGCGCGGGCAAGGTGGGCACGGTGCCGCCGCACCTGCGCGACGCGCACTATGCCGGGGCCAAGCAGATGGGCCACGGCGACGGGTACCGGTACGCGCACGACTGGCCGCACGGCGTCGCGCCGCAGCAGTACCTGCCGGACGTGCTCGCCGGCTCGCGCTATTACGACCCGAGCGACCGCGGGTACGAGCGGCAGGTGGGGGAGCGCCTGGAGCGCATCCGGGGGATTCTCGGGAGCGACGGCAGGGCTGACGGCAGGGCTGACGGCACGGACGGCGGCAAGGCCGCAGGCAAGGATGGCAGGGCCGGCGCGGGGAAGTGAGCAGCCCCACGGCGAGCCGGAATGCTCCCGTGCGGTAAGATCTTCAGGTTGCCCATGGCAACGCCCTGGGACCTCGGCCCCGCGAGCACGGTGCTCACGCACCTCGCTCCATCGGCTGGTCCCGCACCCGGTGTGTTCCCTCCTCGTGGGGGAGCCGTGTCCGGGTGTGACCTTCAATATCTACAGGACAGGACATCACAGTGACTTCTGTGACCCGTGCGCGCCGTCAGGTGCGCCTGAGCCGCAAGCTGGGCCTCGCGCTCACGCCCAAGGCCGTCAAGCACTTCGAGAAGCGTCCGTACCCGCCCGGCGAGCACGGTCGTGCCCGCCGTCGCACCGAGTCGGACTACGCGGTGCGTCTGCGCGAGAAGCAGCGTCTGCGCGCGCAGTACATGCTTCGCGAGAAGCAGCTTCTCAAGGTGTACGAGAACGCCCGCAAGCAGGCCGGCCTGACCGGTGAGGTCATGGTCGAGGACCTGGAGACCCGTCTGGACTCCGTGGTGCTGCGTGCCGGCTTCGGCCGCACCATCCTGCAGGCCCGCCAGCACGTGACCCACCGTCACATCCTGGTGGACGGCAAGATCGTGGACCGCCCGTCGTTCCGCGTGAAGCCGGGGCAGACCATCCAGGTCAAGCCGAAGAGCCAGACCACGGTGCCGTTCCAGGTCGCCGCCGCGGGCGCGCACCGCGACGTGCTGCCGGCCCTCCCGGGCTACCTGGACGTCCAGCTCGAGAAGCTGACCGCCACGCTGACCCGTCAGCCGAAGCGCGCCGAGGTCCCCGTGACCTGCGACGTGCAGATGGTCGTCGAGTTCTACGCTCGCTGATCTCGTTCAGCAGTACCGGACGGCCCCGTTCGCGCCACGGCGCGGCGGGGCCGTCTGCTTGCCCGGGGCACGTCGCGGCGCCGGCTCGCTGCCGCCGGCGCGTCGCCTGATGCGCCGTCGAACGTAGAGTTCGTCGCTTCAGGCGGCGTCGAACGTAGGGTGCGTCGGTCCATGAGGGCTCAGAAGCCGACGGACCCTACGTTCGACGTCGGGTCCGTGCTTCGGCGCCGGGCCCGTACTCCGCACCGGCGCACACCGACCCGGCGACGGGCGAGGGGGGCCGCCAGGGGGATAGGGTGATCGTCGACCCCCGGCAGACGACTGTGCCGGACATCCGCGGACCTTCAGGCAGGAGCTTGCGCATGACCCTCGGCGACCTCGGAGACGTGGCGGGACTGATCGCGGCGATCGCGTTCGTGCTCCTCGTGGGCTTTCTCGCCGTCCCGTTGTGGAAGCTGGGCAAGCTCCTGGACGAGGCGCGGTTGAGCGTCAAGGACGTCACCGAGCACTCGGTGCCGATCCTCGACGAGGCCGCGAGCACCGTCGCCTCCGCCAACACGCAGCTCGTCAAGGTCGACACGATCACCACGTCCGCGGCGTCGGTCAGCGAGAACGTGTCCGCGCTGACGGGCCTGTACGCGGCGACGCTGGGCAAGCCCCTCGTCAAGGTCGCGGCGTTCTCCTACGGCGTGCGGCAGGCGTTCGGCCAGGCCAAGGGCCGGTCCGGCCGGCACGCCGGCAGCGACACGAACGTGGGCGCGAGCGGGGCCGAGGCGTGATCCGCCGCCTGTTCTGGGTCGGCGTCGGCGTGGCCGTCACCGTGGTCGTGATCCACAAGGGCCGCCAGATCGTCGCCCGGTACACCCCCGAGGCGGTCAGCGAGCGCGCGGCGGCCGCGGTCGACGACGCCGGTGTGCGGCTGAACCGGATGGCGCACACGTTCCGGTCGGACTTCGCGACGGCGCGCGCCGAGCGCGAGGCCCAGCTGATGGCGTCGCTGCGCGGCGAGCTCCCGGGCGACCAGCGGTAGCGGGACACCGCCCGATCTTTCAGTTTCCGTCTGCCGCGCTACCAGCGGCAGAATAGGCACGTGCCCGGGCAACGGTCCGGCACCGTAGTTCGTGCACCCTCCAGCACGACCCACCAGTACGACCGAGAAGAAGGACCACTGACCTCATGCGCACCGCCGAGATCCGCAAGCGTTGGCTCGACTACTTCGAAGCTCAGGGCCACGCGGTGGTGCCGTCGGCGTCGCTGATCTCCCCGGACCCGTCGACGCTGTTCACCATCGCGGGCATGGTGCCGTTCATCCCGTACATGACGGCCCAGCAGACCCCGCCGTGGACCCGCGCCACCAGCGTGCAGAAGTGCGTGCGGACGCTCGACATCGACGACGTCGGCAAGACCACGCGGCACGGCACGTTCTTCCAGATGAACGGCAACTTCTCGTTCGGTGACTACTTCAAGGCCGACGCCATCCGCATGGCCTGGGACTTCCTGACGGGCTCGCTGGAGGACGGCAAGCTGGGCATCGATCCCGACAAGCTGTGGGTCACCGTCTACTACGAGGACGACGAGGCCCGCCAGCTCTGGAAGGACATCGTCGGCCTGCCCGACGAGCGCATCCAGGGCCTCGGCAAGAAGGACAACTACTGGTCCACCGGCCAGCCCGGGCCGGCCGGCCCGTGCTCGGAGATCTTCTACGACCGCGGCCCCGCCTTCGGGCCCGACGGCGGCCCGCTGATCGACGAGGGCGGCGACCGCTTCGTCGAGATCTGGAACCTGGTGTTCATGCAGTACGCCATCGACGACGTGAAGTCCAAGGAGGACTTCCGGATCGTCGGCGAGCTCGCCAAGAAGAACATCGACACCGGTATGGGCCTCGAGCGTGTTGCCTTCCTGCTCCAGGGCAAGGACAACATGTACGAGATCGACGAGGTCTTCCCCGTCATCGAGGCCGCCGAGAAGCTGTCCGGCAAGAAGTACGGCGAGAACCACGACGACGACGTGCGCATGCGCGTCGTGGCCGACCACGTCCGCTCGGCCCTGATGATCATCGGCGACGGTGTGCGCCCTTCCAACGAGGGCCGCGGCTACGTGCTGCGCCGTCTGCTGCGCCGCTCCGTGCGCGCCATGCGCCTGCTCGGCGTCGACGGCGTCGCCCTGCCGTCGCTGCTGCCGGTCTCCAAGGACGCGATGGCCCCCTCCTACCCGGAGCTGGCCACCAACTTCGAGCAGATCTCGGCCGTCGCCTACGCCGAGGAGGAGGCCTTCCGCCGCACGCTGGCCTCGGGCACCACGATCCTGGACAGCGCCGTGGCCGGCCTGAAGAAGCAGGGCGGCGAGCACCTGGTGTTGCCCGGCGAGGCCGCCTTCCAGCTGCACGACACCTACGGCTTCCCGATCGACCTGACCCTCGAGATGGCCGCCGAGCAGGGCGTCCAGGTGGACGAGAAGGCCTTCCGCTCGCTCATGCAGGAGCAGCGCACCCGTGCCCGCGCCGATGCGCTGGCCAAGCGCACCGGCGGGGCCGACGTCGCCGCGTACGAGGCCCTGGAGAAGGAGCTCACCGCCCCCGTCGAGTTCCTCGGCTACACGCAGACCGATGCCACCGTGCGCGTCGTGGGCCTGCTCAGCGGCGGCGTGCCCGCCCCTGCCGTCACCGCCCCGGCCGAGATCGAGGTGGTCCTGGACCGCACGCCGTTCTACGCCGAGGCCGGTGGCCAGCTCGCCGACCACGGCACTATCGTGCTCGACAGCGGCGCGACCATCGAGGTCGACGACGTGCAGCGCCCGATCAAGGGCCTGAACGTGCACCGGGGCCGCCTGGTCGAGGGCACGGCCGCCCTGGGCGACCCGGGCACCGCGCAGATCGACACGGCCCGCCGCAAGGCCATCAGCCGCGCCCACTCGGCCACGCACATGATCCACAAGGCCCTGCACGAGCTCGTCGGCCCGGACCGCACGCAGGCCGGGTCGGAGAACGCGCCGAGCCGCATCCGGTTCGACTTCCGCTCGCCGTCGGCCGTCTCGGCGTCGGCCCTGACGGAGATCGAGGAGCGCGTCAACGTGCGCCTCGCCGACAACCTCGAGGTCACCGACCAGCTCATGCCGATCGCCAAGGCCCGCGAGGCCGGCGCCATGGCGCTGTTCGGCGAGAAGTACGGCGACGTCGTCCGCGTGGTCTCCATCGGCGGTGACTGGTCGCGCGAGCTGTGCGCCGGCACGCACGTCAAGCAGACCGGCCAGCTCGGCCGGGTCACGCTGCTGGGCGAGTCGTCGATCGGCTCCGGCGTGCGCCGCGTCGACGCCCTGGTGGGCGACGGCGCCTACGGCTTCCAGGCCAAGGAGCACGCCCTGGTGGGCCAGCTCACCGGCCTGCTCAACACGCGCCCCGAGGACCTGCACGAGCGGGTCGGCTCGCTCGTGACGCGCCTGAAGGAGGCCGAGAAGGAGCTCGCCACGCTGCGGCAGGGCCAGCTCCTGGCCGTCGCCGGCAAGCTCGCCGCCGAGGCCCCGCGCGTCGGCGACGTCCGCGTCGTCACGCACGACGCCGGCGAGGCCCAGGCCGACGACCTGCGAGCCCTCGTGCTCGACGTGCGCGGCCGCCTCGGCGAGGCGGAGCCCGTCGTGGCCGCCGCCGGCGGCGTGTCGGGCGGCCGCCCCGTCGTGGTCGTCGTGACCAACGCCGCCGCCCGTGCGGCCGGCTACAAGGCCGGCGACCTGGTGCGGACCGCCGCCCAGACGCTCGGCGGCGGCGGCGGTGGCAAGCCGGACATGGCCCAGGGCGGCGGCACCGACCCCGCCAAGCTCGGCGAGGCCCTCGCGGGCATCGCCGAGGGCGTGCGCCTGGTCGCCGTCGGCGCCTGACGTCGTGACGGACACCGGTACCGAGCCGGGCCTCCCGCGGGGGGCCCGGCTCGGGGTCGACGTCGGCATGGCCCGGATCGGGCTGGCCGCGAGCGACCCCGACGGCCTGGTCGCCACGCCCGTGGAGACCGTGCCGCGCGTGCTGGCGGGCTCGGGGAAGCAGGGGGCACCGGGCGCGAAGCAGAAGGCGCAGGGCGCGAAGGCGCGGAGCGCCACGGGCACGACGGCCGACGTGCAGCGGATCGTGGACGAGGTGGTCGAGCGGTTCGCCGCCGTCGTCTACGTGGGGCTGCCCCGGCACCTGTCCGGCAAGGAGGGCGCGGCCACCGCCGACGCCCGCCGGTTCGCGGCCCGGCTGACCGTCGCGCTGGCCGACGCGGGGGAGCGGGCCGCGGTTCGCCTCGTGGACGAGCGGATGACCACGGTCTCGGCGCACCAGGCCCTCCACGCGGCAGGCCGCAAAACCAAGAAGCACAGGTCCGTGATCGATCAGGCCGCAGCCGTTATCATTCTGCAATCTGCACTCGACGCGGAGCGGGCGAAGGGGGAGCGCGCCGGCGAGCTCGTCGTGGTGGAGACCGTGCACGACACGCACGACCGACCGTAGCGCCACCCCCTACACCCCCCGACGAAGGACAGTGAGTCTCCGGTGACGGACCTCTTCACGGCGCCCCCGCGCCCCCAGGCAGATCCCTCGTTCCCCGGCCCGCGATCGGACCGAAGGGCGCAGCGGCGGCGCCGGCGGAGCCGGCGGGGCCGCTCGCTGGTCGTACTGCTCGTCGCTCTCGTGCTGGTCGGCGGATCCGGTTACGCGATCTGGACCAACCTCGACTCCCTGACAGGCCTGACCAACCCGCTGGAGTCCAAGGACTTCCCGGGACCGGGTGGCGACCAGGTCAACGTCGAGATCCCCGAGGGCGCGACCGGCACGGTCATGGGCCAGCAGCTGTACGAGGCGGGCGTGGTCGCCAGCGTGTCCGCCTTCACGACGGCGTTCGAGGCGAACCCGGACTCCGTGTCGATCCGGCCGGGCACGTACAACATGCTCGAGGAGATGCCCGCGAAGGACGCCGTCGCGCTGCTCGTCAAGAGCGAGCGGGTGGACCTCCAGCTCACCATTCCCGAGGGCTACACGGTCAAGCAGATCGTGGAGCGCGCGGTGCAGGTCACGGGCGTGCCGGCCGAGGACTTCGAGGCCGCGCTGGAGAAGCCGTCCGAGTTCGGCCTGCCGAAGCAGGCCGGCGGCAACGCCGAGGGCTGGCTCCACGCCGGCACGTACCCGCTCAAGCCGGACGAGGACACCGCCGTCGGGCTGCTCACGGAGATGGTCGACCGCACCGAGCAGGCCCTGCGGAAGAAGGACATCCCCACCGGCGGCTGGCAGACCGTGCTGACCAAGGCCTCGCTGGTCGAGCGGGAGGGCCTGCACGCGGAGGACAAGCCGAAGATCGCCCGGGCGATCGTGAACCGGCTCGAGGACGGCATGATCCTGCAGATCGACGCCGCGGTCGCGTACGGGGCCGACAAGCCCGGTACCGAGCTCACCAAGAAGGACCTCGCCAACGCGAAGAACAAGTACAACACCTACCAGCACACGGGTCTCCCGCCGGGCCCGATCGCGACCCCGGGTGATACGTCGATCGATGCCGTGCTGAACCCGGCCCCTGGCGACTGGAAGTACTGGATCACCGTCAACCTCGACACGGGCGAGACCAAGTTCTCCGAGACCTACGAGCAGCACCTCGCCTACCAGCAGGAGCTCCGCGAGTGGCAGGCCGCCAACAGCTGAGGGTGACTAATCCCGGGAGTTGGCCGGGAATGTACAGATCGGGGTAGCGTTCGCCGCACCCGGGCTGTGATGTGATCGTGACATGTGGCTGAATTCTGGTTGCATAGTCGTGTTCCCGGTTGGTGACCAGCGTGGATCGGCCAGTGATCCGCGCACCGTAGAGGATGGAGCGAGCGTGACCGAGGCCCTTCCCGGAGTGGACTATCAGGGGCCACCGAGGCACGCCAGCGGCCGACGCGGAGGCCGGGGGGACCGCGACGGGCAGCACCGCACAGGGCGGCGGAGCAGTGGGGGACGCAGCGGGAGGCGCGGTGGAGCCCGGGGCGGCGGTCAGCGAGGCTCGCTGCGCCCGGTGCTCATCGCCGTCGTGGCGGTGCTGGTCGTCGTCGGCGCGCTCGGCGCGTGGACGGTGAAGAACGACGGCTACCTGTTCGGCATCAAGACCCCGCTCGCGGCCGCGGACTACGAGGGCACGGGCGGCGAGCCGGTCGACATCGACGTCCCCGAGGCCGCCAACGGGTACACGATCGGCGCGGAGCTGGCGGCGAAGGACGTCGTGGCGAGCTCCGAGGCGTTCGTGCGCGCGTTCAACGCCAACCCGGACGCCGCGGGCATCCAACCGGGAACGCACACCATGAAGCTCCGGATGAGCGCGGAGTCGGCCGTGGCACTGCTCGCGGCGAACGACGTCAAGCGGGGCGGCCTGACCGTCGTCGAGGGCTACACGGTGGCGCAGATCAAGGAGACGATGGTCGAGCAGGGCTGGCCCGAGGCCGACGTCGACGCGGCCCTCGCGAACACGGAGGCGCTCGGCCTGCCGCCGGAGGCCAAGGGCGAGCTGGAGGGCTGGCTGGCGGCCAGCACGTACGACGCCAAGCCGGAGTCCACGAGCGCCGCCGACGTGCTCAAGCAGATGGTCGCCCTGACCATCCAGGAGCTCGACGCCCTCGACGTGCCGGCGAAGCAGCGCAACGACCTGATCATCAAGGCCTCGCTGGTCGAGCGCGAGGCGCCGGACGAGTACCGCGGCGAGGTCGCCCGGGTGATCGACAACCGGCTGGCGAACAACGAGCCGCTCGGACTGGACGCCATCGACTCGTACGGGCGCAACAAGCCGTCCCACCTGATCACCACCGAGGAGTTCCAGGACAAGTCGTTCCCGTACGCGTCCCGGGTGGTCGCGGGCCTGCCTCCGACCGCGATCGGGGCCCCGAGCAACGCCTCGGTGGAGGCCGTCATGAACCCGCCGGAAGGCCCGTGGATCTGGTACGTCACGGTCAACCTGGAGACGCAGGAGACCAAGTTCACGGACGACTACGACGAGTTCCTGGCCTTCAAGGACGAGTACCAGGCCTGGGCAGCGGAGAACGGCTACTGAGCATGAGCACCACCCCTACCACCCCCACCGGCCCCGCTGCCTCGGTCGGCGGCCCGACGACGGCGGTCGTGCGCCGTGCCGCCGTGCTCGGCCACCCCGTCGCGCACTCCCTGTCCCCGGTGCTGCACGGCGCCGCCTACCGGGCGCTCGGCCTGGAGGGCTGGGACTACGGCGTGCACGACGTCACCGAGGAGACCCTGGCGGGCTTCCTGGGCGGGCTCGGCCGTGAGTGGGCGGGCCTGAGCCTGACCATGCCGCTCAAGCAGGCGGTCTTCCCGCTGCTCGACCACGTCGAGCCGCTTGCCGCGGCGGTCGGGGCCGTGAACACGGTGCTGTTCACGGCGGTCGGCGGCACGGTCACCACGACAGGCACGAACACGGACGTGCACGGCATCGTCGCGGCGCTGCGCGAGGGGCTGGGGACGGGCCCGGGTGAGCACCCGGTCGCCCAGGCCGTGGTGCTCGGCGGGGGAGCGACGGCGGCGTCGGCCCTGGCCGCGCTGGCCGAGCTGGGCTGCCCCTCGGCGCGGGTGTTCGTGCGCTCGCTGGACCGCATCGGCCCGCTGCGCGAGGCCGTCGCCCGGATGGGGGTCACCCCGTCGTTCGAGGTGTTCGACGACGCGGCGACGACGTCGGCCCTGGTGAGCGCGGACGCCGTCGTCTCCACGACGCCGAAGTACGCCGCCGATGTCTGGGCCAAGCTGCTGACCGACGGCGTGCCGGGGGCCGGTGGCGCGGCCGGGGGCGCTGTGCCGCGTGGCGTGCTGCTCGACGTCGTCTACGATCCGCGGCCCACCGCCCTGCAGTCGGCGTGGACGGCGCTCGGGGCGCACGCCGTGGGCGGCGAGCGGATGCTGCTGCACCAGGCCGCCGAGCAGGTGCGCCTGATGACGGGGCAGCCGGCGCCGCTCGACGCGATGGACGAGGCGCTCGGCGCGGCTCTCGTCACGCCGGCCCGCTGAACCGGCTGAGCCCGCTGAGCTGCCTGAGGCTGCCGGGCGCAGGGCCCACGCAGAGCACACGCGAGGGCTCCTGGAAGAGCCTGCGCGTCCGGGTGCGTTGCGCAGCGTGGACAATGTCGACTCTGCGCAACACACCCGCCGTGGCAGGTGTCTCCCCGCCACGACACGCCGATGTCGAGCAGCACGTGCCTTCGGTGTGTCGCCCATCGGACCGGTGCGCCGACCTCGTCACCCGCGTGAAACAATCCGACCATGCTGCGTTGGTTGACATCGGGTGAGTCGCACGGTCCTGCTCTCGTGGGCGTGATGGAGGGTCTGCCCGCCGGGGTGGAGCTGACCACGTCCGACATCCAGGGGGCACTCGCGCGCCGCCGCCTCGGCTACGGGCGCGGTGCCCGGATGAAGTTCGAGCAGGACCAGGTCCGCGTGCTCGGCGGGCTGCGCCACGGGCTCACGCAGGGCGGGCCGCTCGCGATCGAGATCGCGAACACGGAGTGGCCCAAGTGGACCGACGTCATGTCGGCCGACCCGGTTCCCGCCGACGCGCTGCTGGTCGACGCCGGCACCGGCGACGAGCGCGAGGTGGCCCGCAACCGGCCGCTGACCCGCCCGCGTCCCGGGCACGCCGACCTCATCGGCATGCGCAAGTACGGCTTCGAGGACGCGCGCCCCGTGCTGGAGCGCGCGTCGGCCCGCGAGACCGCGGCTCGCGTGGCGCTCGGCGTCGCCGCCGCGAAGTTCCTCGAGCAGGCCCTCGGCATCCGCCTGGTCTCGCACGTCGTCGCGATCGGGGAGGCCGAGGCACCCGACGACGCCGCGCTGCCCACGCCCGACGACGTCGCCGCGCTCGACGCCGACCCCGTGCGCTGCTTCGACGCGGCGTCCTCCAAGCTCATGGTCGAGGAGATCGACCTGGCCAAGAAGGACGGCGACACGCTCGGCGGCGTCGTGGAGGTGCTGGCCTACGGTGTGCCGTCCGGCCTGGGCACCTACGTGCAGGGCGACCGTCGCCTCGACGCGCGTCTGGCCGCCGCGCTGATGGGCATCCAGGCGATCAAGGGCGTCGAGGTCGGCGACGGCTTCCGCACCGCCCGCCGTCGCGGCAGCGCCGCCCACGACGAGATCGTCCGTGGCACCGCGCCCGACGGGCGCCCCGGCATCGAGCGCACCACCAACCGCGCGGGAGGCATCGAGGGCGGCATGTCGAACGGCGAGATCGTGCGCGTGCGCGCCGCGATGAAGCCCATCTCGACCGTGCCGCGCGCGCTGCCGACCGTCGACACCGCCACCGGCGAGCCGGTCACGGCCCACCACCAGCGGTCCGACGTGTGCGCGGTGCCGCCGGCCGCCGTCGTCGCGGAGGCGATGGTCGCGCTCACCCTGGCCGAGGCCGCCGTCGAGAAGTTCGGTGGCGACTCCGTGGCCGAGGTGCGTCGCAACCTGGACTCCTACGTGGCCGCCATCCCGGAGCTGCTGCAGTGACCGGCACGTCCGGCTCGGCGGGTGCGATCCGTCCGGTCGCCGTCATGATCGGACCGCCCGGCTCCGGCAAGTCGAAGGTGGGCCGCACGCTCGCCGCGGGCCTCGGTGTCACGATCCGCGACACGGACGCCGACATCGAGGCGCACGCGGGCAAGCCCGTCAGCGAGATCTTCGTGGACGACGGCGAGCCGCACTTCCGCGAGCTGGAGTCGGCGGCGGTGCTCGCCGCGCTGACGGAGCACGACGGCGTCGTGTCGCTCGGCGGTGGCGCCGTCATGAGCCTGACGACCCAGGCGGCGCTCACTCGGTACGCGGCCGCGGGCGGGCACGTCGTCTTCCTCGACGTGCCGCTGGCGATCGCCGCCCAGCGCGTCGGCATGAACCAGGCCAGGCCGCTGCTGCTGGGCAACCCGCGTGCGCAGTGGCAGAAGCTGATGAACGAGCGGCGGCCCACCTACGAGCGGCTCGCGACGCTGACGATCGTCTCGAGCGACCGGCCCGGCGAGCAGGTCGCGGCGGAGATCATCGAGGCGCTCGGCCTGGAGCTGCGTGTCCCTGAGCTCGTGGACCCGAAGCGGGCCGAGGAACACGACCAGCCGGAGAACAAGACGGAGGAGAGCATCACGTGAGCACGGACAGCGCCCCCACCCGGATCACCGTCCGGGGAGAGGCGCCCTACGACGTCGTCATCGGCCGGCACCTGCTGGGCGAGCTGCCGGGCCTCGTGGGCGCGGCCGCGAAGGTCATGGTGATCCACCCCGCCGCGCTGTCGGCGACGGCGGACGCGATCGCCGAGGACCTCAAGGCCTCCGGCTACGAGGCCTTCGTCGCCGAGGTGCCGGACGCCGAGTCGGCGAAGACGCCGCAGGTCGCGGCGTTCCTCTGGGGCCTGCTGGGCCAGCTCGACTTCACGCGCTCGGACGCGATCGTCGGCGTCGGCGGCGGCGCCACCACCGACCTCGCCGGGTTCGTGGCCGCGACCTGGCTGCGCGGTATCCGCGTGGTGCACGTGCCGACCACGCTGCTCGCGATGGTCGACGCCGCCGTGGGCGGCAAGACGGGCATCAACACGTCGGAGGGCAAGAACCTCGTGGGCGCGTTCCACCCGCCGGCCGGCGTGCTGTGCGACCTGGCGGCGCTGGGCTCCCTCGACAAGTGGGACCTCGTGGCGGGCCTGGCCGAGGTGGTCAAGACCGGCTTCATCGCCGACCCGGTGATCCTCGACCTGGTCGAGGCGCACGTCGACGAGCTGCGGAACTGGGCCGGCGCGGCCACCACCGACGAGACATGGGCCGTCGTGGCCGAGCTCGTCGAACGGTCGGTCCGGGTCAAGGCCGATGTCGTGGGCGAGGACCTCAAGGAGGCCGGCCTGCGCGAGATCCTCAACTACGGGCACACGCTGGGGCACGCGATCGAGCTCGTCGAGCGCTACCAGTGGCGCCACGGCGCCGCCGTGAGCGTGGGCATGATCTTCGCCGCGGAGCTCGCCCGGATGGCCGGCAAGCTCCCCGACGACGTCGCCGACCGGCACCGGTCGATCCTGGACTCGCTGGGGCTGCCCGTGCACTACCGCGGCGACCGCTGGGACCAGCTCCTGGCCGCGATGCGCCGCGACAAGAAGGCCCGCGGCGACCTGCTCCGGTTCGTGGTGCTCGACGACGTCGCCAAGCCCGTGCGCCTGGAGGGACCCGACCCGACGCTGCTCGCCGCGGCCTACGCCGAGGTGTCCAAGGAGCCGCCGACCAAGGGCCCGGGTACCCCGGTCACGCTGACGCTGGGCTGAGCCGCCATCCTGGGTCGAACCGTGTCTCGGTTTCGAGCTCTCCCCTTTGAGGCCTAAGTTTCTTCGCTTTGACGTGGCTCAAAGCGAAGAAACTTAGGCCTCAAAGGGGAGCGGGAATCGCAGCGCGGGAGCAAAGCGGACATTAGCCTCAGCACATGACCTCCGACCCCGGCTTCCGGGCCGCGCGCAAGGCCGGTGCGCAGAGCGCGTTCCGGCTGTTCTTCCCACCGCTCTTCTTCCTCGGCTTCCTGGTCCTCTTCGTGGGCCCGTTCTCGTCCGGCGAGGAGCTCGGCAGGTCGACGCCGGTCCTTGTCGTGGCGCTGATCGTCGCCGTGATCGTCCTGCTGATCTTCGCCACGAGGGCTCGCCGCTGGTCCCGCAACCGGAGCGCCTGGTCGCGGGCCGCGCGAGGAGCGGTGTCGCTGACCCTCCGCGGCGAGGCCGTGGCCGCGGAGCGGAAGGTGTCGGGCCGGCCCATGCGGACGGTCGTGGTCGAGCACCGCGGCAGCCGGCAGTACCTGCACCTGCTGTTCGCGCCGGGTGCGCCGGTGCACATGATGGGCCCCGGCTGGGTGACCGTCGAGTTCTTCGCCGGAGACGACGCCGAGGGCCCGGCGCGGCTGCTCCTGGCCGACGGCCGCACGCTGTGGGCCTTCTCCGCCCGACTCGGGACGGTCGCCGCCGAGCCGCGGTCCCGTGCGCGACGGTCCTCCGACGCGACGGCGGTGGGCACCACCGACGACGGTGCGGGCCTCATGGTCCCGGCGGTCGTCGCCCCCGGCCTCGACGGCGAGGACCGCGGGCGGGGGGACAGCCGCGGGCGAGGCGACGACCGGCCCGGCGACCCGGACCCGTCGCCTTCCGCGTCGGAGCGCGTCGACGCGTCGGACTCCGGCCCGAACGGTGGCTCGTCGAACGCCGCACCCGCCCACGCCGCGTCGTCGAGCGCGGTGTGGGCCGGTGGCGACGGCTGGACCGGCGGCGGGTCCTGGGGCGGCGACCCGACCTGGTCGGGTTCTGACGGCGGCGGCGGCGTCGGCGGCGGTGGTGGCAGCGGCAGCTCGGACAGTGGCGGTGGGTGGTTCGGCGGTGGCGACTCCGGCGGCTGGTCGGGAGGCGATTCCGGCGGTGGTGGTGGCGGCGACTAGGGGCGCCGCGCCACCCGGCCCCCGCCGTCTTCGGCCCAGGTGGGGGATATCTGGGTGATCTTGTCTGGTTTTCTGTGCAATGCAGGAGCTCCAGCGCCTACGGTCCAGGAGCAGGGGTGCACAGCGCGCGCGGACCGGCCGCGCGCCGTTCGGAAGGTGCCCGTCATGCGCAGGATCTACAACCTCCCACCCGGCTGGCCGCCCCCGCCTGCGGGCTGGAACCCGGATCCCGACTGGCAGCCCAATCCCCAGTGGTCGATGCCTGCCGGCTGGCGGCTGTGGGTCGATGTTCCGGACACGGCGCTGCTCGGCACCGACGCGGTCGCCGTCGACGTCCCTGATGTGGAAGCAGTCCCGCCCGCAGCCCGTCGTCCGTGGCGGGTGATCGGCTGGGCCGCTGCGGTCGTCGTCGCGTTCTTTCTCGGTGTCGGCCTCGGCGGTGTCGGCGGGGGAGGGACCGCGGTCGCCGACGCCGAGGCGTCCGCGTCGGCATCGGCGGCGGTCGCGGCCGCCGAGGAGCAGCGCGCGGAGCTGGAGAGCGAGCAGGCCGACCTCACCGAGGCACGGACGGCGCTCGAAGCAGACCAGGCCGCGCTCGTCGAGGCCCAGACGGCGCTGAAGGCAGACCAGGAGGACCTCGAGGCGCGCGCCTCCGCCGTCGCGAAGCAGGAGGACAAGGTCGACTCCCGTGAGTCCGACGTCGCGGACCGCGAGGCCGCCGTCGAGGCCGAGGAGGCCGCGGGCATCTCGGGCGGGGGCGCGACAGGCGGCGGCGCCGGCGACTCGGCCGACGCGGCCGACGACACCTCGGAGGCGACCTACTACGAGAACTGCGACGCGGCTCGGGCCGCAGGCGCCGCACCCGTGTACCGCGGCGACCCGGGCTACGCGTCGCACCTCGACCGGGACGGTGACGGCGTCGGCTGCGAGTGAACCCGCCTACCCCCAGAGACCCCGTTCCACCAGCACGTCCTTGAGCAGGTCGGCGCGGTCGGTGATCAGGCCGTCCACGCCGTCGTCGATGAGCTGGTTCATCTCGTCCGGCTCGTTGATGGTCCAGACGTGCACCTTCTTGCCGAGCGCGTGCGCCGCCGCCACGGACGCGCGGTCCACCACCGTGATCGAGTTCTCCCGCACCGGGACCTGCAGCGCGTCGGCGTCCCGCAGCGCGCGGCGGGACAGGGCCGGCAGGCGCAGGCGCACCCCGGTCAGGAAGCTGGCGATCTCACGGCGTCCGGCCGACGTCGCCACCGGGTGCGACAGCTTGGTGAGCGTGGCCCGCCGCCGGGCCACCTCGAACGAGGTGACGCAGACCCGGTCCCAGGACGCCGTCTTCTCGATGGCGCGCGCAACCGGGCCGACGCCGGAGCTGTGCTTCACGTCGATGTTGACGCGCAGCTCGGGCCAGCCGCCGAGCAGGTCCTCGAGCAGCGGCACGGGTTCCACGCCACCGATCCGGGCCTCGCGCACCTCGGACCACGGCAGCTCGGCCACCAGGCCGGTGCCGTCGGTGGTGCGGTCCAGCGACTCGTCGTGCAGCGCGACAGCCACGCCGTCGACGGTCCCGTGCGCGTCCGTCTCCACGTACCTGTAGCCGAGGTCGACGGCGGCGCCGAACGCCGCCAGCGAGTTCTCCAGCCCCTCGGTACCGGCCGAGGCGTGCGCGAAACCGCGGTGGGCGAGGGCTTGGAACGGCCCCTCGAAATAGGTCACTGGCTCGTCCCTCACGTAGTGGTGCCGATCTCGACGCTCTGTCCGTCGATACGTCTGTCGATATGTCCGTCGATGCTGCTCTGGGTCCATTTCAACATGCCGTCGAGGTACGCCTCCCGCGGCCCCCGGGCCGACAGCGACAGGTCGTGCACGGCGCCGGGCACGACCAGCTCGGTGACGTCCTGGCCGAGGCCCGGGGCGAGCGCCGCCATCTGCTGCACGTCGAGCACCGTGTCCTGCGCGTCGAGCAGCGGGTTGTCGAGCGTGTCGGGGCCCGAGGAGTCCGACCGGGCGAGCAGGACGGGGCACGCGATCTCCAGCCCGGCGGCCACGCGCGCCTGCCCGCGCCGGATCGCGACGAACCAGCCGACGCGCCCCGGCACGCCCTCGGGTCGCTTGAGCGTGGTGTCGAACTCCCACCGCCCGCCGTTCGTGGCGAGCAGGTGCTCGGCGTACCGCGACGGCCCGTCGCTGATGATCGCTGTCGTCGCCAGCCGCCCGACCGTGTCCAGGAAGCGCGTCCCGACGGTGCGCTGCCAGTGCGGCGCCCGCAGGTCGAGGAACGGCGAGTTCAGCACCAGCGCGTCGGGTCCGGCGTCGGCCCCGGCCGCGTTGCGGTGTGCGTGGGCCCAGAGGGATGCCGTGAGCCCGCCGGTGGAGTGGGCGTGCACGACGAGCGGCAGCCCGGGCTCCAGGCCGCGCACCGTGCGGGCGGCCGCCGCGATGTCCGTGGCCTGCTCGCGCAGGTCGAGCACGAAGTGCGGGATCTGGTCGGGCTGCAGGGACCGCCCGGCGGCCCGCAGGTCGACGGCGTAGAACGCGTAGCCCGCTGCCGTGAAGGTGCGGGCCAGGTGCTCCTGGAAGAAGTAGTCGTTGTACCCGTGCACGTGGATCACGGCCGCCCGCGGTGGCGGATGGTCCGTCGGGTGCGGGTAGCGCACCAGGGTGGCGGGCCCGAGAGCCGCCTCCTGGAACGGTTCGCCGAGCAGGTGGTCGGTGCGCCAGTCGAGCGCGTCTTCCGAAGAACCAGGCACTTGCGGATCGTATGCTGCCGGACGTCCTCACCGCGCCCGGTCGCAGGTCAGGCGGGCTTGATCAAGCGGGCCGCAGGCCTGCCAGCAGGATCTCCAGGTACGGCTCGCGGTCCGACGACGCGCCCAGCCGCACGGCGTGCTCCATCCCGCACACCAGGTGCTCCACCTGTTCGGTGGACAGGTCCGGCCGGACGACGCCGGCGGCACGGGCGCGGACCAGGATCTGCTCGAAGCCGCCCAGGATCTCCTGCTTGGCCTCGCGCACCCCGTCGGACTCGTCCTCGGCCGCCAGCAGCACCGGCTGCAGCCCGCCCTCCTCGAGCTGCAGGCCGAGCGCGGCGCGCAGCAGGTCCGCGACCGCCCGGCCCGCATCGGTCTCGGCGAGCGCGGCGCGCACCAGCACGCGCAGCCGCTCGAGGGTGTCCAGCGTGAGCGCCTCGACGAGGGCATGGGTGCTGGGGAAGTGGCGGTAGACCGTGCCGACCCCGACACCGGCCTCCCGGGCCAGGTCGTTGAAGCGCAGGGCGCCGGGGTCGTGGCGCCGGGCCACATCGAGGATGCGCGCGCGGCTGCGGGCGGCGTCGGACCGGAGAGCGGGCATGGGGTGAGCCTACCCCGGAAGCGGATGGAGAATCCGCTTGGGGTGCTACGCTCAAACGGATAGTTCATCCGAATTGCTCGAACGGCAGAATCCGAGGACCACCCATGCCCACTTCTGTACCCACCCCCAGGCCCACGTCTAGCCGCATGCCCAGCCCCACCACCTGGGACCCCGCCCACCTGCCCGACCAGACCGGACGCACGCACGTCGTGACCGGCGCCACGGCCGGCATCGGCTACTTCGCCGCCGAGCAGCTCGCCGCCGCCGGGGCGCACGTCGTGCTCGCGTCCCGGTCGGCGGCCAAGCTCGCGACCGCCGTCGCCGCGATCGAGCGGGAGGTGCCGGGCGCGCGGCTCGACACCGTCGTGATCGACCTCGCCTCCCTGGCCTCCGTGGCTGGCGCCGCCACCCGGATCTCGGCCCTGCCCCGCGTCGACGGCCTGCTGCTGAACGGCGGGACCATGGACATGAAGCGTCGCGCGCGCACCGCCGACGGCCTGCCGATGCTGCTCGGCACCCACACCGTCGCGAGCGCGGCACTCCTGGCCGGCGTGCTCCCGGCGCTCGCGGCCACCGGCGAGCGGCTCGGCGTGCCGTCCCGGGTGGTGCACACCTCCACGGGATTCGTCACACAGTTCCCGACGGCGGTCGACGACGTCGCCCGGGTGCCGTTCGCGGGCGTCGTCGCCTACACCAAGGCGAAGACGGTGACCGAGGTGCTCGCGTTCGAGCTCGCCCGGCGCCTGGAGGCTGCGGGGACGCCGGTCGCCTCGCTCGTTACCCGGCCGGGGGTCGGTGTAGACGCCCGCACGCCGCGCCGTGCCGGGATCCGGGACGCGACCACGACCTACCGCCCCAACCCGTACACGCCCTGGGCCCAGGGCAAGGACGCCGCAGCGTGGTCGGCGGTGCGCGCCCTGACCGACCCGGAGGCGCGCAACGGTCAGTACTACGCGCCAGCCGGCCGGCTGCGGGGAGCGCCGGTGCTCGTGGAGCCGACCGCCCGGACCGCGACGCCTGAGGGCGACCTCGCCGCGCGGGTGTGGGCCCAGGTCGAGGACCTCGCGGGCCTGCCGCTGACGGTGCCGGCCCGGACGGGAGAAGCGGCAGCCGGGCGGTAGGCGGCTTTCGGCGACTGCCGCTCCGTCGACCACGTGGCAGGATGTCCGACATGCCTACTAACGGTGGGATCAGTACAGCGGGTGGCGCCCAGAGCAACGTGGGCCGGACCGTCCAGTCCGCGATCTACCGCGCCGGCGTCTACGGCCGTCGCCCGGTCGTGCCGACCAGCCCTGACGCGCTCGCCGACGCCGCCCGCCGTCGGATGACCCGCACCGGCTGGTCCTACGTGGTCGGCGGCGCCGGCGCGCAGCGGACCGTGTCGGCCAACCGGGAGGCGTTCGGCCGGTACCGCATCGTGCCGCGCCAGCTGGTCGACGTCGGCGAGCGGTCGCTGCGCACCACCCTGCTCGGCCGTGACCTGCCCGCCCCCGTGCTGTTCGCCCCGGTCGGCGCGCTGGAGCTCGCCGTGCAGCACCAGCGCGGCGGCCGGGCCGCGGCGCCGGGCAACGCGGAGCCCGCCCTGTCCCGGGCCGCCCGCGACCTCGGCCTGCCCGTCGTCATCTCGTCCCAGGCGTCCACACCCATGGAACAGACCGCAGCTGCCCTCGGTGACAGCCCACGCTGGTTCCAGCTCTACTGGTCGTCCGACGACGCCCTGGTCGAGTCCTTCGTGTCCCGCGCCGAGGCCAGCGGCTGCGAGGCGATCGTCGTCACCGTCGACACCCATGTGCTCGGCTGGCGTACCGCCGACCTCGACCTGGGCTACCTGCCGTTCGCCCGCGCCGAGGGCATCGCCCAGTACCTCAGCGACCCGGTCTTCCGTGGCCTCGTGGAAGCGCGGGTGCGAACAGCGGCGTCGGCGGGGGAGGAGGCGACGTCGGAGCGGCCCACGCCCGCCGCCGTCCGCTCCCTGCTGTCCATGGCGCGCCACCACCCCGGCCCCACCCTGCGGAACCTGACCCAGCCGCACGCCCGCGCGGCCGTCGAGACCTTCCTCGACGTCTTCTCGCGCTCCACCCTCACGTGGGCCGACCTCGCCTGGCTGCGCGAACGCACCACCCTGCCCATCCTCGTCAAAGGCATCCAGCACCCCGACGACGCCCGCGCCGCCCTCGACCACGGGGCCGACGGCATCATCGTGTCCAACCACGGCGGGCGCCAGATCGACAACGCCGTCGCCTCGATCGACGCGCTCGGACCCGTGGTCGACGTCGTGCGGGAGTGGACGGGGGCGTCCGGTCCGGGAACGGACGGCTCGGTTCCCGTTCTCTTCGACTCCGGCATCCGCACCGGCGCAGACGTCTTCACCGCCCTCGCCCTCGGCGCCGACGCCGTCCTCCTGGGCCGCCCCTGGGTCTACGGCCTCGCCCTGGCCGGAGCCGACGGCGTCCGCGCCGTCGCCGAGCACGTGCTGGCCGAGCTCGACCTGACCATGGCGCTCGCGGGCGTGTCGGGGGTCGAGCAGATCGGGCGGGCCAACCTCGCGCTCTGACGCGCGTGCCTGACGTGCGTGCCTGACGTGCGCCGTCCGACCTGCTGGTCGGTATGAGATCGTGACCGCTCCAGCACCCACGGTTCACGCGACCCGGGCAGACTGCGGCCATGACCGACGCCGTTCCCGGACCCGACCCGCAGGCGCGCCCTGCCGGCGAGACCCCGAAGCCCCCCAAGATGGGCCTCGAGCTGCAGGAGGGGGCGCGGATCCCGCGCCGCCAGGTGATCTCCTGGGCACTGTGGGACTGGGGTACCCAGCCGTTCAACACGGTGATCCTCACGTTCGTGTTCACCGCGCTGTACCTGACCACCGAGGCGTTCCTCGACCCGGCCGTCGTGGCGCTGGGCGAGGACGACCCCGCCTACCAGCACGGCCTCGCCGAGCTGAGCAGCGGGGTGGGCCTGTGGAACACCCTCGCGGGTCTGCTCATCCTCTTCCTCGCGCCCGTGCTCGGGCAGCGCGCCGACGCCACCGGGCGACGCAAGGTGTGGCTCGCCGGCGGGACGGCGGGCATGGTCCTGTGCATGCTCGCGCTGTGGTTCGTCGAGGCCGACCCGGCCTACTTCGTGCTCGGCGCCGCGCTGATCGGCCTGGGCAGCGTGCTCAACGAGATCGCCGGCGTGAACTACAACGCCATGATGGTCTCCGTCGCCACGCCGAGGACCGTCGGCAAGGTGTCCGGGCTCGGCTGGGGGCTCGGCTACGTCGGCGGCATCCTGGCGCTCCTGTTCGTGGTGATCGCCAACGGCGCCGACTGGTGGGGCATGCCCACCGACAACGGCCTCGCGTTCCGCGTGATCGCCGTGGGCTGCGCGCTCTGGGCGCTGGCGTTCGCCTGGCCGATCCTGGCCTTCGTGCCGGAGCTCCCGCCCACCAAGGGCCGCGCCACCGTCGGGTTCTTCGCCAGCTATGCGGTGCTCTACCGCGACATCAAGGGCCTGTGGCACACATTGCGCCGCACCTTCTGGTTCCTGCTGGCCAGCGCCGTGTACCGCGACGGCCTGAGCGGCGTCTTCGCGTTCGGCGCGATCATCGGCGGCGTCAGCTTCGGGTTCTCCGCCGACCAGGTCATCGTCTTCGGCATCGCAGCCAACCTCGTGGCCGGGGCGAGCACGGTCCTCGTGGGCTTCGCCGACGACCGCTTCGGCCCGCGCTCCGTCATCCTCAGCACGCTCGGCGTCATCGTCGTGGCCGGGCTCGGGGTCGTGTTCCTGCGCGACCTCGGCCCCGTCGTCTACTGGGTGGGCGGCCTGATCCTCTCGGCGTGCGTCGGCCCGGCCCAGGCCGCGTCCCGGTCCTACCTCGCCCGCGTGACGCCGGCCGGCAAGGAGTCCGAGATCTTCGGCCTCTACGCCACGACCGGCCGCGCCACGTCCTGGATGTCCAGCGCCCTGTGGACGATCACCATCGCCGCCACGGGCGCGACCATCTGGGGCACTCTCGGCATCGTCGCGGTGGTGCTCATGGGCCTCGCGATGATGTGGTTCGTGCGTGAGGCGCCCCTGGCGGGCGCCGACAGCCCGGCCGGGCCGACGGCGGAACCGACGGGCGACCGGTCCACGGTCTGACGGGTGTTCTAGTCCCCGGACGGCTGGTTCCTGGGCGTCTGGTTCTCGGGCGTCTGGCTCTCGGGGTCCTCGGGCTCGGCGGCCCGGTGTGCTGCGGCGCGCCGGGCCGCTGTCCGCTCCTCCAGCGCGTGCCGCAGCGCGGTTTGGACCCGATCGAGGTCCGCGAGCGGCCCCAGGTGCCCGAGCTTGCGCGGGTTGATCACACCGCGGATGCCCGAGAGCCGTCCGTCCGTCATTTCGAACGACCAGGTGCCGATCAGGCCACCGCCCACGACGTCGTCGGCCACGATGAGAAGGCCTGGGTCACCGCCCACGAGCGCCCGCTCGAAGTGGACCGGCGCGCCCCGGCTGACGAAGGAAGCCAGCATGCGGGCGACGGTCACCCGCCCGGCGACCGGCCGGACGATCGACATGCCCTGCGGCACGTTCCCGCCGCCGTCGCCCGTGAGCACCACGTCCTCGGTCAGCAGCTCGAGGAACGAGTCCACCGCACCCTCCTCGCACGCGGCCAGGAACCGGGACACGAGCTGCTCGGCCCGAGCCCGGTCGGTGGCGCCACGCAGCGAGGTGGTCTGTGTCCGGGCCCCTGTTTCCGTAGGGGCCTGAGCCCCCGTCCGGGCCTGTGTCTGGGCCTCGGCGAGGGCCGGGACCCGGTCCGGGGCGGTCGCCGCGATCCGGCGTCGGGCACGCGAAGCCAGCTGCCGCGCCGCGACCTCGCTGGTGCCGATCACCCCGGCAGCCTCGCTGTGCGGAAAGCCGAGCACGTCGTGCAGCAGGAACGCCGCCCGCTCCGTAGGCGTGAGGGTCTCCAGCAGCACCAGGAACGCGGTCGAGAGATCGTCGGCGAGCTCGGCATGGCGTGCGACGTCGGGCGCGGGCGTGCCCATCGCCACCGGCAGATGCGGCACCGCGCCGACCAGCGGCTCGGGCAGCCACTCACCCACGTACGACTCCCGCCGGACCCGCGCCGAACGCAGCACGTCGATCGCGATCCGCGTGGTGACCGTGGTGATGAACGCGTCGGGGTTACGCACGTCAGGAGCCTGCGCGACGCGCGTCAGCGCCTCCTGCACCACGTCCTCCGCCTCGGCGACACTGCCGAGCATCCGGTAGGCCACCGTGAACGACAGCGGACGGAGGCGCTCCAGTGCGGCGTCGTCCAGGAACGACGCGCCGGACCGCGGCGGAGCGAGCTGCTCCGTGTCCCGCGACCCTGGTCGGTCAGTACCTGCCGAGGAGGTCGCCGAGGCCCGGGGATCCGTCATGCGCACATGCTCTCGCGTCATACCCCCTTGACGGGACAGCGACGCGAAACGTGACAGCGAGACCAGAGTCCGGATCGTCCCCGCGTCCGGCGAGCAAATTCGTGTTGCCCGCCCCCGCGCGGACCGTACTCTTGCGCGCGTGAGAACAACCGCGCTCCTCGTGCGCTTTCTCCTCGAGCTCGCCCTGGCCGCCGCGGCCGGCTACGCCGCCTGGAACCTGGCCGACGGCGGATGGCGCGCCGCCGTCGGCCTGCTCGCGCCGATCAGCGTCATCGCGCTCTGGGCGACCTTCCTCTCGCCGAAGGCGCTCGTGGCGATCCCACCGTGGTCGCGGATCCTCCTGGAGGCGCTCCTCTTCGGCGGCGTCGGATACCTGTGCTGGCTCGCCGGAGCGCAGTTCACCGGACCGGCGCTCGCGGTCCTGTGGGTCGTCGACCGCGCGGTGCTGTGGCTGACCCGCGGCGCGCCCAGCGTCCTGGAGCCCGAGGGCGCGGCCCGGGAGCGCTGAGCGCGCGGAGTCGTCAGCGCGACCGCATGGCATCGATCTCGTCGCGGCGGAACAGGACGAGGCGGTCCAGGACGTCGTCGGGCAGCGGGTTGTCCGGTGTGAACCTGACGGTGCCCTTCGACGTCGAGAAGCCGGCCAGGTCGGGTGCGAGCGCGTCGATCGCGGGCGGGCTGAAGGGGTAGAGCCCGATGTGCTTCGCGGTCGCGCGCGCCGAGATGAGCGGGCTGCCGCGATACCGCAGGGCGGCCATGCCGTAGCTCATGCCCTCGTCGGCGTCGGGCACGAGCTCGAGCGCGCGGGAACGTATGTGCTCGACGGCGTCCTTGGCCGGACCGTCCAGACCGGCGATGTACCTCGTGAACTCGTGCATGAGCACAGCCTCGCCAGGTCCGACGAGTTCCGCGAGGGCTGACGCCGCGCGGGTGTGCCGTGGGTTCGGTCGTTGCCGTGTCGGACGTGATGAAGGGTTATCCACAGATTTCAAATGTGCCTCGCGGTGCGTATGAAGGTTCGAGACAGAGGCCACCACCCGGGCTGGGCCGGGTCTCGACCTGGCCACGTCCCGGTCGGCCGCCGTCCCGGCCGACGGGGCCTCGGCCTGTGCACCGAGACTCCGGCAGGCCCACCGCGGGCGCCTGGGTCCGACGCGCCGCAGTTGCGGTTGCCAGAACGACGGCTGACGCCGGCCCCTGCCCGGGCCGGGTCACAGGCCGACCTGTCCAGGTCGGCCTGCCACGACCCGTCCGGCGCCAGCCAGTTGCCCACACAGCCGCCGCCGCAGCGCCTGCGCGCTGCGTCCTCGCGGTGGGACCTTCGTGGTGTCCGCATGCGCCTCGGTCAGGACGCGACGGGCCCCACCTGGACCTGGGTCCGCCCCGCCAGCGCCAGGGCGACCGCAGCCAGCAGCCCCGTGAGTCCCAGTACGACCGCGTACGCGGGCAGGCCCGCGACGTCGTACAGGGCCCAGAGCAGCGCGCCCGTCGCGGAAGACGCGATGGCGGCGGCCACGGCGTCGGCCACCTGGAGGGCCGACGAAGCCGACCCGTGCTCGTGGGGTGGCGCCAGCTCGAGCGTGAGGACCGACAGCGTCGGGTACACCAGGCCCATCCCGCTGCCCGAGAGCACCCAGAACGCCATGCCGACGCCCGCGGGCACGTCCGGCAGCACGAGGAGGGCCGCGCCGACCATGCCCAGGGCGAGCAGTCCGCCGCCCAGCCGCACGTATCCGGTGTGGCTCAGGTGCAGGAGGTTGCGTCCGCGCACCCACGACGCCCCGGACCAGCCGAGCGCCCCCACGGTGAGGATCAGCCCCGCGCCGCCGGGGCTCAGCTGACGCTCGTGGACGAGCAGCAGCGGGAGCAGCACCTCGGCACCCGTGAACGCCGCCGACACCAGCGCTCGCACGGACACGACGGCGGGCAGGCCGCGTCCCGCGCGCAGCACGGCCAGAGCCAGGTGCAGCGCGTGCGCCACGGGGCGCTCGGTCCGGTCGATCCCAGGTTCCTGCACCGCCGGACCGGGAGCTTCACCGCTGCGCGCCCTGCGCCCAGGACGGTCGCGCCCCGACGCGCCGTCGGCCGTGGGGCCCCCACCGTGTGCGGCTGTCAGGCCCGGGCGCATCAGGATCGCCGCGGGGATCGTGAGCGCCGCGGCGCCGAGGAAGACCCAGCGCCAGCCCAGGTGGTCGACGACGAGCCCGGCCAGTCCCGGCCCCACGATCGCGGGGACCACCCACGCGGCGGCGAACGCCGAGAACACCGCGGGGCGTCGTTCGGGGGCGAACACGCGGGCCACCAGCACGTACAGCGCGACGCCGAACAGCCCGCTCCCGACACCCTGGACCGCGCGCCCCGCGATCAGGGCGCCCATCCCGGTCGCGGTCCCGGCCACGACGAGCCCGACGACGAACAGCGCCACGCCGGTCCACATCGCCGGCGTCGGTCCGGTGCGGTCGCACCAGCGTCCCGCGGTGAGCATGCCGACCACGCTGGTGGCGAAGACCACCGCGAAGGCGAACGTGTAGTGCCGCAGCCCGTCCAGGTCGACGGCGATGGTGGGCATCGCCGTCGCCACGGCCAGGGCCTCGAACGCGCCAAGAGAGCAGAGCGCGACCATCCCGATCAGCACCAGGCGCTGTCCGCCGGCACTGAGAGCGCCGGGCTGTGCGTCGGACAACGCGTCCGGCTCCGCGACCGGCGGTTCTCCCGGCTGGGAGGCCGGCTGATCAGCCGACACCTCCGCGGTCACACCAGCACCACCTTGCCGGTGGTGCGGCGCTCCTCGAGCTCGCGGTGGGCGCGTGCGGCCTCCGCGAACGGCACGCGGTGCGTCGCCACCCGCCACCGGCCCGACGCCGCCATCGCCAGTGCGCGTTCCTGGTACGGCCGCTGGTCGCCCATCGGCGGCGCCTCCGGCCCGACGGCGTAGCGCACCTCGATCGGGGACTCGATCCGGTCGGCCTCCGCCCAGGACGTGTACCGGTTGGCCGTGCCCGAGGCCCAGCCGTACGCGACGAGCCTGCCCGGTGTCACGCCGGAGTCCGCATCGGCGCCGTCCGCCCCGCGCAGCAGACCCGTCGCCGCCGTCCCGAGGTCTCCGCCCACGCCGTCGAGCACGAGGGTCGCCCCGGGGGCGCCGAGCGCCGCCCGGGCCTGGTCCAGCCAGCCGGGGACGGAGTAGTCGACCAGGGCCAGCTGGTCCGTTCCGGACTGAGCCTCGCCCTCCAACGCCTCGCCTGACAGCAGGTCGCGCAGCACCTTCAGCTTCACCGCCCCGCCGGCGAGCGCGACGACGCGTGCGCCCGCGCGCAGCGCCTCCTGCACGAACAGCGTGCCGAGCCCGCCCGCGGCGCCCGTCACGACGACGGCGTCGTCGGCCGTCACCGCCGCGATGTCGAGGGTGTAGACGGCCATCCGGCCGGTGCCGATCATCGTGATCGCGTCGGCCGGGTCGAGGGGGGCGCCGTCGGCCCCGTCGGGCACGGCGTGCAGCTTCTCCGCGCCGACGACGACGCGCCTGGCGTACGCGCCGCCGTCGGGCACCGGGCCGAGGTGGGCTGCCACGGGCCGGCCGATCCATGCGTCGTCGACCCCGGGGCCGACGGCGGCGACGGTGCCCGCGAGCTCGCGGCCCGGAACTGTCGGGAGGCTGGGCAGCGGGAGCGGTGGGCCTGCCTCGCCGCGCCGGAGGCTGGTGTCCAGAAGGTGCACCCCGTGCGCGACCGCGTCGACGAGCACCTCGCCGGGGCCGGGGACGGGGTCCGGGATCTGCTCGAGCTGAAGGACTTCCGGCGGCCCGAAGGTGTGGTGTCTGATCGCGTCCATGCGCTCATCCTTTAACCTGAACCAAAGTTGAGGTCAACCCGCCGCCCTGGCGTCGGCCGGCGGACCGAGAAACAAGTCCTGGGCACCAAGTCCTGGGCACCAAGCTAGTAGCGAGCCGTGGAGGCCGGACATGGAAGCGCCCAACCCCGCCGTCCCGTGGGACCGAGACGAGCTGACGGTCGGTGACCTCGCCGCCCGGAGCGGCGTGGCGGTGTCCGCGCTGCACTTCTACGAGCGCAAAGGCCTGATCGCGAGTCGGCGCACCTCCGGCAACCAGCGGCGCTACCGGCGTGAGACGCTGCGGCGGGTCGCGTTCATCCGGGTGTCCCAGCGGGTCGGGATCCCGCTGGCCGACATCGGTGCCGCACTCGCCACCCTGCCCGGTGACCGGACGCCGACCGCCAAGGACTGGCGCCGCATCTCGCAGGCCTGGCACGACGACCTCGACGCGCGGATCGAGCAGCTGTCCCGGCTGCGTGACCACCTCACCGACTGCATCGGTTGCGGCTGCCTCTCGCTGCGCCGGTGCACGCTCACCAACCCGCACGACGAGCTCGCCGAGGCGGGGCCCGGCCCGCGCACGCTGCTGGTCGAGGGGCTGGAGTCGGACGGCGCCTGAGGCTCGGGCGCGTCTTTCCGGGCCCTGTGTCAGTGGTCCCGGGTAGCGTGCGGCGCGCCGGACGACCTGTCCGGACCCTGCGCATGAACCGGTGCGCAGGAAGACTGGCGCGCAGGAAGACTGGCACGCAGGATGCCGGCGCGCCGCAGCCGAGAGGGAGACGTGGGTACGTACTTCGAGTGGATCGCTGACCTGGACGCGACCGAGGCCGAGGCCCCCGAGCTGGGGCGGCGGGTGGTCGACGCGCTCGTCGCGCGCGGGGTGCTGCTGCGGGAGGTCTCCGGGGCGGCTGCGCTCGGCGGCGTCGGTCACCTGCCGGGTCCGGCCTGGGCGGACACCGTGGCCACGTCCGTGTCGGGAGAGGCGCCGTGGGGCATGGCGGTGGGCACGGGGCGCGAGGTGTACGACGGCGGGCAGGGCGGCGTCGACGCTGTGACCTGTCCCCGGTGCGCGGTGCGCCGGTCGTTCTTCGGGCCGCCCGAGGAGTTCGGCCCCACCTGCTCGGACGAGGAAGGGCTGAGCTGGTTCTACGATGCGGCGGCCACCTGGCGCGACGGCGACGCGGCCGACCTGGAGTGTCGGGCGTGCGGGGCGGTCTCCTCGGTCACGGAGTGGTCGGCCGACGACGCGGCGCTGGCCTGCCTCGGGTTCACGTTCTGGAGCTGGGACGAGCTGCGGCCCGAGGTCTGCGACTGGATCGCCGAGGCGACGGGCGGGCACCGGATCGTGCACGGCAGCGGCAAGGTGTGAGATCCGACGGCACCCCGACCCGCTGACCACTAGGCTCGCGGCCATGGCTTCTGCACTGCCCAGCGTTCTGGTGCTCAACGGTCCCAACCTCGGTCGTCTCGGTGTTCGTGAGCCCGAGATCTACGGACACGCCTCGATGGCGGACCTGAAGGTCGCGGCCGGGGAGTGGGGCACGGAGCTCGGCCTGGCGGTCGAGGTGCGGCAGACCGACAACGAGTCCGAGATCGTCGGCTGGCTGCACGAGGCGGTCGACGCGGAGGCGCACGTCGTGCTGAACCCGGCGGCGTTCACGCACTACTCGTACGCGCTGCGTGACGCCGCTGCGCAGGTCACCACGGCGGGGCTGCTGCTGGTCGAGGTGCACCTCTCGAACCCGGCGACGCGCGAGTCGTTCCGGCACTACTCGGTGGTCGCCGGGATCGCGACGGGCACGGTCGCGGGCTTCGGGTTCGACTCGTACCGGCTGGCGCTGTCGGCGATCGCGTCGAAGCTGGGGGAGTAGCGGCTTCGCGTTGATTTGTGATATTCAAGCGCTCAGGCTTAAGGCGCACTGATCAAGGCGATAGCCTTGAATTGCTTACCTCAAGTCTTTAGGCTTAAGTCATGATCGTCCTGACCATCGACCAGCGGGGCTCGACCTACGCGGACGACCGTGTCCCCGAGATCCTCGCGGAGCTCGCGGACCTGACGCGAGGCCGCGACGGTGTCGTCGTGCGGTTCGAGCGCACGGTCGGCGACGAGGTGCAGGGCATCCTGGCGCCCGGTCGCGCGGGCGCTCAGCTCGCCGTCGACCTCACCCTGCACCTGCTGCGAGACCAGGGCTGGAGCGTCGGCATCGGCGTCGGCCAGGTCGAGGGTCCGCTGCCCGCGGTGTCGCGCGAGGCGCGGGGCTTCGCCTTCTACCGTGCCCGCGACGCCGTCGAGCGCGCCAAGACCCGTGGCCGCGGCACCTCGGTCGCCGTGGAGGGGCCGCCCCCCGGGGCGGCGGACCTCGTGACCGCGGGCGCCCGGCCGCTGGATGGCCAGACGTCGAGGCCCGGGACCGCCGAGCCGCACCCGCCGGACCTGGCCGCCGAGGTCGAGGCCCTGCTCCGCCTTCTCGCGGCGATTCGCGCGCGCCGTACTCCCCAAGGGTGGGAGGTCGCCGATACGCTCGCCTCGCTGGCGGACAAACCGGGCCGACAAAGGATCGTCGCCCAGTCCTTGCACGTCAGCGAGCAGGCGGTGAGCCAGCGGGTCCGCGCGGCCCTCTGGCAGGAGGAGGAAGCTGTCCGACCGGTGGTCGTGCGGCTCCTCGCCGAGCTGAGCGACTCGGTGGGCCCGGAGCCCGCTGAGCCCGCTGAGGCTACGGGTCCGGCCGAGGCTCCCGAGCCTGCTGTCCGGAGCACCACGAAGAAGCGCGGCAAGAGCTGACGCGCAGAGCTGAGGGGAACGTCACGCCGTGACCTGGGAGACGCTGGACAACATCGACGGCTGGCAGTGGGTCGCCGCCGTCGCGACCTGGTTGATCACGCTGACGCTCAGCGTGATCGTGGGCTCCTGGGTGGTGCCGTGGGTGCTGCGCCGTGCCGGGCGGGGAGACCTCCCATGGGCGCGCTACAAGCCGCCGGTGTACCCGCAGGCCCTGGAGGCAGGGGAGGGCGAGGGCGCTGCGGGTGAGGGCACTGCAGGTGAGGAGGCCGGAAGCGCCGGCGACGGCTCACCTGCCGCGGGCACTCAGGGCGCCGCAGGCGCCGAGAGGGCAGCCGAGAAGAGCTCCGGCTCCGACAGCGGCGCCGCCACGAACGCGTCCGGCGCGATGCTCCCCAGCCCCGGCAAGTCTGGCACCGGCAAGTCCGGTTCGAGCGTGTCCGGCGCGAGCAACGCCGGACAGGTGCCCGACGGCGAGGAGTCCCCCACGGGCACGATGCACCCGGACGCCGTCGCGATCCTGCGCGGCGGGGCGTGGCTCGGCGTCCTGGAACGCCTCGCGATCACGGGCTCCCTGCTGGCCGGCTACCCGTACGGCATCGCGATCGTCGTCGCGATCAAGGGCCTGGGGCGGTACGCGGAGCTGCGCGACCAGCCCGTCGCGTCGGAGCGGTTCGTAGTGGGTACGCTCGCCTCGCTGATCTGGTCGGTCGCGACCGGACTGCTCGGGCTCGTCGTCCTCAATGCGCTCGTCCTCTGACCGGTCCGTTAGACTTGGTCGCTGCTGCTTGACCCCGTGCACGACCACCGCAAGACCACTGCACGACCACCCCAGCCGCCGGCGCAGCGTCGGCGTGCCCGGGGCACACCCTTACCCAACACAGGAAGACGAACGTGGCTACCTCCAACGACATCAAGAACGGCACTGTGCTCCGCATCGACGGCAACCTCTGGTCGGTCATCGAGTTCCAGCATGTCAAGCCGGGCAAGGGTGGAGCGTTCGTCCGCACCAAGATGAAGAACGTGCTGTCCGGCAAGGTCGTCGACAAGACGTTCAACGCGGGCATCAAGGTCGAGACGGCCAACGTGGACCGCCGCGACTTCCAGTACCTGTACATGGACGGCGAGGACTTCGTCTTCATGGACAACGACACGTACGACCAGATCAACGTGTCGGCGGCGACCGTGGGCGACGCCAAGGACTACATGCTCGAGGGCATGAACGTCATGCTCGCCTCGAACGACGGCACCCCGCTGTACATCGAGCTGCCGGCGTCCGTGGTCCTGGAGATCACCTACACGGAGCCGGGCCTGCAGGGTGACCGCTCCACGGGTGGCACCAAGCCGGCGACCCTCGAGACGGGCGCTGAGATCCAGGTCCCGCTGTTCCTCGAGCAGGGCGTCAAGGTCAAGGTCGACACCCGCACGGGCGACTACCTCGGTCGCGTCTCCGAGTGACCCACTCGCGGCGGGCCCGGAAGGGTCCGCCGCGCCGCAGTTCAGCCGCTGACAGCTCAGCCGCTGAGAGCTGAGCCGCTGACAGCTCAGCAGTCGAGTTTCGTAGCAGAGAGAGACCATGGGCGCACGCACCAAGGCGCGCAAGCGCGCCGCCGACATCCTCTTCGAGGCGGAGCAGCGAGGCATCGACCCGCTGACGCTCCTCGCCGACCGTGTGGCCGTGCCGCACACCGAGGCGGCCGTGCCGCAGTACGCGGTCGAGATCGTGGAGGGCGTGGTCGCCCACCGCGACCGTATCGACGAGGTGCTGGAGACCTACTCGCAGGGCTGGACGCTGGACCGCATGCCCGCCGTCGACCGCGCCCTGCTGCGGATCGGCTCCTGGGAGGTCCTCTTCAACGACGACGTGCCCGACGCCGTTGCACTCGACGAGGCGGTCGACCTCGCAGGCGACCTGTCCACGGACGACTCCCCGGCCTTCGTGAACGGCCTCCTCGGCCGGGTCAAGGACCTGAAGCCGACCTTGCTGGCGTGAGCACTGCTGGCGTGAGCACCGCTGGCGTGAGCCGGCAGGCAGGCCGGCCCGTGAGCCCCCACGCACTGTGAGCACCGGTCCCGGCGCGGCACGGTTCGACGAGAGACGTCTGCTCGTCGCGCTGTTCGGCGCCGGGACCGCTGCGTTCGCGCAGCTCTACGCGCCGCAGTCCGTCCTGCCTGACGCCGCCCGCGAGCTCGCGACGTCCGCCTCCGACTCGGCGCTGCTCGTCTCCGCAGCGACCCTGGGCCTGGCCGTGGGCGTGCTGCCGTGGGCCTGGGTCGCCGACCGTGTCGGCCGCGTCCGGGCGATGACCGTCGCGATGTTCGGTGCCACCGCGCTGGGACTCGCGGTGCCGTTCGCCCCGTCGTTCGAGCTCCTCGTGGCCGGTCGCGCCGTCGAGGGACTGTTCGTCGCGGGCGTGCCCGCCGTCGCGATGGCCTACCTGACCGAGATGCTGGTCGCCTCGGGCGCGGCGTCGGCCGTGCCGAGGGCGGCCGGGACGTACGTCGCGGGCACGTCGATGGGCGGGCTGCTCGGACGCATCGTCTCGGGTGGCGTCGCGGAGGTGTTCGGCTGGCGGGCCGGCGTGGGCGCCGTCGCGGTGGCCTGCCTGGTCGCGACGGGCGTCTTCGTCTGGCTCGCGCCCCGGGACCGCGGGCCACGGGCGGCGACGTCCGAGGGCGCGGCCGCTGACCATGGGACCGGTCACGTTCGTCGCCACGGCCGGCTCCGCGCGCTGCTCAGCCCGCGCCTGCTCGTGCTGGACGCCCAGGGCCTGCTGCTCATGGGCGGCTTCGTCGCGATCTACAACTACCTCGGCTTCCGTCTGGCCGCCGCTCCGTTCGGTCTGTCGCCGGGCGTGGTCAGCCTCGTGTTCCTCGCCTACCTGGCCGGAACCTGGTCGTCGGCCCGGACGGGTCGGCTCGTGGTGCGGCACGGGAGGCGTCGCGTGCTGATCGTCTCGACGGCGGTGATGGCGCTCGGCGTGGTGGCCACGCTGTCGGCCTGGCTGCCGCTCGTGCTGACCGGGCTCGTCGTGCTGACCGCCGGGTTCTTCGGGGCGCACGCCGTGGCCAGCGGGTGGACGCCGGTCGCGGCCCCCGAGGCGCGCACCCAGGCGGCGGCCGTCTACAACCTCGCCTACTACGCGGGCTCCAGCCTGTTCGGCTGGCTCGGCGGGATCGGCTTCGCGCTGGCGGGCTGGCCGGGCACGGTGGGGATGGTGCTGGCCCTGATCGCGATCGCGGCGGGCCTGGCGACGGCGGTGCTGCGCGACTAGCGCCTCCGCCGTTCGCTCCTGAGGTTGTGTTCAGACCACGAGCTTCTGCCCACAGAAACCGGCTTGAAACGTTGCAATGTAGTGGCTTGAACAGAACCTCGGGGGTCGGCCGGCAGCAGCGGCAGCGACGCCAACGGTGCGCCACGTGCCAGATGTCGCACTGCGGCAGAAAGATGACGTGGTGCTCATGGCGCTCCGGGTCCGGCGAGTGCTGCCGTGCCCGCGCCGGTGTGAGCAACGCCCCTTCCAACGGGTCGTGACCCCGGCATCTCGCCCCGGCGGAGCGGGTTAAGGTGGTGGCTGTCAGACTCCCTTTAATCCCGTCCAGTGAGGCGGAGAAGGAGGTCGCCAGATGCATCCTGGCAGCCGCATGCCCGAATCCAGCACCACCGCCGGCAGCACCAGCGAGATCCCCAGCGACACCCCGAGCACTGCTCCCGGCACCGGCGCCGCGCGCACCGTGCTCGGCGAGGCCGACATCGCCCGGGCGCTGACCCGCATCGCCCACGAGATCGTGGAGCGTAACAAGGGCGCCGCCGACCTGGTCCTCCTCGGCATCCCGACGCGCGGCGTCCAGCTCGCCGGCCGGCTGGCCGAGCGCCTCGCGCAGATCGAGCCCGCCTTCAGCGGCGAGCACGGCACGCTCGACGTGACCATGTACCGTGACGACCTGCGCCGTCAGCCCACGCGAGCCGTCGGGCAGACGGTCCTGCCGGGCAGCCTGGACGGCACGATCGACGACAAGGTGGTCGTCCTCGTGGACGACGTCCTCTTCTCCGGCCGCACCATCCGAGCCGCGCTCGACGCCCTGAACGACCTCGGCCGCCCCCGCGTGGTCCAGCTCGCCGCGCTCGTCGACCGCGGCCACCGCGAGCTGCCGATCCGCGCCGACTACGTCGGCAAGAACCTGCCCACCTCGCGCAGCGAGCGCGTGCGGGTCCGGCTGGCCGACGTCGACGGGGGAGCCGACGCCGTCGTCATCAGCGGTGCGCCCGCTGCCGCCGAGCACGCCGCCGCCGAGCACGCCGCCGCCGACAACGCCGACGAGAGGAGCGCCCGGTGAAGCACCTCCTGACCACCCAGGGCTTGTCCAAGGACGACGCGATCCTGCTCCTGGACACCTCCGCGCAGATGGCGGCCACGCAGTCGCGCGAGAACAAGAAGCTGCCGACGCTGCGCGGCCGCACCGTGGTGAACCTGTTCTACGAGGACTCCACGCGCACCCGGATCTCGTTCGAGACGGCGGCCAAGCGCCTGTCCGCGGACGTCATCAACTTCTCGGCCAAGGGGTCGAGCGTGTCCAAGGGCGAGTCGCTCAAGGACACGGCTCTCACCCTGCACGCCATGGGCGCCGACGCCGTGGTGGTGCGCCACTGGGCCTCGGGCGCGGCGCACCAGCTCGCGCACGCCGGCTGGCTCGACGCGGCCGTGCTCAACGCGGGCGACGGCATGCACCAGCACCCCACGCAGGCGCTGCTGGACGCGTTCACGATCCGCCGCCACCTGGTCGGCCGGGTGGGTGAAGACGGTCGCGGCACAGACACCTCGGTCGGCGCCGACCTGGCCGGCCTGCGCATCGCGATCGTCGGCGACGTGCTGCACTCCCGCGTGGCGCGCTCGAACGTGTACCTGCTGCACACCCTCGGCGCCGAGGTGACCCTGGTCGCGCCGCCCACGCTCGTGCCGGTGGGCGTCGAGACCTGGCCGTGCCGCGTCTCGTACCACCTGGACGAGACACTCGAGCAGTGGCAGCCGGATGCGGTCATGATGCTGCGGGTGCAGCGTGAGCGGATGTCGGGCGGTTCGGGGGCGTTCTTCCCGAGCCCCATGGAGTACAGCCGCAAGTTCGGGTTCGACGCCCGGCGGCTCGCGGTCCTGCCGGACCACGCGATCGTGATGCACCCCGGGCCGATGAACCGCGGCCTGGAGATCTCGGCGGCCGCCGCCGACCACCCGCGCTCCGTGATCGTGGAGCAGGTGGCCAACGGCGTCGCCGTCCGGATGGCCGCCCTGTACCTGCTGCTGTCCGGCGACACGGGCAGCGAGAAGACCAGCACCGACGAGAGGAACACTCTGTGAGCGCCCCTTCAACCACGACCTACGTGCTGCGTGGGGTGCTTCCCTACGGCACGGACGCGGTCGACGTCGTCCTGGCGGACGGAGTGATCACCACGATCGGGGCGCCCGGCTCTGTCGAGGTGCCCGAGGGTGCCCACGAGGTCCGCGCGGAGGGGCACGTGCTCCTGCCCGGCCTCGTCGACCTGCACACCCACCTGCGCGAGCCGGGCCGGGAGGACGCCGAGACGGTGTTCTCCGGCACCCGGGCCGCCGCGGCAGGCGGGTTCACCGCGGTGCACGCCATGGCCAACACGACGCCGACGCAGGACACCGCGGGCGTCGTCGAGCAGGTCTACCGGCTCGGCCAGGAGGCCGGCTGGGTGGACGTGCACCCCGTCGGCGCGGTCACGGTGGGCCTGGACGGCGAGAAGCTTGCCGAGCTGGGCGCCATGGCCGACTCCGCCGCCCGCGTGCGCGTCTTCTCGGACGACGGCAAGTGCGTGCACGACCCGGTGCTCATGCGCCGCGCGCTGGAGTACGTCAAGGCGTTCGACGGCGTCGTGGCCCAGCACGCGCAGGAGCCGCGCCTGACGGAGGGCGCGCAGATGAACGAGGGCGTCGTGTCCGCGCAGATCGGCCTGACGGGTTGGCCCGCCGTGGCCGAGGAGTCGATCATCGCCCGCGACGTGCTGCTGGCCGAGCACGTGGGCTCGCGCCTGCACGTCTGCCACCTGTCGACGGCGGGCTCGGTGGAGATCATCCGCTGGGCCAAGGGCCGCGGCATCGACGTCACCGCCGAGGTGACGCCCCACCACCTGGTGCTCACCGACGAGCTGGCCCGCGACTACGACCCGGTGTTCAAGGTGAACCCGCCGCTGCGCACCGCGAAGGACGTCGAGGCGGTCCGGGCCGGCCTGGCCGACGGCACCATCGACATCGTCGCCACCGACCACGCCCCGCACCCGGTCGAGGACAAGGACTGCGAGTGGTCCTCGGCGGCGTTCGGCATGACCGGCCTGGAGACCGCGCTGTCCGTGGTCCAGCAGACCATGGTCGACACCGGCCGCATGACCTGGGCCGACGTCGCCCGCGTGCTCTCGCAGAACCCGGCCCGCATCGGGCGGATCGACGCGACGCAGGGCCGCCCGATCGCCGTCGGCGAGCCGGCCAACCTGACCCTCGTGGACGCGGGCGCCACCCGCGCGATCGACGGCCGCACCCAGGTCACGGCCAGCGACAACACCCCGTTCGGCGGGATGGAGCTGCCGGGCCGCGTGGTCGCGACGTTCCTGCGGGGACGCGCGACGGTCCTGGACGGTGCGGTCGTCGGTACCACCAGCAACCCGCAGAACACAGCTCTCGAAGGAGCCGGCCGATGAAGATCCTCGCCGTAGCCCTGCTGATCGCCCTGGCGATCTTCCTCGTGCTGTACGTGACCCTCATCGGCCGACGTCGGCTCGCGCAGCGCACCACGACCGTGGTCCCCGTCCCGCCGGTGGCGCCCACGGCCGACGGCGTCGGCGCCGTCCGCTTCGGCCCCGTCGAGGCCGTCTACGTCTCGACGACGCTGCACGGCGACTGGCTCGCCCGCGTGGGCGCGCACGGGCTGGGCGACCGGGCGCACGCCGTCGTCTCCGTGCACGACCAGGGCGTGCTGATCGAGCGCGACGGTACCGCCGACCTCTGGCTCCCGGTGACCGAGATCCGCAGCACGGGCCTCGCCCCGGGCATGGCCGGCAAGTACGTCGGCGCGGACGGGCTCGTCGTCCTCACCTGGGCCGTCCCGGAGTCCGGTGGCGTGCCCGCGGCCCTGGTCGACACCGGCCTGCGCACGCGCCGCGCCGAGGACCGCGGCGGCCTGGTGGACGCCGTCCGGCACCTGCTGGCCGCCCAGCAGCGCTCGGGCCAGCAGCCCGGCGAGCAGCCCGGCGAGCAGATCGAGCACCTTGACCAGCAGTACCCGCAGCAGCAGTACCCGCACCAGCAGGAGGCCCGGTGACCATCCCGATGACGCCCGCAGACACGCCGGCAAGCACGCCGGCACAGACGCCAGCACAGACGACTACAGCAGCGCTGGTCCTCGAGGACGGCACCACCTACCGCGGCCGTGCCTACGGCGCCACCGGCACGTCGTTCGGCGAGATCGTCTTCTCCACCGGCATGACCGGCTACCAGGAGACGCTGACGGACCCGTCCTACCACCGGCAGATCGTCGTCATGACGGCGCCGCACGTGGGCAACACGGGCGTCAACGACGAGGACCCCGAGTCGGGCCGTATCTGGGTCTCGGGCTACGTGGTCCGCGACCCCGCGCGCCGCGTCTCGAACTGGCGCGCCCAGCGCTCCCTCGGTGAGGAGCTGGCCGCGCAGGGCGTCGTCGGCATCTCCGACGTCGACACCCGCGCGCTGACCCGCCGCCTGCGCGAGGAGGGCGTGATGCGCGCCGGGATCTTCTCCGGCGACGACCTGGTACGCGGCGGCTACCCGCGCCCCGTCGAGGAGCTCGTGGCCGAGGTGCAGGCGTCCCCGCAGATGGCGGGGGCCAACCTGGCCCCCGAGGTCTCCACCCAGGAGGCCTACACGGTGGAGCCGTCCGGCGAGCACGCCGGGCAGCCGCCGGTCGCCACCGTGGTCGCGGTCGACCTGGGCATCAAGGCCATGACGCCGGCGCGGCTGGCCGAGCGCGGCGTGCGCGTCGTCGTCGTGCCCCAGTCCTCGACGATCGACGACGTCCTGGGTGCCTTCGCGGACCTGCCCGACGAAGCCCCCCGCGGCGTCTTCTTCTCCAACGGCCCCGGCGACCCCGGCGCCGCCGGCCACGAGGTCGAGCTGCTGCGCGCCGTCCTGGACCGCGGCATCCCGTTCTTCGGCATCTGCTTCGGCAACCAGCTCCTGGGCCGCGCGCTCGGCTACGGCACCTACAAGCTGGGCTACGGGCACCGCGGCATCAACCAGCCTGTGCTGGACCGCACGACCGCCAAGGTCGAGGTCACCGCGCACAACCACGGCTTCGCCGTGGACGCGCCGGTGTTCGCCGAGGACGGCTCGCCCGCGATCTCCGACGCCCCGCACGACGGCGGCCGCTACGGTCGCGTCGTCGTCTCGCACGTGGGCCTGAACGACCAGGTCGTGGAGGGGTTGACCTGCCTCGACCGGCCCGCCTTCTCGGTGCAGTACCACCCGGAGGCCGCCGCCGGCCCGCACGACGCCGCCTACCTGTTCGACCGCTTCGTCGGCCTGATGACGAACCCGTCGGCCTGGCCGCCCGCCCTCACCACCCAGCCCGCAGCACAGCCCGCCGCAGCACAGCTCAACTCCGAGGAGAACCACTGATGCCTCGTCGTACCGACATCTCCTCGGTCCTGGTGATCGGGTCCGGCCCGATCGTGATCGGCCAGGCCTGCGAGTTCGACTACTCCGGGACCCAGGCCTGCCGGGTCCTGAAGGAGGAGGGCCTGCGGGTCATCCTGGTCAACTCGAACCCGGCCACGATCATGACGGACCCCGAGTTCGCGGACGCGACCTACGTGGAGCCGATCACCACCGAGGTGCTGACCACGATCATCGCCAAGGAGCGTCCGGACGCGCTGCTGCCGACGCTGGGCGGCCAGACGGCGCTCAACGCCGCCATCGCGCTGGACGAGGCGGGCGTGCTGGAGAAGTACGGCGTCGAGCTGATCGGCGCCAACATCCCCGCCATCCAGAAGGGCGAGGACCGCCAGCAGTTCAAGGACGTCGTCACCAAGTGCGGCGGCGAGTCGGCGCGCTCCGAGATCGTGCACACGATCGACGAGGCCCTGAAGGCCGCCGAGGTGCTCGGCTACCCGATGGTCGTGCGCCCGTCGTTCACCATGGGCGGCCTGGGCTCCGGTCTCGCCTACGACGAGGCGGACCTGCACCGCATCGTCGGGCAGGGCCTGCACTACTCGCCCACCACGGAGGTGCTCCTCGAGGAGTCCATCCTGGGGTGGAAGGAGTACGAGCTCGAGCTCATGCGCGACAAGAACGACAACGTCGTGGTCGTCTGCTCCATCGAGAACGTCGACCCGGTGGGCGTGCACACCGGCGACTCCGTGACCGTGGCGCCCGCGCTGACGCTCACCGACCGCGAGTACCAGAAGCTGCGCGACATCGGCATCGCCGTCATCCGCGAGGTCGGCGTCGACACCGGCGGCTGCAACATCCAGTTCGCGATCGACCCGGCCGACGGCCGCATCATCGTCATCGAGATGAACCCCCGCGTGTCGCGCTCCTCGGCGCTGGCCTCCAAGGCGACCGGCTTCCCGATCGCGAAGATCGCCGCCAAGCTCGCCGTCGGCTACACGCTGGACGAGATCCCGAACGACATCACCAAGGTGACCCCTGCGAGCTTCGAGCCCACGCTCGACTACGTCGTGGTCAAGGTGCCGCGGTTCGCGTTCGAGAAGTTCCCCGCCGCCGACGACACCCTGACCACCACCATGAAGTCGGTGGGCGAGGCCATGGCGCTGGGCCGCAACTTCACCGAGGCGCTGGGCAAGGCCCTGCGCTCCATCGACAAGGGCGGCGTCACGTTCCACTGGGACGGCGACGCCCCGACCGGCGAGGAGCTCGCCACGCTGCTCAAGGAGATCGAGCGGCCCACCGAGCAGCGCCTGGTGCAGGTCCAGCAGGCCCTGCGTTCGGTCGGCGTGCCGGGCGGCACCACGCTCGAGGAGGTCTTCGAGGCCACCAAGATCGACCCGTGGTTCCTCGACCAGATCCAGCTCGTCAACGAGGTCGCCCAGCAGGTCGCGACGTCGCCCACGCTGACAGAGGACGTGCTGCGGCACGCCAAGCGGCACGGCCTGTCCGACGCCCAGGTCGCGGCGCTGCGCGGCATGAGCGGCTCCGGCGAGGCCACGGTGCGCGAGATCCGGCACGCCCTCGGCGTCCGCCCGGTCTACAAGACCGTCGACACCTGCGCGGCCGAGTTCGCGGCCAAGACCCCGTACCACTACTCGAGCTACGACTCCGAGTCCGAGGTCGCGCCCCGCGAGCGGGAGGCCGTGATCATCCTTGGGTCGGGACCCAACCGCATCGGCCAGGGCATCGAGTTCGACTACTCCTGCGTGCACGCCACCCTGGCGCTGGCGGAGAAGTACGAGACCGTCATGGTCAACTGCAACCCCGAGACGGTCTCGACGGACTACGACACGTCCGACCGCCTGTACTTCGAGCCGCTGACCTTCGAGGACGTCCTGGAGGTCTACCAGGCCGAGCTCGCGGCCGGCCCGGTCAAGGGCATCATCGTCCAGCTCGGCGGGCAGACGCCGCTGAGCCTGGCCAGGCGTCTGGCCGAGGCCGGCCTGCCGATCCTGGGTACCAGCCCCGAGGCCATCGATGCCGCCGAGGACCGCGGCATCTTCGGCCAGGTGCTGCTCGACGCCGGCCTGCCGGCTCCTGCGTTCGGCACGGCCCGGTCGCTGGCCCAGGCCCGCGACGTCGCCGAGTCCATCGGCTACCCGGTGCTCGTGCGCCCGTCGTACGTGCTCGGCGGCCGCGGCATGGAGATCGTCTACAGCGAGGACCAGCTCACCGGCTACGTCGAGCGGGCCCTGGCCGAGAGCGCGGCGGCCGCCGCGCGCGACGGCGCCCCGGGCACGCTGGCGGCCCCGCTGCTCATCGACCGGTTCCTCGACGACGCGATGGAGATCGACGTCGACGCGCTGTACGACGGCGAGGAGCTGTTCCTGGGCGGCGTCATGGAGCACATCGAGGAGGCCGGCATCCACTCCGGCGACTCGGCGTGCGTGCTGCCCCCGGTGTCGCTGAGCGAGACCGAGATCGCGCGCATCCGCCGCTCCACCGAGGCCATCGCCAAGGGTGTGGGCGTGCGCGGCCTGCTCAACGTCCAGTACGCGCTCGTCAGCGACGTCCTGTACGTCCTGGAGGCCAACCCCCGCGCGTCGCGCACCGTGCCGTTCGTCTCCAAGGCGACGGGCACGCCGCTGGCCAAGGCCGCGGCCCGCGTGATGGTGGGCGAGTCCATCGCCGACCTGCGTGCGGCCGGGGTGCTCCCGGAGCACGACGGCGCCACGCTCGACCTGGGCGCGCCGCTGGCCGTCAAGGAGGCCGTGCTGCCGTTCAAGCGGTTCCGTACCCGCGAGGGTCTGGTCGTCGACTCGGTGCTCGGCCCGGAGATGCGCTCCACGGGCGAGGTCATGGGCTTCGACAAGGACTTCCCGCACGCGTTCGCCAAGTCGCAGGCGGCGGCGTTCGGCGGCCTGCCGACGTCGGGCACGGTCTTCGTGTCGGTGGCCGACAGCGACAAGCGGCACGTGGTCTTCCCGGTCAAGCGTCTCGTGGAGCTCGGCTTCAAGGTGCTCGCCACAGCCGGCACCGCCAACGTGCTGCGCCGCAACGGCATCGAGGCCACCGAGGTGCGCAAGCACACCGAGGGCCGTGGCCCGGACGGTGAGCTGACGGTCGTGGGGCTCATCACCGAGGGGCAGATCGACCTCGTGGTGAACTCGCCGTCGGGCCAGGGCGCCCGTGCGGACGGCTACGAGATCCGCGCGGCGACGACAGCCGCCGACAAGCCGATCGCGACCACGGTCGACCAGCTCGCCGCGGCGGTGCAGGGCATCGAGGCGGTGCTCGCGGGCCCGTTCGAGGTGGCGAGCCTGCAGGAGCACACGGCCGCCACGACGGCGCGGCGCACGGCCGCTCAGGTGGGCGTCGTGGCCGGGGTGACCGCGTGAGCGCGGGCTCCCCGGGCGCTGCCGCGGCCCCGAGCGGAGCGCCGTTCGGTGCGCGCCTGGCCGCGGCCATGGACGAGCACGGGCCGCTGTGCGTGGGCATCGACCCGCACGCGTCGCTCCTGCACGCCTGGGGCCTGCCCGACGACGTCTCGGGCCTGCGGGAGTTCTCCCTGCGGGTCGTGGACGCGCTCGGAGGCCGGGTCGCGGCCTTCAAGCCGCAGGCCGCGTTCTTCGAACGGCACGGCTCGCGCGGCCTGGCGGTGCTGGAGGAGGTGATCGCGGCGGCCCGGGCTGCCGGTTCCCTGACGATCGTCGACGCCAAGCGCGGTGACATCGGCTCGACCATGGGGGCGTACGCCGAGGCGTTCCTGGCGGACGGCTCACCTCTGGCGGGTGACGCGCTGACGGTCTCGCCCTACCTCGGGTTCGGCTCGCTGGCGCCCGCCGTCGAGCTGGCCACGGCCACGGGGCGCGGGCTGTTCGTGCTGTGCCTCACCTCCAACAAGGAGGGTTTCGAGGTCCAGCACGCGGTGCGATCCGAGGACGGTACCGAGCGCGGCACCTCGGTCGCCGCCCTCATGGCGACCCATGCCGCCGTGCTCAACGCGGGGGCGGAGCCCATGGGCTCCGTCGGCCTCGTGGTGGGCGCGACCATCGGCGACGCGGTGGCCGCGACGGGGACCGACCTGGTCGCCGTCAACGGCCCGCTGCTCGCCCCCGGCGTCGGCGCGCAGGGGGCGGGGGAGCGAGAGCTCGCCACGACCTTCGGCGAGGCTCGGCGGAACGTCCTCGCGTCGTCGTCCCGGGCGGTGCTCGGGGCCGGACCGACGCCCGAGGCGCTGGTGAGCGCGGCGCGTGACGCCGCACGGGAGGCGACCGACGCGCTGCGTGGCTGATTTTTTCGGTTGACCGACGCGTTGGACACGGGTTGGACAAAGCGCCCACGATCCCTACGGATCGTGGGCGCTTTGTTGTGAAATGTACTAAATGCCTATTTGCGCGGGTGCATGAGTTTTCACGAAGTGGCGTTCTGCGATTGCCGACCACTGAGGCGATGGCTACTTTCGATGCAGCAGTTCACACCAGACCGGTTGCGGGCCAGGTCACGGACTTGGGCATCGGGCCCGAGCGAGGACCGACGTCCCGAGTCAGAAGGCCGGTCGAGAGACGAGTAGGTGACTTGCGTGGCACTACCACCCCTCACACCCGAGCAGCGTGCGGCAGCACTCGAGAAGGCAGCCGAGGCGCGACGCGCGCGGGCAGAGATCAAGAACAAGCTCAAGTACTCGCAAGGTTCCCTGAGGGAGGTCATCGAGCAGGGCCAGAAGGACGACGTCGTCGGCAAGCTCAAGGTCGTCTCGTTGCTCGAGTCGCTGCCAGGTGTCGGTAAGGTTAAGGCCAGGGCGATCATGGAAGAGATCGGGATCGCCGAGACCCGCCGCGTCCGAGGCCTCGGACCGCACCAGTCGGCGGCGCTCATCGAGAGGTTTGGCTGAGATCAGTACGACACAACCCGCACGGCTGACCGTGCTCGCAGGCCCCACCGCGGTGGGCAAGGGCACGGTCTCCGCCGACGTGCGGGACCGCTATCCGCAGGTCTGGCTCTCCGTGTCGGCGACCACCAGGTCGCCGCGCCCGGGCGAGGTGGACGGAGTGCACTACCTGTTCGTGTCGTCGGAGGAGTTCGACCGTATGGTCGCCGCCGGCGAGATGCTCGAATGGGCCGTGGTGCACGGTCGTAACCGGTACGGGACGCCACGGCGACCGGTGGAGCAGAAGCTCGCCGCCGGGGTCCCCGTGCTCCTGGAGATCGACCTCCAGGGCGCGCGCCAGGTGCGCGACGCTGTGACGGCCTCGGGCCTGGAGGCCCGGTTCGTCTTCCTCGCCCCGCCGAGCTTCGACGAGCTCGTCCGCCGGCTCGTCGGGCGGGGCACCGAGGACTCGGAGGAGCGCGAGCGACGCCTCGCCACGGCGCGCGTCGAGCTCGCGGCCGAGGAGGAGTTCGACGTCTCCATCGTGAACGACGACGTGCACCGTGCCACGGACGCGCTCGTCGCCTTCATGGGTGTGGGTTCCACCACACCGGTCGGCTAGAGGGGCGTGTCGCCTGCCACCTCCGGGTGACAGAGCAGGTAGACTCATTCCTCGGACTTTCCCCCTTCACCCAAGACTTCTGGAGCTTCATCATGGCCGGAACCGTCGCCGCCCCCGAGGGCATCACCGACCCGCCGATCGACGAGCTGCTCGAGCGCATCGACTCGAAGTACGGCCTCGTGCTGTACGCGTCCATGCGTGCCCGTCAGATCAACGCGTACTACTCGCAGCTCAACGAGGGCCTGCTGGAGAACGTGGGCCCGCTCGTCGAGACCCGCAACCAGGAGAAGCCCCTCTCCATCGCGATGCGCGAGATCACCCAGGGCCTCCTCACCATCGAGGAGGTCGACCCCGCCGAGGTGCAGGCGCAGGCCGACGCCGCTGCCGCCGCCAAGGCCGAGCAGTCGCTGCCCGAGTTCCCGGCCTGATCCGGACGTGACGCGCGGGCCGGCTGTCTGCGGGGCACCGTCCCCGTCGAAGGGTGACCACCGATGAGGATCCTCCTGGGCGTCTCCGGTGGCATCGCCGCGTACAAGGCGGTGCTCCTGCTGCGGCTGTTGCGCGAGCAGGGGCACGCCGTGCGCGTGATCCCCACCCGCGCGGCGCTGGAGTTCGTGGGCGCGCCGACCTTCGAGGCGCTGTCGGGCGAGCCCGTCAGCACCGAGGTGTTCGACGACGTCCCCGGCGTGCAGCACGTGTCGCTGGGGCAGCACGCCGACCTGGTGATCGTGGCCCCGGCCACGGCCGACCTGATGGCGCGGGCGGCCGCCGGCCTGGCGGACGACCTGCTGACCACCACGCTGCTGGCCGCGCGCTGCCCGGTGGTGCTCGCCCCGGCGATGCACACCGAGATGTGGGACCACCCCGCGACGCGGGCCAACGTGGCCACCCTGCGCGAGCGGGGCGTGCACGTGATCGAGCCCGCGTCGGGCCGGCTCACGGGCAAGGACACCGGCCCCGGCCGCCTGCCCGACCCGGAGGAGATCGCTCGCGAGGCGCTCTCGCTGATCGACCCCGCGCTGGTCGGGCCTGTCGAGACCCGGCCTGTCGAGACCCCCGCGTCCGCCTCCTCGGCGGACGGGGAGCACCTCGACCTCGCGGGCCGCCGCGTCGTCGTCTCCGCGGGGGGTACCCGCGAGGCGATCGACCCCGTGCGGTTCATCGGCAACCGGTCCAGCGGGCGTCAGGGTGTGGCCCTGGCGCAGGCCGCCGCCGCGCGGGGCGCCGTCGTGACCCTGGTCGCGGCCAACCTCGCGGCGGACGTGACCGACCAGGTGCTCAGCGGGCCGCGCCCGTGCTCCGTGGTGCAGGTCGAGTCCACGGCCGAGCTGCGTGAGGCCGTGCGGGCGGCGGGCGCGGAGGCCGACGTCGTCGTGATGGCTGCCGCCGTGGCGGACTTCCGGCCCGCGGCCACGCCCGACGCCAAGATCAAGAAGGTGCCGGGGCAGGGCCCCGCGCCGATCGAGCTCGTCGAGAACCCCGACATCCTGGCGGAGCTCGCGCACGAGCGGTTGCGGGCCGACCAGGTGGTGGTGGGGTTCGCTGCCGAGACGGGCGACGCCAGCGGCAGCGTGCTGGACCACGGCCGGGCCAAGGCGCGGCGCAAGGGCGCCGACCTGATCGCGGTGAACGCCGTCGGATCCGGGCGTGGGTTCGGCACCGAGAGCAACGAGGTCACCATCCTGGACGGGGCCGGCGACGTGGTCGGACTGGCCTCCGGAACCAAGCGCGAGGTGGCGGACGCCCTGTGGGACGCCGTCGCCAAGCTGCTGCCGTGACCCCCGTCTCACCTGCCAGGATCGACTTCTCGCTGTGCGAGACATTAGGCTGGGCCCCATGAGCGAGCTGCGCCTTTTCACGTCCGAGTCCGTGACCGAGGGTCATCCGGACAAGGTCTGTGATCAGATCAGCGACGCCATCCTCGATGCCCTGCTGGAGCAGGACCCGACGTCGCGCGTCGCTGTGGAGACCATGGTCACGACCGGGCTCGTGCACGTCGCGGGCGAGGTCACCACCGAGGCGTACGTCGAGATCCCGCAGATCGTGCGCGACGTCGTGCGCGGCATCGGCTACACGTCGTCCGCCATCGGGTTCGACGGCGACTCGTGCGGGGTGTCGGTGTCGATCGGGCAGCAGTCGCCCGACATCGCGCAGGGCGTCGACAAGGCGCTCGAGATGCGCGACGACACGAGCGATCTCGACCCGCTGGACGCCCAGGGCGCCGGCGACCAGGGCCTGATGTTCGGTTACGCGTCCGACGAGACACCCGCCTTCATGCCCGTGGCCGGCTGGCTCGCGCACCGCCTGTCGGAGCGCCTGGCCGCCGTGCGCAAGTCCGGCGAGCTGCTGGGGCTGCGCCCCGACGGCAAGACCCAGGTGACCATCGGGTACGACGGCGACCGGCCCGTCGCCGTGGACACCGTGGTGCTCTCCACCCAGCACGACGCCGACGTCCTGCAGGAGAAGCTGCACGCCGAGGTGGCCGAGACCGTGATCGCTCCGGTGCTGGAGGCCGCAGGCCTCGACTGGAGCGGCGCGCGGCAGTTCGTGAACCCGACCGGCAAGTTCGTCATCGGCGGGCCGCAGGGCGACGCCGGCCTGACCGGCCGCAAGATCATCGTCGACACCTACGGCGGCATGGCGCGCCACGGCGGCGGCGCGTTCTCCGGCAAGGACCCCTCGAAGGTGGACCGCTCGGGCGCGTACGCGATGCGCTGGGTGGCCAAGAACGTCGTGGCCGCCGGGCTCGCGCGGCGCTGCGAGGTCCAGGTCGCCTATGCCATCGGCAAGGCGCACCCCGTGGGCCTCTACGTCGAGACGTTCGGCACCGAGACCGTGCCCGTCTCGAAGATCACCTCGGCCATCCACGAGGTCTTCGACCTGCGCCCGGCCGCGATCGTGCGCGACCTGGACCTGCTGCGCCCGATCTACCGGGCGACGTCCACGTACGGGCACTTCGGGCGCGACCTGCCCGACTTCACGTGGGAGCGCACCGACCGCGTCGAGGACCTGCGCAGCCTGTTCTGAGGGCTGACCCCTGGCTGGCTGTTTCTCTGAGGTCGGCACTCGGCATTGAGATCGGTCCATCCCTGGACCGATCTCAATGCAGAGTGCCGACCTCCGCGCTTGGTGCCGATGGCGAGGGGTGGGCGGACCGGGTCGGCGCGCGCCGCGGCTGTGGGTGGCGCGTGGTGGGATAGGGGCGTGAACGGGGACGTGGACCAAGTCGTGCAGGACGGCGTCGTGCAGGACGGCGTCAGGGAGGGCGGCGTCACGGAAGATGGCGTCACCGAAGTTGGCGTCGCGGAGGACGGGGCGCTGCTCGGGCTGGACGAGGTGGGCGGCGCTCCTGCTGGGGACCGGGGACACGGTCGGGGCGGAAAGCGCGCGCGGGGCCCGCTCGACAACGCCGAGACCAACGGCATCCCTATCGCCGAGCACCTGCCCGTCGCCCGCGTCGTGCTCGACCTGCAGCCCGGGCACCTGGACCACCCGTACGACTACCTGGTCCCGGTCACCATGGACGCCGACGCCCAGCCCGGCGTCCGCATCAAGGCGCGGTTCGGGCGGCAGGACGTCGCGGGCTACGTCGTCGCGCGTCAGGAGACCTCGGACCACGACGGCCGGCTCGTGCCGCTGCGGAAGGTGGTGTCCGGCGAGCAGGTGCTGACGCCGCAGGTGCTCGCGCTGTGCCGCGCCGTGGCGGACCGGTACGCCGGGACGCTCGCCGACGTGCTGCGGCTGGCGCTGCCGCCGCGGCACGCGCGGGTCGAGAAGGAGCCCGAGAAGGAGCCCGGGAAGGTGCTCGAGAAGGGGCCCGAGCAGGAAACGGCAGGGAAGGGCGGGGCGGCCGGGCCGGGCGCGAGGTCTGCCGAGACCGCGGATGCTGCGCCCGCCGAGACGGGGCCGGCCGCGGCAGCGGACAGCCCCGCGGTCGTGCCGGACTCCTCCGCGTGGGCCCCGTATCGCGGGGGAGAGGCGTACCTGCGGCGGATCGCGGCCGGCGAGGCTCCGCGGGCCGTGTGGTCGGCGCTGCCGGGCGTGGGGACCGAGCGCGCGGGGGAGGCCACGGAAGCGTCCGCGGTCACCCCGCACTGGGCGGCCGCCGTCGCGCAGGCCGTGCGGGCGTGCACGGCGGGCGGGCGCGGGGCGCTGGTCGTCGTACCGGACGCGCGGGACGCGGAGCGGGTCGTCGCTGCGCTGGAGGACGCTGCGCCGGGGGACGCTGCGCCGGGAAGCACAGCCCTGGAAGGCGCAGGGAGTGCCGAGACCGGGTCCGACGACGTCGTGCGGCTGCTCGCGGACGACGGTCCAGCGCCACGGTACCGGGCGTTCCTGCGGGCGCTGCGCGGTGCGGCCCGGGTGGTGGTCGGGACGCGGGCCGCGATGTTCGCGCCGGTGGCCGACCTCGGGCTGGTGGTGCTGTGGGGTGACGGCGAGGAGACGCTGGCCGAGCCGCACGCACCGTACCCGCACGCGCGCGACGTCCTGGCGCTGCGGGCCGAGCGGGAGGACGCGGCGTTCCTGCTGGGCTCGCCGGGGCGCACCGTGCAGGCGCAGGCGCTGCTCGCGTCCGGCTGGGCGCGCGAGCTGGCCGCGCCCCGCGACGTGGTGCGGGCCCGCGCGCCCCGGGTGCGGGCGCTGACGTCCGTGGAGCTGGCGCGCGACGGCGCCGCCGCCACTGCCCGGCTCCCGTCCGTGGCGTGGCGGGCGGCTCGTGAGGCCCTGGAACGCGGCCCGGTGCTGGTGCAGGTGCCGCGCTCGGGCTACCTGCCGGTCGTCGCGTGCTCGCGCTGCCGCGTCGCGGCCCGCTGCGCGCACTGCCACGGCCCCCTGGGGCTCCCGCACGCCGACGGCGCCCCGCAGTGCACCTGGTGCGGCCGGCTGGCCGGCGGCTGGCGCTGCGACGAGTGCGGGTGGACCGGCCTGCGCTCGGTGCGCGTCGGCTCGGCGCGTACCGCGGAGGAGCTCGGCCGGGCGTTCACGGGGGTACCGGTGCGGTTGTCGGCGGCGTCCGCCCCGGGCGGGGTGATCGACGCCGTCCCGGACACGCCCGCCCTCATCGTCGCGACCCCCGGGGCGGAGCCCGTCGCTGCGCACGGCTACGCCATCGCCCTGCTGCTCGACGCCGCCGTGATGACCGGCGGCACCGGGCTCGCGGCCGGCACGGAGGCGCTGCACCGCTGGCTCGCAGCGGCGTCGCTGGTCCGGCCCGGGCCCCAGGGTCAGGTGCTGCTCGTGGGTGACGGCGCTCCCGGGCCCACCCAGGCGCTGGTGCGCTTCGACCCGGCGGGCTTCGCGGAGCGGGAGCTCGACGAGCGCGCCGGGCTGCACCTGCCGCCCGCGGTCCGGGTCGCCGCCGTGACGGGGGACCGGCCGGCGGTGGACGCCGTCGTCGGACGTGTGGGCCTGCGTGAGGACCTGGGCACGGGGTCGGGCGTGCTCGGACCGGTCGAGCTCGATCCCGACACGCCGGGTCGGGGTGCTGGTGGGCGAGGACCGGGCGGCCGGGGCGGCGCGGCGCCGTCGGGCCGCCGGGAGCAGGGCAGGGGCGCTGGTGGGAGCGCGGGTGGGAGCGCAGCCGGGTTCCAGGCGCTCGACCTGCCCGTACGCACCGTGCTGCGGGTACCGCTCGCCCAGGGTGACGAGCTCGCCCGTAGGCTCAAGGCCAGCCTCGCCGTCCGCTCCGCCCGCCGCGAGGGCGGGACCGTCCGTGTTCAGCTCGACCCGAAGGAGATGCTGTGACCGCAGCCGACCCCGCGCCCCTCACCGACGCCCACGTCCCCGTGACCGATGCCCCCGTGATCGACACGGTCGTGTACGACTTCGGCAACGTTCTGATCGGCTGGGACCCCTTCGGGCCCTACACGGGCCGGCCCCGGGCCGAGATCGAGGCGTTCTTCGAGGCGGTGGACTTCGGCTCGATCAACCACGCAGCCGACGCCGGCACACCGTACGCGGTGCTGCTGGAACGCGTGGGGCGCACCCACCCCGACCACGTCGAGGACCTGCGCCGGTACGTGGAGCACTACGAGCTGTCGCTGACGGGGCCGATCGAGGGCTCGGCCGAGCTCGTGGCCGAGCTCAAGGGCCTCGGCCTGCGCCTGTACGGGCTGACGAACTGGCAGGCCGAGACCTTCCACAGCGCCGAGCCCGCTGCGCCGGCGATCGGGCTCATGGAGGACGTCATCGTCTCGGGCCGCGAGGGCATGGCCAAGCCCGACCGGCGCATCTTCGAGCTCGTGGTCGAGCGGTTCGGCGTCGACCCGTCCCGCGCCGTCTTCGTGGACGACAAGACGGTGAACGTCGACGCCGCCCGCGGCGTCGGGTTCCACGGTGTCGTGTTCACCGACACCGAGACCCTGCGCCAGGACCTGCGCGCCCTGGGGCTGCCGGTCGCGCGGTAGCCGGCCGGTCCTGTCCGGCACGGCAGAGCTCCTCGGTCGGCACCGCAGCAGGGCTTCGGCGACCGGCGAATCATCTCCCGGCCCCGCCCCGGACGGTGTCACGCTCCGGAGATGACCTCGCTGCTCGTGCGGACCGTCCGCACCAACCCGCCGCTGGCTCTGACCGGGCTGATGACCGTCGCGGTGCTCCTGGTGTGCCTGGTCGGGCTGGTGACCGACCCGCGCCAGGTGCTCGGCGAGCCCACCTGGCTCAAGCCCGCGAAGTTCGCCGTCTCGATCTCGGTCTACAGCCTCACGCTGGTCTGGTTCCTCACCTTCGTCCGCGGCCGACGACGCCTCGTCGCCGCCATCTCCTGGATCGTCGCCGCCGCGCTGCTGATCGAGCAGGTGCTGATCATGGTGCAGGCGGCGCGCGGACTGCGCAGCCACTTCAACATGAGCACCCCGCTGGACCAGACCATCTACTTCGCCATGGCGGGCGCCGTCGCCACGCTGTGGGCCACCAACGTGGTGCTGGCCGTCGTGCTGCTCGCCCAGCGGCTCGAGGACCCCGTCCTCGCCTGGGGCCTGCGCGCCGGCCTGGTGGTCGCCGTGACCGGGATGGCCGTCGCCTTCCTCATGACCGACCCCACCCCCGCCCAGCTCGACGCCGTCCGAGCGGGCGGGGACCGCGTGCTGGTCGGCGCGCACACCGTCGGCCCGGTCGACGGCGGGCCCGGCCTGCCCGTGCTCGGCTGGTCCACCGTGGGCGGCGACCTGCGCGTCGCCCACTTCGTCGGCATCCACGCCATGCAGGCCCTGCCCCTGGTCGCCTGGTTGCTCGCCGCCCTGCCCGCCACCTGGCTCACCGTCCGCGACCGCACCCGCCTGGTACAGGTCGCCGGCGTCGCCGGCCTCGCCGTCGTCCTGCTGCTGGCCTGGCAGGCGCTGCGCGGGCAGCCCCTGACGGGACCGGACGCCCTGACGGCAGGGACGGCCGCCGTCGTGGCGCTCGCGGCCCTGACCACAGCCGGGGGTGTGGTGCTCGTCGCCCGGCGCCGAGCCGCGGTGAGCGAGGCGGCACACCTAGACTGACCTGGTGCGTCTTCTCTTCGCCGGAACCCCTGAACCCGCCGTCGCCTCCCTGGAGGCCCTGCTCGGCTCGCGCCACGAGGTGGTCGCCGTCCTGACCCGCGCCGACGCGCCGTCGGGCCGCGGCCGCAAGCTCACGCCCAGCCCCGTGCGGGCGAGGGCCGAGGAGGCCGGCCTGCGCGTCATCACCGACGTCCCGCGCGGCGACGAGTTCGTGGCCATGCTCCAGGAGCTGGAGATCGACGCCGCCCCCGTGGTCGCCTACGGCCACATCCTGCGGCCCGCCGTCCTGGCCGTACCCCGCCTCGGCTGGGTCAACCTGCACTTCTCCGTGCTCCCCGCCTGGCGCGGCGCCGCTCCCGTACAGCGCGCCGTCATCGCCGGCGACGAGGTCACCGGCGCCACCACGTTCCTGCTCGACGAGGGCATGGACACCGGCCCCGTGCTCGGCACCACCACCGAGACCATCCGGCCCACCGACACGTCCGGCGACCTGCTGGCCCGCCTCGCCGGCTCGGGCGCCCAGCTCCTCGTGTCCACCCTCGACGCCCTCGAGGACGGCACCCTCCAGCCCCAGCCCCAGCCCGCCGACGGCGTCTCCGTGGCCCCCAAGCTCACCACCGACGACGCCCGCGTGCTCTGGACCGACCCGGCGCTCGCGGTCGACCGGCTGGTGCGTGGCTGCACGCCCGCTCCGGGCGCGTGGACGCTGCTGCCGGACGGCTCCCGGCTGGGCCTCGGGCCCGTCTCGCCACGTCCCGAGGTGACCGACCTGACCGCCGGTGAGGTGCGCGCCCTCAAGCACGAGGTGCTGGTCGGCACGGCCACGCACGCCGTCGCGCTCGGAGAGGTGCGGCCCGTCGGCAAGAAGGCGATGCCCGCGCCCGACTGGGCCCGCGGCGGCGGCCGCGCGCTGGTCGAGGCGGGGCTCGTGCTGGGCGGGGCGGCTGCTGCCACGACGTCCACGACGACGGGGGCCTCCGCATGAGCGGCTACGCCGGCGACCCGGACGGTCGTGGGGGTCAGGGCCGTGGGGGTCACGAAGGCCGCGGCGGCCGCGGGTACGGCGACGAGCGCCGTAGCTCCGCGGGACGGCAGCGCTCGGCGGCCCGTTCCAGGGGCGCCCGGTCGACGACGTCGCAGGCGCCGTCCGAGCGCCGCAAGCGGACGGACCAGGCCCGGACGGCCGCGTTCGACGTGCTGCGCGAGGTCGACGAGTCCGACGCGTACGCCAACCTGGTGCTGCCCCCGCTGCTGCGCGAGCGGCGCATCCGCGGCCGGGACGCCGGGTTCGCCACCGAGCTGACCTACGGCACGCTGCGCCTGCGCGGCCGGTACGACGCGATCCTGGCCACGTGCGTGGACCGGCCGCTGTCGGGCCTGGACGGGGCGCTGCTCGACGTCCTGCGCCTGGGCGCGCACCAGCTCCTCGGCATGCGCGTGCCCGTGCACGCGGCGGTCTCCGAGACGGTCGGCCTCGCGCGCAACCGGGTCGGCGCGGGTCCCGCGCAGATGGTGAACGCGGTGCTGCGCCGGGTCTCGGAGCGGACCCTGGACGAGTGGCTGTCCGTGCTCGAGAAGGAGGCGCCGGACGCCCTGAGCGGCCTCGCGAGCACGCAGTCGCACCCGCTGTGGATCGCCCGCGCGCTGCGCGAGGCGCTGGCGGGCAACGGTCGCGCCACCGACGAGATCGGTGACCTGCTCGCCGCGGACAACGCCGCCCCGCGGGTCACCCTGGTGGCGCGGCCCGGCCTGACCGACGCCTCCGACGAGGACGCCTGGGGCGACGCCGACCTGGTCGCGGGTCGCTGGGCGCCCACCGCGCTGCGGCTGGAGGGTTCGGACCCGTCGGGCATCCCCGCGATTCGCGACGGCCTCGCGGGCGTCCAGGACGAGGGGTCGCAGCTGGTCACCCTCGCGCTGGCCGGGGTGCCCGTGGACGGTGCCGACAGCCGGTGGCTGGACCTGTGCGCGGGCCCGGGTGGCAAGGCCGCCCTGCTCGCGGCGCTGGCCGCGCAGCGGGGCGGGAAGCTGGTCGCCAACGAGGTGGCGCCCCACCGCGCCCGCCTGGTCGCCAGGGCGCTGGCCGCGCTGCCCGAGGGTGTGGTCGAGGAGGTGCGGATCGGCGACGGGCGTGAGGTCGGCGCCGAGGAGCCCGGGGCGTACGACCGGGTGCTGGTCGACGCGCCGTGCACGGGGCTCGGCGCGCTGCGTCGTCGGCCCGAGAGCCGGTGGCGGCGGACGCCGTCCGACCTCGCGGCCCTGACCGGCCTGCAGCGCGAGCTGCTCGCGTCGGCGCTGGACGCCGTCCGGCCCGGGGGAGTGGTGGCCTACGTGACGTGCTCGCCGCACCTGGCCGAGACGCAGCTCGTGGTCGCCGACGTGCTCAAGAAGCGCGACGACGTCGAGCGGCTGGACGCGCCGGCCGCGGTGCGTGCGGTGGTGCGGCCGGCGGCGCGCGAGGAGGACGAGATCCCGCTGGGGGAGCGCGACGACGTGCAGCTCTGGCCGCACGTGCACGGGACGGACGCGATGCACCTGACGCTGCTGCGCCGTACGGCGTAGGGCCGCTGCTCGATCTGCGTCCCGGAGGGATGCTTCGCGCACGAGCTGCGTTGCGGGGAGTCGACAATGTCCACTCTCCGCAACGCAGCTCGCAGGACTGTCTCTTGTCCGGGCCCGCGGCGGCGCCGCGCGCGTCGGCCGGTTGATCGGACCTACACGCCCGCCGGCGGCCACACCCCGATGATCACGGACATGACCAGGATCGTCACCAGCTCGTGCGCGAGGTTCAGAGTGGTGAGCGCGGGCGGGCGGCCCTCGAAGGCGTCGTGCGTGATCATCCGGGCTGCCGTGAAGCCGATCCAGAGCAGCACGCCGGTCACGACCGCCGCGCTGAAGAAGCTGCCCTCGTAGAACCGCCAGGCGATGAAGACGGCGCCGGCCAGTACCCACGCTGTCAGGAAGCTGACGATCACCGTGACGACGATCGGCCAGACGCCTCTCGCCTCGGCCGCCTTTCGGTCTACCTTCGCCAGGCGCATCCAGCGGGTGCCGAACACCCGGGGCGTGTACCAGACCGAACCCACGACGAGCGTGGAGAGCGTCGCCACGATCACGGCCCAGTAGTTCACATCGGGGATCATCGTCGCTCCTGTCCGGTGGCCTCTAGGCTGGCATCATGGCAGCACTCATCGCCCCCAGCATCCTGTCCGCCGACTTCGCGAACCTCGAGCGGGACCTCGGCAAGATCGCCTCCGCCGACTACGCGCACGTCGACGTCATGGACAACCACTTCGTGCCGAACCTGACGCTGGGGCTGCCGATCTTCGAGCGGCTCGCCAAGGTGTCGCCGATCCCGCTCGACGCCCACCTCATGATCGAGGACCCCGACCGCTGGGCGCCCGCGTTCGCGGAGGCCGGGGCGGCGTCGGTCACGTTCCACGCGGAGGCCGCGCAGGCGCCCGTCCGCCTGGCCCGGGAGCTCCACCGGCTCGGTGCGCGGGCGGGTGTCGCGCTGCGTCCGGCGACCCCCGTGGAGCCGTTCCTCGACCTGCTGGCCGAGGTCGACATGATCCTCGTGATGACGGTCGAGCCCGGGTTCGGCGGGCAGTCGTTCATTGAGGGCACGCTGCCCAAGATCCGCCGCGCGCGGCAGGCCGTGAGCGAGTCCGGGCTCGACGTCTGGATCCAGGTCGACGGGGGAGTGTCGCGGGACACGATCGAGCGGGCGGCCGACGCCGGCGCGAACGTCTTCGTGGCCGGTTCCGCCGTGTACGGGGCCGAGGACATCCCGGCGGAGATCGCCACGCTGCGTGAGCTGGCGGACAAGCACACGCACTGACCGGCGTCCGACCGGCGTTCTGACCAGGGTTCCCAACGCCGTCGGGCCGCACCCGCCGAGTGTCGGGCTGGAGAAATAGTGTGCCAAGCGCGTGTTATGCACCCCAGACCGGTCAGCGGAGACCTCACCAACCGGCCCCGGCGGGGAGTCCAGTTCGTACTTCTGGCCGATCCCGTGGGGGCGCCCGCGCTCGTAGCATGAGGCCGTGTCCGCCATCCGATCGGTCTGGGACGAGCCGCGGCCCGCCGACCCGCCCGCACGGGCGTGGTGGGACTGGGCCGTGGTCGGCGTGTTCGTCGGCGCCGCGGTGATCGAGGGGATCGCGCGCCCCGACCTCCCCGGGCGCTGGCTGCAGGTCGCCACGGTCGTGGTGCTCGCGCCGACCCTGCTCTGGCGTCGTGCCCACCCGCTGCTGATGGTCGCGATCGCGTTCGTCGCCTCCGGGATCCCGGCCGTGCTCCTGGGCCGGGAGCTGGACCTCGCGGCCGGCGTCTTCCAGCTGGTGCTGGCGTACGCGCTCTTCCGGTGGGGGAGCGGGCGTGCCATGGTGCTCGGCGGCGCGCTGATCCTGGCCAAGCTAGGCGTCAACACGGCCCTCGGCTACCAGGGCTGGTCCGACGTCGCCGCAGGGCTGGTGATCCTCTCCGCCGCCTTCGCGCTCGGGCTGGCGTTCCGCTACCGCGCCGGTGCCCGGCGCCGCGAGCGCGAGCAGGTCGTCCTGCTGGAGCGCGAGCGCCTGGCCCGGGACCTGCACGACGTCGTCGGGCACCACGTCTCGGCCGTGGCCGTCCGGGCGCAGGCCGGGCTCGCGGTGTCCCGCACCGATCCCGCGGCCGCGGCGGAGGCCCTGCGGGTCATCGAGGGCGAGGCCACCCGCGCCCTGGCCGAGATGCGCACCCTGGTCCGGGCGCTGCGCTCGGACGAGGCGCCGGCAGCCGGCGCCGCGGGCGACGCCACGACCAGAGCGCCTGCCGACCGCACCCCCGGCCCCACGCTTGCCGACGTCGAGCGCCTCGCAGACGCCGGGCCGCCGCCCGTCCGCGTGGTCATCGAGGGCGACCCCGCCCGGGTGTCGGCGGCGGTCGGCTCCGCCGTGCACCGCATCGCCCTGGAGTCGGTCACCAACGCTCGCCGGCATGCCCGCGGGGCTACGGGGATCGCCGTCCTGGTCACCGTCCGGGACCAGGACGTCCGGCTCCACGTGTCCGACGACGGCGCAACCCCGGCGCGGCCACCGCGCGACGGGTACGAGCCGGTCGGGTACGGGTCCACAGGTTATGGGCTGGCCGGGATGCGCGAGCGTGCCGTGCTGCTCGGCGGCACGCTGGCCGCTGGTCCCGACGTCGCGGGCGGGTGGGCCGTCGAGGCGGTGCTGCCGCTCTCGGGCCCGGCGGGGGCCGGTGCCCCGAGAGCCAGGCAGTACCGGCCAGGTAGGCCCGCGTGAGCGTGTACGGCGCGTCCGCTGACCTCGAGCCCGCTGACGCCGCGCCCATCACCGTGCTCGTCGCGGACGACCAGGAGATCGTGCGCACCGGCCTGGCGATGATCCTCGACGCGCAGCCCGGCATCGAGGTGGTCGCCCAGGCAGCGGACGGGCGGACGGCTGTCGAGCTCGCGCGCCGGCTGCGGCCCGACGTCAGCCTGCTCGACATCCGGATGCCCGGCCTGGACGGGATCGAGGCCACGGCGCTGCTGGCCGGGCGCGGGGTGGCCGACCCGCTCGCCGTCGTCGTCATCACGACCTTCGACCTGGACGAGTACGTCTACGCGGCCCTGCGGGCCGGCGCGCGCGGGTTCCTGCTCAAGGACGCCGGTGCGGCGCTCCTGGCCCAGGCCGTGCGGGCCGCGGCGGCCGGGGACGCGCTCATCGCGCCGAGCGTGACGACGCGGTTGCTGCGGGCCTTCGCCGACTCGGCCCCCGCGGGCGGGGCGGGTGGGTCAGGCGGGTCCCGCTGGTCCGGCGTGGGCAAGGCTGCTTCCGACGGCGGTGTCCCGCAGCCGCTCGACCCGCTGACGGCCCGCGAGGAGGAGGTGCTCCTGGCCGTGGCCCGCGGCCGGACCAACACCGAGATCGCGCGCGAGCTGTTCGTCACGCTCAGCACGGTGAAGTCGCACGTCGCCAACCTGATGACGAAGGTGGGTGCCCGCAACCGCGTCGAGGTGGCGCTCTGGGCCTACGACACCGGGCGGGTGCGGCCGGGGCAGTCTTGACCCTGTCCGCCCGCCGGCCTCGTCGGACCTGACTCGTACTTTCGGCTGGTCGGAAGACCGGACCAGGGGCCGATGACCCGGACCCCGTTGGACCGGGACCCTCGGTACATGACCACACCCGACGCAGCACCCGGCCCTACGGCGGCAGCGCTACCCGAGACCGCGCCCGTCCAGGCCCGTCGGCGCGCCCGCCACACCTGGCTCGTCCCCACCGGCCTGCTGCTCCTGGCGCTGATCCCCGCCCTGGGCGGCTCCGCGCGGCTCGCCGAGCTCGCCTCCGACCCCGTGCTCACCGAGGAGAACGCGCGGTTCGTCAGCCAGCCCCTGCCCGTCGTGCTGCACGTCGTGTGCGTGACGGTCTACAGCCTGCTGGGCGCCTTCCAGTTCGTGCCGAGCCTGCGCCGACGTCGCTGGCACCGGTGGGCCGGCCGGGTGCTCGCCCCGGCGGGGGTCGGCGTCGCCCTGACCGGACTCTGGATGACGGCGTTCTACGACCTGCCGGTCAAGGACACGGCGGTGGTCAACGGCATGCGCTACCTGGTGGGCACCACCATGCTGCTCGCGATCGTGCTGGGGGTGCGGGCGGCGCTGCGCCGCGACCTCGCGACGCACTCCGCGTGGATGACGCGTGCGTACGCGCTGGCGATGGGCGCCGGGACGCAAGGGCTGCTGCTCGGGCCGCTCGTGCTGGTCACCGGCAGCCTCGACCCGGTGACCAACTCGATCGGGCTGACCGCCGGCTGGGTGGTCAACATCGCGGTGGCCGAGTGGGTGATCCACCGCCGTCGGCTGCGGGGGCACGGATAGTCCGGCCGGTCCAGCCCGCATGTGACGCAAGCCATGGCTCCGCCGTCGGCGACCTGTGGCATGCTGACGAGCAGCAGTACGCACACACGTGCTCCGGGGTCGGTGTAATTCCGAGCCGGCGGTGATAGTCCGCGACCCGCGTCCGTCCGCAAGGACAGGCCGGTTGACCTGGTGGAACTCCAGGACCGACGGTGAAAGTCCGGATGGGAGGAAGCACGTGCGGCGCCGCCGTCCCCTGGGGCGTGCGTCGCCGTGACGTCGTGCGCGCGGGCCGGGCCTTGCGGCCCCCGGTCCGCGTACCCGTCGTCCACCCCGGAGCACCGACGCTCGGGGAGGACGGCATGAACCAGGCAGCCACGGATCACACGGCCACGGATCAGGCGAGCACTGATCAGGCGAGCACTGATCACACGGCCACAGCGCCGCACGGTCTCGAGACCGTGATGCGCCGCGCCCTCGCGCTCGCCGCGCTGGGCCCGGCCCACGGCCCCAACCCGCGCGTCGGCTGCGTCCTCCTGGACCCGGGCGGCCGCACGGTCGCCGAGGGTTACCACCGCGGCGCCGGCACCCCGCACGCCGAGGCGGCGGCCCTGGCGGACGCGCGGTCCCGCGGCGTCGACCCGCGTGGCACGACGGCGGTGGTGACCCTGGAACCCTGTGCGCACCACGGCCGCACCGGCCCCTGCGCCGATGCCCTGATCGACGCCGGCGTGGCCGCCGTGCACGTCGCGGTCGGCGACCCGAACCCCGTCGCGACGGGCGGCGCCGACCGGCTGCGGGCGGCCGGGATCCCGGTGACGGTGGGCCTGCTCGCCGACGAGGGCGAGGAGCTGCTGCGCGCCTGGCTGCACGCCGTGCGCGCCGGGCGTCCCTACGTGACGCTGAAGCTCGCCACCAGCCTCGACGGCCGGGTCGCGGCCGTGGACGGCACGAGCCGCTGGATCACCGGCGCCCGGGCCCGCGCGCACGCCCACACGGTCCGTGCGCAGGTCGACGCGATCGCCGTCGGCTCCGGGACCGCTCTGACCGACGACCCGTCCCTGACCGCCCGCCGCACCGACGGCGGCCTCTTCGACCACCAGCCCCTGCGGGTGGTGCTCGGCCGCCGCCCGCTGCCCGACGGCGCCCGCCTGCGCGGGCCCGGCGGCGAGCTGCTCCAGCTACCCGGGGACGACCTCGACGCCGCTCTGCGCGCGCTCGGCGACCGCGAGGTGCGGCACCTGCTCGTGGAGGGTGGCCCCACCCTGGCGACCGCCCTGCTGGCCGCGGACGCCGTCGACGAGCTGCACGCGTACGTTGCGCCGGTGCTGCTCGGCGCGGGCGCCACCGCGGTCGGCGACCTCGGCGTGACCACGATCGGCGATGCCGCGCGGTTCGCCACCGAGGACGTGACCCGGCTCGGCGACGACCTGCTTCTGGTGGCGCGGCGGATCGCGCCCGCAGCCGGCCCCGCCGCCCCTGCCGGCTCTGCCGGCGGCGAGATCGAGTACGAGAACGGCTCTGTCCACACCGCCCAGCACGGCCGGCCCCGCCGGCACACCGAGGAGGAGATCTGATGTTCACGGGAATCGTCGAGGAGCTCGGCTCAGTGGTCGCGCTCGACCGGCCCGACGGCGCCGCGGGAGAAGACGCTCCCGACGCCGTCCTGACCGTCGCGGGCCCGCTCGCCACGTCGGACGCCCGCCCCGGCGACTCGATCGCCGTCGACGGCGTCTGCCTGACCGTCACCTCGGTGGCGGACGGCGCGTTCGTGGCCGAGGTGATGCCGGAGACGCTGCGCCGCACGTCGCTCGGCGGGCTGGTCCCGGGTGCGCGCGTCAACCTGGAGCGGGCCCTGCCGGCGAACGGCCGGCTGGGCGGGCACGTGGTGCAGGGGCACGTCGACGGCGTGGCCACGCTCGTGGGCCGCACGCCCGGTCCGCGCTGGGACGACCTCGAGTTCGCCGCTCCCGCCGCCGTGACCCGGTACGTCGCGGAGAAGGGCTCCGTGGCGCTGTCCGGGGTCTCGCTCACCGTCACGTGGGTGTCCGACGACGGCTTCGGCGTCTCGCTGATCCCGACGACGCTGGCCGCCACGACGCTGGGCGGTCTGGCCCCGGGCGACGCGGTGAACGTCGAGGTCGACGTGCTCGCCAAGTACGTCGAGCGGCTCATGGCGGCGGGAGTCGCGCGATGACCGGGACGGGGGTGACCGCGCCGGTCGACGCGGGAGCCGAGCGCCCGGGAGCGGACGACCAGCACCGGACGGAAGAGTCGCACCGGACGGAAGAGCTGATGGCGCGTGCCCTCGCCGAGCTCGCCACGGGCCGTCCCGTGCTCGTGGCGGACGACGCCGGCCGGGAGAACGAGGTCGACGTCGTGCTGGCCGCCGGCGTCGCGACGCAGCAGTGGGTCGCCTGGACGGTGCGGCACTCGTCCGGGTACCTGTGCGCGCCGATGCCGGCGCACCGGGCGGACGCCCTGGAGCTGCCGCTCATGGTGGAGCGCACCGAGGACCCGCTGCGCACGGCCTACACGGTGTCGGTGGACGCCGTGGGGGTGTCGACCGGGATCTCGGCGGCCGACCGGGCGCTGACCCTGCGGGTGCTCGGCGACCCGACGTCCGTCGCGGGTGACCTGATCCGGCCCGGGCACGTCCTGCCGCTGCGGGCGCGCCCGGGCGGGGTGCTGGAGCGCCCCGGGCACACGGAGGCCGCCGTGGACCTGGTGCGGCTGGCGGGGGAGCGGGTCGCCGCTGCGGGCGCTGCGGGCGCGGCAGCGCTGGGCGAGGTCGGCGCGATCGCCGAGCTGGTGCGCGACGACGGCGACGTGATGCGCCTGGCCGAGGCGCACGACCTGGCTGCTCTGCACGGGCTGGTGCTGCTGACCGTCGCCGACCTGGTGGCATGGCGGCGGGCGCACGACCCGGCGCCTGCCGGTTCAGGACCGAAGGACGACACGACCTCCGCCGCCGGCCCCGCGTCCCGCGTCGAGCGCGTCGCGCAGGCCGCGCTGCCCACGCGGCACGGCGACTTCCGGGTGGTCGCGTACCGGGACCTCGTCTCGGGCGCGGAACACCTGGCCCTGACGCCCGTGGGGCGCGAGGGCGGCTCCCTGGTGCGGGTGCACTCGGAGTGCCTGACGGGCGACGGCCTGGGCTCCCTGCGCTGTGACTGCGGCCCGCAGCTCGAGGCGTCGCTGCGCGCCGTGGCGGCCGAGGGCGGCGCCGTCGTGTACCTGCGGGGGCACGAGGGCCGGGGGATCGGCCTGGCCGCCAAGATCCAGGCGTACACGCTGCAGGACGCCGGGCGGGACACCGTCGAGGCCAACGTCGAGCTCGGGCTGCCGGTGGACGCGCGGGAGTACGGCGCGGCGTCGGCGATCCTGGCCGACCTCGGTGTGGCCGGTGTGACTCTGCTGACCAACAACCCGGACAAGGTGACGGGCCTGCGCGCGGCGGGCACGGACGTCGTCGGGCGGCGTGGGCTGGTGGTGGGGCACGGCGTGCACAACCACCGGTACCTGGAGACCAAGCGGCTCGTGATGGGGCACCGCCTCGGCGCGGTCGCCGTCACCGAGCTGAACCAGGACGAGCTGAACCGAGCACAGAACCAGAACGAGCTGAACCAGAACGAAGGAGCATGCGCATGAGCGGGGCTGGAGCACCCAACGTGATCGTCGACGGCACGGGCCTGCGGGTGGTGCTGATCGCGGCGAGCTGGCACCAGCAGGTGATGGACGGCCTGCTGGCCGGCGCCCGCCGGGCGCTCGTCGCGTCGGGCGCCACGTGGACTGAGGTGCGGGTGCCGGGTTCGTTCGAGCTGCCCGTGGCCGCGGCGCGTGCCGCCGGGATCGGGGGAGGGCCGGCCGCCGACGCCGTCGTCGCGCTCGGCGTGGTGATCCGCGGGGGCACGCCGCACTTCGACTACGTGTGCTCGGCGGCGACGTCGGGCCTGACAGACGTGAGCGTGCGGACCGGGGTCCCGGTCGGGTTCGGGGTGCTGACGTGCGACGACGAGCAGCAGGCGCTGGACCGGGCGGGCCTGGAGGGGTCCAAGGAGGACAAGGGTGCGGAGGCCGTGGAGGCGGCCATCGCGACCGCGGCGACGCTGCGGGCCTTCGCGTCGAGCGGGGTCTGAGCAGCGTGCCCGGAGCGCTGGCGGCGCTGAGCCGGCGCTGAGACCTGCGGGCCGTTCCGGGTCCACGGACCCGGAACGGCTCTGCTGTTCGCCCGTCAATCGGTGGTCCCTCTTCCACTCCCTGGTATAAATAGTGTGCCAAGCGGCTGTGCCACACCCGAGCCGGGCGGACAACGCACCGAACAGCCGAAAGAAAGCCCGGTCTCGGCACACTGGTCGGGTATGAGAACCTCACGCGCCCGGCGGGCGGCAGCGGTAGTGATGACGACGGCGCTGGCCGGAGTGCTGGCCGGAGGGTTGACGGGCTGTGCGGCCGCAGACCTGCCCGGCGGGGCGTCCGGCCCGACCGGGGGAGCGGGCGGGAAGACGGCCGGAGCGTCCGACGAGACGACGGGCGACCCGGCCGAGGAGGAGCTGCTCGCGGAGCCGCTCGACCAGCTGGCGGGAGCCGCGTGTGTCGACTGGGTGCGGTTCGTCGACCCGGCCGAGGCGGCGTCCGCGGCCGGTGCCGTGCTGCTGGGGACCGTGGTGGAGCGGGACGGGACAGCGGACCTGTACGGCGTCGAGGCGAACAGGTGGTTGTTCGACGTCGAGCAGGTGCTGGAGCGGCCCGACTCCGAGATCCCGGGTTGGGAGCCGCCGGAGGAGCTCGCGATCTCGCCGGGGGAGCGCATCTCGGTGGTCTCGACGCCCGAGACGTGCGGCGGCCGCGACAGCGCCTACCCGGCCGGCGACCCGCTCGACCCGGCCACCGACCCCGGTCCTGTGATCGTGCTGCTGTCGGGCTCGACGGAGGACGGGTCGACCGACAGCGAGGTGGGCTTCCAGCTGATCACCCCGTTCCAGGGCGTCGTACCGCCCGAGGACGACGGCGCGCTGCCGGCGGAGTGGCCCGAGAACCCTTGAGCACGGCTCGCGGAGGAGGGGCGTCGACCCCGGGCCGGAACGAGAGCCTGGCCACAACGTGGGACGGCGAGGGGTGGTGGCCCCCTCGCCCGATTACTCTGAGCACGTGAAGACCTTCGAGACCCTGTTCGCCGAGCTGACCGAGAAGGCCGAGACCCGTCCCGCGGGTTCGGGCACCGTGGCCCAGCTGGACGCGGGCGTCCATGCGATCGGCAAGAAGGTCGTGGAGGAGGCCGCCGAGGTGTGGATGGCGGCGGAGTACCAGTCGGACAAGGAGACGGCGGAGGAGATCTCCCAGCTCCTGTACCACCTGCAGGTCCTGATGGTTGCCAAGGGACTGACCCTCGAGGACGTGTACACGCATCTGTAGCGAGGCTTCCGGGTCTCGACAGGCTCGACCCCCGCTGGTCGAGCTGACCGCCGGTCGAGCCTGTCGAGACCCGGACCTCGCACCCAGACCCGTCGTACACCCCGGAGAGGAACCAACCACATGCTGCGTATCGCCGTCCCCAACAAGGGCGCCCTGTCGGGCCCCGCTTCCGAGATGCTGCGCGAGGCGGGCTACCGCCAGCGCCGCGACACCCGCGAGCTCGTGCTCGCCGACCCTGAGAACGACGTCGAGTTCTTCTTCCTGCGCCCGCGCGACGTCGCGGTCTACGTGGGAACCGGCACCGTCGACGTCGGCATCACCGGCCGTGACCTGATGCTCGACTCGGGAGCCGACGCCGTCGAGCACCTCGGCCTCGGGTTCGCCCGCTCCACCTTCCGGTACGCGGCGCCCGCCGGGCCCGGCGAGAGCGACCCGGTGACCCGGATCGAGGACATCGCGGGACGCCGCGTGGCGTCGTCGTACACCACGCTCGTGGCGCAGCACCTGGCGAAGCAGGGCGTCGAGCCCGCCGCCATCGTGCACCTGGACGGCGCCGTGGAGTCGAGCGTGCGGCTCGGTGTCGCGGACGTGATCGCGGACGTCGTCGAGACCGGCACCACGCTGCGGGCCGCGGGCCTGGAGGTCTTCGGCGACCCGATCCTGCGTTCGGAGGCCGTGCTGATCCGGCGTTCCGACGCCGAGGCGCCCGCCGGCCTGGAGGTGCTGACCCGCCGTCTGGAGGGCGTGATCACCGCCCGCGAGTACGTGCTGATGGACTACGTGGTCCCCGAGTCCCGGCTGGAGCAGGCCGTGGCGATCACGCCCGGCAAGGAGTCCCCGACGGTCTCGGCGCAGCACCACAGCGACGCCCGCGCGGTGCGCGTGATGGTGCCGCGCAGCGAGACCAACCGGATCATGGACGCGCTGTACGAGGTCGGGGCGCGCGCCATCATCGTGACGTCCATCCACGCCTCGCGGCTGTAGGGCCCATGGGACCGGCGACGGGTGGCGGCGCCTCCGGCCAGGGCCGGGGCGACGACCGGTTCCGCACCTTCCGCGGCCGGTTCGGCACGCCAACTGCCTACGGCATCGCGCTGCTGTTCGCCGGAGGGTGCACGTTCGTCGCGCTGGCGGCGAGCGGCCCCGGGGCGGACGCCGCCAACCGCATCTCGATCATCGTGTTCGGGTTGCTGGGCGCCCTGGTCGCCTGGCGGTTCGGCGCGGTGCGCGCGGTCCCGGACCGGACCGGGCTCACCGTCGTCAACTACGCGAAGCGGCGCCGGCTCGACTGGGCCGAGATCGTGACGGTCCGGTTCGGGCCGAACGACCCGTGGGTGCACCTCGACCTGGCCGACGGCGACGTGCTCGCCGTCATGGGCATCCAGCGGGCCGACGGCGAGCACGGCATGGCTGAGGCGCGCCGTCTGGTGGCGCTGATCGCTGAGCTGGGCGAGGCCGCGGAGCCGGACCAGGGGTCCCCGCGGTAGGGCCTCGTAGGAGCAAGGCTCGTGAGAGAGAGAAGCAGTGCGCCTGTCCTTCCGGACAGGCGCACTGCTTCTTGGTCAGGCTCTTCGATCAGCCGGCGTCAGCGGCTGCTGCGTGCCTCGTAGTGGGCCGGGCCACGGCCGCGGGGGCCGCGGTCGCCGTCCGGACGACGGTGGTCCCCACCGGTGCGCGGGCCACGCTCGCCGCCGCGCGGTGCGCCGCGGTCCAGCGTGATGCGCAGCGGCTTGCCGGCCACGCGGGCGCGGGCCAGGCGGTCGAGCGCCTCGTTGTCCAGCGGCGCGATGATGTCCACCAGCGAGAAGTTGCCGAAGATGTCGATCTTGCCGACGTCGGCGCCGGTGATGCCACCCTCGCCCGTCAGTGCGCCGACGATCCCGCCCGGCTGCACGCCGTGCGTGTGGCCGACGGCGATGCGGTACCGGGTGCCGCGGGCCGGACGGCGGATGCCGCGCTCGCCCTCGGACCGGCCGCGCGTGGGCCGGTCGCCCGACCGGTCGTGGCGGTCGCCCTCGCGGGTGTTGCGCCGGGCGGCCGCGGCCTTGGCCTCGGCCCGCTCGCGCTCGTACTCCTCCTGCTCCGCGCGGGCCCGGGGGCCGTCGTCGCCGACAGCGAGCGCCGCCATGGCGGCGGCGACGTCGATGGGGTCGACGTCGTTCTCCTGGGCGTAGGTGCGGATCATCTCGGTGTACATGTCGAGGCGGCCGGCCTCGCGGCGGGCCTCGACCTTGCCAAGGGCGCGCTTGACCTGGTGGGCGGAGACGTCCCGGGGGGAGGGGATGTCGACCTCTTCGAGCTGGGCGCGGATGGTGCGCTCGATGGAGCGGAGCTTGCCGCGCTCGTGGGGGGTGACGAAGGTGAGGGCCTCGCCGGTGCGTCCGGCGCGGCCGGTGCGGCCGATGCGGTGGACGTAGGCCTCGGGCTCGCCGGGGACGTCGAAGTTGACGACGAGGCCGATGCGGTCGACGTCGAGGCCGCGGGCGGCGACGTCGGTGGCGACGAGGACGTCGAGGGCGCCGGAGCGGAGGCGCTCGACGATCTTCTCGCGCTCCTTCTGGGCGACGTCACCGGAGATGGTGGCGGCGGAGATGCCCTTCTCGATGAGGGCGGAGCCGACGTCCTCGGCCGCACCGCGGGTGCGGGTGAAGACGATGGCGGCGTCGGCGTCGGAGGTGGCCAGGACGCGGGCGAGCGAGCCGACCTTGTGGCGGAAGGGGACGACGGCGTAGGTCTGGTGCACCGCGGTGACGGTGGACGACTGCCGGGCGACGGCGATCTGGACCGGGTCGGTGAGGTGCTGGTCGGCGACCTTGCGGATGGCCGGGGGCATGGTCGCGGAGAAGAGGGCGACCTGGCGCTGGGCGGGTGCCTGGCCGAAGATCTCCTCGACGTCCTCGGCGAAGCCCATGCGGAGCATCTCGTCGGCCTCGTCCAGGACGAGGAAGCGGATGTCCTCGAGGCGCAGGGCGCCGCGCTCGAGGTGGTCCTTGATACGGCCGGGGGTACCGACGACGACGTGGACGCCGTCGCGCAGGGCGCGCTGCTGGGGCACGTAGGGGGCGCCGCCGTAGACGGGCAGCACGCGGACGTCGTCCATCTTGCTGGCGAACGACTCGATGGCGTCGGCGACCTGCATGGCGAGCTCGCGCGTCGGGGTCAGGACGAGGGCCTGGACCTTGCGCAGGGCGGGGTCGACGGCGGCGAGGAGGGGGAGGCCGAAGGCGGCGGTCTTGCCGGTTCCGGTCTGGGCGACGCCGGTGATGTCGCGGCCGGCGAGCAGCTCGGGGATGGCGCGGGCCTGGATGGCGGAGGGGGTGATGAAGCCGAGCTCGTCGATGGCGGCCATCAGGGGCGCGGGCAGGTCAAGGCTCGCGAAGGTCGGGCCGGTGGGCTCGGCCGGGGCCTGGGTGGCCTCTGCCTCAGGGGTGGCGGCCGTGGGGGCTGCCTGGTCGCCGGAGTCGGCGGTGACCTGAGCGGTCTCCTGCTGGTCGGCAGGCGCGATCAGGTCATGGGTGTCGATAGACATGCAGTGCTGCACCGTTCGTCGTGGGGTGGGGGAGTCAGGGCCGAGGTGAGGGCCCTCGCGTCGCGCGCTCCCGACACACCTTCCCCGCAACCGAGGCTGCGGGCCTGTCTCGCACTTTGCGTGCACACACGGGAAGACGACGAACTCCAAGGGGATGTGGGACCACTGTATCGGCTGCGAGCGCCTTGGGCACAGAGGTTTGGAGCGTGACGTGCAGCACGCGGGTGATGTCGTGCGTGGTGAGGGCGTTGTGGGGTGGGTGTTGTCGGCGTGTCGGTGTGGGTGGAGGCTGGGTCTTGAGGGGGTGGTGCACGGGGTGGTGCTGGTCGCGCTGACCGGCGTGCCGTGCGTATACGCAACGGTCGCCCCGTAGTATGGCGGCCGAGACGAACCGGCGTGAGCAAGGGCGGTGAGCGTGTCCACTGGGGCGGAGATGAGCTCCCGGGTGCTGACCGTGCCCAACGTGATCAGCATGGTGCGGCTGGCGTTCGTGCCGGTCTTCGCGGTGCTGATCGTGGTCGGCGAGGACGGGTGGGCGCTGGTGGTGCTCGCGGTCTCGGGTGTGTCGGACTGGTTGGACGGTGTGCTCGCCCGTCGCCTGAACCAGGTGACGCGGCTGGGGCAGATGCTGGACCCGCTGGCGGACCGGTTGTTCATCTTCGTGACCCTGATCGGCCTGGCCTGGCGTGAGGTGGTGCCGCTGTGGCTGGTGCTGGTGATCGTGGCGCGTGACGTGCTGCTGGCGGCGACGGTGCCGGTGCTGGCGCGTCTGGGGTACGGGACGTTGAACGTGACGATGGTGGGCAAGGTCGCGACCTTCGGCCTGTTGTACGCGTTCCCCCTGTTGCTGCTGGCGGAGATGCCTGGCTGGGTGGGAGCGGTCGCGCACGTGGTGGGCTGGGCGTTCACGTGGTGGGGTGTGGGCCTGTACTGGCTGGCCGGCCTGCAGTACGTGGCGCAGGTGCGCCGGCTGGTGGCTGCGGGATGACGCCGCCCGGTCCGGTGGCCGGTCCGGCGTCGGCTCCGGTGTCGGGCGGGGCGGGGCCGGCGCGGCGGCCGGACGAGTCGATGACGCTCCTGCGGGAGGTGACCGAGCGCCCGCTGGACCCGGGGTACGCGCTGATGGCGCGGCGCCGTGCGGAGGCGGGTGGGGCCGCGGGGCGGAGCAGGCGCAGCGTGGTGCTGATGCTGCTGGTGGCGATCCTGCTCGGGGCGGCGACGGCGGTGGCGGTGCGGGACCTGCGGGCGCCGCAGCCGACGATCGCCAAGGGGCGGGCGGTGCTGATGGAGCAGATCCAGGACCGCTCCGCTCAGGTGGAGGCGTTGTCGGGGCAGACGGCGTCGCTGAGCGCTCAGGTGGAGGGGTTGCAGACCGGTGGGCTGCTGCCGTCGGCGCTGCAGGAGGTCAACCAGCTTGACCGGCTGGTCGCCGGTGCGGTGCCCGTGGAGGGCCCGGGCATGGTGGTGTCGCTGACCGACGGTTCGGGTGGCGGGCTGGTGGAGCCGGGGGATGCTCCGGCGGAGTCGCGGGTGCGGGACGCGGACGTGCAGTTCGTGGTCAACGAGCTGTGGGCGGCGGGTGCGGAGGCGATCGCGATCAACGACGAGCGGCTGACGTCGCTCTCGGCGATCCGGAACGCGGGTGACGCGATCCTGGTGGACCTGCAGCCGCTGAACGGGCCGACGTACCGCATCGAGGCGGTCGGTGACCCGGAGGACATGCAGGTGGAGTTCGCGCGGTCGGCAGGGCTGGGTTTCCTGCAGCTGCTGAGCGCGGAGTACGACATCAAGAACGAGGTGACCACGAGCGACGGGATGTATCTGCCCGGTGCGGGCTCCCCGACGCTGCGGTGGGCGAAGGTGTCGCAGCCGGGAACGACGGCGGGCACGACACAGGACCGATCCGAGGAGGACAACGGATGATCGCGATCGTCGGGCTGGTGATCGGCGTGGTGGCCGGGCTGGTGCTGCAGCCGACCGTGCCGCTGATCTTGCAGCCCTACCTGCCGATCGCGGTGGTGGCCGCGCTGGACGCGCTGTTCGGCGGCCTGCGGGCGATGCTCGACGGGCTGTTCGACGACAAGGTGTTCCTCGTGTCGTTCCTGTCGAACGTGGTGGTGGCCGCGTTCATCGTGTTCCTCGGTGACCAGCTCGGGGTGGGCAGCCAGCTGTCCACGGCGGTGGTGGTGGTGCTCGGGATCCGGATCTTCTCGAACGCCGCCTCGATCCGCCGGCACATCTTCAAGGCGTGAGCATGAGCAAGGAGAAGAACGGCGCGGGCGCGAAGCCCGACAAGACCGGGTCGAACAAGCCCAGGACGGGAGAGCCGGCGCGGGTCGAGCCGGTCGAGGCCTCCTCGACCGAGCAGACCGGGACCGAACAGCCCGAGACCGAACAGGCCGGGGCGGACCGAGTCGAACCCGAGCAGGTCGAACCCGAGCAGGTCGAGAGGCCCGCCGCGGAGCCGGAACAGCCGGACGACGACGCGCCCGTGCCGGATGCCGGTCCGGCCGAGGCCCCCGCCGAGCCGCCGTCCGGTTGGCGACGGGTGGGGCGGCTGCTGCGCCCGCGCGGCACGCGCTCGGAGCTGCTGACGGGTCTGCTGTGCCTGGCCCTCGGGTTCGCGCTGGCGGTGCAGGTCGGGCAGTCGACCGGTGACCAGCTCAGCAGCCTGCGGCAGGACGAGCTGGTGCGGCTCCTGGACGAGGTGACCCAGCGCGCCGACCAGCTCGACGCCGAGGTCGGGGACCTGGAGGCGATCCGGGACGACCTGCAGTCCGAGGACGGGCGCGACCAGGCCGCGCGTGACCTGGCGGAGCAGCGTGCCGAGCAGGAGGGCATCCTGTCCGGCCGGCTCCCGGCGCAGGGCCCGGGCGTGCAGATCCGCGTGACGGACGGCGCCAAGCCCCTGGAGGCGCAGGCCCTGTTCAACCTGCTGGAGGAGCTGCGCAACGCCGGCGCCGAGGCCATCCAGGTCAACGGCAAGCGCCTGGTCACCACGAGCTACTTCGTGGACTCCGGCGGCGGCGTCGTGCTCGACGGCGGGGCCATCGCCTCGCCCTACGAGTGGACGGCGATCGGCGACCCCGACACGATCGACCGCGCCCTGGAGATCCCCGGCGGAGCGCTGCCCCGCATCCGCGAGGAGGGTGGGGAGGCCACCACCACCCGGTCCGATCAGGTCGAGGTCGACGCCGTGCGCATCCCGGGCCGCCCGGAGCACGCCGAGCCGGTGGACCCGGACGCCGGGAAGTGACTCCGACCACCTTCCTGACCTGCCCGGACACCCATTCGGACCCAACCTGCCGAACCAGCATGCGGAACTCCCAGGACGTCGGTAGTTTTATCCGGGTTGGTTCCTGACATTGGTTTTCGCCACCACCCCGATCGGGGTAGGTTGAGTGGAACCCGGACGCCGCCCCGGCCGTTGTACCGACGTAGTCACCCCTGTTTCACCGACATCGCACCCGAGGAGACCTGATGACGGACCCCAGCGCCCATCCGGTCGGGCCCGATACCACGGCCAACCTGGGTCGCATCGCGTTCCCGACCTCCGACGAGCAGGCACCCCGCACCGCCCTCAGCCCGGAGGAAGCGGCCGCCGTCGCCGCCCTCCCGCGGCACTCGGCCCTGCTCATCGTGCAGCGCGGCCCCGGTTTCGGCGCCCGGTTCCTGCTCGACACCGGCCGCTCGGTCGCGGGCCGCAGCGAGCAGGCCGACATCTTCCTGGACGACGTCACCGTCTCGCGCAAGCACGCCGAGTTCGTCCGCGAGGGCGACTCGTTCGTCGTGCGCGACATCGGCTCCCTGAACGGGACCTACGTCAACCGGGGCCGGATCGACGCCGCCACTCTCGTGACCGGCGACGAGGTCCAGATCGGCAAGTTCCGCCTGACCTTCCACGCCAGCCCGCAGTCGCCGGCCCAGTGGGGCCCGGGAACGCCCGCCCCGTGACGACCGGCGCCGCACGCGACCGTGACCGTGAGCACGGCCATGACGCGGACCTCGACGCGCCCTGGCCCCGGGGCATCTCCCGGCAGGCCACGATGCGCATCAGCGACGTCCTGCGTGCGCTGGGCCAGGAGTTCCCCTCCGTCTCGCACTCCAAGCTGCGCTTCCTGGAGGAGCAGGGCCTGATCGACCCCGTGCGGACGCCGTCGGGCTACCGCCAGTACAGCCAGGCCGACGTCGAGCGCCTGCGGTTCGTCCTCACCGAGCAGCGCGACAGCTACATGCCGCTGAAGGTGATCAAGGAACGCCTCGCAGCGATGGACGCCGACCCCGACTCGGCCGAGCACCCAGCACCACGCCTGGCCGCCGCCGGCTCACCGGCCCGACGACGCTGGACCGCGCCCGCCGTGGCCCAGGCCGCCGGCGTCACCGAGGAGTTCGTGCTCAGCCTCGCCCAGGCCGGCCTCCTGCCGTCCACGGGCAGCACCTTCGGCCCCAGCGCGGTCGACGTCGTACGCATCGCCGACGCGCTGGCCGAGTTCGGCGTCGAACCCCGCCACCTGCGCACCTTCCGCACCGCCGCCGACCGGCAGGTCACACTCGTGGACCAGGTCGTGGCACCGCTGCGCAGCCAGCAGGCCAGCGCCGGCCGCGGCCGCGCCGCGAGCATCGCCACCGAGATGGGCGAGCTGTTCACCCGCCTGCACGCCGCCTGGGTACGCCAGGGCATCGACGACCTCGGCTGAGCACACCCCCGACACACCCGGCCCAGCACGCCCGGGACGCGGAACACGTTTTGCCGTCCACGGACCGGCCCGTGACCAGGAACTTGTCCCGAGCGCGCGACGAGGGGCACCAGGACGCCGTACGGTGAAAGCGTGAGGCCGGACGACGTGCCGATGGTCCCGGTGGAGATCCTCGGCGTTCGACAGCAGCAACGCGATCAGGAGATCGTCGTGCTGCTGCTCGACACTGCCGCCGACCTGGCCGTTCCCATCGTCATCGGCGCACGCGAGGCCAGCGCCATCGCCATGGCCCAGGCCGGCCTCGCCACACCGAGGCCCATGACCCACGACCTCCTGCGCGACGTCCTGGGCGCCGTCGGGGTCGCGCTCGAACGCGTGGAGATCGTCGCCCTGGAGGGCGGCATCTACTTCGCCGAGCTCGTCCTGAGCAACGGGGTACACCTCGACTCACGCGCCTCCGACGCGATCGCACTCGCCGTGCGCACCGGCAGCCCCGTGCTGTGCTCCGCCGAGATCGTCGCCCTGGCCGGCGTCGAGATCGTCGACGTCGACCAGCAGGCGGAGGTCGAACGCTTCCGTGACTTCCTCGACCACGTCACACCGGAGGACTTCTCCGGCCCGCCCGGCGGGGGCGGGCAGGGCGGTGGCCGGACCGGGTGAAAAGCGGGCCAACCGCGACACGCCGAGACGTTTCGCGGCGCGCATCTTTGAAATCACCTTCGACGCGCCATAGCGTGGCCACGACACCCCAGGAGGCACAGTGAACACCAGCGGTGAGAGAGCCACACGCGCTACGGTCCCGCACGGCGCGCAGGGTCTCCTCTTCGGTGAGGACCTGACGGAACAGGACGCCACGACCGGCTACCGGGGCACCACCGCGTGCCACATCGCCGGCATCACCTACCGGCAGCTCGACTACTGGGCCCGCACCGGGCTCGTGGAGCCGAGCATCAAACCCGCCACGGGATCCGGCACCCACCGGTTGTACAGCTTCCGCGACATCCTCGTGCTCAAGGTCGTCAAGCGACTCCTCGACACCGGCGTCTCCCTCCAGCAGATCCGCACTGCCGTCACGGCCCTGCGGGAACGCGGCGTGGAGGACCTGGCCCAGATCACCCTCATGTCCGACGGCGCGAGCGTGTACGAGTGCACCTCACCGGACGAGGTCGTCGACCTGGTCGCCGGCGGACAGGGGGTCTTCGGCATCGCCGTCGGACGCGTCTGGCGCGAGATCGAGGGCACCCTGGCCCAGATGCCGACCGAGACCCTGGAACCCGGCGAGTCCGACGACGTCCCCGAGGTCGAGGGCGACGAGCTCGCCCAGCGCAGGGCCGCCCGCTCCGCCGTCTGACCCGCCCGCCGACCACCTCCTGAGCCGTCTGGCACGGGGTGCACAGCACCCCGACCAGGCGGCCTGCTGTTGCCACGGCACAGGCGTAGCCTGCGAGCATGCACCTCACCTTCCACGGACACGCGTGCGTCACCCTCCGCCTGCCCGGCACCCTGCCCGACGGCGGCGGCACGCTCGTCATCGACCCCGGCACCTTCAGCGACACCGACGCCGCCCTCACCGGCGCGCGCGCGATCCTGATCACCCACGACCACTTCGACCACGTCGACGCGCCCGCTGTCGTCCAGCACCTCACCGCGCACCCGGACACCCAGGTCTGGGCCACCGGCCCGGCAGCCAGCGCCCTGCGTGAGGCGGGTGCCCCGGCGGACCGAGTGCACGAGGTGATGCCCGGTCAGGTGCTGGACGCCGGCGGTGCGCGTGTCACGGTGGGTGGTGGGGACCATGCGCTGATCCACCCGGAGATCCCGCGGGCGGTGAACGTGACGTACCTGGTCGAGGCGGACGGGGCGAGCGTGTTCCACCCGGGCGACTCGTTCGACCCTCCGGCGGCGGCGCCGGAGGGTGGTCTGGACGTGCTGCTGGTGCCGGTGGCGGCGCCGTGGTTGCGGACGGCGGAGTTCATCGACTTCGCGCGGTCGGTCCCGGCGGCGACGGTGGTGCCGATCCACGACGTGTTCCTGTCGGAGATCGGGTACGGCAACGTGGGGCGTTGGCTGGACACGGCGCGCCTCGGGGGTGAGTACACGTACACGCGGCTGGCGCCGGGGGAGTCGCTGGAGGTCTGACGCGCCGGGCCGGTACGACTAGTGGTCGACTTGCGTAGTTTGCGAGTCGTGGCGGTGCTGCGCGAGGCTGGACGGATGGCTGACGAAGACATCGAGCAGGCGACGAACCTGGCCGTGACCCTGGGATGGTCGGCGCTGGCCGTGACGGTCGCCTACGTGGCTGTGGTGCTGGTCTCCAAGCTGGTCCGGGTGGCGGCGCGCGGCAACACGACGGTGCGTGAGGTGGCGCTCCGGCTGCGCCGACCCGCGCATGCGACGTTCATGGTGCTGGCGATGTGGATCGCGGTCTGGTCGACCGCGAACCGGCGCGATCCGTGGTTCCCGGTCCTGGAGCACGTGGTGGTCATCTCGGTCATCGTGAGCTCGGCGTGGATGATCGGCACGGTCGCCGTGGTGGTGGAGGACCGGGTGCTGCGCCGGGTGGGTAACCGTCTGGCGGGTCGGTACGCCCGTCGTCTGCGGACCCAGGTCATGGTGGTCCGGAGGCTGACGATCGGGCTCGTCGCGGTCGTGGCCTGCGCCGCGGTGCTGTTCACGTTCCCGGAGGCGCGGGCTGCGAGTGCCAGCCTGCTGGCGTCGGCGGGGGTGCTGTCGGTGGTGGCGGCGCTGGCGGCGCAGTCGTCGCTGGGCAATGTGTTCGCGGGACTGCAGATCGCGTTCAGCGACGCGGTGCGGGTGGGTGACGTGGTGGTCGTCGAGGGGGAGTGGGGGACGATCGAGGACATCACGTTGGCGTACGTGGTGGTCGGTATCTGGGACGAGCGCAAGCTGATCCTGCCGTGCACCTACTTCACGACGACGCCGTACGAGAACTGGACGCGGAAGTCCTCGGAGGTGCTGGGCACGGTGGAGATCGACGTCGATTTTCGTGTGCCGTTGGAGGCGATGCGCGAGGAGCTGGAGCGGGTGGTGCGGGGGTCGGACCTGTGGGACGGGCGGGTGGTGAGCCTGCAGGTGACGCATGCGGTGTCGGGGACGGTGCGGACGAGGGCGCTGGTCAGTGCTGCGGACAGCTCGGCGCTGTGGGACCTGCGGTGTGCTGTGCGAGAGGGGCTGGTGACGTGGTTGCAGCGGGAGGCGCCGTACGCCTTGCCGCGGACACGGTGGGAGGGGGAGGTCCCGGAGATGCTCAGAGCAGGGGCCGCAGGGGGATGAGCAGGTATTCGCCGATCTTGGCCACGGCGCCGCGTTCCTCCCACTGGGCCAGGGTGAGCTCGCTGGCGTTGGACAGGTCCATGGCGAAGACGTCCTCCATGCGGGCGGCCAGGCCGGGGTCGACGATCTCGAGGTTGACCTCGTAGTTGCCGGTGAGGCTGAGGCGGTCGATGTTGGCGGTGCCGATGGTGGTCCAGCTGCCGTCGATGGTGGCGGTCTTGGCGTGGACCATCGCGCCCTCGTACAGGAAGATCCGCACGCCGCCGCGCAGGAGGGACGCGTACTGGCCGCGGGCGAGCCAGTCGGCCACCACGTGGTTGGAGCGGTGGGGCACCAGGACCCGGACGTCGACGCCGCGGGCGGCTGCCGCGAGGAGGGCGGCGTGGATGTCGTGGTCGGGGATGAAGTAGGCCTGTGTGATGTACACGTGGTGCGTGGCTCGGTCGATCGCGTCGAGGTACAGGCCGCGGATCGGGAACACCAGTTCGGACGGCGCGTTGCGGGCGGCCTTGAGGTGCGGCAGCCAGGTGCCGGAGCCGACGTCGGACAGGATGGGGTGGCGCGGCCTGCGGTGCCGGTTCCAGAAGTCGACGAACGCGTTGCGCAGCTCCCAGACCGACGGGCCCTGGAGGCGTACGTGGGTGTCGCGCCACTGCGTGGCGTACAGGGAGCCGATGTTGTATCCGCCGACGAACCCGATCTCGTCGTCGACCACGAGGATCTTGCGGTGGTCGCGCCCGGACTTGCGGACGTTGAGGAACGCCATGCCGGGGCGCAGCACGGGGAAGCGCAGCACGTGCACGCTGGGCGGGAAGTCGAAGAACGAGTAGGGCACCACGAGGTTCGCGAAGCCGTCCACGATGACGTAGACGTCGACGCCGCGCGCGGCGGCATCGATCAGCTCCTGCTTGAACTGCTGGCCCACCTCGTCGTTCTTCCAGATGTACGACTCCAGCATCACGCTGGTGCGGGCTCCGCGGATCGCCTCGAGCATCGCGTCGTACAGGTCGGCCCCGTACGTGTAGACCGTGGTGGCGGTCTCGTCGATGTGCTCGGTGAGCGGCTTCTCGGTGGGGAACTTCGCCGTCAGGGGGTGGATGCGCCGTCGGACCATGTCGGTCGCGGTCAGGGCGACGGCCACCGCCGCGGGCACGGCCGCGGCGACGATCGCGGCACGGGTCGCGACCGACCGGGCACGCTGCGTGAAGTCGGACGGGACGTCCACGGTGAGCTTCGGAAAATTGCCGGGGATCTTACGTGCAGCCACGACCTCACGGTACCCGGTCTCACGGTGTCGGACCCGGTAAGACGCACGGCGCGGGTCAGTGGAACGTCGTGGCGTAGTACGCCTGGCGGTCCACGGTCTCCACCGTGACGTCCTGGGTGCGTTCGAGGTGGCGGCGCAGGTTGTCGGCGAACCGCAGCGAGTCGTCGTTGAACCGGGAGACGTCGTAGGCGCACACCACCTGGTTGGCGGCGAGGTGGGCCACGAGCGCGTCGATCATGTCCATGAAGGTGCGGGTGGCGCGCCGCCCGGGGTGCGCCAGGGTGAACCCGATGTACCACAGGGCCCCGCGCGCGGCGTGCTCGGGGTAGCGGGCGGCGAAGAACTCGGGGCTGACCCAGGGCACGGCGGCCAGGTCCTTCGCGAGGGTGGTCAGCCCCACGGGCTCGCCCTGCTCGTCGCGGGCCAGGAGCTTGGTCACGCGCCGGTCGGCCATCTCGGCGTCGAACTCCTGGCGGTACAGGACGTGCCGGGCGGCGGCGCGGGTGCGCAGGGGCTCGAAGGCCTGCACGTACAGCTCCCAGAACCCGTCGGCGTCGGCGCCGCCGACGACCTCCTCGAAGGTGACGTCAGCCATGCTGGAGCTCCTGCCAGCCCACGTGCCGGTAGGTCGCCACGACGACGGCGCACACCGGCATCGTGACGCAGGTGATGCCCGTGATCCGGCGGCCCTCCGGGTGGTACCGGTTCCCGCGCGTGGCGGACAGGTCCTGCAGGCTGTGCGTGAGGTCCGCCGAGACCTGCTCGTTCGAGGGCCCCTCGTGCTCGACGAACAGGCCCGCCCCGCTGCCGTCCTCGTGCCGGGACCACGCGATGCCCGCCCACGCCTCGTGGCCCGGCAGTGATGCGTGGGCTTGGGCGTACACGCAGAACAGCACGTCCCCGTGCGCACCGCGCAGCTGGTCGTGCCGCTCCACCTCCTGCACGGCGGCCCCTGGCGGTACGATCGAGCTGAGCCGCACCAGGTTGAAGTCGCTCACGCCGGCGGCGGCGAGGGCGGCGTCGAACGCCGCCAGGGGCGTACGCCCTGTGCCGCTGCCCGAGCTCACACGGATGGTCAGGGTGTCGGTCATCGAGGCCTCGTGGTCGGGTGCTGGTCGGACTGGTCGGACTGGTCGGGCTGGTCGGGTCGATCAGGCGGGTCCGGAGGATCCCGCGGGTCGAGGGGGTCGGGCCGTCCGACGTCGCCGGCACGGCCGGCAGCGGCGTCCAGCAGGTCGAGCACGGAGTGCAGCACCGCGTCCGGTGCCGCCCGGCCCTTGGTCAGGAAGACGGTGCTGCCCAGACGCAGGTCGGCGCGTTCGGCCGGGTTGACCTCGGCTCCCGAGTAGACCACGAGCGGCACCCGGCGCAGGCGGCCGTCGCGCCGTAGGTCGGCTACGAGCTCCCGGCCGTTGCCGTCGGGCAGGGTCAGGTCGAGCACCACGAGGTCCGGGTCAGCACCGTCGGCCAGGGCGCCGCGCGCCTCGCCGACGGTGCTGACCGTGGTCACGACGAGCCCCGCGTTGCGCAGCACCGTGGCCACGACGGTGCGCAGGTCCTCGTTGTCCTCGACCAGCAGCACCCGCCCGTGGTGCGGCTGGCGGCGGATCACGTCCCGCACGGTCTCCACGATGCGCTCGGGGTCCACGGGCTTGACCAGCCAGTCGTCCGCGAGCGCCGCGGTCTCCAGGGCGTCGTGGGGGCGGGTGGCGGACAGGACGACGACGGGGACGTCGGCGGTCGCGGCGGTCCGCCGCAGGCGGCTGAGGACCTCGGCGCCGCTGGTGCCGGGCATCGCGAGGTCGAGGACGACGGCGGCGGGGTGCTCGTCCTCGACGACGGCGAGCGCGGCCTGTCCGTCGGTGAGGCCGACGACCTCGTAGCCGCGTTCCTCCAGGACGGTGCGCAGGACGTCGACGACGTACCGGTCGTCGTCGACGACGACGACCTGGGTGGCCTGGGGTGAGCCGGTGGTCTCGGGGGCGCGGAGGGGGCCGAGGGGGTGGGGGGCGGCGCGGCGCAGGGTGAAGCGGAAGCTGGACCCGGTGCCCTCGCCCTGGCTGACGGCCCAGAGGCGGCCGCCGTGGCGTTCGACGATGCTGCGGGCGATGGTCAGGCCGAGGCCGGAGCCGCCGCGTTCGCGGGTGTCGGAGGCGTCGACCTGCTCGAAGCGCCCGAAGATGGCCTCGAGCTTGTCGGACGGGATGCCGCGGCCCTCGTCGTCCACGCGGACCTCGACGAGGTCGCCGACGGGGGCGGCGCTGACGCGCACGGTGCTGCCGGCGGGGGAGAACCGGACGGCGTTGCCCAGGAGGTTGGTCAGGGTCTGGACGATGCGTCCGGCGTCGGCGCGGACGATCTCGGGGGAGGTCTCGGCCTCGAGGGTGATGCCGGCGTCGTCGGCGAGGACGGAGACCTGGTCGACGGCGGCGGCCACGAGCGTGTCGACGTGATGGTCGGCGAGGTCGAGCTGGGTGGTTCCTGCTTCGAGGCGTTCGGTGTCGAGGATCTCGTCGACGAGGCGGCTGAGGCGTTCGCTGCTGGTCAGCGCGATACGGACCATGCGGTCGGCCTGCTGGGGCGAGTCGGCGAGGGCGTTGCTGTCCAGGAGGGTCAGGGCGCCGCGGATGGCGGTCAGCGGGGTGCGCAGCTCGTGGCTGACGACGGACACGAACTCGTCCTTAATGCGTTCGACCTCGCGTCGTTCGGTGATGTCGCGGAAGACGACGACGGCGCCGCGGATCACGCCGTCGTCGCGCAGGGGGCTGGCGGTGACCTCGACGGGTACCTCCTTGCCGTCCAGACGCAGGTAGGTGTCCTGTTCGGCGGTGACGGTGACACCGTCGCGCAGGGCCTCGGCGATGTAGCAGCCCTCGGCGGGCAGCGGGGTGCCGTCGTGGGCGGGGGCGTGGAAGGTGGCGTGCGCGTCGTGGCCGACGAGGTCGGACACGGTGGCTCCGAGGGTGTAGGCGGCGGCCGTGTTGACGAAGGTGACGCGGCCGGCGGTGTCGACGCCGTAGATGCCGTCGGCCACGGACTCGAGGGTGCGTTCGCGTTCGCTGGCCAGGGAGCGCAGCTGGGCGGTGCGTTCCTGCACGCGGCGTTCGAGGCCGTGGCGCAGGGACTCGTTGTCCACGACGACGATGATCTGGCGGGTGACGACGGCGACGAGGACCGCGACCCACAGTGCGTTGGCCACCCAGGGCACCGCGTGGTCTCCGGACTGGGCGACGCGGACCAGGGCTGCGGCGAGGAACAGGGTGAACGTGACGACGGTGCCGAGCACGGGCGTCCCGGCCTCGCGCCGGCCCACGACGGGGGCGCCGGACGCGGCGGGGTGGCGTGCGGCGAGCGCGATCGCGAGGTAGCCGCCGACCCAGCCGGCGTCGACGGGGCTGCCGAACGTGAAGCCGCCCTGGGCCTGCAGGAGCGCGAACGCGACGTCGGCCACGGCGTACAGGACGAACCCGCCGCCGACGAGGACCAGGGGTACGCGTTCGGCGCTGTTGGAGCGCGTCATGACCTGGACGGCGAGGGTGGCAAGCAGGGCGTCGACCACGGGCAGGGCGTAGGCGGTCAGTGCGGGGTCGGCCTGGGAGGGCTCGGACTGCAGGGCGACGGCGAACAGCGCGATGTACAGCACGGAGCCGCCGACGACGGCGCTGTCGAGCAGCATGCGCACGAGCTCCTGGCCGCGGGGGCGGACGGCGGGGAAGAGCGACAGGCCGACGACGCCGAGCAGGAGGGCCGCGATGTAGGCGACGTCCCCGGTGGCGGGGTCGCGGACGAGGCTGGAGTAGACGTTGCCGGTCAGGCCCACGATCGCGCCGAGGGACAGCAGGCCCCAGGCCCGGCGGCGCCGGCCGACGGACAGGACCGCGCGGTGCCCGCAGCTGATGGCCGCCACGATGCCCGCCCCGGCGATGGCGGCCATGGAGATCTGTTCGCGTGCCGGCTGGCCCAGTGGACTGGCCAGGGCGAGGGCGAGCAGCACGACCAGCACGCCGGCGACCCAGCACCAGCGCAGAAACCCGTCCTTCGACTGTGCAGCGTCGCGCCGCGGCCCCATGTGCCCGAGCGTAGGGCACCCTTCGCGAGCACGCAGTTTAACCCGCCGTCTCGCCCACCTGCTCATCTCTCCGCCGGACGCCCCGCGGTGGTGGGGTGGCTCAGTCGCGCCAACCGAGCAGGTGGGAGATCTGGTCGGGCAGGGTGAGCGGGTCGAACGGCTTGGCGAGCACCCCGGCGACCCCCAGACCCTCGTACTGGCGGCGTTCGGCGGGCTGGACCTTCGCGGTCAGGAAGATCACGGGCACGCTGCGGGTGCGTGGCTCGGCCTGGAGCTGCCCGAACGTGGACGGGCCGTCCATCGTGGGCATCATGACGTCCAGCAGCACCGCGTCGGGCGGGTCGGCGGCGCACATCGTCAGGGCGTCGGCCCCGTTGGTGGCGAGCTGGACGGTCCATCCGGCGACGATCTCCAGGCCCGTGCGCACCACGTCCCGGATCGCCTCGTCGTCGTCCACCACCAGGATCCGCCGGTTCATCGGGCCGCCGCCCGCGTTGCCAAGCCGAGTGTCTTCAGCATCTGCCCGTCCCTTCCGGCGGTTCTCATCGTGCCACGGAGGGTCCCGTTCGCGCCCGGCGTCAGGCGGGTGACCCGCGGGTGAGCGGGGGGTGACGCGTGCCCGACGAGGGGCGACGACAGGCGCGCCGGGGGATTCGTGCCTACCGTCTTACAGGTAGGGCAACCAAAGGGGCGGGCTGGTTCCTGCGTGGAGGAGGACGTATGACCGACGACGTGGCCGGTGCTCCGTCCCCCGCGTGGTCCGCCCTGGTGGTCGAGGACGACCCGGACGCGGGCGAGTTCACGCGGACCGTCCTGGCCCAGCACGCGGGCGTCGACGTGGTCCTGGCCGGGGACGCGGAGAGCGCCCTGGCGGCCCTGCAGGGCGCGAAGTTCGACCTCGTGGTCATCGACGTCGAGCTTCCCGGGCGCTCGGGCCTGCAGATCCTGCCCGAGGTGCACCGGCTCGCCGCCGGCGTGCCGATCATCGTCCTGACGGCGCACAACCGCGTCGACTACGCGGTCAGTGCCCTGCGCGGCGACGTCGACGACTTCCTGGTCAAACCCGTCGACGTGGACACGCTGGTCGAGCGGGCCACCACCCTGGTGCAGCGTGGTCGCGACCGGCGGGCCGCGACCCGCAGCCGCACGGTCCTCGCGGTCGGCGCCCACCCGGACGACGTCGAGATCGGGGTGGGCGGCACCCTGGCCGCGCACGCCGGCAGCGGGGACCGGCTGGTGATCCTGACGATGTCGGGCGGCTCCGTGGGCGGCGACACCCAGGCCCGCCGCCGGGAGTCCCAGGAGGCCGCGGACATCGTGGGTGCGAAGCTGATCCACCTCGGCTTCGAGGACACGCACCTGGACCCGGCGTCGGGACCGATCACCGCCGTCGAGGACGTGATCCGCGAGTTCCGCCCGGACCAGGTCTACACCCACAGCAACCACGACCGGCACCAGGACCACCGCGCCGTGCACCAGGCCGTGCAGGTCGCCTCCCGCGCCGTGGCCGACCTCGCGTGCTTCCAGAGCCCGTCGTGCACGATCGCCTACCAGCCCAACCGGTTCATCGACATCGACGAGCACCTGGAGACCAAGCTGCGCATGCTGCGCGCCTTCGCGTCCCAGGCGCACCGCGACTACATGGACGAGGACATCGTGCGTGCCACCGCCCGCTACTGGTCCCGGTTCACCCGCGGCCGGTACGCCGAACCCCTGGAGACGATCCGGTCCACGATGCGCCTGACGCCGGCGCACGCCGTGACCGCGGACGAGATCGCCGGCGGGCCGGGGCACGCGTGAACACCCGTGGCGTCAGCGAGAGCGCGGGCGACAACGTGAGCCGCGACTCGGTGGACGCCGAGCTCGGCGTCGTCGGTCACGAGCTGCGCTCGCCGCTGACCGCCGTCATCGGGTACGCCCAGCTCCTCGGGATCAGCTCCCTGAACGACGAGCAGCGCCGGCACGTGGAGGTCATCGAGCGCAACGGGCGGCGCATGCTGCGCCTGGTCGACGAGCTGCTGCTCAGCGCCCGCCTCGCGGCCGGCACGTTCGATCTCGACCGCGCCGACACGGACCTCGCGGCGCTCGCGGGCACCTGCGTCACGGACCTGACGCCCACGGCGCAGGCTGCCGGGCTGACGCTCACCGCCCACGCGCCGGGTCCGGTGCAGGTGCCGGGCGACCCGGACGTCCTCGCGATCGCGATCGACAGCCTGCTGGGCGCCGCGATCAAGCGCACCCCCCGCGGCGGGTCCGTCACGGTGGGCGTGCACGCCGCGGGCCCGGACGCCGTCGTCGAGGTGACCGACACCGGGGTGCCCCTGCCGTCCGACGCGCTCGGTCGCCGCACGCCACGCGAGGCGACCGGGATCACGCTCGGCCTGCCGGTCGTCACAGCGGTCGTGGCCGCGCACGGCGGCACCGTGACCGTCGACAGCGGCCCCGACCAGGGCACACGGGTCAGCCTGACCCTTCCGACGGGCTGGTCCGCACCGAGGGCGTCGTCGGGGGAAGCGTCCTCCACACCTCGCTCAGGGCGCTCCAGTGCTCCGGGGTCATCAGCGTGAACGGTGTGACGTTGACCGCCGTGACGCCGTTCGTGCTCGCCGCGCGCACGCCACGGGCCATCAGCCCCGCCGAGATCGAGTCGTCGGGCTGGCTGAGGTCCCACAGGCCCACCGACACGATGAACTTCTCCATCGGGATGTCGGAACCCGCCAGCTCCGCGAGGACCTGCTCCAGCTCCTGCGGGCTGTGGTCCCCGATACCGAGGTAGCCCCACAGCACCAGCCGGTCGGCGGCCCCGGCCAGCAGCGGGTAGCTCAGGCCGGCGTCGGGCACACCCTTGACCGGGTCCTCCCAGTTGATCAGCACGTCCATGCCGAGGTTGGTGCGCTTCCCGGTGTCGGCCGCGACGTCGTCCAGCACCGCCGACGCCTGGTCCAGGAAGTCGGCCAGGACCTGCGAGCGCCACTCGCCGATCTCCGGTGCGTCCTGGTGGATGCTGCCGTCGGCCTCGCGGGGCCAGTCGTCCTCCCCGGTCATCTCCCGGTACAGGGCCGCGTCGTCCTGCCCGAACGTCTCGTCGTCGAACTTGAGCTCGCTGAACGTGATCTGGTCGGGCTGGTAGCGGCGGGCGAGCTCCTCGACGAGCTCGAGGAAGCGGGCGCCGACGGGCCCGTCGTGGATCGCGGAGGCGGACGGCGTGTACTCGGAGCGCGAGCCGTCCTCGCCGACCCCGCCGACCGACGGGTCCTTCTTGATCCAGGCCGGGATCAGGGCGTCGATCAGGAGGTCGACGCGGCGCGGCTCCCCGTCGGGGCTCTCCGCGAGCTCGTCGATCGCCCGGGCGAGGTGGTCGGTGCCTTCCTCGGCGACGGCGTCGGGGTGTGCTGCCCAGTCGAAGGCGACGAACTCGACGCGGCCGGCGGCGAGGGTCACCATGTTCACGTGGGCGGCGTCGAGGTGCTCACGGACGGCGTCCCAGTCCTGTTCGGTGTCGGTGATGTCCTCGATGCCGAGGCTGACGGAGTGCACCTCTTCCGCCTGGACCAGGGGGCGGTCCACGGTGGGCGGTACCGGGTCGGGGGTGCAGCCCGCGAGGGCGGCTACGCCGACGAGCGCGGCGAGCCCGGTGAGCGTGGCCGCGACGGCGCTCGCGGGGGTGCGTGCGGTGCACTGGCTCATCGGTCCTGCCTCGTGTCCGCGGAGGTCTCCGGAGCGCCGTCCAGGTTTGTGTCGATCGAGATGGTGCCGGTCCGGTCGAGCTTGTTCCACCGGTTGTCGGCGCCGCGCAGCTCCAACCACAGTGCGCGGAGCATGACCAGACTCATCATGGCCGAGTAGAAGGGCCACAGCGGCAGGGTCCAGGCGTGCCGCAGGTCGCCGGGTGAGCGGTCGAGCAGGACGGCGACCAGGAGCAGCACGACCGACAGGGCCAGCCCGGTGAACAGGACGACGCCCCAGACCGTGTCGGGCAGGGCGCTGGTGTCGCCCAGGAACGCGAGGACCACGAGGACGACGAACGCGGCGACCTGGACCACGGGCAGCAGCACCTGGGTGGCGACGGTCAGGGCGAGGTAGGGGCCGAAGATGCCGTAGCGGGGGTTGCCGACCATGTCGCGGTGCCGGCGTACGGACTGGAGCAGGCCGCGGGCCCAGCGCACCCGCTGCTTCCACAGGCCGCGCAGGGTCGACGGCGACTCGGCGTGCACCAGGGCGCGGGGGGCGAACGCGACGCGGTACCCGGCGCGGTAGACCCGCCAGGTCAGCTCCAGGTCCTCGCCGACCGTGTCCTCCCGCAGGGGTCCGGTGCGTTCCAGGACGTCCCGGCGGAACGCGCCGGTGTTTCCCGAGACGATGGGCAGGCAGCGCAGCACGTCCAGGGCGCGGCGCACGAGCCCGGTCCCGACGTGGCTGACCAGGGCGAGGTAACGGGTCTGGACGCGGTCGAGGTTCACGGTCCGGTCGTCGCCGCACACGGCGCCGATGCGGGAGTCGGCGAAGGCGCGGACCATCTCGCGCAGCGTGTCGGGCCGGAACACGCCGTCGGCGTCGACCAGCACGAGCACCTCGCCGCGGGCGTGCTGCAGGCCCCGGTTGAGCGCGGCGCCCTTGCCGGCGTTGGGCTGGGTCAGGGCACGCACGCGGGGCAGCTCGGCCTCGAGCGCCTGGAGCTGGGCGAAGGTGTCGTCGGTGGAGCCGTCGTCGACGCAGACGATCTCGAAGTCGGGGTAGTCGCTGCGGGCGATGGACCGGATGCAGGCGTCCAGGACGACGCCCTCGTTGTAGGCGGGGACGATGACGGAGACCGACGGCGGGGCCGCGGGCGGCGGGGCGAAGATCGTCGAGGCATGGGGCGGGGTGCCGGCGGGCGGGCGGCGGTGGCGGGCCTCGAACCACAGGGCGCAGGGCACGATGAGCAGCCGCGCGAGGCTGACGACGAGGACCGTCACGCCGAACACGAGGACGGCGGCGGCCAGGGCCTGGTTCATCGGGGGGCCAGCCGGTGCGTCAGGGCGGCGTCGAGCAGCTCCGGGGCGTGGTCGCTGTTGGCGCCGAACCGCCCGTTGACCTCCAGGACGAGGGGCGCGCCGGTGGTGTCGCGGCGGATGTCGAGGTCGGCGGGCCCGGTCAGGCCCAGGGCTTCGACGGCGCGGCGGGCGACGTGCTCGACGTCGGGCAGGGTGCCTGCCCGGGGGCGGACGACGGCGGCGGCGTTGCCGACGCGACCCTGCTTGAGCTCGGTCTTCTCCAGGACGACGGCGGTGATCGTGCCGGTGCCGGTACGGGGGCGGTACAGCTGCGGGCAGTACTCGGTACCGGGTGCGAAGGACTGGACGATCCAGGAGGCGTCCAGGGCGCTCCAGGCGCTCTCGTCGGCGCCTGCTGTGCCGACAGCGTCGGCCGTGGTGCCCAGGTCCGCGGGGGACTCGATGAGCCGTACCCCGCGGCCGCCGCGCGAGACGCGGGGCTTGAGCACGATCGGTCCGCGCGCCCAGGCCAGGGCCTCGGCGACGCCGCCGAAGTCGGTGGGCAGGGCGAAGCGCGGTACGGGTACGCCGGCGCGGTCGAGCGCGAGCATGGTGAGCAGCTTGTCCGCGGCGATGGCGGCCGGTCCCGGGTCGGGGGTCAGCACGGGGCCGACGGCGTCCGGGAAGGGCCCCGGCACGGCGCTCGCGGTGCCGGGGCCTTCGGCGTCGAAGGCCCGGTCGGACGACCGGTCGAGCGCCTGGGCCAGGACCGCGACCTGGGGCAGCTCGTCCTGGACGGTGGGGAGCACGAGGTCGGGGGCGTGCTTGAGGATCAGGTCCCGCATGCCGGTGGCGTAGTCCCACGCATCGGCGCGGGGCGCCTGGTCGGTGGCGGGGTAGTTCGGGTCGGTCACGGGCGTGATGTCGACCCCGACCCACGTGAGGTCGGCGCCCGCGGCGGCCCGGGCGGCGAGCTGGCTGCCGAGCGCACGGCCCGCGGGGCCGCCCGCGCCCGTCACCAGCACGGTGGTCATAGATCTGTCCGCATCGGCAGGCTCCTCGTCCGGGTAGTCCGAGTCTCACCCGCCGCTGGTGGGGCCGCACTCGGAACCCGTGGTCCGGGAGCCGCGTCATTCGATGGCGGCCCCCAGGGGATGGGAGCGGATGGCGGCGGCCAGCTCACCCTCGATGCGGTCGAGGTAGACGCCGGTGGTGGCGATCGACGCGTGCCCGAGGAGCTCGGCGACGACCTTGACGTCCCACCCGTCCGCCACCAGCAGGGTCGCCGTGGTGTGCCGCAGAGCGTGCGGGGTGGCCTCGCGCTGGTAGGGCGCGGGCATGCGGCGCACGGCGCGGGCCAGCAGCGCGCGGATGGCCTGGGTGTCGATGCGGCGGCCGCGCCAGGACAGCAGGAGGGCGCGCTGGGCGTCGTCGTCCTGCGGGCGCTTGGCGGCCAGGGTGGGGCGCAGCCGGGTCAGGTAGTCGTCCAGGGCGCGGGCCAGGGGCGCCGAGAGAGTCACGGTGCGGGTGTTGCCGCCCTTGCCGCGGATACGCCAGGTGGTGCGCTCGGGCTCGCGGGCGACGTCGTCCACGTCGGTGCGGGCCAGCTCCGAGACGCGCGGGCCCAGGACCAGCAGGAGCGCGACGACGAGCCGGTCGCGCAGCGCGAGGTCCTGGTCGGTCCGGGCCGGGGAGTCGGGCGGGGCCGTGGTCAGCAGGCTGCGGGCGGCGCCCGCCGACAGGGCGGTGCGCGCGGTACGCAGGTTGCCGCGCACCTTGGCGGGCGGTGCGGCCCACTGCATGGGGTCCGCCTGCACCCAGCACTCCCGGGCCGCGTACGCGAAGAACCGGGACACGGACTGCCGGAACCGGTTGACCGTCGCCGTGCTGCGCCCGGGACCCGCCTTACGGTCGGGGTCGGTGTACCGGGCGTCCGGCGCGGACTGGTACCGCACCAGCACGGTGTCCACGTCGGACCCCGTCACGTCGTCCAAGATGCGCTCGCGGCCCGTCAGGCGCCCGAACTCCGTCACGTCACGCGTGTAGCTGCGTGCCGTGGCGGGGGACAGGACACCGCGGATCGTCTCGACCTCGACCGCCGCCAGGTAGCGGCGTGCGGCTTCGTCGACGGTGATGCGCTCGAGGCGCGGAGGAGCGACCATGTCCGCCACCCTAAGCGCGACCACTGACACTCCCGATTTGCCGGAATGTGCCGCTGACCTGCGACGGGACCGGCGCTCGCCGCAGCGCACCACGCCGGTCCGCGTACACCCGGCTTCGCGCACCGGCGAATGTGCTTGTGCCCTCCGGGCACGCGCAGTTGCCTGGACCGAGAGGTACGCCCAGGACGGAGAGAACCCATGACCACCACAACGCCGTTCCGCTTCGGCGTCGTCGCCACGCCCGCACGCACCGGCACCGCATGGCTCGACCAGGTCCGCCACGTGGAGCGGCTCGGCTTCGACACCCTCGTCGCGCCCGACAGCATCGCCCACGGCCTGTCCGTGCTGCCCGCGCTCGCCGCGGCCGCCACCGTCACCAGCCACCTGCACCTGGGCACGTACGTGCTGGCCAACGACTTCCGCCACCCCGTGCTGGTCGCCAAGGACGCCGTGGCCCTCGCCGTGCTGTCCGACGGGCGCTTCGAGCTCGGCATCGGCGCCGGCCACCCCGGCACGGGCCCCGACAACGCCATGCTCGGACGCACGTTCGACCGCCCCAGGGTGCGTGTGTCGCGGCTGGCCAAGTCCGTCCGCATCATCCGCCGCCTGCTCGACGGCGAGACCGTCACCACCACGGGGGAGCACTACGCCACCACCGACGCCTGCGTGGTCCCGCGCGACACCGACCTGCCCCGCGTCCCGCTCCTGATCGGCGCCGGGGGACCGCGCATGATCACCCTCGCCGGCCAGAACGCCGACACCGTCGCCCTCGGCATCCCGCTCGACGCCGACGACGCCACCGCCGCAGCCCTCGTCAAGGTGCTGCGCGACGCCGCCACCGCCGCAGGCCGCGACGCGCCCCTGGAGCTCAACGTCAACCTCATGGCCGTCGGCGACGCCGTACCCCGCTACCTCGCCGACCGCGTCGACCCGACGGCGCTCGCGGCCTCGGGGGCGGTGTCCGTGGTCACCGGGCCGCCGCAGCAGATGGCCGACCAGCTCCGGGAGCGCCGCGAGCGCCTGGGCATCTCGTACCTCGTGGTGTCCGAGGAGCTGATGGACGCGTTCACCCCGGTACTGCGGATCCTGTCGGGGGAGTGAGGGGCGCGGGGAGCAGGGCGCCCAGGAGGGTGCGCAGCCCGGCCGTGGCGTCGTCCGAGGCGGGTGGGGCGTCGGGGAAGGCGAGCCGGTGCACGACGGCGCCGTCCAGGTGGGCCATCAGCAGGGCCGTGTGCGCCGCCGGGTCGGGGGAGCCGGCGGCTGTCAGCCACTGGCGGCCGATCGCGGCGACGCGGGCCGCGCCCCGGCCCATCTCCGCCTGGAGCCCGCGGTCGCGGGCAGCCTCCATGAACAGGCTGTAGCGCGCGACGGTGAGGGTGCGCAGCTCTCCGGTGAGGGTGGCGACCATGCTCGCCAGGAGATGGGCGAGCGCGTCGGAGGTGGTGGGCGCGGCTGTGGCGCCGGCCAGGCGGGTCCAGCCGTCGACCTCGGTGTCGATCATCCGCACGACCATGGCGCGCAGCAGCGCCTCGCGGGTGCGGAACAGGTTGGACGTGGAGCCGGTGGGCAGCCCGGCGGCGGCGTCCACGGCGCGGTGCGTCAGGGCGCGCATGCCGTCGGTGCCGACCACGTGGATCGCGGCGTCGAGCAGGGTGTCCGAACGGGAGGGCATGCCCTCACACTACGGCTGTAGTCAATTGCACTACATCTGTAGTACCGTCGCGGGCATGCCACGAGCCGTCATCATCGGCGCCGGTATCGCCGGCACCGCCACCGCCATCGGCCTCACCCGCGCCGGCTGGCACGTCACCGTCCACGAACGCGCCACCCACCCCGAGACCAGCGGCGCAGCCCTCGGCATGTGGCCCACCGCGATCACCGCCCTCGACCAGCTCGGCGCCGGAGACGCCGTCCGCGCCGTCGCCACCCCGCAACACGCAGGCACCGTCCGCCGCCCCGACGGCACCCTCCTGGCCAGACTCGACACCGAACGCATCACCCGGCACCCCGGCGACCACGTACGACTCATCGCCCGCCGCGACCTCGCCCACATCCTCGGCACCGCACTGCCCGCGGAGACCATCCACCACCACAGCGCCGTCCACGGATCCGCCGACGACATCGCCCGCGGCCGGGTGGACACGGAAACGGACGGCGCCGCACCAGGACGTGAGGCGGGCAGCCCGGCGCTCGCGGACGTCGTCGTCGTGGCCGACGGCGTGTTCAGCGCGCACCGCACCGCCCTGCTGGGGGAGCGCTACCGCGCCCGGTACACGGGCCAGAGCGCGCTGCGCGGGCGCGTCGCCGTCGTCACCCACGAGGTGAGCGAGACCTGGGGCCCCGGTCGGCGGTTCGGCGTCACGCCCTACCTGGACGGCACCACCAACTGGTACGCGTCCCTCGACGCACCCCGCGGGCAGCGCGCCGCCGGGGGAGAGGTGGCTCTGCTGCGCGGGCTGTTCGCCGGGTGGCACGCCCCGATCGGGCAGGTCCTGGAGGCGCTCACCGAGGACGACGTCATGCGCCACGACCTGTACGACGTCCACCCGCACCTGCCCACCTACGTGGCCGGACGCGCGGTCCTGGTGGGCGACGCCGCGCACGGCATGACCCCCGATCTCGGCCGCGGCGCGTGCGAGGCGGTGGTGGACGCCGTCACGCTGACCCGGTGCCTGACGGACGCCGAGGGCCACCTGAGGGCGGGCGGCGTCGACCGTGCGCTCGCGCGCTACGACCGCCTGCGCCGTCGTCCTACGCAGCGCCTGCAGACCCTGGCCCGGGGCATGGGCCGGGTGGCGCACGCGCGGCGGTTCACCGGGGCGCGCGACCTGCTGCTGCGCGTGGCGCGCTGAGCGGCGTGGGTCGGGTGTCGCCGGCGCATGGTTGAATCCGCGGGTGCGAGCGATCCTCTTCGACGAGTACCAGGGCCCCGTCTCCGTGCGCGAGGTCCGCGACGTGACAGCCCCCGACGGCGGCGTCGTCGTGCGGGTGCACGCCACCGGGCTGTGTCTCAGCGACTGGCACGCGTGGGCAGGCCACGACACCGACATCCCCGCCCTGCCGCACGTGCCGGGCCACGAGCTCGCGGGCACCGTCGCCCAGGTCGGCGCGGGCGTCACGAAGTGGCGCGAGGGCGACCGGGTCACCGTGCCGTTCGTGAGCGGCTGCGGTACCTGCGAGTGGTGCCGCACCGGGCAGGCGCAGGTCTGCCCCGACCAGACCCAGCCGGGCTTCACGCACTGGGGCTCGTACGCCGAGCTCGTGGTCCTGAACGCGGCCGACACCAACCTCGTGGCGATCCCGGAGGGCGTCTCGTACGAGGCGGCGGCGAGCCTGGGCTGCCGCTTCGCGACCGCCTACCGGGCCGTGGCCGGCCGGGCGCAGGTCCGGGCCGGGGAGTGGGTGGTGGTCGTCGGCGCCGGCGGTGTGGGACTCAGCGCCGTCATGATCGCCGCGGCCCGCGGGGCGCGCGTCGCCGCCGTCGACCGGTCCGAGGGTGCCCTGGAGGCCGCCCGTCGCGCCGGCGCCGAGCGCACCGTCCTGGCCGACGGCCTGGACGTGCCCGCCGTGGTGCACCAGCTGACCGACGGCGGCGCGCACGTCGCGGTGGACGCCGTCGGCAGCGAGCAGACGTGCGCCGACGCGGTGCTGAGCCTGCGCCGACGCGGCCGCCACGTCCAGGTGGGGCTGTTCGCGCCCGTCGACGGCGGGCCGCGCGTGCCGATGGGCCGCGTGATCGCCTGGGAGCTCGACGTGCTCGGCAGCCACGGCATGGCCGCCGCCGACTACCCCGCGATGCTCGACCTGGTGGCCTCCGGGGCGCTGCGCCCGCAGGACCTGGTCGACCGCGTCGTCGGCATGGCGGAGGCCGCCCGGCTGGTACCCACCATGGACACCGCGCCCCGCGCGGGGATGGTGGTGCTGGACCCGGCGCGGGAGTGATCGGGTAACGGCACTTCGGGCCGGGCGGGACTCGTCGACGGCGTCGGTCAGGTGGCCCAGCGCAGCAGCCCGGCCAGGGGCTGCGGTACCCGGTCCAGGGGGACGGCCTCGGCCAGGCGGCGCCCGTAGTACTCCTTGCGGCCGCCCTTGCTGCCGAAGAACCGGTGCAGCTGCTGGGCCGTGGTGCGGTCGCGCTGCGCCGGCTGGCCCTGCAGACGCTCTAGGCTGCGCAGCTCGCCCTCGGCCGTGATCAGCTCGATCACCGCGTCGGCGCCGAGGGCGCGGATCAGCTCGTCCTCGAGGTCTCGGTCGCAACGGAAGAAGCCGTGCGCTGACAGGGAAGCCCTCGCGCTCTCGGGGCGTAGCCCGACCCGGTCCAGCCCCTTGATCACGAAGCGCTCCTCGGCGGCGTCGTACAGCCCGCCGATCCGGAGCGGCTGGCTCGTGCGGACGGGGGAGTCCAGGAGGGCGACCAGGTGGTGCCCGATGTTGGTGATGCCGCCCATGGCGACGACCTGCACACCGAGGGTGGCAAGGGGGAGACCTTGTCGCGCGGCGAGGGCCTCGACGGCCGCGCGGTCGCTCTCGCCCTCGACGAGCACGGCGGTGCTGGTCGAGGGGGCGAGTATCCCGGCGAGGTTCATCGTCTCGGAGCGTATGCCGGAGGTGCGGGACAGCGCCGCAGAAAATCCGGACTGCTACCGTGATGATCTTCTTTGATATCGAAAGACGGTTGTGTTGCGCTATACACACTGCTTTAGGTTTCCTGGGGCCGACCAGTGGTAGGGGTGGGGGTGTCCTGGGGCGGGCTGCACGGCGAGGTTGGCCTCGGCTGCCTGATGCTCGTCGTCCGATCGCCTTCGAGGCCTAAGTTTCTTCGCTTTGGGTCGCGCCAAAGCGAAGAAACTTAGGCCTCGAAGGGGAAGAGCCGGGCGGGGATCACCTTCGGGGCGAGCTGCGGCCCTGGTGGCGCGCTCGGGGCGCCATTTGGCGCCATTGCCGCACGGAGGCACTCGGCGATGCCCTGGGGGCGTGGTTCCTGGCCGTTCTCCACGCCGTAATGACATAATGTGCATTATCGGATCTCACCAGAAGCGCGGGATCTCGGCCTTCGCGCCGGCCTGTCGGCCGAATCGGCACGGTGCCCGGCTGCGTCATCCGATGGCCATCCAGCCCGCCGACGCCCGCTGGACCGCGGACTGCGAGACCCAGCGCGCCGCCCAGGACCGGCCAGTTCGTGTGCCTGACCGCTCCGGCAAGGCACCGCTGATCAGCGAGCTCGTGAGCGAGATGTACGCATGGCGTCCGACCATCTGAGATCCGCGATCCTGGATCGCCGGTGCCTCGACGCTCGCTGACATAACGAAGCCGCGACCAACCTCCGCGCCTGGCACCCGGCACGGTTCCCGGCACTGATGCAGGCGCGGAGCCGACGCCGCCCGCAGGGCACAATCGCCGCATGACACCTGAACTCGACGCCAGGGAACGTGATGCCCGGGCCGCCGATCCGCTGTCCGACGTACTGTCCGTGGCCGACGCCCTGCGCCGCCACCCCACGGTTCGCCTCGGTGACGACGTCGACCCCGGCTGGTGCGAGGCGCTCAACCTCTGGGTGAGCACCCACGGCCTGGAACGGGTCACCGGGCGGGACGCGACGCTCGTGATCACGGGTGATCCCGCACACATCGGAGGCGCCTTCTGGGTCCACTCCCCCAACGCCGGTGTCGAACGACTGGCGTCGACCTTGTCGGAAAGCGCTCTCCTGACCCGTACGACGGGCACCATGCCGGCGCGTATCGCCGAGTACGTGCTGACCTGGGTGCTCGCGGAGCGCTGGCACGTCCCGCGGTACCTCGCGCACACGGCGACGGCGACGTGGGACCGCTCGGAGCCGCCGCTGCCGCCCCGTCGTCAGGAGGCGGTCGTGATCGGCACCGGTGCGATGGGATCGGCGATCGCCCGGACGCTGGGACTGCTCGGGTACCGCGTCGTGGGACTGAGCCGGACGGGCCGGCCCGACGGCGCGTTCGACGTCGTCCTGCCGCTCGACGAGGCCTTTGGCAGGACGGACGCCATGCCGTCCGCTACCACCCTCGACGCGTCCCGGGCGGACGTCCTGGTGCTCGCGCTCCCCCACACCCCGCAGACCGACGGCCTGGTCACGCCCGGCCTGCTGCGTGCCTTCGACGGGGTGCACCTGGTCAACATCGGCCGGGGCTCGGCCGTGCAGACCGCGACGCTGGTGGGCGCGCTCGATGCCGGCCGCGTGCGGCACGCGACCCTGGACGTCACCGAGCAGGAGCCGCTCCCGGCGTCGTCACCCCTGTGGCGGCGGCCGGACGTCACCGTCACGCCGCACGTCTCGGGGCTCACCCTGGCGGCGGACGTCGTGGAAGCGCTCGACGCGGCGCTGACCGAGATCCGCGCCGGGGTCCGGCCGTCCTCGGCCGTGGGGCGGCACCGCGGCTACTGAGCGTGCTTGCCCGGCGCGAACGGCCACTCCTCGAACGCGCTGCACAGCCCGTGGTCGTCGAGCTCCAGGATCCACAGGTCGCGCCAACGGTCACCCGGCTCGAGGTACTCGACGTTCACCCGGACCACCGCCGTCGGACCGTCCACCGCGATCACCTGGGCGGTCAGCGTGAACTCCTCGTCCGGGCCGTCACGTTCGGCGTCCCAGAACTCCGCGAGCGCCGGGAGTCCGACGACGGGTGGTGCCCAGGGTGAGGTCTTGTAGGTGGCGTCGGCGGTGAAGAGCTGGGCGAGGCCGTCGGTGCCCGGGGTGCGCCAGAGTCGTTCGTAGTCGCGGACCCAGGTCTCGACCTGTGTGCGGTGCGTCATTCCTCGAGGCTAGTCATGGGGCGTCGGGTACGCCTGGGCGGTCGATCTGCTCGGCGAGGTGCTGGGGTGCCTGGATGCAGTAGGAGTCGGTGAGGAGCTCGGTGAGCTCGTCCCAGTCGGTGTGCTGGTCCAGGACGAGGCCGACGACGTTGCTCCCCCAGTCGGCCTTGAAGTACTGGGGGCCGAGGTGCTGGAAGGCGTGGACCTCGTCGGGGTCGGCGCGGAAGGTGACGCGGACGAGGCCGTCCTCGCCGCCGAAGACGTGGGCGACGGTGCTGTCGCGGGTCTTCCAGGCGACGCCGGTCCAGGCGTCGTGTTCGGTGCACTCGGGCAGGCGTTCGAGGATCGCGGCGATCCGCTGGACGACGTCGACGGGTACGGGTGCGCGTTCGGTCACGTGGGGAGTCTTGCACCAGCCACTGACACCGCTCCCCTGCCTGTTGGGTCGGGCCTCGGTCAGACCAGGCCGAGCTCGCGGGCCCGTACCCCGGCCTGGAACCGGGACTCCGCGCCGAGGGCGTCCATGAGCTCGGCCACGCGGCGCCGGTAGGTGCGCACGCCGAGCCCCAGGGTGCGGGCGGCGGTCTCGTCCTTGACGCCCTGGCTGAGCAGGTCCAGGACCTGGGGTGCGAGCTGGCGGATCTCGGCGATCTGGGTGTCGTAGACGGCGAGGTCGGTGGCGGACCGGAAGGCGGCCTCGAACAGGGAGGTGACGCCCTGGACGGTCTCGGGCTGGGTGATCACGCTGTAGCTGCGCTGCCCGGCGCGCACGTCGCCGGCGAGGATCACCAGGCGGCGGTCGAGGATGATCGTCTCGTTGATCTCGTCGGCGGTGATGCGGATCTGGGCGCCGTGCCGGTCGCGGTCGCGGGCCAGGCCCTGGGCGGCCACGGGGTCGAGCAGCAGGGCGGACCGGTAGACCTTGCGGATCCGGACGTCGCCGGGTCGGCGGTGGCGGATGGCGTCGGCGAGCTCCCCCGACGCCTGGGCGCGGGCCCAGGTGGCGAGGTCGTTCGCGGCGCAGGCGACGTCGGTGGCGGACGCCAGCAGGTGCGCGGTGCGCTCCATGAGCTCGCGCTCGCCGTGCACGATGGTGACCATCTCGCCCGTCCGCATGGGAGCGATCATGCCCCGTGTGCCGGGCCGGGCACCAGGCGGGGCGCCGGATGCGGCAAGAACCTGCCAACGGGCCGGGGATCCGCGGCGGCGGGGACAGGCTGGTGGCATGACGACAGACACGACCACCTCCACCACCTGGCAGCTCGGGGACCGCACCGTCAACCGGGTCGGCCTCGGCGCGATGCGGCTGATGGGCATGCCCTGGGACGCCGCGCCCCGCAGCCGTGACTCGGCGCTCGCGGTGCTGCGCCGCGCCGTCGAGCTCGGGGTGAACCACATCGACACCGCCGCGTTCTACTTCACGCCCACCCGGTCGGCCAACGAGCTGATCAGCACTGCCCTGCAGCCCTACGGGGACGACCTGGTGATCACCACGAAGGTGGGTCCCGCGCGGTCGCGGGACGGGCAGATGGAGCCGATGGCGCGCCCCGACCAGCTGCGCGCGCAGGTCGAGGAGAACCTTCGCCAGCTCGGCCGGGACCACCTCGACGTCGTCAACCTGCGCTGGGGCACCCGTATGGCGGGCGAGGGGCGGGCGGCCGACTCCGTCGCCGAGCACTTCGGCGCCCTCGCCGAGCTGCGGGACGCCGGGTTGATCCGGCACCTCGGCGTGTCCAACGTCCTGGCCGAGCAGCTCGCCGAGGCGCTGACCATCGCGCCCGTGGTGTGCGTGCAGAACCAGTACGGCCTGACCAGCCGGGAGGACGACGCCCTGGTCGCCCTGTGCGGCGAGCGTGGCATCGCGTTCGTCCCGTTCTTCGCGGTCGGGGCGGCCGTACCTGGCGCTTCTCCCGCCGAAGGCGCCGACGACACCGGGCGGTCGGAGGTCGCCGCGATCGCGGCTGCCCACGACGCCACCCCGGCACAGGTGCGCCTGGCCTGGACGCTGCACCGGGGCCCGCACGTCCTGGCGATCCCCGGCACGGGCAGCGTGGCGCACCTGGAGGAGAACGTCGCGGCGAGCGCCCTGCGGCTGAGCGGTGCGGAGCTGGCGGTGCTGGACGGGGTGGGCGGCAGTGGTGGCGTCGTCGGCGGGGACGGCCGGTAGCCTGACCGGCGTGAAGATCGCGGTCACCGGTTCGACCGGCACGGTGGGTAGTCAGGTCGTGGGCCTCCTGGCCGCGAGCGCCGGGAACGAGGTCGTGGCGTTGGCCCGGCGTCCGGAGGCGGTGGCCGCGGCGTTGGGTGCCCGAGGCCCGGACGCGCGGGTCCCGGATGCGCAGAGCCCGGTCACCGCGGTGTACGCGGACTACGACGACCTGGCCTCGTTGCGGGCGGCGCTGGTGGGGGTGGACACCCTGGTGTTCGTCTCGGGTGACGGTGAGGCGGCGCGGATGCTGGTGCAGCACGGGAACGTGGTGCGGGCGGCCGCGGACTCGGGCGTGGGGCACGTGGTGTACCTGAGCGGGGTGGACGCGGATCTGGCGTCGCCGTTCTGCTATGCGTTCACCAACGGGTACACGGAGGGTCTGCTGGCGGCGAGCGGGTGCGGGTTCTCGTTCGCGCGGGCGTCGCTGTTCACGGAGTTCTTCGCGGCGTTCCTGCGGCCGGCGCTGGTCTCGGGCGAGCTGCGGGTGCCGGCCGGGGACGGTCGGGTGTCGCCGGTGTCGCGGGCCGACGTGGGGCGGTGCCTGGCTGCGCTGGCGGTATTGCCGCCGAGCGGGCGGCACCATGACCTGACGGGTCCGCGGGCGCTGTCCCTGGAGGGTGTCGCCGAGGAGCTCACGCGGGTGGCGGGGCGGCCGGTGCGGTACACGGACGTGGAGCCGCGGGTGCTGGTGGAGGACCTGGCGCGGGACGGTGAGGACCCCTGGTGGACGTACGCGTACGGCAGCATGTTCGCGTCCGTCCGCCAGGACCGGTGGAGCGCCGTTTCGACCGAGGTGCGGCGCCTGACGGGACGGGTCCCGCTGGGTGTGGCGGACGTCGTCGGCCTCGTTGCCTGACGACGTCCGCCACACTCCGGGTCAGCGGTACTGCGCGACGATCGGGCAGTCCATGGGGTCGGCGTAGCCGAGGCCGACGCGGTTGAGGTAGCGCACGATGATGCCGTAGGACTCGATCAGGCCGGTCTCGGTGTACGGGATGCCGCGCTCGGCGCAGAACGCCTGCACGATCGGGCGCACGTGGCGCAGGTTGACGCTGGGCATCCGCGGGAAGACGTGGTGCTCGACCTGGTAGTTGAGGCCGCCCATGGCCCACTCCACGAAGCGGCCGCCGCTGATGTTGCGCGAGGTGAGGACCTGGCGGCGCAGGAAGTCGATGCTGGTGTCCTTGGGCAGCAGCGGCATGCCCTTGTGGTTGGGGGCGAAGGTGGCGCCCATGTAGACGCCGAAGACGGCGAGCTGGACGACGAGGAACGCGAGGCCGAGGGCCGGGCCGAGGGTGAGGAGCACCAGGGCGGGGAACCCGATGAGGCGGACGGCGAGCAGCACGCTCTCGACGGCGCGGTGCTTGATGCCGGGTGTGGTGGCAAGGGTCTGGACGGAGTTGGCGTGCAGCACGGGGCCGAACAGGGCGAGCATCGGGAAGAACAGCCAGCCCTGGCGGCGGGTGACCCAGCCGAGGAACCCGGTGCGTCCCGTCTCCTCCCCCGGGACGAACACGAGGGCGCCGGTGGCGATGTCGCCGTCCTTGCCGATCACGTTGGGGTTGCCGTGGTGCTTGTTGTGCTTGCGGTTCCACCAGCCGATGCTCAGGCCCACGAAGAGGTTGCCGACGATCCGGGAGAACCACTCGTTGTGCCGGCCGTGGGCGAAGATCTGCTGGTGCCCGCCGTCGTGGGCGAGGAACGCGCCCTGGGTGAAGACGACGCCGAACAGCGCGGCGACGGCGAGCTGCCACCACGTGTGCCCGAGGGTGAGCAGCAGTGCCAGCGCGATCCCGAAGGCGGCGGCGAGGGCGATGGTGCGGCCGACGTACCAGCCGACGCGGCGCTCCATGAGGCCGGCGGCGTTCGCGCGTTCGACGAGCTCGAAGTAGTCGTTCGTCTGCGCGTTGCGGGCCGTGCGTCGTTGGCGGGCCGGGCGGGGCGGGGCTTCGGTCGTCATGTGCGTCAACCTAGGAACCTGGCTTGTGGTGGCGCGTCCCCCGCAGGAGCCAATCTCACCCCCTACGCAGGTAGTGGGTCGGTGTCCTCGACGGGCAGGGTCGCGGTGATCTCGAAGCCGCCGTCGAGCGTGGGGCCCGCTGAGACGACGCCGCCGAGCGCGGTGACACGCTCGCGGATCCCGGCCAGGCCCAGGCGGGCGCCGGGGGTGGGCTCGTCGTCCCGGTCCGGCGCGGTGTTGGTGACGGCCACGCGCAGCTCGTGCCCGTCGTCGGTCACCGTCACCGTGATCGCGGACCCGGGGGCGTGCCGCAGGGCGTTGCTCAGGGCCTCCTGGACGACGCGGAACGCGGTCAGCCCCACGACCTCGGGTACGGCGCTCTCGTCGGCGTCGGCACCAGCATCCTCGCCGGTGCCGCGCGGGTGGGCTTCCCGGTAGGTGATCTCCACGCCGGAGGCACGCGTCGACTCGATCAGCCCCGTGACGTCGGACAGCGTCGGCAGCGGCGCGGTGGGCGCGGTGTCGTGGCCGCGCAGGATGCCCAGCAGGCCGCGCATCTCCCCCAGTGCGCGGCGCGAGGAGGCGGCGATCTCCTCGAACTCACGCTGCACCGCCTCGTCCAGGCCGGGCTGGCGGTAGCGCGCCGTGGACGCCTGGACGGTGATGACCGACATGCTGTGCGCGACGACGTCGTGCAGCTCGCGGGCGATCCGGTTGCGCTCCTCGAGCTCGCGGCGCCGCCCCGTCTCGGTGGCGCTGAGCCGCTCGGCCTGCTCCATGCGCAGCACGCTCAGGCTCCACAGCCGCACCAGCACGCCGAACAGGGCGAAGCCGCCGCTGAGGGAGACCAGCACGACACCGTTGGCGAACGCGCTCGGGTGCCCGCCGTCGCTCAGCGCCGCCGGGGCCAGCACGGTCAGCATCGCGCCGGCCAGCCACAGGGAAGCGGCCCAGTACCAGGAGTGGCGCAGGGCCAGCACGAACACCGTCAGGCAGTGCGCCAGCAGCACGGTGACCGGCCACGGCCAGGGCCACTCCGGCGGCGCCCCCGCGGTGACGACCGCCAGGGCCGCGGACCCCGCGATCGAGGCACTCAGCCCCGCCCACGGCCAGCGCATCGCCAGGATCGCGGCGGCGCAGTCGACCAGCGTGAACGCCATCGCGGCAGCGGGGTGCGTGCCGTAACCGGAGGCGGTGACCGGCCAGCCGACGGCGACCAGCGTGACCGCCGCGATCGAGACCAGCGACCACAGCCACACGACCTCACGCCGCGCGATCGAGACCGCACTGACGTCCAGCCGGGTCAGGGAGCGCAGCCGTCGTCGCCGCGTCTGAGGTGGGTGATCCATCCTGAGCAGGCTATGCGCTCCCCCGCGCCGGGCGCGTCCCTCGTACGAGCGACCCGGCGTCATACTTTCGTCTCTCGGTTAGGTTGTCCCCATGCCAGCCTCCGACGTCGCCCACGACATCCGCGTGCTCATCGTCGACGACCAGTCGATGATCCGCGCCGGGTTCGAGGCCCTCCTGAACGCGCACGAGGGCATCACCGTCGTCGGCACCAGCGACGACGGCGCAGGCATCGCCGACGTCGTGCGCCGCGTGCAGCCCGACGTCGTGCTCATGGACATCCGCATGCCCAAGGTCAACGGTCTGGACGCCGCCCGCACCGTCATGGGCCTGCCCGGCACCCCGCCCAAGGTGATCATGCTGACCACCTTCGACGCCGACGAGTACGTCTTCTCCGCCCTGCGCGCCGGCGCCAGCGGGTTCCTCCTCAAGGACTCCCCGCCCGAGGAGCTGACCCACGCCGTCCGGATCGTCGCCGCGGGTGACGCGCTCCTGTCTCCGCGCGTCACCCGCGCCCTCATCGCGGACTACGCGGCCCGCCCCGCCGTGCCCGCCTCGGCCGAGGTCAGCCTCGCCGGGCTGACCGACCGCGAGCTCGACGTCATGAAGGCCGTCGCGGCCGGGCGGTCCAACGCCGAGATCGCCACCGAGCTGCACCTGGCCGAGCAGACCGTCAAGACGCACGTCTCCCGCATCCTGAACAAGCTCGGCCTGCGCGACCGCACCCAGATGGTCGTCAGCGCCTACGAGTCCGGCCTGGTCCGCCCCGGCCGCTGACACCTCACGGGTTGCCGACGTAGCGGGCCAGGTGCTCCCCGGTCAGGGTCGCGTCCCCCGCGACCGCCTTGGCCACCAGGTCGGCCGGCGTGCCCTCGAAGACGACGCGGCCGCCGTCGTGCCCGGCCCCGGGACCGAGGTCGATGATCCAGTCGGCGTGCGCCATGACGGCCTGGTGGTGCTCGATCACCACCACGGACTTGCCGGACTCCACGAGGCGGTCCAGCAGGGCCAGGAGGTTCGCGACGTCGGCCAGGTGCAGGCCCGCGGTCGGCTCGTCCAGGACGTACACGCCGCCGTCCTCGGCCAGGTAGGTGGCGAGCTTGAGGCGCTGGCGCTCGCCGCCGGACAGCGTGGTCAGGGGCTGACCGATCTTGAGGTACCCCAGGCCGACGTCGGCCAGGCGCGCCAGGATCTTGTGCGCGGCGGGGGTGCGGGCCTCGCCGGCGGAGAAGAACTCCTCGGCCTCGGCCACCGACATCGCGAGGACCTCGGCGATGTCCTTGCCGCCCAGGCGATACTCCAGGAAGGCGGCCTGGAACCGCTTGCCCTCACACTCCTCGCAGGTGGTGGCCACGGTGTCCATGAAACCGAGCTGGGTGTAGACGACACCGGCGCCGTTGCAGGTGGGGCAGGCACCCTCGGAGTTCGCGCTGAACAGGGCGGGCTTGACGCCGTTGGCCTTCGCGAACGCCTTGCGCACCGGCTCGAGCAGCCCGGTGTAGGTGGCGGGGTTGGAACGGCGCGAGCCCTTGATCGCGGACTGGTCCACGACGACGACACCGTCACGCCCGGCGAGGCTGCCGTGGATCAGGGAGCTCTTGCCCGAGCCCGCGACGCCCGTGACGACGCACAGCACGCCGAGCGGCACGTCGACGTCGACGCCCTGCAGGTTGTGGCTGCTCGCGCCACGGATCTCCAGGGCGCCCGTGGCGGTGCGCGGGGACTCCTTCAGGGTCGCGCGGTCCTCCAGGTGACGTCCGGTCAGGGTGTCGCTGGCGCGCAGCTCGTCGACCGTGCCCTCGAAGCAGATCGTGCCACCCGCGCTGCCGGCGCCGGGGCCGAGATCGACGACGTGGTCGGCGATGGCGATGGTCTCGGGCTTGTGCTCGACGACCAGCACGGTGTTTCCCTTGTCGCGCAGCTGCAGCAGCAGGTCGTTCATGCGCTGGATGTCGTGCGGGTGCAGACCGATGGTCGGCTCGTCGAACACGTACGTGATGTCGGTCAGGGCGGAGCCGAGGTGACTGATCAGTTTGGTGCGCTGCGCCTCACCGCCGGACAGCGTGCCCGACGGCCGGTCCAGGGACAGGTAGCCCAGGCCGATCTCGGTGAACTTGTCCAACAGGTTCTGCAGGTTGCCCAGCAACGGGGCGACCGACGGCTCGTCCAGCTCGCGCACCCAGTCGGCGAGGTCGCCGATCTGCATGGCGCACGCGTCGGCGATGTTGATGCCCCGGATCTTCGACGCCAGGGCGGCCTGGGCCAGGCGGGTGCCGCCGCAGTCCGGGCAGGTGATGAACGTGACGGCACGGTCCACGAAGGCCCGCAGGTGCGGCTGGAGGGCGTCGCGGTCCTTGGCGAGCATCGAGCGCCGCACCTGGGGCACCAGGCCCTCGTAGGTCAGGTTCGCGCCGCCGATCTTGCGCTTGGTCGCGTCCCGGTACAGGAAGTCGTGCCGCTCGGTCTCGGTGTAGTCGCGCACCTTCTTGTCACCGTCCAGGTACCCGGACTCGGTGAAGAACCGCACCGACCAGCCGCCCGCCTTGTAACCGGGCACGGTGATGGCGCCCTCGTTGAGCGACTTGTCCTCGTCGACCAGCTCGCTCAGGTCGATGTCCGAGACCGTGCCCCGGCCCTCGCACCGCGGGCACATGCCGCCGTGGTAGACGGCCTCGCGCACGATCTGCTTCTCGCCCGTGGCCGACGTCATCACGCCGCTGGCCTTGCGGGCCGGGATGTTGAACGAGTACGCCACCGCAGGACCGGCCGACGGCGTACCCAGCCGGCTGAACAGCAGCCGCAGCAGCGCGTTGGTGTCGGTCACCGTGCCGAGCGTGGAGCGCGGGTTGGCCCCGAGCCGCTCCTGGTCCACCACGATCGCCGTGGTCAGCCCCTCCAGCAGGTCGACGTCGGGCCGCGACAGCGACGGCATCATGCCCTGCACGAACGCGCTGTAGGTCTCGTTGATCATCCGCTGCGACTCCGCGGCGATCGTCGCGAACACCAGCGAGCTCTTGCCCGAGCCCGACACCCCGGTGAACACCGTCAGGCGGCGCTTCGGGATCTGCAGGTCCACGTCCTTGAGATTGTTCTCCCGGGCGCCGTGCACGCGGATCAGGTCGTGGCTGTCGGCCGGGTGGGTGCCGGACGACGTCGCGTCCACTGGGGTGGTCGTGCTGGTGGTGGTGCTCGCCGCGTTCATGCTCGGCCTTCCGTGGTGGTACGTGATGCGGATACGAGGGGTCGGTCTTCGGCGACCGGCCCGGTGTCGTCGGTCAGCTCGGTGTCGGACGGTCCGGCGTCGGACGTGCCGACCGAGGCCGCCCGGAGGTAGGCCGCCAGCCCTGGGACGCACATGCGGGGCTCAGAGCTGCTTGATGCGGACGGTGTTGCCGGCCGGGTCGCGGAACGCGCAGTCGCGGAAGCCGTACGGCTGGTCCACGGGCTCCTGCATGACCTCGGCCCCGGTGGCCTGCACCCGCTCGAACGTCGCCTCCAGGTCGGTGGCGCCCAGGATCACGGCCGCGTAGGTGCCCTTGGCCATCATCTCCGTGACGGTGCGGCGCTCGGCGTCGGTGACCCCCGGGTCGGCCCCCGGAGGGGTCAGCACGATCGAGGTGTCCGGCTGGTCGGCGGGACCCACCGTGATCCAGCGCATGGCGCCCTGCCCGACGTCGAGGAAGGCCTCGAAGCCCAGCGCGTCCCGGTAGAACGCCAGCGACGCCTCCGGGTCCGTGTGCGGCAGGAACGTCTGGTGGATCGTCAGGCCTGTGCTCTTGCTCGTCTGTGTGCTCATGAGCGTCACGTTAGGTCCGGGCGTGGGGGTTGCGCTTCTCGATTCCTGACCGGCCTGGTCACCTGCTTGGCGATGCACGCGGGCAGGCCCGCGGGGTCGACCTCCGTGGACCCGAGCTGCGGGTCGTTGCGGTAGACGCTCGGCGGCACCCCGACCAGCTCGGTGAACCGCGTGCTGAACGTGCCCAGCGACGAGCAGCCCACCGCGAAGCAGACCTCGGTCACGCTCAGGTCGCCACGGCGCAGCAGCATCATGGCCCGCTCGATCCGCCGGGTCATCAGGTAGCTGTACGGCGACTCGCCGTAGGCCGCCTTGAACTGGCGCGACAGGTGCCCCGCCGACATGTGCACCCCCGCCGCGAGCGCCGCGACGTCCAGGGGCTGGGTGTACTCGCGGTCCATGCGGTCGCGTACCCGGCGCAGGAGGGCGAGGTCGCGCAGGTGGTCGGCGTCGACGGCGTTGTTCGTCACGCAGGCGATGCTGTCATGCGGTGGCGCCCGGCTCAGGTGCGGGCCGGGAGCGAGCGCAGGAACGTCACAACACGTCCGTGGTAACACCGCAGGTAAGAGCGCCCGACCGGGAACAAATCGGGCCTTGTCGCACGTTGTGAGAGCAGCAATGAGCAACTGTCCGATGGCTGTGGCCCAGGGCTCGTCCCAACCTGTGGTGTGCGTCGGCGCACCCGTGTCTCCCTGGCTCGGCAACCCGGTCCGCGCACCCCGTCCAGCGCTCTCTCAGGGCGCTCCCGGTGGTTCCGGATCGGCTCGCGCGATGCTGCTCACCCGGCCCCCTACGTATGGAGGACCACGTGACAACACCCGCCCCACTCCTGCGTCCTGCCCCCGACTCCCCGGATGATGCTCACGGCCTCGCGCCGGGGGTGGTTCCTGACCGTGTCGCGGACCGGGTCCCCGGCCCTCTGATGATCGTGGTGGGCGGTGTTCCGGGGGCCGGCAAGAGCACTTTGCTGGCCGGCGTCGCCGCTGACGTGCCCCGCGCGCTGGTGCTCGACCCGGACCGCTACCGGCGGCGGATCGCCGCGCGTCTGCCGTCCTGGGTGCCGTACGGCAGCTACCGATGGCTGACGCACACCCTGCACGCCGTCGCGACGGTCCTGTACCTCGTGGCTGGTGCGCGGCGGGGCCGGCCGTTGCTGGTGCACGACACCGCCACCCGCGAGCGCCGTCGGGAGCTGCTGGGCCTGGTGGCGCGGCTGTGCGGGTGGGACCCGGTGCTGGTGGCCGTGGACGTGTCGCTGGCGGAGGCGTTGGACGGGCAGCTGGACCGGGGTCGCGTGGTGCAGCCGGACGAGTTCGTGCGGCACTGGGAGCGGTGGACGGCGCAGCGGTCGCTGCTGGCGGGGGCGCGCGGAGGCGCGCGTGGTCCCTGGTCGGCGGTGCACCTGATGGCGCGGTGCGACGCGTTCGGGCAGGTGCGTGAGCTGGTGCGGCGGCGTTCGGTCGTGGTGGCGGCGAGCCGGCCGGCGCCGGGTCCGTCCGGTGGCCGGGCCGCGAACCCCTGCGCGGCCTAGCGGCACCTGCGCCGCCTAGCGGCCGTCCGACGTCGGCAGCCCCGTCAGCAGGGCCTCGCGGAGGCTGTCGGGCAGGTCCGGCGGCACGTCGGGCACCACGGCCAGGGCGTGCAGCGCGCGGCTGAAGTAGTTGCGCGCTGCCGCGGCCAGGACGACGTCGACGATCTGCCGGTCGTCCAGGCCCAGCTCGCGCAGCCGCAGGGTGTCCTGCTCGGTGATCGCGGCCGAGTCGCCGCTGATCTTCTCGGCGAGCTCCATGGCCGCGACCTCCAGCTCGGTGAGGCCGGCGGCGTGGTAGTCGAGCGCGATGCGTTCGAGCTGGGCGTCGTCGAACACGCCGCGGGACTTGCGGCCGTGGGCGAGGCGGCAGGCCTCGGAGCCGATGGCGCCCGCGGCGGCGAGGGTGACCAGCTCGTACAGGCGCAGGCCGATGCTCTGCGCGACGGCGCCGGTGAGATCCTCGAACGCCTGGTGCGCCCGGGGGTTGGTGGCCATGACGCGGGTGTGGCTCGGCACGTAGCCGAGGGCGTCGAGGTCCCCGGCGTACCGCTCGGCCCAGGCGCCGGTCGCCTGGGCGGGCTCGGGCGTGCGGATGATGCTCATGTCCGTCAGAGTCCCACCGCCGGGGCGGGGCCGACAGCGGGTGGGCGGGTGAGATCCTCGCCCACCCGCTGTCGGCCCGGCCCCCGCAGGGGGCGTCAGCGCCAGCCGAGCGCGGGTGCCACGTGCTTGACGATGTTCTCGATCACGTGGGCGTTGTAGTCCACGCCGAGCTGGTTGGGCACGGTCAGCAGGAGCGTGTCGGCGGCCTCGATCGCCTCGTCCTCGCGCAGGTCGTCGATCAGGGCGTCCGGCTCGCCCGCGTAGGTCTTGCCGAACCGGGCCGGGCCGGTGTCGAGGTGGCCCACCTGGTCCTCGCTGTAGACCTCCATGCCGAAGTACTGCCGGTCACGCTGATCCGTGATGGGGAAGATGCTGCGGCTGACCGACACGCGCGGGGTGTGCTCGTGCCCGGCCTCGGCCCAGGCGTCGCGGAACCGCTGGATCTGCTCGGCCTGCAGGCGGTGGAACGGGATGCCGGTGTCCTCCGTGAGCAGCGTGGAGGACATGAGGTTCATGCCCTGGGCCGCGGTCCACTCGGCCGTTGCCCGGGAGCCCGCACCCCACCAGATGCGCCGGCGCAGCCCCTCGGAGTGCGGCTCGATGCGCAGCAGGCCCGGCGGGTTGGGGAACATGGGCCGTGGGTTGGGCTCGGCGAAGCCCTCGCCGTCGAGCGCCTGGAGGAACCGGGCGGTGTGCTCGCGTGCCATGTCGGCGCCCCCGGCGTCCTTCGGGGCGGGCTCGTGGCCGAAGTACCGGTAGCCCTCGATGACCTGCTCGGGTGACCCACGGCTGATGCCGAGCTGGAGCCGCCCGCCGGAGATCAGGTCCGCCGCACCGGCGTCCTCCGCCATGTACAGCGGGTTCTCGTACCGCATGTCGATGACGCCGGTGCCGATCTCGATGCGGCTGGTGCGCGCGCCGACCGCGGCCAGCAGCGGGAACGGCGAGGCGAGCTGCCGCGCGAAGTGGTGCACCCGGAAGTAGGCGCCGTCCGCGCCCAGCTCCTCGGCGGCCACGGCCAGGTCGATCGACTGCAGCAGCGCGTCCGACGCCGAGCGGGTGCCCGACGTCGGGTGCGGTGTCCAGTGACCGAAGGACAGGAACCCGATGTTCTTCACGCTGACCTCAACTCTCCCGGGCGGTCCGTCCCGTCCCGCGACGGGAGGAACGTTCCCGAACCGTTATCGGTACCGGGGCATCGTTTCCGACTCCCCGGGCGTCTGTATCAGTGTGAGCAACAACGACGCCTTCCTCGACCGCACCACCTCCGCGCAGCCCGGCCACTTCTACGGTCGCACCCAGCCGGAGCCCGTGCGCTGGTGGATCCCCCTGGTGGCCTCCACCGGCGCTCTGCTCGTCCTCGTCCTGGGTACCGCCGCCGTCGTCAGCGGCATCGTGAACCAGGCGATCGGCAGCATCGGCTGACCGTCCCCCAGGGGCGCCCAGCGCAGGAGGCCCGGCCGGACGGCACATCGCCGTCCGACCGGGCCTTCGTCGTGCCGGGACGGACGCCCGGCGCGGAGCTCAGACCTGCTTGCGCACCGCGTCCGCCACGGCGTCCGCGACCCGGTGGTCGAACACCCCGGGGATGATGTACGCGCTGTTCAGCTCCTCCGGCGCGACGACGTCGGCGATCGCGACCGCCGCCACCCGCAGCAGCTCCGTGGTGATGTCCGTGGCGCCCGTGTCGAGCAGCCCGCGGAACAGACCCGGGAAGGCCAGCACATTGTTGATCTGGTTCGGGTAGTCGCTGCGCCCGGTGGCCACCACCGCGGCGGTCTCGGCCGCCTCCAGGGGGTCCACCTCGGGGGTCGGGTTGGCCAGCGCGAACACGATCGCGTCCTGCGCCATCTGCGCCACGTCCGCACCCGACAGGATCCCGCCCGCCGAGACCCCGACGAACACGTCGGCGCCCTTGAGCCCCTCCTGCAGCGTGCCGGAGAACCCGTCGACGTTGGTGTTGTCCACCAGCCAGCGCCGGTGCGGGTCGTCCGTGACCACGCCCGGGTGCAGCGCGCCGCCCCGGCCGAACGCCACGATGTGCCGCGCGCCCTGGGCCTTCAGGAGCCGGATGATCGCGTTGCCCGCCGCGCCCACGCCGGACACCACGATCCGCACGTCCGCCAGGTCCTTGCCCACGACCTTCAGTGCGTTGACCAGCGCCGCCAATACCACGATCGCCGTGCCGTGCTGGTCGTCGTGGAACACCGGTATGTCCAGCTCGGCCCGCAGCCGCGCCTCGATCTCGAAGCAGCGCGGCGCCGCGATGTCCTCCAGGTTCACGCCGCCGTACACGGGCGCGATCGCCTTGACGATCCGCACGATCTCGTCCGTGTCCGTGGTGTCCAGGCACACCGGCCAGGCGTCCACGCCGCCGAACTCCTTGAACAGCGCCGCCTTGCCCTCCATCACGGGCAGCGCCGCCGCCGGGCCGATGTCGCCCAGACCCAGCACCGCAGTGCCGTCCGTGACCACCGCGACCGTGTTGCGCTTGATCGTCAGCCGGCGCGCGTCCTCGGGCTTGTCCGCGATCGCCAGGCACACCCGCGCGACCCCCGGGGTGTACGCGCGCGACAGGTCGCGCCGCGTCTTGAGCGGCACCTTGTTCGTGACCTCGATCTTGCCGCCCAGGTGCATCAGGAACGTCGAGTCGCTCGACTTGAGCACCTCCGCGCCCTCGACGGCGTTGACGGCCGCCACGACCCGCTCGCCGTGCTCGGCGTCGATCGTGTCGCACGTGACGTCCACGACCAGGCCGTGCGACGTCGAGTGCGCGATGTCCACGCCCATGACCGCCGCCCCGGCGTCGGCTACCGCCGCTACCACCGTGCTCGTGGCGCGCTGCGAGGCCGCCACCTCCACGCGCAGGGTGATCGTGTAGCTCGGGCTGGGCAGCGACATCGTCGTTTCTCCTCGGTCTCCGGACCTCGTCGGCCGGGCAGGCGGCGCGCGGGCGTGCGCGCACCTGGAGATTCCTACCCGCAGAACGTGACGTGCGCCACACGGGACCGCCATCCGGACGGCGCACCCGCGAGCGCCCCGCAGGATGGGCACGTGAACGTCTCCCCCGACTCCCCCGCCCGTGACGACGTGCTGCGTCTGCTGGACGAGCACCTGACCGACATGTTCGCCACCTCGCCCGCCGAGAGCGTGCACGCCCTGGACCACGCAGCGCTCCTCGCCCCGACCATCACGTTCTGGACCGCGCGGGACGACGACGGCACGCTCCTGGGGTGTGGTGCGCTGAGCCGGCTGGACGGCCCCGACGGCGCGTACGGCGAGATCAAGTCCATGCGCACCGCCGCTCCCGCGCGGGGCCGTGGCGTCGCCTCCGCGCTGCTGGACGCCGTGCTGGCCGAGGCTCGGCGGCGCGGGTACCCCCGCGTGAACCTCGAGACCGGGACGGAGGACTACTTCGCGCCGGCCCGCCGCCTGTACGCGCGCCACGGGTTCGTCGAGTGCGACCCGTTCGGCAGCTACGTCCCGGACCCGAACAGCGTGTTCATGACCCTGGAGCTGCCCGCCGACCGGCCGGACGAGAGCCCGGCTACCGCAGGAGCGTCCGCAGGCTCGTGATCCGCGCCTGGCCCAGCCCCGCGTACCGCAGGTAGGCCACGGGGTCCAGGTCGGCCAGCCACTCCAGCAGGGCCGCGCGGCGCTCGCCGACCCGCTCGTCGAGCTGGCGGGCGGTCCAGGTCTCGCCGCGATGCTGCACCCAGGCGCCCCGCTCCACGTCGTAGGCGATGCCGCCCCCGCGGTGCGTGGTGCCGCGGAACGCGCGCTCGTAGTCGCGCGCGATCGCCTGGTGCTCCACGCCCGTCAGCGACAGGAGCAGGGCGGTGATCATGCCGGTGCGGTCGCGGCCGGCCGCACAGTGCACCAGCACGGGCCCGGGGGCGTCGGCGATCGCGCGGAACACGCCGGCGAACAGGTGCGGGTACATCGCGATGTTCGGCGCGTAGGAGCGCGGGTGGTCCAGCCAGGGGCCGCACGTCTCCAGGAAGTGCGGGTCGCCGGGGTCCTCGGTCGGGGTGTGGTGCGTGACGACCTCCCAAGGGCGCTCCGCGTCGGGCATCAGGCTCCGCGCCTGCTTGACCTCGGCGGGGTTGCGCAGATCGACGACGGTCGTGAGCCCGTCGTCGATCGCCTCCGCCCAGCCGGTGGTCGTCATCGGCTCGGGCGCGCCGGACCGCCAGACGCGGCCGCGCACGGTCACGTCGCCGTCCTCCAGCGGGAGGCCGCCGAGGTCCCGGAGGTTGACGGCGCCGTCCCAGACCTGGAGGTTCACCGGGTTGCTCATGCCCGGCATCGTGGGTGGGTGTCCACGGGCAGGTCAACGGGTAGAACTGCCCGTGGACAGCGGGATCAGGTCAGGCGTCCAGGTCGACGACGACGAGCGCGTAGTTGTCCGGGGCGCCTGCCGTCTCGACGGCGTCGGCGATCTGCCGTGCGACGTCGTCTGGGGCGCTGGGGGTCGTCAACAGGTCCGCAAGGTGCCCGGGCTCCAGGACGGCGTGGACGCCGTCGCCCGTCAGCACGATCCGGTCGCCGGGGCGCACCGGCGTGGCGGTCAGGTCCGGTCCGTCGTCGGAGTGCCCGCCGGTGCCGGCCGGTACGAGCGCGCGGTTCAGCAGGCTGCGGTCCTGGTGCGAGCGGGCCTCGTCCTGCGTGAGCCGGCCCTCCTCGATGAGCGCGGTGACGACCGTGTGGTCGCGGGTGAGCTGGTCGGCGCGACCGTCCCGCACCAGCCACAGCCGCGAGTCACCGACGTGGGCGCTGAACAGCGTGGACCCCACCAGCAGCGCGACGGTGGCCGTGGTGCCGAAGTGCCTGGGGTCGGTGAGTGCGGCGGCCTCGGCGTCGAGCGCCCGCTGGGCCTTCGCGAAGGCCGTCCGGAGCGCGGCGGCGGGGTCACCATCGGCGGCGGCCCAGGACTCGTCCAGCGTGGCAAAGGCATCGACGGCCAGCCCGGCGGGCACGGGGCTGCCGTGCGGTCCGAACCCGTCGGCGACGACGAACAGCGAGCGCCCGGCGTGGAGCGCGTCCTGCTGGGCGGGGCGGGCGCCCTGGCCGAGCCGTGAGGCGCTGCGGTGGGTGAGGGTGGGGCCGGTGGTGGGCATGCTGGTCTCCTTCGTGCGCAGGTGCTGGACGACGGATGCGACGATGTCGCGGCGCGAGGCGGTGTCGGCCTCGACCTGGCGCCAGTACGCCCGCACCTGGTCGGCCGCGACGCCTGCAGGCGCGGCGGCGACCCCACGGATGCGGGCCAGGGGCATGCCGATCAGGCGCAGTTGCGCCACCAGGCGGGCCCGGTCGAGCTGGGCGGGCGCGTACCGGCGGTACCCGCTGAACGCGTCCACGTGGTCGGGGCGGAGCAGGTCGAGCTCGTCGTACAGGCGCAACGCCTTGGGTGTCAGGCCGGACCTGCGGGCGAACTCGCCGATGCTCAGGTGCTCCACGTCGTCATCCTCGTCCCCGGCGACGGTCGCCGGTGCCCAGGAGCGTGGGTGTTGCCCCAGGGTGAAGGTCAAGGCTTGCGGAGCGCCGTTGCGTATAAGCAACAAGATGCTTCAACAGATGCCAAACACTGCTACTCCTGCGAGCCTGGCACCGTTCAGTTCCAGCTCCGAGGAGTCATCGATGGCCGCCCCCACCCTGACTGCGACCCACCATCGCGCGGTCGCCAACCTGCTCAGCCCGCCGCGCCTGGCACCGTACCTGCGGGCATCGGGCGGCAACCTGAGGGCGGCGCTCAAGCTCTACCAGTGGAACGTGGAGATGTCCTCGGCCGTGTACATGATGCTGCACCTCGTCGAGGTGTTCCTTCGCAACTCGATCGACAAGCAGCTGCGTGCGTGGAACGCGACCCAGATCAATCCGCAGACCTTGCGGCCGCACGGCAGGGACTGGCTCCTGGACCCGTCGCATCTGGTCGAGCGGGTCGTGCGACGGGACGAGATCGACAAGGCCGCGCGGCGGGCGAGGCTCGCGGTCAGGGACTCCGCGACGAGCCGGCGCCCGGTGACACATGACGACGTGCTGGCACAGCTGGCGTTCGGCACGTGGCGTTTTCTGCTACCGGGTCGGGATCCCGGGCGGCAGCTGCTGTGGCGGGAAGCGATTGGCGGGGCCTTTCCCGGGCTGAGGCGCCCGGTGCGAGACCTGGTCCGTGACGTCGATCGCCTGCATCGTCTTCGCAACCGCGTGGCGCACCTCGAGCCTCTGCTCGTGGTCGCGGTCGTGAGCCTCCAGCTCAAGGCTGCCCGACGGGTACTGCGAGAGATCGAACCCTCCGCGGAAGCGTGGCTCGTCTCGCAGCAGCAGGTCTCGACGGTGGCTGCCCAGCAGCCGGTAGCTGCCCCCAGAAATGCCTAACGGCCCCCTCAGTGAGAACTGAAAGGGCCGCGGCCGAACTGTTAACCGGGAGACCTGCCCCGGCTTTCGTGCACCAGTCTAGACCACCGGCTCGGGCTGTGCGCGGCAGGACTTCACCGCCGCCGCGGCACCGCCACCCGGTCCAGGTCGGCCGCCACCGTGAGCTCGCCGTCGAACACCGTGCGGGCCTCGCGCTCGAACTCCGTCGGGTCGGTGTAGCGCTGCGAGAAGTGGGTCAGCACGAGGCTGCGCACGCCGGCCTGCGCCGCCACGGTAGCGGCCTCCAGGGCGGTCAGGTGCCCGTGGTCGTGCGCGAGCCCGCTGTCACGGTCCAGGTAGGTCGACTCGATGACGAGCAGGTCCACGCCGTCGGCCAGGCGCCGCACGGCGTCGCACAGCCGGGTGTCCATCACGAACGCGAACGACTGGCCGGGGCGCGGCTCGCTGACGTCCTCCAGCCGGACCAGGCCCCGCGCGGTCCGCAGCGTGCCCTCCTGGGCGAGGCGTCCGACGTCGGGCCCTGAGATGCCCGCGGCGGCCAGGCGCTCCGGGACCATGCGGCGGCCGGCCGGCTCGTCGAGCCGGTACCCGTAGGCCTCCAGCGAGTGGTCCAGCCGCGCCGCGCTGAGCACCGCCGGGCCGTGCATCTCCCCCGGCACGCGACGCACCTCCCCGTCGCGGCTCAGGCCCTGCAGCGCGAGGCGCTCCTGGTGGTAGAACGCGGTGGCGTCGCACAGGTTCTCGACCCAGCGGCGGCCCGACTCCGGGAACACGATCGGGATCGTCTGCGGCACGGCGTCCAGGCTGATGCGCTGCACCACGCCGGCCAGGCCGAGACTGTGGTCGCCGTGCAGGTGCGTGAGCGCGATGCGGGTCAGCGCCGTCGCGGAGATGCCGGCGTACAGCATCTGGCGCTGCGAACCCTCGCCCGGGTCGAACAGGATGACCTCGTCGTCCCAGAACAGCACGTAGCCGTTGTGGTTGCGGGTGCGGGTCGGCACCTGGCTGGCGGTGCCGAGGGCCACGAGCTCACGGCTCGAGACGCGGTGGTTGGCCGGACGCTGGAACACGGTCGCATTGTGTCCCGGGGCGCGGCCTGCGGCACGGGAAAAACTCCCGATAAGGCCAAGGTCCTTAACTTTCCAAAGATCACCCGCAGCCCGGCAAGACGTTCAGCGGGTCGCAGCCGTACCTGGCCTGGGCGAGCAGGAGCACGGCGTACCCGAACCCGGCAAGCATGGCCCCACCCACCAGGATGTTCAGCACCGGATAGGCCCCGCCCTGGATCGCCGGGGTCAGCGCGAGCCCTGCGCCGGCAAGCAGGCAGCCCAGTGCCACAATGGTGATCGGGCTGGTCAGGGCGTCGGAAGTGGACAGCTGCAGCCAGCCGAACCGTTCCCCGACCAGGACGAGCGCGACGTACGGAAGAGCGAACGCGAGCGCCGCGATGGCGCGCCAGTCCATGATCGAAAGCTTTGCCAGCATCCTGACCTCCCCTTGTGCACCGCCCAGGCGGTGGCCAAACACCCACCGTAAGTGTTAATAATCGGGGGGCGGTCCGCTATCTTTGGTAGTGATTTTCACAGAATCCGACATATTCGTACGATCTCCACTTTCAGGACTCTCGCTCAGATGGCACCCTGTGGCGCGTCGTCGCGCCAACGGCGGCACGGCGGTCGAGAAAGGACGCGCATGGCGAGGGACGAACGCGTGGGCAAGCCCGCGTACGCAGCGGTGTCGACCCGGATCACCGGAATCCAGCTTGCCGGGGCACGACTACGAGAGATCGCCGTCGTCCGGATCGACGAGCGCGGCGGCGTGGTCGACGAGTGGTCGGCGGTGCTGCACCCCGACGGCGCGTGGATCGCGCTGGCCGACGTGGCCGCCACCCTCCGCGAGCGCCTGTCGCAGATGGCGATCGTGACCCACAACGGCCGGCTCGGCATCGAGGTCCTGCGCGCGGAGCTGTCCCACCTGGGCTGGGAGCTGCCCACGCTCGCCCAGCTGACGATCATCGACGCGAGCTACCACTACCTGCCCGGCCTGGTGCACCGCCGCCTGTCGGACTGCTGCACCGCGGCAGGTGTGCCGTTCGAGGGCGGTCAGCCGAGCTCCGGCCCGCTCAACGAGGCGCGGGCGGTCGCCGGACTGCTGGCCCGGTTCGTGCAGAGCGCGAGCGGCCTGCCGGACCTGCCCGAGCTGCTGCAGGTCACGCTGCGCGCGTGGGTCTACCCGTGGCCCGAGGGCCCCACCCGCACGCCCGGGCCCCCGCGCCCGTGGCCGGGCCGTCGCGGCCGGAGTGTGCTGACGACGCTCGCCGGCCAGCCGCTGGCCGACGCGATCGCGGCGGTCGCCGACGTGCGCACCAACGGTTACCTCTCGCTCGTCGCCGAGACGCTCCAGGACGGCCGCCTGACGCCGCAGACGGCGTCGGGCCTGGCCGAGGCCGAGCCGCTCTACCGGCTGACGCCGGAGGCGGCCGCCGACATCCGCAAGAAGTTCTTCGACGCGCTGGTGCACCAGGCGATCGAGGCCGACCGGTACCACCTGGAGGCCCGGCAGGAGCTGTGGCGCGTCGCGGACACGCTCGGCTGCTCCCGGGAGTCGGTGATCGAGCCGATCGTCGAGGCGACGCCCGTCGAGTTCCCCAAGCTGGTGGACGAGTCGGGTGCCAAGAAGCCGACCGATGGGCGCCGCTCGTCGTCCCCGGCGCAGATGCGCGCCTGGGCCATCGCCAACGGGTTCGACGTCGAGGGCTACATCCGGCTGCCCTGGTCCATCGTGCGGGCCTTCGAGGAGGCGCACGCCGAGCCCGTCGACCGCGCGATGCGCCAGACCGTGCGGGAGGAGCCGTCGGCCAGCGAGCGCGCGACCCGCAACGACTCGCGGTCCGCCCTGGGACCCGACCAGCGGCCCATCCCGATGCCGGCGCCGCGGACCAACCCGCGGCCGTCGCGCACCACGGACCCCGACGAGGGCGTTCCCCAGCTCGAGTTCGACCGGCTGGAGACACCGCCGATCGGCAACCCGCTGGTCTGACCAGCGACGACGTGGGGCCCGCAGCCGGTGGCTGCGGGCCCCACGCGTGCTCGGGCCTGCTCAGGCAGGCGGCCTCAGCTGCCGGGGAACCCCTCGGGGTTCTGCGACTGCCACCGCCACGTGTCGGCGCACATGTCGTCGATCGTCTTGGTGGCGTGCCAGCCCAGCTCGGTGTTGGCGCGCGTCGGGTCGGCCCAGAACGCGGGCAGGTCCCCGGCCCGGCGCGGCCCGATCTCGTAGGGCAGCTCGCGGCCCACGGCGCGCTCGAACGCCTTGAGCAGCTGCAGCACCGACGTGCCGGTACCGGTGCCCAGGTTGAACGCCCGCGCCGGCTCGGCCATGTCGTCCAGGTGCTCCAGGGCTGCCACGTGCCCGGCGGCGAGGTCGGTCACGTGCAGGTAGTCACGCTCGGCCGTGCCGTCCGCGGTCGGGTAGTCGCCCCCGAACACCGTGAGCTTGTCCCGGCGTCCCACCGCGACCTGCGCGATGAACGGCATCAGGTTGTTCGGGATGCCCTGCGGGTCCTCGCCGATGTCCCCGCTCGCGTGCGCTCCGACCGGGTTGAAGTAGCGCAGCAGCGCCACCTTCCAGCCCTCGGAGATCTGCGCGATGTCCGACAGGACGCGCTCGATCATCACCTTGGTCTGCCCGTACGGCGAGGACGACGACAGGTACTCGTAGTCCTCCGTGTACGGCACCGGGGCCTTCTCGCCGTAGACCGTCGCCGAGGAGGAGAACACCAGCTTGGTGACCCCGTACTTCGCCATCGACGCCGCCAGGGCGAACGTGGAGTCGAGGTTGTTGCGGTAGTAGTCCAGCGGCCGGGCGACCGACTCCCCCACCGCCTTGAACCCCGCGAAGTGGATCACGGCGTCGATGTGCTCGTGCGCGAACAGCCGCTCGGTCTTGTCGGCGTCGGTCAGGTCGAAGGCGTGGAACGGGATCTCCCGGCCCGCGAGTGCCTCCAGGCGACCCTGGACGGAGGGCTTCGAGTTGGAGAAGTCGTCGACCACGATGACGTCGTGACCGGCGGCGACCAGGGCAAGGACGGTGTGCGAGCCGATGTAGCCGGCCCCACCTGAGACGAGAACGCGCATGGCTTCCAAAATACCGGCTCGTTCGCCCGGTTCGGGCACTGGTACGTTCGCGCGCGTGACGATGCCCGAGGCGATGCTCCTGTTCGCGCTGGTCGCGATCCCCCTGACGATCATGCCGGGCCTGGACAGCGCGCTCGTGCTGCGGACCGCCGTCGTCAGCGGCCGCGGGCACGCCTACGCGACAGCGCTCGGCATCAACATGGGCACCCTGGCGTGGGGCGTGGCTGCCGCCGTGGGCGCGACGGCGGTGCTCGCCGCCTCCGAGACCGCCTACCGGGCGCTGACCCTGGCCGGCGCGGCCTACCTCGCCTGGCTCGGTGGCCGTCTGCTGTGGACCAGCTTCCGCCCGGGAAGCTACGACGCGCTGCCGGACGGCGTCGTCCCCGGCGCCGCCTCGTCCGGCACGGCCCTGACCGACGTCGTCCGGCCGGTCGTGACCCGGTCCCGGTGGCGCTCCTTCGCGGTCGGCGCCACGACCAACCTGCTCAACCCCAAGGTCGGGGTGTTCTACCTGGCCACCATCCCCCAGTTCCTGCCCGACGGCGTGCCGCACCTGCTCATGGGCGTCCTCCTGGCAACCGAGCACAACGTCCTGGGGCTGGCCTGGCTCGGCCTGCTGATCCACGCCGCGGGGCTCGCCAAGCGGTGGCTGTCCGGGCGCGCGATCGCCCGCGTCACCGACCGCGTGACCGGCGTCGTGCTGCTCGGCTTCGGCGGCCGCATCGGGTGGAACGCCCTGACCGGGCAGGCCCGCCCGCTCTGACGGCCGCCTCACCGGGCACGGCCTAGCGGCGCGCGGCCTGCCCGGCCTCGGCGCGGACCGCGTCGAGCATGTCGTCCACGGAACCCGCCGGGTCGGTCACCGGCGCCTGGACCCGGCGCACGGTGCCGTCGGGCGCGATCAGCAGGGTGGTCCGCTTGAGCCGGTCCGTCCCGGCCGCACGGAACACCGGCAGGCGCAGGGCGGAGGCCGCCAGGCCGTCCTGGTCCGAGGCCAGGGCATAGGGCAGGCCGGCGTGCATGGCGAAGGCCGCGAGCTGGTCGGGGCGCTGGGTGGACACGCCGAGCACCCGCGCGCCGGCCTCGGCGAGGGCCGCGGTGCGTGCGGCGTAGGTGTTGCACTCGAGCGTGCAGCCGCGGGTGCCGGGGATGTCGCCCCAGCCGGCGGGGTACCCGTCCGTGTCAGGAGCGTAGGCACCCGGGAAGAGGAAGAGCACGGTCCAGCGGTCGGGGTCCACGAGGCCGACAGGGGTGTCGTCGTGCGCCGTGAGCGTCACGTCCGGCACCCGCGTGCCGACGAGCGCGTGTACACGTCGTGCCTCCGCGTCGCCGACGGCGCCCGACACGGTGCCGTCGCCCATCACGTGGCGTGTCCCCCACTCCTGCAGCGCGACGAGCACGGGTACGAGCCCCTCGCCGCGTCGGGTGAGCCGGTAGTCGAACCGGGGCGGGTGCGCGGAGTACGGCACCCGCTCCAGGACGCCGTCGTCCACGAGCCGGCCGAGCCGCTCGGTCAGTGCCCGTCTGCTGAACCCGAGCTCGTGGGCGAGCACGTCGAAGCGTGAGACGCCGGCCGCGGCCTCGCGCACGATCAGCAGGCTCTGCCAGTCGCCGATGACGCCGAGCGACTGCGCGATCCCGCAGTCGGCGTCGGCCAGGTCCTCCTTGCGCATGCGCGCCATCCTCTCGCACGTCGTCGCCTGGGTGCCGTCGATCGGCCCCGGTGCCTGGGCGGCGTTGCGCCATCCGCCGCACCTCTGCCACTGTACGGGCAGTCAGTTCCAAATTGGAACCCACTACGTGATCACGACGGAGACACCCCATGACGACGACGGCCCCGACCGCCGCACGCTCCTTCTGGACCTTCTGGGCAGCCACGACGACCAGCAACACGGGCTCGGCGGTCACGAAGATCGCCCTGCCCCTGACCGCCGTGCTCGTGCTCGACGCCGGACCGTTCGAGACCGGGCTGCTCGCCGCGGCGTCCTACCTGGCCTGGATCGTCATCGGGCTGCCCGCCGGTGCGGTCGTGCAGCGCTGGCCGCTGCGCGGCACCCAGATCGGCACCGACCTCGTGCGGGCCGCCGCCATCGTGTCGGTGCCGCTGGCCTGGTGGACCGGCCACCTGACCCTGGCGCAGCTGTTCGCCGTGGCGCTCACACTCAACTTCGCCGAGGTGCTGTTCTTCAGCGCCAGCACGACGTTCATCACCTCCGTGGTGCCGCGCGACCAGCTCACGAGCCGCAACTCGCTGATGTCCGGGACGCACGCGGTGACCGAGCTCGGCGGGCCCTCGCTGGGCGGGCTGGTCGTCCAGCTCGTCGGCGCCGCACCCGCGCTGCTGCTCGACGCGGCGTCCTACGTCGCCTCCGCCGTGCTGCTGCGCACCCTTCCCGAACGGCGCCAGCCGGGAGACGACGACCCGACCCCGCTGCGCCGGCGCATCGCCGTGGGCTGGCGGTTCGTCACCGGCCACCCCGTCCTGGCGCCGTGCACCTGGTGGGCGTGCGTGGTCAACACCGTCTGCGGCGCCCAGCTCGCCCTGTTCACGATCTACCTGGTGCGGGAGCTGCAGGCACCGGCCGCCGTGGTCGGGCTGCTGCTGGCGACCGAGGGCGTCGGGGCGCTCCTCGCGGCCGCGGCGACACCCTGGCTCGTGCGGCGGTTCGGCTCGGCGCGCGTCGTGCTGTTCGACGGGCTCGTCGGGTTCGCGGGCGCCCTGCTGATCCCCGCTGGTGCCGGCCACTGGGGCTGGCTCTGCTTCGCCGCCGGCAACCTCCTCTTCGCGGCCAGCGTCGTCCCCGGCAGCGTCGTCACCCGCACCTACCGGCAGGTCGCGAGCCCGCCCGAGCTCCTGTCCCGTGTCATGGGCACCGTCCGCTTCGTGTCCTGGGGCTGCATCCCTCTGGGCGGCCTGATCGCCGGGGCGGTCGCCGAGACGGCCGGGACCCGGGCGGTGCTGCTCGGGTCGGCGTTCGTGATGCTCGCCGGTCCCGCGATCCTCGCGGCGAGCCCCGTACGGCGGCTGCGGAACCTGGAGGACTACGCGACCCCGCAGCCTGTGGCGCCGTGACCGGCCGCCCCCGGGGTGGCCGCCCGGGCACCCCGCCCGGCGCCGTCCTCGACACACCCCTCGCCACCACGACCAGGCCGAACGCTCCGACTACGCTGCCCACGTGGCGTACACCGAGCAGCGCACCGACTCCGAGGGCCGCACCGGCTACGTCGGCCGATACCGCGTCGACGGGCGCCTGCGCAGCACCCGCCGCTTCACCGTCCGGCGTGAAGCGCTCGCCGAGGCCCGCCGGCAGGAGGAGGCGGGCAAGCACGCCGAGTGGATCGACCCGTCCGCGGGCCGCGTCACGATGGCCGAGTGGTTCGCCACCTGGCAGGAGGCCCGCGTGGACCGCGCGCCGCGCACCGTCGAGGCCGAGCACGAACGCTTCCGGTCGCTGGTGGCACCCACGTTCGGGGACCGCCCCCTGCGGCAGGTCACCCACGAGGACGTCGCCCGCTGGGCCGCCACCATGACCTCGCCCACCACCGGCGAGACCGCCTCGCCCGCCCGACGCCGGGACGCGGCCCGGCTCCTGGTGGCCCTCCTGGACGCCGCGGTCGACGCGCGCCGGCTGCGCAGCAATCCCGCGCGCACGCCGTCGGGCAAGGTGCCGGCCCTGCCGCGGGCGCCGAAGACCAAGCCGCACCGGTACCTGTCCCACGAGCAGCTGCGCCGCGTGGCCGACGCGACGACGTCGGCACAGACCCGCACGCTCGTGCTGCTCACGGCCCTGACGGGCCTGCGCTGGGGTGAGGTCAGCGCGCTGACGGTGGCCGACGTCGACCCGCTGCGCCGCCGCGTGCGCGTGGCCAAGGCCTATACCCGGCTGGACGACGGCACGCTGCTGCTCGGCGACACCAAGACCCATGCCCGGCGTGAGGTGCCGCTGCCGTCGTCCCTGGTCGGGGCCGTGGCCGCCCAGGCGGCGGGGCGTGCGCCCGGCGACCTGCTGTTCACCGGGACGCGCGGCGGTCCCCTGCGCCGGGAGAGCTTCGACCGGTCGGCGTTCCGGCCCGCCGTCGACGCGGCCGGCGGCGCGGTCCGCACGCTGCGCCAGGCCCTCGGCCTGCCCACCCCGGGCCTGTACGACGACGACGTGGTCGCCGCGGTCCGCCGCCTCCAGTCCGAGGGCGGGGTGGAGCCGACGGGCGTGACCGACCCCGCGACATGGGCGCTGGTGGCCGCCGCCGACCGGGCGCGGGCGGAGATGACGCGCGGCGAGAAGGTCAGCCGCACCCGGCTGCTGGTCGCGCTGTCACGGACCACGCTCGCGCCGGGCGCCGAGGACTTCGACACGCTCACGCTGCACGACCTGCGGCACACCGCTGCGTCGCTGGCGATCTCCGGCGGGGCCACCGTCAAGGCGGTCCAGCGCATGCTGGGCCACGAGTCGCCGGTCCTGACGCTGTCCACGTACGCGGGCCTGTTCGAGGACGACCTCGACGCCCTCGGCGAGACGATGAGCGCGGCGTTCCAGGCGTCCGCCGTCGTGCCCGGGGCCGGGCCTGGTGCCGTGGGCGGTGCGGTCGAGGGGCCCGCGGCGGTCACGCCGATCCGGGCCGTACGCAGCCGCGCGGGCTGACCCGAACTTTTTCTCGGGAATCGGTGATCCTGATGTCGAGAACCCGACGAGCGCTCCGTCCTAGGGTCGAGGGCGCAGAGACCGCGTCCGTACCGCGTCCACGACGCAGGGCCCCGCGGGGCCCGTGACCCAGGGAGACAACCATGGCGAAGTACCTGCTGCTGAAGCACTACCGGCGCGGCGGCCCCGAGTGGGTTCCCGGCACGGACGTGCCGATGGACCAGTGGAGCCCGCAGGAGATCACCGACCACATCGACTACATGCGCCGGTTCGCCGAGAAGCTCACCGAGAGCGGCGAGTTCGTCGGCGAGGGCGCGCTCTCCCCGGAGGGCACGTTCGTCCGGTACGGCGGCGAGGGCCGCCCGCCGGTGACCGACGGGCCCTTCGCGGAGACCAAGGACCTCATCGCCGGCTGGATGATCATCGACGTCGAGTCCCAGGAGCGCGCCTACGAGGCCGCGGCCGAGCTGTCCGCCGCACCGGGCGTCGGCGGCCGCCCCATCTACGAATGGCTCGAGGTGCGGCCGTTCCTGGGCGAGGACCTGACGATCTCCGAGTGAGCCGGACGACCTGAGGAAGGCTGGACGTGGACCACGACGCGGTGAACGACCGGGTGCGGACGCTCGCACCGCAGGTCCTCGGCGTCCTCGTCCGTCGCGGAGCAGACTTCGCGACGGCCGAGGACGCCGTCCAGGAGGCCTTGATCGAAGCCGTGCGGCACTGGCCCGACGACCCGCCGGACGACGCCAAGGCGTGGCTGCTGCGGGTGGCCGGCCGCAAGCTGATCGACCTCCAGCGGTCCGAGGCCGCCCGCCGGCGGCGTGAGGAACGGGCGGGTGACGAGCCGCCGCAGGGCCCCACCGAGCAGTCCGACGACACACTGCTGCTCCTGAGCCGCTGCTGCCACCCCGCGCTCAGCCCGGCGTCGGCCATCGCGCTGACGCTCCGGGCCGTGGGCGGGCTGACGACGGCGCAGATCGCGCGGGCCTTCCTGGTCCCCGAAGCCACGATGGCGCAGCGGATCTCGCGCGCCAAGCGCACCATCACCGGCGAACGGTTCGACACGCCCGGCGACGCCCGCGCGGTGCTGCACGTGCTGTACCTGATCTTCAACGAGGGCTTCACCGGCGAGATCTCGCTGGCCGACGAGGCGATCCGGCTCACGCGCCAGCTCACCGTGTCCTCGGCGGCCCGCCCCGAGGGAGCCGACCCCGAGATCGCCGGGCTGCTCGCGCTCATGCTGCTGCACCACGCGCGACGCGACGCCCGGTACACCGCGTCCGGCGAGCTGGTGCCACTCGACGAGCAGGACCGGACGCTGTGGGACACCGCGATGATCAGCGAGGGAGTCGACGTGCTCCAGACCGCCCTGTCCCGCGACCGCCTCGGCCCGTACCAGGCCCAGGCCGCCATCGCCGCCCTGCACGACGACGCACCCGTCGCCGCCGAGACGGACTGGCCGCAGATCCTGCAGTGGTACGACGAGCTCGCCGGGCTCACGGACAGCCCCGTTGTGGCACTCAACCGCGCCGTCGCCGTGGGGCAGGTGGACGGGCCGCGCGCCGGCCTGGCCGCGCTGGCCGCCGTCGACCCGGGGCTGTCCCGGTGGGACGCCGTCGCGGCCCACCTGTACGAGCGCGCCGACGACACCGAGCTGGCGGTGCGGCACTACACGACCGCGGCGGACCGGGCGACCAGCGCCGCCGAGCGCACGCACCTGATCAAGCAGGCGGCGCGGCTGCGGGCCGGTCGGTGAGGCCTGTCCCTGCCGCGAGGTAGGCCTCCAGGGCTGCGGCCCCGGCGAGCATCGCGCGGCCGCGGTCGGTGAGACGTCCGTGCCACTCCGCCAGGGTGCCCCGCAGCGGCGCCAGGCCGCCGGCCGTCCGCACCCGCTCGATCAGGGGCACGATCTGCTCCAGCAGATACCCGCCGCGACGCAGCTGGTGGGTCAGGCGGGCGTCGCGTACCGCCGCGGCGTCGTAGACCCGGTAGCCGGTCCGCGGGTCCCGGCGCGGCCGCACCAGGCCCGCGCGCTCCCAGGTGCGCAGGGTGGCGGGCCGGATCCGCAGCTGCGCCGCGAGCGGGCCGACGAACGTGTCCTGGGCCTCGGTCCGCGGGGCCGGTCGGGCGGACCGAGGGCCGGCGGTCGTGGCGTCCAGGTCGCGCAGGGCGTCCTCGACGGCGCGCAGCGTCCGGCGGTCCTCCAGGAGCACGGCGTGACTCTCGTCGATCAGCCGGAACGCCTCACCCACGGCGCCGTCGTGCACCGCGCGCATGATCGCGGCCGCGCCCTGGTGACCGTGCCCGGGCACCAGGGCCAGGAAGGCGCGCAGCGCACGGGCGTGCCGTGGCGTGTAGGCGCGGTGGCCGGCGGGCGTGCGGTCGGCCGCGGGGAGGATGCCGGCGTCCTCGTAGTTACGGACCGCCTGCGTGGACAGGCCGTGCCCGCGAGCCAGGTCGACGGGCCTCAGCCGGACACCCGTTTGAAGGTTGTGCGCCACCTACCGCTCCGTTCTGGGGCCAGGTCTCAACCGGGCCTTCAACGATACCGTTGAGGGAATGGTGAGAGACATCGAGGACACCCTTCATCCCTTCGACGCCGCCTCCGTGCTGGCCCTGCTGACGGACCGGCCCCGGATCCTGGCCCTCGGCGAGCCGACCCACGGCGCGCAGGACCTGCTCCGGACACGCAACGCCCTGTTCCGCGAGCTCGTGGAGCATCACGGCTACCGCACGATCGCCCTGGAGACCGACTGCCTCGCGGGCCTGCTCGTCGACGACCACGTCACCACCGGCCGGGGCGACCTCGACGACGTCCTGGCGCGCGGCCTGAGCCACGAGTGGGGCGCGTACCCGGGCAACCGCGAGCTCGTGCAGTCGATGCGAGCCCACAACGAGGGCCGACCGGCCGCCGAACAGGTCCGCTTCGCCGGCGCCGACGGGCCGCTGGAGATCTCGGCGGCCGCCAGCCCCCGTGCGGCCCTCACAGCGCTGCACGACTACCTGTCCGCCCGTGTGGACGCCGACCTGCTGCCCTGCACCGCCGACGTCCTGGACCGCATGATCGGCCCGGACGAACGCTGGACCGAGCCCGACGCCATGATGGATCCCGCCCGGTCGGTCGGGCAGTCCGCCGAGGCCAGGGAGCTGCGCCTGCTCGCCGACGACCTGGCGACCCTCCTGGAGACGCACGCCCCGCAGCTCGTGACCGCCTCCACGCCCCAGGAGTGGGACCGGGCCCACCTGTACGCGCGCACCGCCACCGGACTGCTGCGCTACCACTTCTGGATGGCCGACCCCACGCCCGCACGCATGACGCGCCTGCTCGGGGTCCGCGACGCCATGATCGCCGGGAACCTGCTCGCCCTGGCCGAGCGCGGACCCGTGCTGGTGGCCGCCCACAACAGCCACCTGCAGCGCACCCGGAGCACCATGACCATGTGGGACCAGCCGCGCCTGGCGTGGTGGGGCGCCGGGGCACTCGTCAGCACCCGGCTCGGCGGCCGGTACGCGTTCGTCGCCACGGCGCTCGGGACGCTGCGGGGCCAGGGTGTGGACGTGCCGGAGCCGGACACGGTCGAGGGTCTGCTGTACAGGCTCGGCGGGCCCGGGCGGGAGCAGCTCCTGGTGGATGCTCCGAGGCTGGCCGCACTGCTCCGCGAGGACGGCACTGCCGGGACGGCGCTCGCGGCCCGCGTGTCCCCCTGGTTCGGCTACGCGCCGCTGGACCCGGCCGACCTGGCGGAGGCCGACGCGGTCGTGTTCGTCAGGGACGTGCCGCGCCGGTAGGCACCGGATCGAGCCCGCAGGCGGCCCAGACGCTCGGGCTGACACCCCGGGTCCGCTTGAACGCGGCGCTGAACGCGAACGCGTCCGTGTAGCCGACGGCGCGCGCGACCTGGGCGACGGTCGTCGCGTCGCGGTCGGTCAGGAGGTCTGCCGCGAGCGTCATGCGCCAGCGGGTCAGGTAGGTCAGGGGCGGTTCGCCCACCAGGTCGGCGAACCGCTTGGCCAGGGTGGAACGCGACACGCCGGTCCGGTCGGCCAGCGACCCGACCGTCCAGGGCGCCGCCGGCTCGGCGTGCAGCAGGCGCAGCGCGTCGCCGACCACCGGGTCCCGCTGCGCGGCCCACCAGCGCGGGGGCTCGCCGCCGGGCCGGTCGAACCAGTCGCGCAGCGTGCAGACCAGCATCCAGTCCAGGAGCCGGTCGAGCACCACCTGCTGGCCGGGTGTGTCGACGGCGACCTCGGCGGCGAGGTGCTCCACCACGGCGTCGGACGTACCCCCGGTGCCCACGCACAGCACCGGGGGTAGTGCGTCGAGCAGGCGTCGGCTGATCTCGCCGCGTACCGGGTAGGCGCCGACGATCAGGGTGGTCGCGCTGCTCCCGGTGCTCCCGCCCGGTGCGTCGCCTGCGTCACTCACGACGTCGGCGTCGTGCCAGCCGAGCCGGTGCCGGGTCCCGCCCAGCTCGGGCGTCGCGCAGAACTCGCCGCACGCGATCGGCTCGGCCGACGTCCCGACCTCGTCGACGAAGGTGAACGTCTCGGGGCCGCGCACGACGGCGGTCTGCCCGGCGCGGAGCTGCACGGCCGGGCCCTGCTCGGGGACGATCCACCCGCCGCCGCCCAGGACCGTGCACAGGGTCAGCGGAGCGCCGTCCACGAAGTCCAGGGCCCAGGGCGGGGTCAGGGTCGAGCTACCGAACAGGGAGCCGTGGGCGCGCACCCCGCGGATCAGGTCACTGAATGCGTCCATCCTGGCGAGGCTAGACGATCACCCATGCGATTCGGCGCTCTGCCCATGGATTCGTCCGATCGGGTGCCGTTGGATCGGTGGCATGAGCAACAACACCACCCTGGTCCTCGGGGCCAGCGGCAAGACCGGGCGGCGCGTCGCCGCCCGGCTCCGGCTGCATGACGTGCGGGTCCGTGCCGCCTCGCGGTCCAGCCGGGCGTACTTCGACTGGTCCGAGCCGGGCGGCTGGGACCACGTGCTGCGAGACATCGCCACCGTGTACGTGGTGCCACCCGCCGTGCCCGGGCCGGTCCACGAGCTCGTAGTGCGCGCCGAGGCCGCCGGCGTGCGACGCCTGGTCCTGCTCTCCGGCCGCGGCGCCGACACCTGGGGCGACTCCTCTTTCGGGCTGGACATGCGCTCTGCCGAGGAGGCCGTACGCGGCTCGGCCCTGGAGTGGACGGTGCTGCGCGCGTCGAACTTCGACCAGAACTTCGACGAGGATCTCTTCCACGCCCCGCTGCTCGCCGGCGAGCTGACGCTCCCCGCGGGGAGCGTCCCTGAGCCGTTCGTCGACCTCGAGGACGTCGCCGACGTCGCGGCGGCGGTGCTGACCGAGCCCGGACAGCACGCCGGGCGGACCTACGAGCTGACCGGGCCGCGCGGAGTGACCTTCGCCGAGGCCGTCGACCTGATCTCCCGGGCGTCCGACCGGCCCGTCACCTACCGGCAGGTCTCCCCCGCCGAGTACCGCACGGCCCTCGTCGAGGCGGGCGTGGGCGAGGACGACGCCCACCACGTCGCCGAGATGTTCGTGCTGATGGAGCGCGGACTGCTGGCCGGGCCGACCGACGACGTCGAGACCGTGCTGGGGCGCCCGCCGCGGGCCTTCGAGGAGTACGTCGTACGGGCCGCGGCCGCGGGGGCCTGGCGCTCCTGACCCTTTCCCACAGCCATCTTCCGAAGACCTCCCGAGAGGACCCACCATGAGCGCCACCAGCCTGACCCCCGAGGACCTCCAGCTCCTCACCCGTCCCCTGCACGGGTTCCTCTCCGTGGCCGGCCCGGCTCAGCCGCCCCAGCCGCGGCCCGTGTGGTTCGAGGCCACCGCGGACGGGACCGTCCAGCTGTTCACGGAGCGGGACTCGTTGAAGGTGCGCCGCCTGGAGCGTGACTCTCGTGCGTCGCTCGTGGTCGCGGCCCCGGTGGGCGAGGACGAGCGCTGGGTCTCCGTCGCCGGCCGCGCCACGGTGGAGGCCGACGGCGCCCGGGACCTGGCGTCTCGCCTCGCGGCCCGCTACTGGGACCTCCGGGACCAGGCCCGGGCCGACGCGCTCGCCGCGATGCTGCGGGTCGACCTGCTCCGTGTCGTCATCCGTCCGGAGGCCGTGCGCCGGTATCCGTCCTGACGTGCCGCGCCGGGAGTCACGGCCACTCCAGCCGGGATCCGAGCTGGATCCCCCGTGGATTCGCTGCTCACCATCTGCTCTCCGGACATGGAGTAGCGACCTCCAGAAGGGCTCATACCGTTGATATCTCGCCACTGAGCGACTCCCTACGCACCCGCTTCAGGAAAGCGGGTGCGTAGTTTGTGGCGCAAAAGTCGGAGTAGTATTGCGCTACTACTCGTACTACTACGAGTGGCGAGATGACGGCGAAAAGATGGGGCTGACGATCAGCGGCCGTCCGATCGCGGGCATCGACACGACGACCTGAGCGGGGAACAACGTGCGGGACAAGGAACGGGTCTTCCAGGCGGCGGACGCCCTGGTGGCCGAGGGTGTGGCGGTCACGGTCACGAACGTGCGCGAGCGCGCCGGGTGCTCGAACGCGACCGCCACGAAGTACCTGCGGGAGTGGCGCGAGACGAGGGCCGCCGAGAGTGACGCACGCTCGGCGCTCCCCGAGCTCCCCTCCTCGGTGAGCACCCTGGCCGAGCGTGGCATCGAGGCGCTGTGGGGAGCGGCGGTCGAGGCGGCGCGCACGGAGCACGAGGCGGCCGCCGCGGCGTCGGAGGAGGCGCTGTCCGCGGTCGCGGGCGAGGCGGACGCCCTGGCCACGCGCGTGGACGAGGCCGACGCCGAGCTGGCGCAGTTCCGGGCGCTGCTGGAGACCGCGCGGGAGCACGCGCGCGCGGCGCAGGACGAGCGAGGGGTGGCCGAGGAAGCACGCGCGGAGTCCGCGGCGTCGGCCGCCCGGCTGGAGGGCGAGCTCGCCGCCGCCCGGCAGACGCTGCAGGCGGTCCGTGACGAGCTCGACCAGGACCGGGCCGCGGCCACGGCCGCCGAGCGCGCCCGGTCCGAGGCCGAGGCGGCGCGCGCTCAGGCCGAGGGCGCCGCCGTCGGGCTGCGGGAGTCGCTGACGGACGTGCGCGCCGCGCTGGAGGCCGCCCGGGGCGACGTCGCGCAGGCGAACCGGGACCGTGCGGCCGCGGAGACCGGCAGGTCCGCCGCGGAGGCCGCCGTCGCCCGGCTGGAGGGTGAGCTCACCGCCTCGCGGGACGCACTGGAGGCCGCGCGCCGGCAGGCGACGGAGGCGGAGCAGGCCCGCGTCGCCGCCATCGCGGCCCAGGCGCAGGCCGAGGGTGCGGCGGCAGGGCTGCGGGAGGCGCTGGACGCCGTCACGGAGTCGGTCGCGGACGGTGCGAGGGCCAACGCTGGGGCGAAGGACGCCGCGATGGCCCAGGCGAAAGCCGATCCCGGCGCCTGACTCCACCCCCTGGCCCCGGCGAGTGTCAGTGGCGGGTGCTGAGATGGCGACATGAGCCTTCGAGGATTCTCCACCATCAACTACTGGGCCGACGACGTCGGTGCCGCCGCCGACTGGTACTCCGAGCTGCTCGGCGTCGAGCCGTACTTCCAGCGCCCCGGACCGGACGGGAAGCCGGCCTACGCGGAGTTCCGCATCGGGGACAACGAGGCCGAGCTCGGCCTCGTCAGCCGCGCGTTCGCGCCCCCGGGACTGCCCGCCCAGCCCGGGGGCGCGCTCATGTACTGGCACGTCGACGACCTGGACGGCTTCGTGGCCCGTCTGCTGGAGCTGGGCGCCACCGAGTACGAGCCGATCACCCCGCGCGGCGACAACGGCTTCGTCACCGCCTCCGTCGTGGACCCGTTCGGCAACCTGCTGGGCGTCATGTACAACCCGCACTACGTCCAGCAGTTCGGGGGTGGGCCCGGGGCCGCTAGGTTGCCTGAGTGACTTCCGCACCCCTGACCTCCGCGCCCGAGATCATCAGCTCGCTCCTCGACCTGACCGCATGGACCGTCTTCGACGTCGACCCGGAGGGCCGCATCCTGGCCGGGAACGACGAGTCCGGCAGCATGCAGCTCGTCGAGATCTCGCCGGACGGCAGCCGCACCCAGCTCACCGCGCTGCCGTCCCGCTGCTCCGGCCGCTACGTGCCCCGCACCCGCACCGTGGTGGTGCAGCACGACAACGGCGGCGACGAGCAGATGCAGCTCAGCCTGCTGGAGATCACCCCGGGCGCCGCTCCCGCCACGACGGAGGACCTCACACCCCTCGTCCATGACCCCGCGTACAAGCACGACCTGGCCGACGTCTCCGCCGGATCCGTGGTGTTCCTGACCAACCGGCGCGACGGCGTCGACTTCGACGTCGTGGTCCACGACCTCGCGACCGGCACCCAGACCACCCTGTACGACGGCGGCGGATACCTCGTCGACGCCGTCGCCTCCCACGACCGGCGCTCCGTGGCGATCACCGTGCTCAGCAGCCGGCCGCGCTCCACGCAGATCCTCGTCGCCGGCGCCGCGGACGCCGCCGTCACCGGAACGGTCACCCCGGCCGACGAGCACGCCCACCACACCCACGTCTCCTGGACGGCAGGCGACGACGCCCTGGTCATGGCGTCCGACCACGAGCGCGAGCACCCCGCCGTCGTCCGGGTCCGCACAGAGGCCGACCGGGCCGCGGGGACGACCTGGGAGACCCTCGTCGAGGCCGCCGACCACGACCTCGAGGTGGTCCTCTCCCCCGACGGCTCCGTCATGGTCGTCGGCCACCACCAGGACGGCGTCACCACCCTCGCCGTCCACGAGCACGACGGCACCCACCGCTGCGACGTCACCCTGCCCGACACCGGCGTGCCCACCGTCGTCTGGGCCCCCGACTCCTCACGCTTCGCGGTGCACCTCACCGCGTCGGGCGACCCGGGCTCCATCCACCTCGTCGACGCCACCACCGGGACCGCCACCACCCTGGTCGACGGCCGCGCCCAGATCCCCGACGGCCTGCCCATCGCACTGCCCACCGTGCACCGCGTCCCCACGCCCGACGGCGAGCAGATCCCCTGCTTCGTCTACCGGCCCGCCACCACCGACACCCCGGTCGCCGGTGCGTCCGTCGTCCTCGTGCACGGCGGCCCCGAGGGCGAGGCCACCCGCCTCTTCTCCCCCGTCATCCAGGCCCTCGCCGGCGCCGGGTTCACCGTGCTGGTGCCCAACGTGCGCGGCTCCGCCGGCTACGGCAAGCGCTGGGTCAGCCTCGACGACGTCGACAAGCGGCTCGACTCCGTGGCCGACCTCGCCGCCCTGCGCGCCTGGCTGCCCGAGCTCGGCCTCGACCCCGAGCGCAGCGCCCTGTGGGGCGGCTCCTACGGCGGCTACATGGTGCTCGCCGGTACCACCATGCAACCCGACCTCTGGGCCGCCGGCGTGGACATCGTCGGCATGTCCTCCCTGGTCACGTTCCTGGAGAACACCTCCGAGTACCGACGCGCCGCCCGCGAACGCGAGTACGGCAGCCTCGAGCGCCACCGCGACCTGCTGGTCGCCGCCTCACCCATCACCTACCTCGACCAGCTCCGCGCGCCCCTGTTCGTCATCCACGGCGCCAACGACCCCCGCGTCCCCCTCTCCGAGGCCGAGCAGATCACCACGGCGCTCGCGGACCGCGGGATCCGGCACGAGCTGCGGGTCTATCACGACGAGGGGCACGGCCTGGCCAAGCGGGCCAACCGCAAGGACGCCTACCCGGCCGCGATCGCGTTCCTGACCGAGATCCTGGGGCGGTGAGCGCACCGTGACCTTCGAGGAGCGCCGCCTGCGCCTGTCGGTCGACGACCAGATCGAGGGCCGTTACCTCGAGGTGCCGTTCGAGATCCCCGGGCGTGGCGCGGACGCCCTCGAGGTCACGCTCGCGTACGACCGGGACGCCGCCGTGATCGACCTGGGCTGCCGCGACCCGGAGCGGTGGCGCGGCTGGTCGGGCGGTGCGCGCTCCCGGTTCGCCATCGACCCGGGAGCGCAGCCGGTCGCGAACCTGGGCACCGGCACAGGCCGCGGCGCGGCCACGCCCGGGTACGAGCCGGGCGAGCTCGTCCCGGGCGCGTGGGCGGTGGTGCTCGGCCTGCACCGGCTGCCCGCCGAACCGGTCGACGTCACGGTCACCATCGCCACCGGGTCCGACGCCGGGCCGGTCGAGGACGACCCGCCGGCGCCGCCCCCGCCGTCGGGCACCGGGACCGGCCGCACCAGGCTGGGCCGCGACCTGCCCGCGCCGGACGGCCTGACCTGGTACGCGGGCGACCTCCACGCGCACACCACGCACTCGGACGGGACGCTGAGCATCGCGCAGCTCGCGTCCGCCGCCGTCGGGCGCGGCCTGGACTTCCTCGCCGTGACCGACCACAACACCGTCTCGCACCACGCGCACCTGCCCGGCGTCGGCGCGGCGTACGACCTGTGCTTGTTGCCCGGGCAGGAGGTCACCACGCACGCGGGCCACGCGAACGCGTTCGGGGACATCGGCTGGGTGGACTTCCGGCGTCCGGCGCGGCAGTGGCTGTCCGACGTCGAGGCGCGCGGCGGGCTGCTGTCCGTGAACCACCCGCTGCAGGACGACTGCGGCTGGCAGTTCCCCGTGCGGACCGGATTCCTGGAGCTCTGGCACATCTCGTGGTTCCTCGACCTGACGGCGACCGGGCCGTGGGCGTACCTGCGGGGCCTCGGCTCGTCGGACGGCGACCCGGGCACGCGTCCCGTGTTCCTGGGCGGCAGCGACTTCCACACGCCCGACCAGGGCTACCCGCCCGGCACGCCCACGACCTGGGTCGCGGCGGCCGACCGCTCGCCGGAGGCGATCCTGGACGCGATCCGCCAGGGTCGCACCGCCGTCAGCCGCTTCCCGGGACCGAACGAGCCCGTCCTGGTGCGGGTGGGCGACGACCTGGTCGCGGTCGACGCGGACGGCACCGTCCTGGTCGAGGGCCTGCCCGACGGCGGCACCGACCGCAGGCGGCGGGTCCGCGGGGACCGCGTGACGTTCTCCGCGCCGCGCGAGCAGGGCCCCTACCGGCTGGAGGCGGCGGACCGGACGCTGCTCGCGATCAGCGCGTGACCGGCCGGCTGCCCGCGCCGGCGTCCTGCGGCGCCGCGGGCAGCCGGATGAACCGCGACACGACCGTGCCGATCGTCAGCAGCACGAACGGGTACACCGACAGGTACACGCGGAACGCCTGCCCGGGGTCCGGTCCGGGGTCGGCGCCCGAGCGGTAGCCGAACCACAGCGCGAGCGACGCCAGCGCCGCCGCCGTCAGCAGGCCGTTGAGCCGGCCCAGCACCCCGAACGCCGCCAGGAACAAGCCGCTGCGGTGGGTGCCGTGCTGTGCGGCGTCGGCGTCGAGCACCCGGGCGATCACCAGGTCGTTGGTCGCGAGCACGCCGGAGTAGCCCACGGCCACGGTGAGCCCGGCGAGGATGCCGGTGACCAGGTCGGTCGCGAAGTACAGGGGCACGAACCCGACGGCCGCGACCGGCAGCGCGAGCCGCCACGTCCAGGCCGCGCCCTTGCGCCGCACCACGGCCGCCCACACGCTCAGCATTCCGATCGACACGGCGATCACGACGAGCTGCAGGATGCTCGCGTCCAGCGCCGACCCGCCCAGCGTGTGCGCCACGTACAGCTGCAACCCGCCGAGCACCAGCGCCATCGCCGCGCCGTAGCAGGCGTTGACCAGCCCCACGGTCCAGAAGTGCACCGTCGAGAGGATCTGACCGACGGACCGGAAGAACTGCGGCTTGGGCTCCGCGTCCAGGGCCGGGTCCTCGCGCACGCCGAGCGCGGTCCACAGGATGACCGCCGCCGAGACCACGCCGAAGATGATCGCCAGCCGCCCGTAGCCGACGGCGGAACCCTCGGTGCCCAGCACGTTCCGCGCCAGGACGGGCGTCAGCGCCAGTGCGATCACCAGGGCGACCAGCTGCGCGCCCTGCCGCACCGCGTTCGCCGTCGCCCGCCGTCGCTCGTGGGTGAACAGCTCCGGCAACAGCGCGCCGTAGCTGGCGTTGATCAGGGAGTCCGCCATCTCCGTGGTGATCGCGAAGACCGCGAACCACACCGCGAGCCCCACCGCCGAGTCCGCCACCGCGCCCGGCACCGTGAACAGCGCGATCGTCGTGGCCGTGAGCACCAGCGCGCCGACCACCAGGTACGGCCGACGCCGCCCCCACCGCGAGCGAGTCCGGTCCGAGAGGTACCCGAACACGGGGTTGTCCAGCGCGTCCAGTACCCCGTACACGGCGTACACGGTCGCGTAGACGACGGCGTCCAGGCCGAGCACCTCAACGTACACGTAGAGCATCGAGCCCTTGACCAGGTTGATCGGCAGCGACGTGCCGAACATCCCGACGCCGTAGCGCAGCGGCGACGTCCCGCCCGCACCCCGGGGCGGGGATCCTGCCTGCGGCGCGTCCTCGGCCTCCACGCCGGTGAGCCTACTCACCACCCGCTGACGAGGTCGATGCCCTCCCGCTCGATCTCCCGGGTGAAGACCGGGTCGCCCAGCAGCCGCAGCTCCCACGCCCGCTTGCGCCACCACGTCGCCGAGACGTCCCGCTGACGCGGGGTGTCCGGCGCCGGGTGCAGGAAGATCTCGCTCGCCCCCTCGGGCAGCCGGCGCAGCAGGCGCAGGTAGTGCTCCCGCAGCGTCGCGTAGTCCCGGGCCTCCGCGTCACCGCCGCGTAGGGTCGCGATCACCCGCGGGATGCGCACCCCGGCGGCGTCCGCCGCCGCGACGGCGCTCGCGTGCCGGGCGCGGACGCCGGCGCTCGCCAGCACGGGGTCGCCGTCGCCGTACAGCTCCAGGCCGCGGGGCATGCGGAACGCCAGGCCGTGCGCTGCGCAGAACGCGATCGACTCGGCGAGGTAGGAGCGGCCGACCAGTCCGTACAGGGTGCCCTGGTGCGAGTCGAGCCGGGCGGGCGACGGCGCGTCGGCGGCCGCGGCGGCCCGGGTCAGGGCGTCGACCTGGGCGCCGATCCGGTCGGTGACGTCGTCGAACCCGCCTTCCGGCGCCGGGGTGGGGAGCACGACGTGCACGCCCGGGGCGACGTCGGGCGCCGCCTCGGCGACGTGCCGCACGGCGCGCGCCGCACCCGGGTTCTCCGGCGGGCCGCCCGGCCCCGCGCCGGGGTCGACGGTGATCACGGAGACCGCCGTGAGCGGCGATCCGGCCAGCAGGGCGGCGATCTCGCGGTCCGCGTCGGGATCGGTCCCGGCGTCGTCGGCGGTGAGGACGAGGCTGCGCGTCATGCGGCCCAGTCTGGCGCAGCGGCGAGCTGTCCGGGCCACGACGGGCCGCTGACCTCAGTCTTTACCGATGACGCCGGTGCCGAGCGCCGTCTTGACCTTGCCGAGCTCCAGCTCGAGCTCCCAGGGCGTGGTCACGTGCGGGATGGCGGACGGGACGCAGGACGGCTTGGCCGTGTGCAGGGTGAGGCTCGCGCCGAGGGTGTCCGCCCGCCAGACGCCGGTGCCTACCACCTCGTACTCCCCCACGTCGGTGCGGTGCAGCATCACGACGTACTCGTGGTCGCTGCGCAGGATCGACGCGAGGTTCGCCCCGGGGGGCGAGGAGGCCGAGCCGACCTGGGTGACGACCAGGCTCGCGTCCTTCTCGACCTCGCCGAGCATCACCTTCCGCAGCTCCAGCTCGGTACGTGTCCAGGGCACCCGGTCCACGACGTCGACCCCGGAGCGGCCGGCCTGCACCAGTGCGACGACATCGGCGTCGGCGACCAGCTGCTCGACCGTCGCGTACTTCTCGGGGACGGTGAAGTTCGCGACGCTCGCCTCGCGCGCGCACCCGACCAGCAGTCCGCCCACCAGCAGGACGCCGAACAACGACGCCCCGACACGTGCACGCATCCGTCGTTCACCCCCTGTCGTCCTGGTCCTCGGGTGCGGTGGGCACCCACTGAGAGAGAGCGACAGGTCGCGGCGCGCGGGGCGCCTGCTTCGTGTACTCGCTTGCAGTGCAACGAATGGTCCCCCGCTGCGAGAAGCGGGTACAAGGGGTCACCCGGGCGAACCCGTGCGGATCAGGTTTGTGATTTACCACTATCTGAAAACACGGCGGAGAACCCGTGAAAAGGGGCGGCTGACGGCGCCGCTGGTGGCCGCCGTCAGGCGGCGTGGGTGCTGGCGATCGCGCGCACGAGGCCCGAAGTGGAGATCGAACCCTTGCGGTAGCGCTCGACCGCGGCGGCCAGCGCCTCGCCGACGTCGCTCGGTATGCGCGAGGACGGCGCCGTCGGGTGCCAGATCTCGCGCTCGAAGACGGCGGTCCGGCGGGCCGGTCCCCGGAACAGGCGTCCGGCCAGTGCGGGCGGGGGGCCGGCCGGCGGTGCGGGCACGGGCGGCAGCGGGGCCGGCGGCGGGGGCACCGGTGGCAGCGGCACGGGAGGCACTGCCGCGTTCGGCTCGGGCCGTGCGGCCTGGTTCGCCAGCTGGGAGGCCCGGTATCGGGCACCGGGGTTCCAGCGCAGCGTGGGCATGGCGGGCGGGGCGTGCCGCACCCCGCTGCTCTCCCGGCGGGGAGCCGGCGGGTGCGTAGCCTCGGTGACCTCGGCGGGCTCGGGGTTCTCGGAGAGCACAGGGGCCTGCGATTCGGCGGCTGCGGTCCGAGCGGCCTGCTCGGCGTGTGCCTGCCGCAGTGCGGCGACGATCCGGGCGACGCGCCCCGTGTCGGCCCGCGGGCCGGTCGCGGCGGGCGAGGCCTCGGCAGGCAACGCCCCCGCGGTCGAGTCGCCTTCCACGTCTTCGGCAGCCGGACCCTGCGCATCGGTGGCCTGCGCATCGGTGGCCTGCGCAGTGAGAGTCTCAGGCCCGGCAGGCTCAGCACCGGCTGCCTCTGCGCCAGGAACCTCGCTCGAGCCCTCGGCCTCACGGGCGTCCGGCCCTGCGGCGCGGGGCGTCTCGACCTCGGTCTGGGCCTCGGTCTGGTCCTGCGTACCGTCCGTCGTGCCGTCCGCCATGACCGCGCTCCCTCACCATCGACTGCCCGCGACCCGCTGCGGTTGCTGTCCCATATGTTCCCTGCCCTGCCCGGGACGTGCAAGCCCCGGGCAGGGCAGGGTCATGGTGGAGTCATGACGGCTGGTCAGTCGCCGCCCAGCAGGTCCAGGAAGCTGGGGGTGCTGGCGAACGGGTCGTCGCGCTTGGTGTGTTCCCCGCGCGCCGCCATGGTCGCCGCGAGGGACCGGCCGGCCCGCTCGATGCGCTCGGGCAGCGAGCTCGCGCCGTCGTCGCGCCGGGTGCGGTCGCCGGCCTGCGCCCAGTCGTCCGTGGCCGCGAAGACCGACGTCGTGACGACGTCGGCCCGCAGGTACGTGAACAGCGGGCGCATCGAGTACTCCAGCGCGAGCGAGTGCCGCGGCGTGCCGCCGGTCGCGCCGAGCAGCACGGGCATGCCCGTCAGGGCGTCCTTGTCGAGGATGTCGACGAACGACTTGAACAGCCCCGAGTAGGTGGTGGTGAACAGCGGCGAGACGGCGATGATGCCGTCGGCCTGCGTGATCGTCTCGATGTCGCGGGCCAGGTCACCCGTGGGGAACCCGGTGAGCATCGCGTCGATGATCGCGTGGCCGTGGTCGCGCAGCTCGACGACCTCGACGGTCACGTCGTGGCCGAGCGCCTTCAGCTCGCGCGCGGTGGCGTCCGCGAGGCGGTCCGCCAGCAGGCGCGTGGAGGAGGGCTGGCCCAGCCCCGCGTGCACGACGGCGATGGTGCGCCGGGGCCGGTCCTCGGTGGGGACGATCCCCGTCATCAGAGCGCCTCCTCTGCGAGCTTGCCGGTGAACTCGTCGCCGCCGTCACCCACGTGGGTGGCGCCGGCCGCGCCCTTGGCCTGCGCCGCGGCGACCCGCTCGGCGTGCGTCGGCGGGTTGGCCGGCACGTCCTCGGGACGCTTGGCGTCGGCGATCTTGCGCAGCTCGGGCACGACCTCGGAGGCGAGGATGTCGATCTGCTCCAGGACCGTCCTGAGCGGCAGCCCGGCGTGGTCCATCAGGAACATCTGGCGCTGGTAGTAGCCGACGTCGTCGATGAACGAGCCGTACCGGTCGATGACCTCCTGCGGGGAGCCGACGGTCAGCGGCGTGTCGCGCGTGAAGTCCTCCATGGTGGGGCCGTGTCCGTAGACGGGCGCGTTGTCGAAGTACGGCCGGAACTCGGTGATCGCGTCCTGGCTGTTCTTGCGCATGAACACCTGGCCGCCGAGGCCCACGATCGCCTGGTCGGCACGGCCGTGGCCGTAGTGCTCGAACCGCTGGCGGTAGAACTGCACCATCTGCTTGGTGTGGCTCATGGGCCAGAAGATGTTGTTGTGCAGGAACCCGTCACCGTAGTAAGCGGCCTGCTCGGCGATCTCGGGGCTGCGGATCGAGCCGTGCCACACGAACGGCGGGACGCCGTCCAGCGGGCGCGGCGTGGCGGTGAAGCCCTGCAGCGGGGTGCGGAACTTGCCCTCCCAGTCCACGACGTCCTCGGTCCACAGGCGCCGCACGAGAGCGTAGTTCTCGATCGCGAGCGGGATGCCCTGGCGGATGTCCTGCCCGAACCACGGGTACACGGGGCCGGTGTTGCCGCGGCCCATCATCAGGTCCATGCGACCGTTCGAGATGACCTGGAGCATCGCGTACTCCTCGGCGATGCGGACCGGGTCGTTGGTGGTGATCAGCGTGGTCGCCGTGGACAGGGTGATGTCCTTGGTGACACCCGCGAGGTAGCCGAGCATCGTCGTCGGGCTCGAGGCCACGAACGGCGGGTTGTGGTGCTCACCGGTCGCGAAGACGTCGAGGCCTGCCTCGTCCGCGTGCTTGGCGATGGTGAGGATGGCACGGACGCGCTCGGTGTCGTCCGGGGTGTGCCCCGTCGTCGGGTCCGTCGTCACGTCGCTGACACTGAAGATCCCGAACTGCATGATGCTGTGCTCCTCGATCGTGGTGCTCCTGAGCGGGTCGCCGCTCGCGCTGTTCATGCATCTGCATGAACATGGGTCTCAACCGGCGACCCGTGCTGATTGTTCCCGCCGCGAACACGGTCACCTGCCTCGACGTGCGTGAGATCGCGCACATACACACCCAGTTTGCCCGGAGTGCGCTTGCGGGCGCACGTCCGGTCGGTAGCCTGGTTTGGCACGGCTGGTCGTCAGACCGCCGGAACATGGGCTGGAACATCACAGAGGGTCCCTGCGTTGGCTATACGGACCTTTTTCCGCCACCTATCCCGACAACCCTCTGGAGGACATCGTGCCTGACCGGTCCCTGCGCGGTATGAGCATCGGTAGTAAGAGCATGGAGTCTGACGAGGGCGTGGACTTCGCCCCTCGGTTCCAGGCCTACTACGACTGCCCCAACGGCCACACCATCATCCTGCCCTTCGCCACCGATGCGGACGTACCCCCGATCTGGGAGTGCCGCTGTGGCGAGGAGGCGCTGCTCCGCGACGCCGAGAAGCCCGAGCCGAAGGCGACCAAGCCGCAGCGCACCCACTGGGACATGCTGCTCGAGCGCCGCACCGTGAAGGAGCTCGAGGACCTGCTCGACGAGCGCCTCGAGCTGCTGCGCGCCGGCAAGCTGCGCCGCTCGGCCTGACCCCTCCCCGGGGGCGCGGTGCCCAGCAGCAGGAATAGCAGAACGACCGCCGGTCCGGACCCGAGGGTCCGGACCGGCGGTCGTTCTCGTACGCCCACGGGCTACCGGCCGGACGACGCCACCTCGGCGCCGGCCGCGTCCCGACCGCGCGCCCGACGCCGCGCCCCGACCCGGCCGACGACGCCGGCCACCACCAGCAGGACCGCGAGACCACCGGCCACCCAGCCCGGCCAGTACCCCGCCGCCACCGCGGGCGTGACCGAGGACCGCAACGGCAGGTTCGCCACGAACTCGTCGGCCGTGAACAGGTCGGTCGTGCGCACCACGCTCCCGTCCGGCGTGATCACCGCCGAGACCCCCACCGTCGAGATCTGCACCGCCGCCCGCCCGGTCGTGACCGCCTGCAGCCGCGACATCGCCAGCTGCTGCGTCGACTCCGCGGTCCACCCGAACGACGCGTTGTTCGTCGGGATCACCAGCACCTGAGCACCCTGCTTCACCGCGTCCCGCACGATCTCGTCGTACGCCACCTCGAAGCAGATGACGGTCCCCAGCCGGTACGCGCCCTGCCCCAGACGACTCGGCACATCGACGACCGGCGGGTTGACCCCCGCGATCATGTCCGTGGTCACCCGGTCCACCTGGTCCGAGAAGACCCGCAGCACCGACCGCAGCGGGATGTACTCACCGAACGGCGCCGGGTGCTGCTTCGCGTACCGGCCGATCACCCCCTGCCCCGCCTGCCACAGCAACGACACGTTGTACCGGCCGCCCGTCTCCGGGAACTCCTGCGCCCCCACCAGGATCGGCGCCCCCACCGCCGCGGACGCCGCGTCCAGCCCGTCCGCGACGTCCGACGCCGTCTGCGGGTCCAGGTCGCTGCCGTTCTCCGGCCACAGCACCACGTCGAGCTCACCGGCGTAGTCCTCCGCCAGCACGTACGTGCCCTCCAGATGGTTGTTCAGCACCTCCGCCCGGTTCGCGAACGCCCCCAGGCCCGGCTCCCCCACGTTCCCCTGCACCGCACCCGCCCACAGCTGCCCGTCCTCGGCCAGGTCGCTCCCGGCGTCGTACACCTCGTTCCCCTCCGGCGTCCGGACGGAGCCGGCGCTCGCGGACGTGGGTACCGGCAGCACGAGCGGCACCAGGACGACGACGGCGCCCAGCGCGAGGGCGCCGACGGCGCGGCCGACGTCGGCGCCGGGGCGCGTGGCGCCGTCGGGCCGGGTGCCTGCCACGAACGCCCGGACGACCGCCGCCACGGCCAGGGCGAGCAGCACGCCCGCGAAAGCGACCAGGAGCGTGACGGCGACGGTGCCGCCGAGCCAGGCCGCGCGTCCGGTCGGGGCACCGGCCATGGCCCAGGCCAGGCGCCCCCAGGGGAACCCGCCGAACGGGATCTCGGCGCGCCACTGCTCGACGGCGACGAAGAGCACGGCGAAGGCGGCGGCGAGGCGCCAGCCGCGGCGGCGGACGAACGGCGCGCGGCGGGCCCAGGTCCACAGCGCGCCGAACCCGCCCAGGAACAGCGCCTCGACGGTCGCCACGGCGATCCAGGGTGCGGTCTCGGTCGACTCGTGCGCCCACCACAGGTGCGGAAGGAAGAACGCGAGACCGAACAGGAGACCCATCAGGAAGTTCCACCAGGCGCTGTCCCGGCCGAGCGACCAGTACAGGACGGCTACGGCGAGGAACGCGGCGGGCCAGAGACCGGCGTCGGGGAACGCGGCCCACAGGAGGAGGCCGCCGGGCACCGCGAGGAACAGAGTCAGCAGCCGGGACGGCTCACGCAGGCGCACGCTCGCAGCCTACCGGCGGGTTCACCCGCCCGGCCGGGCGTCGGGTCGGGCGGGCCTGGGCGCCCCGGTCAGAACGTGTCGTGCAGCACGACTCCGTCGCGCAGGGTGTGCAGGCACTCGGGCTCGACGGCGTCGGGCGAGAGGTCGGGCAGCAGCGGGGTGCCGGCGCGCGCCTCCTCGCTCCAGGAGCTGAGCCGTCCAGGGGCGGCCTGCACACCGAGGTGCTCGGCCCGCCACACGGCGAGGTGGGCGGGCGCGCCGACGCGCAGCTGCCCGGCGCCGGTGTGGTCCAGGCCCGCCAGGCGCCAGCCGCCGCGGGTGTGGGCGCGGAACGCGGCGCCTGCGGAGATGCGCTGGTCGGGGTCCTCGTGGCTGGTCGCGGCGCGCACGCCCTGCCAGGGGTCGGCCGGGGTGACGGGGGTGTCGGAGCCGAACGCGAGCGGCACGCCCGCCTGGGCGAGGTCGGCGAACGGCATGATCGAACCGGCGCGCATGGCGCCGAGCCGGGAGGCGTACACGCCCTTGCTGCCGCCGAACGACGACTCGAACGCGGGCTGCACCGACAGGCCGATGCCGTGCACCAGCAGGGCTGCGAGGGTCACGGCGTCGACGAACAGGGCGTGCTCGATGCGGTGGTGCCCGGCGCGCAGGGCGGACTCACCGCTCATCTGGGCGGCGATCTGCAGGCCGAGCACGGTCTCGTCCATGGCGCGGTCGCCGATGACGTGGAACGCGGCCTGCACCCCGGTGGTGCCGCGGGCGGTCTGGACGGCGACCAGGTGGTTCGCGATCTGGTCGGCGGTCAGGTACAGGTTCCCGGTCCAGGGCGAGCCGTCGGGGTTGGTCAGGGCGCCGGCGAACGAGGCCGACGACGGGTCGCTGGGCAGGTCCGAGTAGGGGCTGCGCATCGCGGCGGTGCGCGAGCCGATCGACCCGTCGACGTTGAGGTCGCCGCCGATCCCGGTCAGGAACGGCAGCTCGTCCAGCAGGGCGCGGGCGTCGTCGGCGCCTGTGCACAGCTCGCCGCGGTAGGCGGCCAGGTGCGGCAGGCCCAGTGCGCCCGGTTCGGCCAGGGCGTCGGCCGTGACCGATGCGGCGCTCAGGGCGTGCAGCTCGGCCAGGCCGGCACGGGTGTCGAGGTGCTCGCCGCTCATCTCGTGCACGGACACGATGCCGCGGGCGGCCCACGCGGCCAGGGTCTCGCGGTACAGGCGGGTGCGGCGCTCGGGCGAGAGGGCGTGCGCGACGTCGCGCACGGTGTGGTGCAGGTCGGCGGTGACCAGGCCGGTGTCGGCGGGGGCGTCGGACCAGCCGGAGCCGGACAGGCCGGTTCCGGTCCAGGCGGGGTCGCGCTCGATGCCGGCACGGTGGGCCAGGGCGGTGGAGATGACGGCGGAGTGCACGTCGACGCGGGCGGCGTACACGGGGCGGCCGTCGCACGCGGCGTCCAGCTCGGCGCGCGTGAACGCGCGGCGCTCGGGCCAGGTCTGTTCGTCCCAGCCGAACGCGAGCAGCACCTGCTCGCCGGACGGGTCGGCCGCCGCGAGCTTGCGGGCGCCGGAGTGCAGGGCGGCCAGCGCGTCGGCCAGGGAGTGCACGCCGCCGGCCGGCGTGAGGTCCACGGAGTCGGTGGACAGGCCGGTCTCCAGGACGTGGGCGTGCGCGTCGACGAACCCGGGGGTGACCAGCGCGCCGTCCAGGTCGATCACGCGGTCGGCGCGGGCGGCGAGCCCGGCCGCGGTGTCGTCGGCTCCGATCCATGCCACGACGCCGTCGTCCACGAGGATCGCCTCGGCGAACGGGTCGGCAGCGGAGTGCACGACTCCGTTGCGGTAGAGGATGGATCGGGCAGGGTGGCTCACGGTGGGAACTGTAAACGATCGAGCGGGTCGGTGCCCTGGTCAGGGGGTGACCGAGAGCACAGTCACCCGCTCCTCACCCGGGGCCGGCGCCATCGCGGCACCGGCCCCGGGTGGTCTCAGAGGCTGGAGTAGGCCACGACCCCGCGCAGCACGGCGTCCTGCGCCTTGCGGGCCGTGGAGCGCAGCTTCTCCGACGGCGCGGCGCCGCCGAGCTGGTCCAGCACGTCCACGACCTGCTTGCACCACCGTACGAAGTCGCCCGCGGCCAGGTCGGAGCCGCGCAGCACGGAGTCCAGGCCCTTGCCCGACGCCCACCGGTACATCGCGCCGACCAGGCCCAGGTCGAGCGCGCCGGTCGCGTCGATGCCGTGCGCCTCCTCCAGGTCGTCGACCTCGGACCAGACGCGCTGCGTGTCGTCCAGCACACCGGCGAGGCGCCCGGTGGGCCCGCCGGGGATGTACGGGTCGGGGGCGTCGTCGCGCCGCCCCTGGTAGACGACCGTGGACACGACGGCGGCCAGCCCGGCCGGGTCGAGGCCGTCCCACACGCCGCGGCGCAGGCACTCGGCCAGCAGCAGGTCGTTCTCGGCGTACAGGCGGCGCAGCCACCTGCCGTCGTCGGTCACCCGGATCCGGCCGGTGCCGGTGTCGGCGCCGGTGCGCTGCAGGTACCCGAGGGTGAGCAGCACGTCCAGGGTGCGGTCGAACGTGCGGGCGATGGACCCGGTACGGCCCTCGACGCGGCGCACGAGCTGGTCGTGCTCCCGCTTGAGCTTGTTCCACCGCTCGGCCCACCGGGCGTGGTCGTCCCGTTCGGGGCAGGCGTGGCACGGGTGGGCCTTGAGGGCCTTGCGCAGCCGGGCGAGCTCGGCGTCGGTGGAGGCGTCCGAGCGGCGGCCGGCCGGGGAGCTACCGCCCCGTGCCGCGCGGCCTGTGGCGCCGCGCGGCGGGGACGTCGTGGAGTGCGCCGAGGGCACGTCGTCGGCCAGGACACCGAGTGCGTTGCGCATGGACGAGACCAGGTCGCGGCGCGCGTCGGGCTTGCGCGGGTTGAACGCCTTGGGGATCCTGACCGTGGTCACGGTCTCCAGGCCGTCTGGCGCGTCGGCCAGGGTCAGCTTCTTGACCTGCCGCTCCTGGGTCAGCACCGTCGGGCGTGGCCCGTCGAACCCGCCGGGCTCGCCCGGGTCGAGCACGAGCACGTACCCGCGCCGCCGCCCGGACGGAACCTCGACGACGTCGCCGCGCCGCAGCTTCTCCAGGGAGGCGACGACCTCGGCGCGACGTGCGCCCGTCGCGGCGCGGGACAGCTCCCGCTCACGGTCCTTGATGGCGCGGCGCAGGTCCATGTACTCGCCGAAGTCACCGACGTCGCACGACATGGCCTTGGCGTACCCGTCGAGGGCCTCGGCGTGCGCCTGGGCCTGCTTGGCCAGGCCGACGACGCCGCGGTCGGCCTGGAACTGCGCGAACGAGGTCTCCAGGACCTCGCGGGCGCGGTCGCGGCCGACCTGGGCGACGAGGTTGACGGACATGTTGTAGGTGGGGCGGAAGCTGGACTTGAGCGGGTAGAGGCGCTTGGACGCGAGGCCGGCCAGGGCCACGGGGTCCAGGGCCTGGTGGTCGACGACGACGGCGTGGCCCTCGACGTCGATGCCGCGCCGCCCGGCGCGGCCGGTGAGCTGGGTGAACTCGCCGGGGGTGACGGGGACGTGGCTGGTGCCGTCCCACTTGACGAGCTTGTCCAGGACCACGGACCGGGCGGGCATGTTGATGCCGAGGGCGAGGGTCTCGGTGGCGAAGACGACCTTGACCAGGCCGCGGGAGAAGAGGTCCTCCACGGTCTCCTTGAACACGGGCAGCATGCCGGCGTGGTGGGCGGCCACGCCGCGGGCCAGGGCCTGCGACCAGGACCAGTAGCCGAGCACGTCGAGGTCCTCGGGCGGGATGGCGGCGGTCCGCTCCTCGACGACCGAGCGGATCGTGGCCTCCTCCTGCGGCGAGGTCAGCCGCAGCCCGGCCTTGAGGCACTGGTCGACGGCGGCCTCGCAGCCCGCGCGGGAGAACACGAAGTAGATCGCGGGCAGCAGCGCGTCGGCGTTCAGGGCGTCGATCACGATGAACCGGGGCGGGGTGCGCCGTCCGGTGCCGATCGCGCCGCTCGGCCCGTCGGCGCGCCGGCCGTTGCCGCCGCGGTACCCGCGGTCGCCCCGGCCGCGCCCGCGGCCTCGTCCGCCGTGGTCGCCGGGGCGGTTGCCGCCGCGCCCGGACCGGAACGCGGCGGACAGGTCGGGGTTGATGGGCGGGCTGGTGCCGGGGTCGGTCGGGTCGACGTGCCCGGCGTACAGGTCCAGGAGGCGCGGCTTGCCGCGCGGCTCGGGCGAGGACATGAGCACGTGCTGCCACAGCGGCACGGGCCGCCGCTCGGAGACGACGACGGCGGTGTCGCCGCGCACCATCTCCAGCCAGTCGCCGAACTCCTCGGCGTTGGACACCGTCGCGCTCAGGGAGACGAGCTGCACGTCGTCGGAGAGGTGGATGATGACCTCTTCCCAGACGGGACCGCGGAAACGGTCGGCCAGGTAGTGCACCTCGTCCATGACGACGTACGCGAGCCCGTCCAGGGTCGGGGACCCGGCGTAGAGCATGTTGCGCAGCACCTCGGTGGTCATGACGACCACGGGTGCCTCGCCGTTGATGGTGGAGTCGCCGGTGAGCAGGCCGACGTTCTCGGGGCCGTGGCGGCGCACCAGGTCGGCGTACTTCTGGTTGGACAGGGCCTTGATCGGCGTCGTGTAGAACGCCTTGCGTCCGGAGGCCAGCGCCAGGTGGACCGCGAACTCGCCCACGACGGTCTTCCCGGCTCCCGTGGGGGCCGCGACCAGCACGCCACGGCCCTGTTCCAGGGCCTCGCAGGCGGCGACCTGGAAGTCGTCGAGCTCGAACCCGATGACCTCCCGGAACTTCGTCAGCTCAGGGTGATCGGCCGCCGAACGGCTCTGGGACCGGAAGGCCGAGTACCGCTCGGCGGGGCTCAGGTCGTTCATGGTGCACAGCCTACGGTCCCTGTGTGACACGACGGTATGACACCGCCGCGCGACACGGGGACCGCAGGCCGTCAGACCTCGACGTCGACCTCGGCCAGCCGCTTCTCCACGCGCCTGTCGTGCAGCAGCGCCACCCCGACGGCGGCGAAGTACAGCACGCAGATCGGCAGCGCCACCAGGATCATGGTGAGCGCGTCCGGCGTGGGCGTGATGATCGCGGCGAACGTGAAGGCGACCAGGATCGCCCACCGCCAGCCGCCCAGCAGCCCCTTGCCCGACATCAGGCCGGCGAAGTTCAGGCCCACCAGCAGCACCGGGGACAGGAACGCGAGCCCGAACGCGATCAGGAGCCGCATCACCAGCGACAGGTACTCCTGCGCGTTGGTGAACGCGGTCGCGTCGTCCGGCAGGAAGCCCGACAGGATCTGGATCGCGTGCGGGAACACGAGCCAGGCCATGTACGCGCCACCCAGGAACAGCGGGAACGCCGCACCGACGAACCCGTACGCGTACTTCTTCTCGTTCCGGTTCAGGCCGGGCGTGATGAACGCCCACACCTGGTACAGCCACCACGGGCAGGTGAGGAAGACCGCGAGGAACAGCGACGACTTGATCTTCAGGTCCAGTGCCGCCATCGGCCCGGCGAAGTTCAGGGTCATCTCGTTGCCGCGCATCTCCTCCGCCACGACCAGCGGTCGCTGCAGCAGGACGAGCAACGGGTCGTACAGCAACCATCCCAGGATCGCGCCCACCACCAGGCCGAGCGCGATCAGGACGAACCTCTTGCGCAGCTCGAGCAGGTGCTCGAGCAGTGGCATCCGACCGTCGGACGCCCGTCTCGTTCGTGCCACCGATCAGGCCTTGGGGATGTCGCGGTCCTTGTGGTCGATCAGGCCGGGGGTCGACCCCGTTCCTGAACCGGTACCCGTCCCGGTGGTGCTCGTGGTGGTCGCGGAGCCCGGCACGTTGTCGGCAGCGTTGCCGTCCTCGTTCCGGTCGTCGCGCAGGTCCTTGACCTCCTTCTTGAAGATCTTCATCGACTGTCCGACGCTCTTGGCCAGGCCCGGCAGGCGGCTGGACCCGAAGAGCAGCAGGACGACGACGAGCAGGACGATCCAGTGCCACGGCTGCATGGCGCCCATGGTGACTCCTTACGGTGCGGTGCTGATTGTGGTGCGGATGTGCCCGATCCTACGCGGATCCGGGGGGCGAATTGGTAGCCCCCCGGTAGACGGCAGGTAGCGACACCCGCCGCGGCGGGCCGGACTACTCGTTGAACTGCTTCCACTTCTGCCACGTCGCCACGTTCCGTGCCCGCCGCGCGTCCCGCCGGCCCGCACGCGCCACCCGCTGCGCGTGGACGCGCTGGTAGTGGATGGTGACGTCGTCGAACAGGCTCGGCCCCGCATGCTGCGTGCCTGCCGCCTCCCGCGCCCGGTCGGACAGCTCCTGCAACCGGTCGGCCGACTCCCCGAACCGTTGCGAGGCCCGGCCGAGCTCCTCCAGGAGTCCCTTGGCGGACCGCCACAGAGAACGGGCCAGAAAGAACGCTCCGACGAGGGACCCCACGATCAAGAGGGTCCATACCCAGAACCACATGGTCGCCCAGCCTAGTGGTGATCGGGCGATGTGGCTGCGTCGCGCCCACCTTCGCCCGCCGCACCCGCCCCGTACAGCGCCAGGGCCTCGGCCGCGGTGCCCGCTACATCGTCCGCCAGCACCGCCGGCGAGACCGACCGCACCAGCGGCGCCAGCCGCACCAGGGAGCTGCGCAACCACCCCGGGTTCGTCACGCGCAACGTCACCTCGAAGTCCCCGTCGGGCAGGTTGCGCACCGACTCCACCGGCACCTCCTCGGCGAACCACCGCGCCCGCGGCGCGAACCGGATCGTCGCCAACGGCGACGAACCACCCGCGAACAGCGCCGCGAAGTCGATCTCCGCACCTGCCTCCCCTGGGTGCGCCTGCACGGGCACGTCCGTCTCGACCGCCTCCAGGATGCGGTCCACCCGGAACGTGCGCGGCGCGTCCGCGCGGTAGCACCACGCCGCGAGGTAGGCGAACTCGTCCTGCGTGTGCAGCCGCACCGGGTCCACCTCCCGCTCGCTGACCACGTCCGACGACGTCACGTACCGGATCCGCAGCCGGTGCCGGTTCGTCAGCGCCGACGAGATCGCCGCCACGACCTGCCGGTCCCCGCCCGGCGCGAGCCGCACGTCCACGGCGCTCGCGGCCTCGCCGGTGGCGTCGGTGAGCTTGCCCAGGGCGGACTCGACGACGGCGGACCGGGCCGGGTCGGCCTGGACCGCGTCGGTGGCCTTCATGGCCCGCAGCGCTGCGACCAGCGCCACCGCCTCGCGGGTGCCGAGCCGCAGGGGCCGGGTCATGCCCCGCGCCTCGGTCAGGTGCACCACGCCGCGGTCGATCGACGCGGCGTCGAAGTCGATGAGGTCGTCGGGCCAGTACCCCGGGGTGCCGGACACCCACAGGGCGTCGACGTCCTTCTGGATCTGCGCGGGCGTGGTGCCGAACCGGCCCGCGAGATCGGCCACGGACACCGGACCCGCACCATCGAGGTAGGCGACGATGCCGAGCAGGCGCAGCAGGCGGTCGTCGGCGCGCTCAGCCATGGGAGGCCTCCGTGGGTGCGGTACGGGTGGTGGAGGTGGCGCTCGCGGGCCCGACCGGCCCTGGCGACCCGGGTGGGTCGCCGAGCGCGGCAGCGGCCCGCAGGCGCCGGACGGTCTCCTCGCGGACGGCCTCGGGTTCCAGGACGACGACCGCGGCACCGTACCCGGCGGCCTCGGACGCCATGCCGGTCAGGGACCGGTAGGGCACCTGGAGGATGTCCCACCCGGCGGGGTCCCCGGCCAGGGCGCCGGCGCTCGCGGTGAGCCGCGCGTCGTAGGTGGTGCGTTCGCCGTCGGGCACGGCCTTGGCGCGGGCGCGCAGCGCGCTGGCGCGTTCGGGGCGGACGGCGACGACGGCCTGCCGCATCTCGCCGTGGGTCTTGCCGAGCATGGCGTCGGTCTCGAAGTCGGGGACCTCGAAGGCGCCGGCCGGTCCGGTGACGCGCACGCGGGACTCGATGCGGGTCATGCGGAACACCCGGGGCGCCTGCCGGTCGCGGTCGAAGCACATGAGGTACCAGCCGCCGTCGCGGGCGGCGATGCGCCACGGTTCGACGTGCCGGACGAGCACGGCCCCGTTGTAGGCGGCGCGGTAGCTGAACGTGACGACGCGGCGGGCCTCGATGGCCTCCATGAGGGGCCCGTAGGCGTCACCGACGGCACGCACGGACGGCGCGAGCCCGGCCAGGGCGTCGGCCGACGGGTCGCCCGCCCCGGCGGCCCGCAGCTTGACCATGGCGCGCGTGATGTCGGTCTGCAGCGTCTTGTCCTGCCAGAACTGCGCGGCCAGGGACAGCACGCCGAGCTCTGCGGGCGTGAGGTCGATCGGCGGCAGGGCGTAGGCGTCCTGGTCGATGCGGTACCCGAGCTCGTCGGTGTGCCCGCCGGTCCCGACGGTCACCACGGGGATGCCGAGGGCGCGCAGCATGTCCTTGTCCCGCTCGAACATCCGCTCGAACGCCTCGTCGCTGGGCGCGTCGGAGTAGCCGGCCACGGCGGTGCGCACCTGTTGCTTGGTCATGGCGGCGTTCGTGTTCACGAGCGCGATGACGAGGTTCAGGAGGCGCTCGGCGGGGTTGAGACCCGTGGCCGGGGCGGAGGACGAGGTGGGGGGCGGGTCGCTGGACATCAGGACAACGGTATCGGGCGGTAACCTCCACGGTGTGATGACGTGGCGGATCGGGACCGTGATTTCCACAGGCAGGGCGTGGCGAGGAGCCCTCGAGCTCGAGGTGACCCTCGACCGGCCCCTGCCCGGCCGGGCGGCCGAGGGGACGGCGGACGGCGCCGCGGGCCCGGTGACGGTCCGTGCCCTGGCCTACACCGACCTCGTCGGGCAGCCGGCGGCCGGTGACGCCCTGCTGCTGAACGTGTCCGCCCTGGCGCGCGGCCTCGGTACCGGCGGGTACGCGCTCGTGGTGGGCCCCGCCGCCGCGGGCACCCAGCTGCCCGCCGACCCGCCCGTCGGGCCGGGGCACCTGGTCAAGGCCCGGTACACGCCCCTGCAGTCCATGGTCCTGGGCGTCGACGAGCAGGAGTCGCCCCACCACGCCGTGCTGGCCGACGCCGACAGCCTGGACGGCATGCCGGTCGTGGTGGCCGACCTGCACTCTGCGCTCCCCGCCGTCGTCGCCGGGCTGCGGCACGCCGCCGCCGCGTCCGGGCGCGACCCCGGCGACCTTCAGATCGCCTATGTCATGACCGACGGCGGCGCCCTGCCCGCCGCGTTCTCGCGCACCGTCGCCGCCCTGCGGGACACCAGCTGGCTCACCACCTGCGTCACGGTCGGCCAGGCCTACGGCGGCGACCTGGAGGCCGTCACCGTCCACACCGGCCTGCTGGCCGCCCGCCACGTCGCCGGGTGCGACGTCGCCGTCGTGGCCCAGGGGCCCGGCAACCTCGGCACCGGAACCCGCTGGGGCTACTCCGGCGTCGCCGCCGGCGAGGCCGTCAACGCCGCCGCGACCCTGACCGGCCGCCCCGTCGCGTCCCTGCGCGTGTCCGGCGCCGACCCACGCGACCGACACCTCGGCATCTCCCACCACTCCCTGACCGCCTACGGCCGCGTAGCCCTGGCCCCCGCCGACGTCCCCGTCCCGGTCCCCACCACCGACGTGGAGAACCTGCCCGCCTGGGGCCCCGACCTGACCCGGCGCATCCACGAACAGGCCACCGCCCTGGCCACCCCCACCGCCCGGCACACCCTCGTGGACGTCCCCGCCGACACCACCCTGCTGGAGACCCTGCGCACCTCCCCCGCCGGGCTGCGCACCATGGGCCGCGGCCTGGACGCGGACCCCGCCTCCTTCGTCGCAGCCGCCGTCGCCGGGATCCACGCCCACCAGCTCGCCACCACCACCGACCCGGCCCCCGACACCGCCCCATGACGCCCCGAGCACGTATCGCCCTGACCTGCCTGCTCGTCACCGTCGTCGTGCTCGGCGCCGCCACCGCCACACCCTGGACCCTCAGCCCACCCCGACTCCCCGCCCCCGAGCTGAGCCGGCCCCCGATGCAGCAGCCCAGCGGCGCCACCAGCCCCGCACCCCAGCCCGTCCAGCAACCCGACCAGGTCGACTCCCGCTGGATCATCCTGGTCCTCGTCACCCTCCTGGCCCTCCTGGTCGCCGCCCTCATCACCCTCGCCGTGCGCAAGCTCCTGGCCGTGGACCGCGAACCCGTCGACACCGACCCCGACCACCTCGCCGCCGGCGCCTCGACCACAACCCTCGGCGACGACATCGACCTCCCCGAGCTGCAGGACGCCGTCACCCGCGCCCTCACCCACCTCGACGGACACCCCCGGCCCCGCGACGCCGTCGTCGCCGCCTGGGTAGCCCTCGAAGAAGCCGCCGCCCGCGCCGGCACCCGCCGCGACCCCGCCCAGACCCCCACCGAGTTCACCAGCACCGTCCTGGCCGCCACCCCCGCACCCGCAGGCGCCGTCACCCGGCTGCGGACCCTCTACCAGCGCGCCCGCTTCACCGACCGGCCCGTCGAGACCACCGCCGTCGACCAGGCCCGCACGGCGCTCGCGGAGATCGCCCGCAGCCTCGACGTCGACCAGCCCTCCCCCGGCGGCCCGGCGGGCACCGGTCCCGCCGGGCGGGGCACGCGATGAGCCAGGACGACATGAGCCAGGGCCCGTCGCGCTGGAACTGGTCGCGCCTGGTCACGGTGACGATCGTCGCGGGCCTGGTCGCGGCCGCGCTGGCGTACTGGCAGATCGTCGACCCCTGGCACGCCGCCGCCCTGGCCGCGGTCGTCGTCGCCGCGACCACCCTGTGGTCCCGGACCGAGCTGGTCGTCGAGGACCCGCAGTGGCCGCGCGTACCCACCACGGCCCGCGCCGGCGGGCGGCACGACGTCTCCGACCTGAGCTGGTCCACGTTCGGCCGCGACGGGCGCGTCACCGACCGCGTCGTGCGCCGCGTGCGAGCCCTGGCCGCCGACCGGCTGCGCGCCCACGGCGTCGACCCCGCCGACCCGGCCGCCAAGGCCGAGATCGAACACCTGCTCGGCGCCCGCGTCGTCGCGCAGCTCGCGTCCCGCGAGCCGCCCACCGCCCGCACCCTGCAGACCTGGCTCGACGCCGTCGAACGCCTGGGACCCGCGCCCGCCACCCGCACGGCCCGCACGGCACCCCGCCCGGCAACCGACCCGGCCACGACCACCCCCGAGGAGAACCGTGCCTGACCTGAACGACCCCGACCTGAACGACCCCGCCCCCGCCGACCCGCACACGCCCGGACCCCTGCCCGTCGCCGACGTCGCCGCACTCGGCGAACAGGTCCTGGCCGAGGTCGGCACCGCCGTCGTCGGGATGCGCGACGCCCTCCAGGTGGCGCTCGCGACCATCCTGGCAGGCGGACACGTCCTGTTCGAGGACGTGCCGGGGCTCGGCAAGACCCTGGCCGCCCGGTCCCTGGCCGCGGCGCTCGGCCTCGACTTCGCGCGCCTGCAGTGCACACCCGACCTGCTGCCGGCCGACATCACGGGCTCGTCCGTGTTCGACCCCGCCACCCGCACCTTCGAGTTCCGGCCCGGTCCCGTGTTCACGGGACTGTTCCTCGCCGACGAGATCAACCGCACCGCGCCCAAGACCCAGTCCGCGCTGCTGGAGGCCATGGCCGAACGGCAGGTCTCCATCGAGGGCACCAGCCGCCCACTGCCCAGGCCCTTCCACGTGCTGGCCACGTCCAACCCCGTCGAGTACGAGGGCACCTACCCGCTGCCCGAGGCCCAGCTCGACCGGTTCATGGTCCGCCTCGCCGTCGGCTACCCCGACGCCACCCAGGAGGCCGAGGTCCTCAACCGACGGCTGGCCCGCCGACAGGAGGCCGCCCCGGTGGGCCAGGTCGTCGATCCCACCACCGTGCTCGCGATGCAGGCCGGCACAGAGGCCGTGCCCGTCGATCCCGACGTCGTGCGCTACTGCGTCGACCTGGCCGCCGCCACCCGCGGCCACACCGCCCTCGAGGTCGGCGCCTCGCCCCGCGGCTCGCAGAACCTCGTGCTCCTGGCCCGCGCCGTCGCCGTCCTGGACGGACGCGACTACGTGCTGCCCGAGGACGTCAAGCGCGTCGCCGTCGCCGTGCTCGCCCACCGCATCACCCTCACCCCGACCGCCTGGGCGTCAGCCACCCGACCCCAGGACGTCGTCACCGACCTGCTGCACACCGTGCCCACCCCCACCACGGTCCGGAACGCATGACCGTCGGCGGCGTCATCGTCTCGGCCGGCCGCACCTCCCGCGGCGAACGCACCGACGGCCGCCGCGGCTGGCAGCTCACCTCCGCGTACACCGCGGCCGTGGCCGCCGGCGTCGTCCTCCTCGCCCTCGGCACGCTGACCGGCCGGGCCGACGTCGCCCTCGTCGGCGTACCCGGCCTCCTGGCCGCGGTCTGGGGCCGCACCAGCCGACCCGCACCCCACCCCGATGCCACCCCGGCCGGTCACCACGCCGAGAGTACGGACCCCGAACCCCGCGCCACCCTGGACGAACCCGAGGGCACCGCCGCCCCCGGCGAGCTCACCGCCACCCTGCGCCTGACCACCCAACCCACCACCGGCATACTCCACCTGCGCATCGCCGCCGCCGGCCACCGCACCACCGAGCTGGCGCTCGCGGCGCGACCGCGCGAGGTGCCGCTGCGGCTGTCCACGGTGCGCACGGGGCCGCAGGAGACGTTCGCGATCGACCTGCGCGGTTCGCTGCACCACGTCTGGGAGCAGGAGGCCACGCAGGTGGGTGGTACGCGGCGCCTGGTGCTGCCCGCGGCGGCGCCGCTGGGCCGGCTGCCCCTGCCGCAGCGGCTGCGGGGCCTGACCGGCCCGCACTCCTCGCGCCGCCTGGGTGACGGCGCGGAGCTGCGCGACATCCACCCGTTCACGCCGGGCGACCGCCTGCGCCGCATCGACTGGCGCACCACCGCGCGCCGCTCGCCCGACCTGGACACCCTGTACGTGCGCCGCACCTACGCCACGGCGGAAGCGACGGCGGTGCTCGTGGTCGACTCGCGCGACGACGTGGGCCCCGACCTGCGCACCTGGCGCGGCTACGGCACGCTCCGCGTGGACGAGCCGACGTCGCTCGACCTGGCCCGGCACGCCGCGGCGTCGGTGGCGCAGGCCCTCGTGGACGCCGGCGACCGGGTGGGCCTGGAGGACCTGGCGCGCCGGCGCCGTCCCCTGCCGCCCGCGTCCGGGCGGCGGCACCTGCGGCGCGTGATCCACGGCCTGGCCCTGGCACACCCGAGGGACCGCGCCGCCGTGCACCGCGTGCGCCCGCCGCAGGTCCCGGCCGACGCGATCGTCTACCTGTTCTCCACCGTGCTCGACGACGAGCCGCTGCACCTGGTGCGCACCTGGCGCGCCAAGGGCCACCCCGTCGTCGTGGTCGACACCCTGCCCGACGTGCATCCGGTACCCGAGCACCACCTGCGGATCGCGTGGCGCATCGCCCGCCTCGAGCGCGAGGACCGGCTCGCCGCCCTGGCCGGGGAAGGCGTGCCCGTCGTGGGGTGGGCCGGTTCCCGCCGCGACCAGGCCGCCGTCCGGTTCGAGGCCCTCGCCCGCGCCGCCGAGCGGCACCTGCCCGGCCGGACGGTCCTGCCATGAGACTGCCCCGGCTCCCGGCCCGCCTGTCCGACGTCGCCGCCAGGCCCCTGCCACAGATCACCGTCGAGACCGGCCCGACCGTGCCCGGCTGGGTCCTGCGGCTCGCCCTGCTCGCGCTCACCCCGGCCCTGCTCCTGCTCGCCGCGTCCCGCAGCGATCTCGCGCCCGCCCTGGTCACCACCGTGGTCGTCGCCTGCACCGCCCTCCTCGTGCTGCGCCCCACCCCGGCCACCGCCGGCGTCACCGTCGTGCTCGCCGGAGTGTTCCTGTGGGGCTTCGGCGCCCGGCCCGACGGCGACTTCGACCCCGCCGGGCTCGCGGTCGCCCTGCTGGCCTACGCCGTCGTCCGCGCCACCTGGTGGGCCACGCACCTGCCCGCCCGCGGCCGCGCCGAGATCGCAGCCCTGACCGCCGGGTGGCGGCGCGACGTCGTCGTCCTGGCCGCCACCGGCCTCCTCGGCGCCCTCGCACTGCTCGCCTCCGACACCGCCCTGCCCGGCGCCGTCCTGCTCGCAGCGCTCGCCGTGCTCGGCCTCGCGTTCGTCGCACTGGCGACCGGGCGCGACGCGCGTGACGATGGAGAGCACTGACCGCCGGCCGGAACAGGAGTGCCCCACATGTCCCCGAAGCTGCCCCGCTACACCGTCCCGTCCCTCACCCCCGAGCAGGGGGCGGAGGTCGCCGAGATCCTGCAGCAGCGGCTGCACGCGCTGAACGACCTGCACCTGACCCTCAAGCACGTGCACTGGAACGTGGTGGGCCCACACTTCATCGGCGTCCACGAGATGCTCGACCCGCAGGTCGACGCCGTACGCGCCATGGTCGACCAGATCGCCGAACGCATCGCCACCCTCGGCGTCGTGCCCATCGGCACCCCCGGCGCCCTGGTCGCCGCCCGCACCTGGGACGACTACGCCCTCGGCCGCGCCCCCGCCATCCAGCACCTCGCCGCGCTCGACGACGTCTATGCCGGAGTCATCACCTCCCATCGCAACGCCGCCGACGCCACCGCCAAGCTCGACGACGTCACCAACGACCTGCTCATCGGGCACCTCCACGACCTCGAGCAGTTCCACTGGTTCGTGCGCGCCCACCTCGAGTCGGCCTCCGGATCCATCACGGAGTAACACCCACGGACAACACGGAAGCGCAGGTCACCACGAGGTGACCTGCGCTTCCGGATGCGGGGACCGGGGTACCGCCCGTGACCCGCCTGGTCCCGCCGGCTCAGCCCACCGGCGTGAAGTCCCGGCTCCCCAGGAAGTCCGGCCGCGCACGCTCCGCCGCGAACGGCTCCACCGCCGTGTTCTCCACACTGTTGTAGACCAGGAAGATGTTCGACCGGGCATACGGCGAGATGTTGCCGTTCGACCCATGCATGCAGTTGCAGTCGAACATGACCGCGCTCCCCGCACCACCGGCCAGCACGTCGATCCCGTGCACGTCCGCCATCCGTGTCAGGATGTCCTCGTCCGGCGTCCCCGCGTTCTGCATCACCAACGACGACCTGTAGTTGTCGTTCGGCGTCCGGCCCGTACAGGACACATACGTCTTGTGCGTCCCCGGCATGATCATCAACGGACCGTTGAACGAGTAGTTGTCCGTCAACGAGATCGAGACACTCACCGTCCGCATCCGCGGCAGCCCGTCCTCCGCGTGCCACGTCTCGAAGTCCGAGTGCCACGCGAAGTCACCACCACCAAAGCCCGGCTTCAGGTTCACCCGACTCTGATGGATGTACACCTCAGACCCCAGGATCTGCCGCGCCCGACCCACCACCCGCGGATCCCGCGCGATCCGCGCGAACACCTCGCTGCTGCGATGCACGTCGAAGATCGTCCGCACCTGCTGCGAACTACCCTCCACGATCGTGCGCTCGTCCGCCCGCACCACCGGATCCGCCGACAACCGCGCCAGCTCCGCCCGGAAACCGTCCACCTCCTCCGCGGTGATCAGGTTCTCCAGCACCAGGTAACCGTCCCGGTCGAAACCGTCCAGCAACCCCTGGTCCAGCGGGCCGTCAGCCGCACCACCCCAGACCACCCGGTCCTGACGCGGAAGCTCCGCGGCGTCACCATCCACCCGCGTCGGGTACAGGTCCTCACCCCCGAACCCGGCCGTCATACGGCAGCCTCCTCCTCGACGACCAACGGGTACACCCCGTCAGCGTCATGCACCTCCCGCCCCGTCACCGGCGGATTGAACGTACAGATCAACCGCAGGTCCGTCGTCGGACGCATCGTGTGCTTCTCGTTCCCGTCCAGCAGATACATCGTCCCGTCCGAGATCTCGTGCACCTCCCCCGTCTCCCGGTTCTCCAGCTCACCCGTACCACCCACGCAGTACACCGCCTCGACGTGGTTCGCGTACCACATCTCCGTCTCCGTACCCGCGTACATCACCGTCTCGTGGAACGAGAAACCCACACCCTCCGACGCCAGCACGAACCGCCGGCTCCGCCACGTCTCCGACCGCACATCCCGGTCGGTACCCTCCAGATCAGCCAGTCGAGTGACAATCACTTGCTCTCCTCTCCTCGGGGATCCCCATCCAGGACGTCGCTGCCCCGGACGTCACTGCCCTCACCCCGGTACACCGGCGCACCCAGCACCTCGGCGCTCGCCGCCGCGATGATGTCGATGCCGGACACCAGCTCGTCGGAGCTGATGGTCAGGGCGGGCATGGTCTTGAGCACCTCGTCCTCCGGCCCGGAGGTCTCGACCAGCAGGCCGCGCTCGTACGCCGCGGCCGCGATCTTCGACGCCGCGGACGGCTCGGCGAACTTGATGCCGGTCAGGAACCCCCGCCCCTTGACGACGGCGCCGTCGTAGCCGCTCGCGATCTGCGCCAGCCCGGCGTGCAGCTCGGCGGCGCGGGCGCGCACGCCCGCGGCGAACTCGTCGTCGGCCCAGAACTGGTTCAGTGCCGCCGTGGCCGTGACGAACGAGGTGTTCTGGCCGCGGAACGTGCCGTTGTGCTCGCCCGGCTCCCACTGGTCCAGCTCGGGGCGGATCAGCGTGAGCGCCATCGAGAGCCCGAAGCCGGAGATCGACTTGGACAGGCACACGATGTCGGGCACGATGCCCGACTCCTCGAAGCTGAAGAACTCGCCCGTGCGACCGCAGCCGGCCTGCACGTCGTCCAGGATCAGCAGGATCCCGTGCGCGCGGCACAGCTCGGACAGCGCGCGCAGCCACTCCGGCCGCGCGGCGCTCAGCCCGCCCTCGCCCTGCACCGACTCCACGATGATCGCGGCCGGCTTGTCGACGCCGGACCCGCTGTCGCCCAGCACCCGCTCGAGCCACAGGAAGTCCTCCGTGGCGCCGGAGAAGTAGTCGTCGTACGGGATCTTCGAGCTGTTGGTCAGCGGCAGGCCCGCGCCGTTGCGCTTCATCGAGTTGCCGGTCACCGACAGTGCGCCCAGGGTCATCCCGTGGAACGCGTTGGTGAACGACAGGATGTGCTGGCGGCCGGTCACCTTGCGGGCGAGCTTGAGCGCGCTCTCCACCGAGTTGGTGCCCGTGGGCCCGGGGAACATCACCTTGTAGTCCAGGTCGCGCGGGCGCAGTATCCGGTCCCGGAACGTCGTCAGGAACTCGCGTTTGGGCGCCGTGTGCATGTCGAGCGCGTGGACGATCCCGCCGCTGCGCAGGTAGTCGACCAGCGCGTCCAGCAGGACGGGGTGGTTGTGCCCATAGTTCAGGGCACCGGCCCCGGCGAAGAAGTCGAGATAGCTGCGGCCGTCCTCGGCCTGGATCGTGCTGCCGGACGCCGTCGTGAACGTCGCGGGCCAGTTCCGGCAGTAGCTGCGGACCTGGGACTCGATGTCGTCGAAGACGCTGGTCGAGGAGGCCTCCATGGAGCTGCTCGTGGGGTGGTCGGTGGGCATGGCGGTGTTCGGGCGCATGGCTCCTTTCCACGGTCCGGCCCTGGTGGCCGGACTCGGCTGGGGTCGTTCGGGCGTGCCGGTACGTACCCGTACGCACCGGGTCCTGCTGGGTCGTGCTGGGTCGTGCTCTGGGGATCGGTGACCGGGACGAGGTCAGGAAAGTGGCCCGATGCGGAACACGAGCTCCGCGTCATGGCCGTCCGGGAACGCCTCCGTGGGGAAGACGGTCCGCACGTCGACGGGCGCACCCTGGGCCGACGCGAAGGACATGAACAGGGCGATCGACGCCGTGTTGTCCGAGGTGATGGTGGTCTCGACGTGGGTGCACTCCGGGTGCCGGCCCGCCAGGTGGGCGAGCATCCGGGACGCCAGCCGCTGGCCGCGGTAGGCGTGGTCGACGGCCACCTGCCAGACCATCAGCGTGGTCGGCTCGTCGGGCCGGACGTACCCCGTGACGAACCCGGCGGGCTCGTCGTCGACGGTGACGATCACCGAGGTCCGGGCGAAGTCTCGAGCCCAGAGGAGGTACGCGTAGGACGAGTTGAGGTCCAGCGTCTTGCTGTCGCGCGCCAGGCGCCACATCGCTGCTCCGTCATCGACGGTGGGCTCCCTCAGCGCCACCGTGGTCTCGGTCGGATGGATGTGCTTGAGTTCCTCTTCGAGGTTCTGCATGACAATTCGACCGTAACGAACTTGGTCGACAATTGCACATTGCGATCACGTGACGAACGCATGACCGGCGTGTTCCTGCGGCAAACACGGGGTAACGCCACAGGGAGCCGCCGGAGGACCATCGGGCCCGCGGGTACTGTGTCGCGGGTGACCGAGCCATTCATCCGTCAGTACCGCGTCGCCGACCGGGCCGACGTCGCCGACATCTGCGTCCGCACCGCTGCGGCCGGTGGCGACGCCCGCGGCGTCTACTCGTCCGACGACCTCATGCCCGAGGTCTACGCCCTGCCCTACGTGGACCACTCCCCCGACCTCGCGTGGGTGGTCGAGCACGAGGGCCGCGCCGCCGGGTACATCGTGGCCGCCGCCGACACCCGGGCGTTCGCCGAGTGGTGGGCACGTGAGTGGACGCCCGGCTTCGTCGCCCGCCACCCCGAGCCCGGCCCGGCCACGGGCGCCGATCCCGGCTACACCGAGGCCCAGCTCCTGCGCGACGGCGCCGACCCGCAGCGCATGGTCCGCGGCCTGCGTCACGGCGAGCTCACGACGCACCCCGCGCACCTGCACATCGACCTGCTGCCCGTGCTGCAGCGCCGCGGACTGGGCTCCCGCCTGATCGACACGCTGCGCGCCGCACTGGCCGAGCGGGACGTGCCGGGCGTGCACCTGGGCTACGCCGCCGAGAACGTCGCCGCCCGCAAGTTCTACGACCGCTACGGCTTCACGGAGCTGCCGTCGTCGACGCCGACGTCCCCGCTGCTGGGCATCGCCAGCTCCTGAGCCGTTCCCGCCCGCCCCTTCTTGCCCCCGGCCCGGCGCGCCGAGGTCAGCGGTCCTCCCGGGCCGCGTCGATCCAGGCGCGCCGGACCTGCTCGAAGCGGGTCGGCAGGGGCGGGCGCAGCGCGCCGTAGCGGGCGTTGGTGCGGTGCACGAACCTCCGCCACGACAGCACCAGCCCCTGCCGCGTGATCGGCAGGCCCGAGGCGACCGTGGTGCCGTTGTCGTGCGTGTGGTGCACCGTCAGCAGCAACGCCCGCGGCACCGAGCCCTCCAGCTCGGCCGCGAGCTCCTCGCGCACCACCATCCAGTGCTTGAGCAGCACCACCAGGTCCGCCGGCAGCAGGTGCCGGTGCGGGGTGCGGTGCTTGCCGTGCCGTACCAGCACGCTGCCCTCGGTCACCTTGGCCCGCGCCGGCCCGAGGTCGATGTCCTCGACCCGCACGCGCAGGAGATCCCCGTACCGGGAGCCGGTCGCCCGCACCAGGCCCGTGATCACCGCCAGGCGCACCGCCTCCGGCTTGGCGCCAGGACGCATCGCCTCCGTGGCGAGCTCACGCCACACCCACTCGGCCTCCTCGAGGCTCACCGGAGGCCGTGGGTAGCGGCCGGGCTCCCCGGCCCTGGCTGGCGGTGAGCCGGCATCGGTACTGGTCATGGGTCTAATCTACGCTTGGCACACTATTAATCAAGGGGGAAACGCCGGTTCACGACGACCTGGTGCGTACCCTCTGACGGTGGACCTCCCCAGCACCATCGCGCGCCCCGTCGACCACGAGCTCGTCATCAAGAGGTCGCGGTTCCTGGCCCACCTCGCCCCGGCCGGCAGCGTCGCGGAGGCCGACGCCGTGATCGCGGGCCTGCGCAAGGAGCTCTGGGACGCCCGGCACCACTGCGTCGCCATGGTGCTGGGCACCCGCGCGGACCAGGCCCGCTCCTCCGACGACGGCGAGCCGAGCGGCACCGCCGGGGTGCCCATGCTGGAGGTCCTGCGCCACCGGGGCCTCACCGACCTGGTCGCCGTCGTCACCCGGTACTTCGGGGGCGTGAAGCTCGGCGCCGGTGGCCTGGTGCGTGCCTACTCCGGCGCGGTCGCCGCGGCCCTGGACGACGCCGCCGCCTCCGGCGTCCTGCTGCGCCGTGAGCTGCTGCGCGAGGTCGAGGTGCCGGTCCCCCACGCCGACGCCGGCCGCATCGACAACATGCTGCGGGACTGGGCATCCGGCCACGGGTCGGTCATGGAACCGCCCAGCTACGGTGCCGTCGCACACCTGCGGCTGCTGGTGCCGCAGCACGAGCTGGCCGCCCTGGCCGCGGACGTCGCGGCCGCCTCGGCGGGTGCGCTGTCCCCCGAGGTCGGCGATGCCCGCGTCGTCGACGTTCCCGTACCGGCGTCCCCGGCGCGTCGTCCTTGACTGGCCCCGTACCGGGGTGAATTGTCTGGGGCACCCAGTACGTGCCCGCAGCAAGCAGCCAGGCCCGCACCGTGGAGGGACCGATCATGCACCGTCGCATCCGCCCGTCCGTCGCCGTCGTCGCACTGACCGCCACCACCGCGCTCCTCGCCGCGTGCGGGGCGCCCGCGGAGGAGTCCACCGACTCGATCACCTTCTGGACACCGCAGTCCACGCCCGAGCGGGTCGCCGCCCAGGAGGCCGTCGCGAAGGGGTTCACGCAGGAGACCGGCATCGAGGTCGACGTCGTCCCGCTCGCCGCGGCCGACCAGGACCAGGCCCTGGTGACCGGCGCCGCCTCGGGCGAGGTGCCCGACGTGATCCTCGCGGGCGCCTCGCAGGTCACCTCCTGGCAGTCCCAGGGGCTGCTCGACACCGACGTCGCCCAGGAGGCCCTGGACACGCTGGACCCCGCGACGTTCAACCAGAACGCGCTCGGCGCGGTCACGGTGCAGGACACGGACTCGGGCGAGAGCACGGTCGCCGCCGTGCCGAGCGACGGCTGGGTGCACCTGATCGCCTACCGCACCGACCTGCTGGAGGAGGCGGGCGTCGAGGTGCCGACCACGGTCGCGGAGCTCGCTCAGGCGGCGACGGCAGTCAAGGAGGAGCTGGGCGTCACCGGCATCGCCCTGGGCACCCAGTCCGGCACGGCGTCCGGCACCGAGGGGATCGAGTCGATCTTCCAGTCCGCCGGCTGCAGCCTCGTGACGGACGGCGAGGTGGCCATCGACTCGCCCGCGTGCGCCGAGGCCGCCGGCTACTTCAAGGAGCTGCGCGACTCGTCCGTCGCGGGCGACTACGACGTCGAGTCGGCACGGGCCGCCTACCTGGCGGGCGACGCCGCGATGCTGCTGTTCTCGACGCACATCCTGGACGAGCTGGCGAACCTGGACGAGGCGGTGCCGCCGTCGTGCGAGGAGTGCGGCGACGACCCGGAGTTCCTCGCGAAGAACTCGGGGTTCATCACGGTGCTGGAGCCGCCGGACGGGTCGGAGGGGTCGGCCGAGGGCGCGGCCCAGTTCGGCGCCACGCTCGCCTACGCGGTGCCCGCCCGTGCGCACGCCGACGAGGCCCGCCGGTACATCGAGTACATGCTGAGCACGGGCTACGCCGACACACTGGCCGTGGCGACCGAGGGCCGCCTGCCGCTGCGCACCGGCACCCCGGAGAACCCGACCGAGTACCTGGACGCGTGGGGCGGCCTGGGCTTCGGGCCCGAGGTCGAATCGTCGGTGGCCGAGGTGTACGGCGACGAGCTGGTGACCGCCATGGGCGAGGGCATGGACGCCGTCGACCGCTGGGGCCAGGGCACGCCCGACGCGACGCTCGCGGGGCTGGTCGCCACGCAGGGCACGCTGGCGCAGCAGCTCGACCCGCTGTACCGCGGCACGGACCCCGCCGAGGTGACGCGGCAGATGGCCGCGGAGGTGACGGCGCTGCAGCAGGACCAGTGAGGACCGCGCGCGTGCCGGCGTCCCGCACGCCCGCACCCCGAACGCGGGCGCCGGCGGGGCGGGCCCGGCGGGAGAACCGTTCCGGCTGGCTGCTCGTCTCACCGTCCCTGGCGGTCGTGGCCCTCGTGGTGCTGCTGCCGTTCGCGCTGGTGGTGGTGTTCGGCTTCTCCGAGATCAGGCTCGTCGACATCCCGTTCCTCGGCACGGAGCCGATCGGGTGGTCGCTGGACAACTTCGAGCGCGCGATGGCGTCGCAGGCGTTCTGGGGCGCCCTGTGGACCACGGTCCTGTACGCGGGCCTGACGGCGGCCGGCTCGCTCGCCGTCGGGCTGGTGCTGGCGCTCGCGCTGCGCCGGCCGTTCCGCGGGCGGGGCCTGGTGCGGGCGCTGCTCCTCGTGCCGTACGTGCTGCCGGTGGTGGCCGCGGCGACCATCTGGAAGACGATGCTGAACCCGCAGTACGGCGTGGTGAACGCCTTCGGGCGTGCCTACCTCGGGTGGGACACGCCCGTGGGGTTCCTCAGCACCACCTCCGCGGAGGTCTGGGGCCTCCCGGTTCCGGTCGCGCTGCTGGTGGTGGTCCTGTTCGACATCTGGAAGTCGGCCCCGCTCGCGTTCCTGTTCCTGACCGCGCGGCTGCAGGCGGTACCCGGCGAGATCGAGGAGGCCGCGGCGCTCGACGGCGCAGGCCGCCGGCAGACGCTGCGGTACATCCTGCTGCCGCAGCTGCGGGCCGTGGCCCTGCTGCTCCTGCTGCTGCGGTTCATCTGGTCGTTCCAGAGCTTCGACGACGTCTACCTGCTGACGGAGGGCGCCGGGAGCACGCAGGTCATGGCCATCAAGGTCTACACCGAGCTCGTGACCAAGGCAGACATCGGCAGCGCGGCCGCGTTCGGGCTGCTGATGAGCCTCATCCTGGGGGTGCTCCTGATGGGGTACGTGCTGCTGTCCCGGCGGAGCTCAGAATCATGAGGGGGCTGTCATGAGCGGCGTCCGGCCCACCCGCGCGGCCCGCACCGGCCGCGCCGTCGTCGTCACGCTCGCACTGCTGTGGTCGCTGGGGCCGGTCGCGTACGGCGTCGTCCTGTCGATGCGGCCGTACGCGGAGGTGACTCGCGACCCGCTGGGGCTGCCGACGGGGCTGGACCTGTCCGCGTTCGCGACGGCCATGCGGGACGAGGCGGACGGCGGGTTCGGGCTCGGGCGGTTCGTGCTCAACTCGCTCGGCGTCGCCGTCGGGACCGTGCTGGTCAGCATCGTGGTCTGCGTGCTGGGCGCCTACGCGGCCGCCCGGCTGCGGTACCGGGGGCGGGCCGTCACGAACGGCATCATCCTGGCGGTCTACCTGTTCCCGGGGATCGTGCTGGCGGTGCCGAAGTTCGTGATCCTGTCCAGGCTGGGGCTCACCAGCTCGCTGGTGGGGCTGCTGATCGTCTACGTGGCGGCCACCGTGCCGGTCGCGCTGTACATGATGCGGAACTTCTTCCTGGCGCTGCCGGCCAGCGTCGAGGAGGCGGCGATCATGGACGGCTGCACGCTGGGCCAGCTGCTGACCCGCGTGGTGCTGCCGATCGCGGTGCCCGGCGTGGTGGCCACCGCGATCTACGTGTTCATGATCGCCTGGAACGAGTACTTCTACGCCCTGCTGTTCCTGGTACAGCACCGCGACCTCTGGACGGCGCCGCTCGGCATCGCCCAGCTCGGCGACTTCCAGGTGCCGGTCACGGTGCTGCTGGCCGGGTCCATCGCGGTGACCGTGCCCGTGGTGATCATCTTCTTCCTGGCCCAGCGGTACATCGTCTCGGGGCTGGTCCAGGGTGCCGAACGATGAGGTGTGTCCGATGCGCTCGGGAAGGACTGTCCTGAGGAGGACCGCGCGATGAACCGTTCCCTGCGTCTCGCCGTGCTCGGCGCGGGCGGGCGAGGCGCCGACGCCTACGGCCGCTGGGTGCGGGCGCACCCGGAGCGCGCCCGCATCGTCGGGGTCGCGGACCCGGAACCGGCCCGGCTGGACGCCCTGGCCGGCACGACGGCGGCCCGGTACCCTGACTGGCGCGACCTGGTGGCCGACCTCGCCCACCTACGGCCGGACGCCGTGCTGATCGCCCTGCCGGACGCGCTGCACGTCCCGGCCGCCGCCGCGGTGGCCGACGCCGGGCTGCCGATGCTCCTGGAGAAGCCCGCCGCGCCGACGCTCACGGGACTGACCGACCTGGCCGGCGTGGTGCGCCGGACGGGAGCCCGGGTCGCCGTCGGGCACGTACTGCGGTTCGCGCCGTTCTGGCGGGCCGTGCGGGCCGTCGTCGCGGCGGGATCGCTGGGCGACCTCGCGACGATCGAGGTGCGGGAGAACATCGGGTTCTGGCACTTCGCGCACTCCTTCGTGCGGGGCAACTGGCGCAACGCCGCCGGGTCCAGCCCCATGGTGCTCGCCAAGACGTGCCACGACCTGGACCTGATCCGGTGGCTCGCGGGGGCGGCGCCCCGGACCGTGTCCAGCGCGGGGTCGCTGCTGCACTTCCGCGCCGAGAACACACCGGCCGGCGCGCCGGGACGCTGCACCGACGGCTGCCCCGTGGCCGCGGACTGCCCGTTCTACGCGCCGCGGTACTACGTGGACGCCCTGCGCGACGTCATGGGCCACCCCGTGACGATGCTCGGCGCCGACCTCTCCCCCGCGGGCCGGCTCGCCGCGCTGCGGCGCGGACCGTACGGGCGCTGCGTCTACCGCTGCGACAACGACGTGGCCGACCACCAGCAGACGCTCCTGGAGTTCGGTTCGGGGCTGACCGCGACGCTCACGGCGAGCGCGTTCACCGCGGAGAACACCAGGCATCTGACGATCACGGGGACGCGGGGGCAGCTGCACGGGCACATGGACTCCGGCGAGATCCGGGTGGACCTGTTCTCGCCCGCCGGGTGGCTGCCGGCGGGTTCCGGTGGGTCGGCGGGGGCGCTCGCCGGTGCGGGGCTGCCGGCCGAGGTCGAGATGGTGGCCGGCGTCGAGGTGGTGGCCTCCGGTGTCGCCGGCCCCCTGGGACACACGACCTGCACGCTCGTCGCCCGCGCCGACTCGGTCGCGGCCGACCACCGGGGGCACGCCGGAGGGGACGACGCCCTGATGGACGCGTTCTGCCGCGCCGTCGTGGACGGCACCGTCGGGACGGGCGAGCTCTCGTTCGCGACCGCGCTGGACAGTCACCTCATGGCGTTCGCCGCCGAGGAGTCGCGCACGCGGGCGGGCGTGGTGGACTTTCCGGCATGGACGGAGACGGTGCTCGGGTCGGTCGGTTCGGCATGACAGGCGGGGCGCGGCCGGGCGTGTCGTGGGCGGACGCCGTCCGCGGTGTCGCCGAACGTGCCGGGGTCGATCCCGGGCGGGTCTCGCTGGAGCCGTTGCCGGCCGGGTGGACGAACGAGACGCCCGAGGCGGCCACGGAGCGTGCCGCCGGCCCCGCATCCGCAGCCGAGTACGTCGCCACCGGCGGCCGCCTGACGATCCGCGCGTCGGACCCCGTCGCCGCCTCGGTCGCCCTCGCGCGCTACGTGCGCGCCCACCTGGGCACGCGCCTCACCTGGCAGCGACCCCGGGTGGGTGCAGGACCGGAGGCCGCCGTCGGACCGGAGGCGCACGCGGGGCCACAGGTGGGCACGGGACCCCTCCCCGACGCGCCTCGGACCGGCGTCTCGACGCCGCACGCCGTGCGCTACTACCTCAACGTGGTGACCTTCGGGTACTCGACGCCGTTCTGGGGCTGGGACCGGTGGGAGCGCGAGATCGACTGGATGGCGTTGCACGGCGTCACGCACCCGCTCATGCTCGTGGCCCACGAGGCCGTGCTGTCCGAGACCTTCCGCCGGGCCGGGCTGCCCGACGCCGAGGTGGCCGAGTGGATCGGCGGCGCCGCGCACTTCCCGTGGACGTTCATGGGCGGGATGCACTCGTTCGGCGGTCCGCTGCCCGCACGCTGGGCCGAGCGCCGCGTCGACCTGGCCGGGCGCATCCTGGCGCGGATGCGCCAGCTCGGCATGACACCGGTGCTGCCCGGGTTCGGCGGGCACGTGCCGCCGTCGCTCGCGGGCGCGGGTCCCGCTTCCGGCGGGTACCGCACGGACGACGCGGCCGGATACGACTCGGACGGCTACGACGAGATCGAGTGGCAGGGCTGGCACATCCCGCTGCTGCACCCCGAGTCGGCCCGGTTCCAGGACCTGCACGCGACGTTCGGCCGGGTGCAGCGCGAGCTGCTCGGCCCCGGGACGGGGTTCTACGCGGTGGACCCGTACATCGAGTCCGTGCCGCCGTCGGACGACGTCGACCACCTGCGCTCCGCCGGACGCGGGACGTACCGCGCGCTGGCCGCGGCGGCCCGGAACGCAGGGGAATCCGAGCCGGTCTGGGTGCTGCAGGGGTGGCCCTTCCACTACAAGGCCGCGTTCTGGACGCCGGACCGGGTAGCCGCGTACCTGAGCGACGTGCCCGTGGACCGCACGCTCGTGCTGGACCTCTGGGGCGAGCACGTGCCGCTGCACACGGCGCTGCTGGCCGACGGCGCCCCGCTCGCCGGGCGGCCCTGGGTCTGGTGCGCGCTGCACAACTTCGGCGGGCGACCCGCGCTGTTCGGCGACCTGGCGGGACTCGTCCGGGACGTGGCCGCGCTGCCCGACGGCGTGCCGCACCTCCGAGGCGTCGGCCTGGCCCCCGAGGCGATCGAGAACAACGAGATCTTCTACGAGCTCGCCACGGACCTCGCCTGGGACGACGCCCCACGCTCCCCCGCAGCCCTCGACGCCTGGCTGGAGAGCTTCGTGCTCACCCGGTACGGGCTCCTGGGCTCGTGGGCTGCCGGTCACCCGGTGCCCGATGCTGCTCAGGCAGCGCTGCGCGCTTGGCACACTATTTATTCGACGCTCTACGGTCCCGGTCGCACCCGCTCGATCCCGACGCCGGTCATCGCCCGGCCCTGGAGCGCCGGCCTCCCGTTCCCGGCGCAGCGCAGCGCCGGCGAGGCGATCTCAGGTCCGCAGCCGCCCACGCCGTCGTCCGACGTCGACGCCGAGAACGACCCCGCGATCGAGACCGCCCTCCCCCACCTCGCCGACGCGGTGCGGGACCTGACGGCGGTCCGGGAGCTGCTGTCTGCCGCGAGATCCCGGCGACGCCGGTGGACCGGTGGCGGCGGGGCGACTGCGACTCCGAGGGTCGGGTCCGGCGGAGACCACGAGACAACGGTCGGCACCGCGGGGAGCAGGGCCGGCGTCGAGGACGTCGCGGGTGGCGCCCTGGACGTCCTCGACGCCGACATCGCCGACCTGACCGGGCACGTCCTCGCCCAGGGCACCCGCGTGCACGTGCGCGGCATCCTCGCGGCGGCGCGGTCCGGCGACCCCGACGGCATCCGCGCGCACATGGCCCGCCTGCGGGCCGACCTGCTGCAGCTCGACGAGCTGGCCGGCGCCCGCCCGGAAAGCCGGGTGCGCACCTGGACCGACGCCGCCCGCTCCTGGGGCGACACCGCCGCCGAGCAGGACGCGATGGAGGGCGAGGCGCGCAGCCTGGTCAGCGTCTGGGGCGGACAGCACAACGGCCTGCACGACTACTCCGGCCGGCACTGGCACGGCCTGGTGCGCGAGCTCTACCTGCCGCGGTGGCAGGCCTGGGCCGACTGGCTGACCGACGCCGCCGCGGCGGGGCCGGTGCCCCCGGATGCCGACCCCACGGCGCTGCACGAGCGCGTCGTCGCGATCGAGGAGACCTGGCGCACCGCCACGTCGGGCGGACACCCGCTGACCGGAGCGGAACCCGCCGAACAGGATGGTCGGTAGAAGGTCAGGTGGTGGGGGGGGCGGGGGGGGCCCCCCCCCCCCGGGGGCCCCCCCCCCGGGGGGGGACCCACCCCCCCCGCCCCCGGGGGGGAGGACCCCGGCGCGCCGCCCCGCGCGCCGCGGGCGGGGGGGC
>NZ_JBIRYI010000006.1:104366-147461 GCF_044389675.1 Promicromonospora kroppenstedtii | reverse complement strand
CGCTGCCCGCGCGGGTCGCCGCGATGGCGGACACGTGGCGCACCCCCCCGCGGGGCGGACACCCGGTCCCGGGAGCGGAACCCGCCGAACAGGATGGTCGGTAGAAGGTCAGGTGGTCGGCAGCTCGAGCTGCCGACCACCTGACCTTCTACCGATCACCTGATGTCTCACCGACCGCACGCGCCAGCGTGAGTCAGAACCCGTCCGCGCCGACCGTCGCGCCGTCCGGGACCGTGCCGCCGTCGCCCGCGAGTGCCGCCTTGCCCTCGGCCCGCACACCCGACCCGAACGTCCAGTCGCCGCGCACGGTGAGCGAGTCGGCGTCGCGCAGCGACGGCGCACCCGCGGCGAACCGCTGCGTGAAGCCGTCGATGAGCTTGTAGTGCGCCTTGTCGAGGTCCACCAGCGGCGCGGGCGCCTGGGCCTCGAGCAGGTAGTCCGGCGTGAGGGTGTACACGTCGGAGCGGAGCACCAGCAGGTCGTTCGTGGTCTTGACCGGCAGGAACCGGGACCGCTCGACCTCGATGGCGGTGGCGCCCTCGAAGACGGCCACGGCCGCGCCCATGGCGGACTCGATCTGCACCACCGCGGGCGAGGACGGGTCGGAGGGGTCGACCGTCTTGTCGTTGCGGATCAGGGGCAGCTCCAGCACGCCGCCGGTCCGCTCGAGCTCGTCCGCGAGCGCCTGGAGGTCGAACCAGAGGTTGTTGGTGTGGAAGAAGGGGTGCCGGGTGGCGTCGAGCGACGCGGCGGCGTCGTCGGGGTGGGTCTGCGCGGTCTCACGCTGGACGATGCGTCCGTCGGCCTTGCGGACCACCAGCTGGCCGCCCTTGACGTCGGCGGCGGTCTTGCGGCACAGCTCGGCGGCGTAGGGGGCGCCGGAGGCGGCGAACCAGCCGGCGATGGTCGCGTCGGGCGTAGCGCCGAGGTTGTCGGAGTTGGAGACGCACATGTAGCGGAAGCCGGCGTCGAGGAGGGCGACGACGACGCCGGAGGCGTGCAGGGCCGGGTAGAGGTCACCGTGGCCGGGCGGGCACCACTCGAGGTCGGGGTCCTTCTCCCAGGTGACGGGGGTGAGGTCCGAGGCCAGGAGCTTGGGCTCGCGGTTCTGCAGGAAGTCGACGGGCAGGCCGTCGACCGCGAGGTCGGTGTAGCGCTCCAGGGCGGCCAGCGAGTCCTCGCGGGTGCGGAAGGAGTTCATGAACAGGAGCGGGAGGCGGGCGCCGGTGGCCTGCCGGGCGGCGCGGACCTGGCCCACGATGATGTCGAGGAAGGTGAGGATCTCGCCGCCGCCGGGTGCCTCACGGACGGGCAGGAGCGACTTGGCCTTGTCCATGCCCATGGACGTGCCGAGCCCGCCGTTGAGCTTGAGCATCGCGGTCTTCGCGAGGGCGGCGGCCGCGTCGTCGGCGCTGATGGTCAGCTCGGCGCGGTTGGGGATGTCGACGAGGGGGTCGATGTCGGTCTCGCGGATCAGGCCGGTCTCGCCGGACTCCAGGAGGTGGTAGAACCGCGTGAACGTGTCGATCGCGGCGGGTACGACGCCTGCCTGGGTCATCTTGGTGCGGGCCTGCTCGAGCCCGGTGGGGTCGGTCATGGCCCCCAGGCTATTCGAAACGGGTGGGGTCGCCGGCACCTTCTCGGACGACCTGTGGATAACCGTCGGACCAGTCGACGACCGTCGTCGGCTCGGTGCCGGCGTCGCCGCCGTCCACCACGGCGTCGAGCACGTGGTCGAGCTCCTCCTTGATGGTCCAGCCGTCGGTCAGGGGCTCGGCGTGGTCGGGCAGGATCAGGGTGGAGGACAGCAGGGGCTCGCCGAGCTCGCGCAGGAGCGCCTGGGTGACGGCGGAGTCGGGGATGCGCACGCCAACGGTCTTCTTCTTGGGGTGCGCGAGCCGGCGCGGTACCTCCGCGGTCGCGGGCAGGATGAAGGTGTAGGGCCCGGGCGTGGCGGCCTTGATGGCTCGGAACGCTGAGTTGTCGAGCTTGACGAGCTGGCCGAGCTGGGCGAAGTCCGCGCACACGAGCGTGAAGTGGTGCTTGTCGTCGAGCCGCCGGATGCCGCGGATGCGGTCCGCGCCGTCGTGGTAGTCCATCCGGCAGCCGAGGGCGTAGGAGGAGTCCGTCGGGTAGGCGATGAGCGCGTCGTCGCGCAGCATCGCGACCACCTGCCCGACCGCGCGCGGCTGGGGGTCGACGGGGTGGACGTCGAAGTAGCGGGCCATGCGGCCGAGCCTAGTCGGGTGCGGGCCCCTCAGCGCGCGCCAGAGCGCGGCGCAGTTCCTCGGCGCTGGCGTTCCCACCTGTGCAGACGATGCCGACGCGGCGGCCGGCGAACCGGTCGGGGTCGGCCAGGACCGCGGCGAGCGCGGCAGCTCCGGCGCCCTCGGCGACCGTGTGCGCACCCGTGAGGTACAGCTCCTGGGCGAGCGTGATCTGCTCGTCGGTGACGAGCACGAAGTCGGTCAGGTGGCGCCGCATCAACCCCTGGGTGACCTCGAACCCGCAGCCGACGGCGAGGCCTTCCGCACGGGTGGCGTTCGCCCGTTCGACGAGCGCGCCCGAGTGCCAGGAGTCGTGGGCGGCGGGCGAGGCTGCGGACTGGACGGCGATCACCTCGGTGCCCGGCGCGACGGCGGCCGCGACCAGTCCGGCGGCGGAGGCGCCGGAGCCGCCGCCGACCGGGACCACGAGCACGTCGAGGCCCGGTGCCTGCTGGAACATCTCGAGGTACAGCGTGCCGACGCCGGCGATGATGGCGGGCTCGTTCGCGGCGCCGACGAGCCGCGCCCCGGAGGCCTCGGCGAGCGCGGTGGCCCGCTCGCGGGCCTCGTCGAACGTGGCGCCCTGGAGCAGGACGTCGGCGCCCTGGTCGAGGACGGCTCGCAGCTTGACGGGGTTGGGGTCGTCGGGCATGACGATGGTGCACGCGGTGCCGGTCAGCCGGGCGGCGTAGGCGACGCCCTGCGCGTGGTTGCCCGTGGAGTAGGCGACGACGCCGCGGGCGCGCTCGGCCGCCGTCATCCCGAGCAGGAGGTTGCTGGCGCCCCGGGCCTTGAAGGCTCCGGTGCGCTGCTGGTTCTCGTGCTTGACGACCACGTCGGCGCCGGTGGCCCGGGTCAGGTCCGGGTACTCCCCCACGGGGGTGCGCACCACCGTGCCGTCCAGACGCGACTGCGCGGCGAGCACGTCGGCGATCGTGACGTCAGGACGGGTCTCGACGAGCTTCATGAACCCAGCGTGACCCGCCCATGACCCATAGGTCCAATACCTGTTACTTCGACTTTCGATCGATGGAGCCTATCTTTCTGCGCTAACCTGGGGGCATGACCGCAGAGCTCGACCTCACCCGGCTGCGCGTCCTCGCGGCGGTCGCCCGTACGGGCTCCGTCACGGCCGCGGCCAAGGAGCTGCACTACGCGCAGCCCTCTGTGAGCCACCACCTGTCCCGCCTGGAGGCCGACGCCGGCATCCCGCTGCTGCAGCGGCACGGCCGCGGCGTCCGTCTCACCGAGGCCGGGCGCCTGCTCGCCAACCGCGCCGAGGAGATCCTCGGCCGCGTCGAGGGTGCGCGCCGCGAGCTCGACGCCCTGGCGGGCCTGCGCGCGGGACGCGCCCGCCTCGCCGCCTTCCCCTCGGCGCTCGCCACCCTCGTCCCCGACGCCGTCGCCCGGCTCGTGCAGGAGCACCCCGGTCTGTCCGTGGGGCTCGTCGAGCACGAGCCACCGGACGCCGTCGCCGCCCTGCAGTCCGGCGCGGTCGACGTCGCGCTGGTGTTCGAGCACATGGACGTGCGGCACGCCCGCTCCATGGACGACCTGTCGCGATTCGAGGCGACGACGATCCTCGACGAGCAGGTCAACCTCGTCACGGCCGCGGACCTCGACGCCGCACCCGGCCCCGGCGTCGTCCCCGACCTCAAGGCCCTGGACGACGCCGACTGGATCGCGGGCTGCGAACGCTGCCGCGCCGACATGGTGGCCCGCTGCGCTGCCGTCGGCTTCGCGCCCCGGATCGCGTTCGAGACCGACGACTACGTGGCCGTGCAGGCACTGGTCGCCGCGGGCGCCGGCGTGAGCCTGCTGCCCGGGCTCACCCTGCTCGCGCACCGGCACCCGGGCATCGCCACGGCTCCCCTGCCGGGCGCGAAGCGGCGGGTCATGGCCCTCACCGTCGGCCCGCCCGCACCGCCCGCCGAGGCACTGATTCGGCAGCTCGTGGCAGCAGGCGCTAACGTCCCGGTGTGACCCCGGCCACCACACCGAGCCCCGAGACCTGAGGGCGGACCCGGTCCGATGCTGCTCGTCTCGACCTTCTTCTACTCGGCCGGCGCCGCCGTCGCGGCGTTCATGGCCCTGGAGGCCTACCTCGCGGTGGCCGCCGCCGACCAGACCTACCCGAGCGTCGTGCTGGCCGCGGTGGCCGCCGTCGGGCAGATCACCGGCAAGCTCCTCTGGTACTGGGCCGGCGCCGGGACCACCCGGTTGCCCTGGCTGCGCAGCAAGCTGGAGTCGCCCAGGATCGAGGCCGCGATGACCCGCTGGCGCGGCCGCACCGAGGGCCGCCCCGTCTACACCGGGCTGGTCCTGCTCACCTCGGCGTTCGCGGGGCTGCCGCCGTTCATGGTGATGTCCGTGGTCGCGGGCGTGCTGCGCGTGCGCATGTGGTTGTTCGTCAGCACCGGCCTGGTCGGCCGGTTCCTCCGGTTCTGGATCGTGCTGGAGGCCGCGGACCTCGCGTGGCTGCTGTTCTGACCCGGGCCCGGGAGCTTACGGCGCTACAGGTCGGTCGCGCCGTCCAGGGCCTCGCGCAGCAGGTCGGCGTGGCCCGCGTGCCGGCTGTACTCCTCGACCATGTGCACCAGGATCCAGCGCAGCGTGATGCGCCCGCCGTGGCCGGCATGGCCCGACGGCCGCGCGACCTCCTGGTCCAGGCCCGCGCCGACGACCTCGTCGAGGATTCGCTCGGAGGCGGCCACGGCGTCGTCGAACAGGGCGACCAGCTGCTCCGGGGTGTCCGCGAGGGCGCTGTTCCAGTCCCAGTCGCGGTCCGCGGACCAGTCGACCGTGTCCCACGGCGCCGCGGGCTCGCTGCCCCGCAGGCGTACCGAGAACCACACGTCCTCGACGTAGGCGAGGTGCTTCAGCATCCCGGCCAGCGTCATGGTCGACGGCGGGTGCGGCGTGCGCAGCTGCTCCGCCGTCAGGCCCGCGCACTGGCGCCGGATCGTGGCCCGGTAGAAGTCGACGAAGGACCGCAGCATCGTCACCTCGTCGGCCGCGGCCGGCGGGTCGGTGCGCTCGATCTGGTCGATCTCGGCGCGGGACGCGGGGCTGATCCTCGTGCTCATGCTGTCCTCCGTGCTGCTGGTCCCCACGCTGCTGGTCCCCATGCTGCCGGCCTCCGAACTCGAGCTGCTCTGCGAAGTCATGGGGCGACCGTACCGATCGCCAGCACGTGCTGGCTCATGTCCGTGGCACCGGGCGTCGAGCGCGAGCTGGCCGCTCGGGTGCCGGCCGTCGTGCCGCGCATCGTCGTCGCTGTCCACCATGCCGCGACGGTGGCGAGCGCCCTTCCGGGGTCGCCAGGTGTTTCCGGGAGGAAAACATTCGGGTGAAACCGATGAGCCGAATCGTTACATATCTAGTACGCCCCTTTTGCTCGGAGTGTGAGCATGGCAACATTCGCCAGGTGCACCTGATCCGAGAATTCGCACCTGACGCCTACGAGTTCGCGCTGTCGTCCTGGTCGTGGATAGGGACGGGTGACAAGACCCCGCGCTTCGCCTCCTGCTTCGGCGACCTCTTCCTGGAGTCGCACGACGGCTGGTGGTTCCTCGACACCGTCGAGGGCACGCTGGAGCGCCGGTGGGGCTCGATGGACGAGATGTTCGCCGACCTCGAGACCGAGGACGGCCGCGCCGAGTACCTCCTGGAGGAGACGCTCAACGCCGCGCTCGGCCAGGGCATGCGGCTGGGCGACGACGAGGTCTTCGCGTTCCTCCCGCCGCCCGCGGTGACGGGCACCATGTCGGTGGACTCGCTGGCGCCACTCCGGTTCGCGATCGCGGCCAACCTCGCCGGGCGGATCCACGGCGAGCTCAACGGGGTCCAGCCAGACGCCGGGGCGTCGGCGCTGTTCGCGGCGCAGAACCAGGCGGCGCAGGGGCTGACCGGGGCGACGCCGTCGTTCGACTCGCCGAACCCCCCGGCCGACCTGTGGCAGCCGGCCGCGCAGCAGGTGAACACGGGCGCCTACCCCGCCTACCAACCGGGCCACGACGCGCGGCAGGCGGCGGCGCATCCCGCCGGATACCAGACCGAGTACGCGGCCGGAGCCGAGCTGGACTACCGGGGCGGGCAGCAGGGCTACGACCCGGGGGCCTACGGCGCCGGGGCAGGTCAGGGGGCGTACGGGGCCGCGCCCGGTTCGCACGCGGCCGGCGCCGCGGGGACGCACTCGGTCGGCGCCCCGGACGCGGGTATGGCTGCGGCGCCCCGGGGATACGTGCCGGCAGGTCCCGACGGGTACCGCGCCTACGACTACGAGGACAACGCCCACACGCTCGACTCGGGCCAGTTCAGCCAGTACATCGCGGACCAGTACAACACCGGCCAGATCACCGCCGTCGACCACGAGACGCCCGTCCCGCCCCAGCCCAGGCTGCGGCAGGACGGGCGTTGGTCTTACGCCTGAGGTCCTGAGCACCGGCTACAGGTCCGGGCTGGGTCCTGCCGGGCCTGGTCCGTTGTGGGCGGGACGGTCCGGCTCGGGTTCGTCCAGGCCGGCCACCGCGGCGAGGATCAGGACCGACCCGGCGATTCCCGCCGGCCCGAGCCGCTCCCCCAGCACGACCGCCGCGGCGACGGCCGCCGTCACCGGCTCCACCAGGGTCGCGACCACGGCCGCACCGCTGCGGGTGCTGCGCAGCCCCGCATAGAAGAGCCCGTACGCGAGGGCCATCGTGAACACGCCGAGGTAGGCGAGGGTGCCGAGCGCGGCCGGGTCGCTCGTGACGAACGGTCCACCACCGGCCAGTGCCACCGGGACCAGTGCGACGGCGCCCGCCGTCGTCGCCACGGTGGTCAGGGCGAGCGGGTCGACGGCGGGCGACGCCAGCAGCGTGCCGCCCAGCGCCGTCGTCCCGGCGTAGACCGAGCCGGAGGCGACGGCCAGCAGCAGGCCGAGCACCGGCCGGCTCCCGACGGCGTCGGCCCCCGCGGCGGCGCTGACCAGCACCAGCCCGGACAGCGCCGCGGAGACGACCAGCCCGAGGCGCAGGGTGCTGCGCGGCGGGGCGGTCCGGCGTCGGGCCCGGACGAGGTCCGCCCCGGCGAGAAGGACCGGGGCGAGACCCAGGCTGACGACCGTCGCGACTGTGACGCCCGCGGTGGCCACGGAGCCGAAGTAGAGTGCCTGATAGGCGCCCGTCCCCACCCCGACGACGACGGCGCGCACCGGATGGGCCCGCGCCAGCGCCACGAGCTGCGGCCCCCGCCGCAGGACGGACGAGGCGGCGACCAGTGCGACGGCCGCGATCAGCATGCGATACGCGCTGACCGTCAGGACGGACATCGACGAGTGGTCGCGGAGGATTTCGAGGGCGAGGCCGCCGGTGCCCCACAGGACTCCGGCGAGGCAGACGAGCAGCAGCCCGACTCGAGTTGATGACATGTGTGCTCCTGGCCGGTCGCGCCTGGCACCGGCCCGTTCCGAGGGACTTCCGAGGACGGGGATCGTCACGGAGCACGCCTCGTCGCCGGCCCGTGCGGGCCGGTCGCGGTGCCGCTCCGGTCAGGCGACCGGGGGCGGGAGGACGGAGAAGTTCGGAGCCACGGACGGGATGCTAGCAGCGGTGTTGCCGGGTGAGGGTGGGTGTCTCGGGTGGTTTGTGGTGGGTGCGTGGGCGTCGGTTGGTGGCCGTGTCGGTGAGCACGCGTAGGGTCTCGTTCGGGTCCGGGGCGTGGCGCCTGGTTGCCGGCTGATCCGGACACTGCGGCTGCCCGGCCGGTTGTCCACAGCTTTGGAACTGGAGATGCGGCCAAGGCTGAATCGAACATATATTCGATGCTTGGAATCGCGATCGACAGCTTTGCCGGACGAAGGGGGTGTACATGGAACGGGATCTGAACGGCAGCGCGAGCGACCAGGGCGGGGTCGGCGTCGTGGAGCGCTCCTGGCGGCAAGCCTGCGCCGGGGATGTCGCACTGCACACCGCGACGGACAACGTTGCGGAGGGCAGCGGCGGTGGCGAGTCGACGATCTCGCTGACCCCCGGCCTGAACTGGGGTGTGCTCCCGGCGGACGGCGAGGGCATGTTGCCCGCGGCGAGCTTGACGTGGGTCGGCCACGGTGTCGTCACCGGCTCCGCGGTTGGCAGCCTTGGCAGCACCGGTTCAGACACTGCGGCCCCGACCGCTGTTTCGGCCGAGCAAGACATCTCCGCGTCGCCGATGGGTGCCGCGCTGGTCGCCGTCCTGGCCGATGTCGAGGTGGCGGATGCCGGTGACGGCGAGCTGGTGGACGTCGCGGCGCGCTGGCAGGAGGTGATCTCCTGGGCCACCGCGATGCAGTCACGCGCTGCCGGCGAGATCGCGCGACGCCGAGGATGGACGGAGGAACACACCACCGCGGCCGCAGAGGTCAGCGCGCGGCTACGCGTGCCACAGACCGACGCGAACAAGCTCATGGCCCGTGGGAGCGGCCTGGCCGAGCACCCCCAGGTCATGGACGCCCTGCACCAGGCCCAGATCGACGTCGCCAAGGCCGACATCCTGCTGCGCTCCGGCAACCCCCTGACGGTCGAGGAACGCGACCGGGCGATCACCCTCTACCTGCCCCAGGCGCCGGACCGCACGCGTCGATGGCTGCGCGACAAGATGAACCAGTACGCCACCCGCCTGCACGGCACCGCCGAAGTGGTCAGGCAGGCGATGACCCGCCGCGCGGTCTACCTCGACCCCGCCGACAACTCCATGGCCTGGATCAGCGCCAACCTGCCCGCCACCGACGCGGCCGCCGTCTGGGACGCGATCGACACCGCCGCGCACGTCATCCGCCGGACGCCCGGAACCACCCGCACCCTGGCCCAGGCCCGCGCCGACGCCTTCGTGGCGATCACGACCGGGCGGGTCGTCGTGCCGCCACGGGCCGAGTGCGCGCCCGAAGCCGCAGCGCCGGACCCGGGCGCAGGTCCGGCGGAGTCGGTCCTGCCGCGTACCACGATGCCCGCCACCGGCTGCACCTGCGGGGGTTGCACCTGCGACGGCACCTCGATCCGGGTCGTCGCGGTCAAACCTCAGGTCCGGGTCACCGTGCCGGCCACCATGCTGCTCGGCCTGGACGACTCTCCCGGTCACCTCGACGGCTACGGCCCGATACCGGCCGACCAGGCCGCACGGATCGCCACCGACGCGACCTGGCAGCGGATGCTGACCGACCCCGTCACCGGGATCCTGACCGACTACTCCACCACGAGCTACCAACCCGGCAAGGTCCTGCGCCAGGCAGTCACCGCGCGGGATCAGACCTGCTGTTTCCCGCAGTGCGACCGACCCGCACACCGCGCCGATCTCGACCACATCCAGCCCTACGACCACGCACCGGACCGCACCTCACAAGAGTCCGGCGCGCCAGGACAGACGCGCGCCGGGAACCTGCAGCCGCTGTGCCGCGCACACCACCTGGCGAAGACGCACGACGGCTGGGACGTCACTCGCGATCCCAGGACCGGAACCACCACCTGGACCGCCCCGACAGGTCACATCTACAACAGACCACCCGCCCAGGCTGGGCGCGCCATGGCTGACGCGAAAGCTGCCGCTCTGGACGCACCAGGTCCGACCGAGGCCGACGTCACCAGCCTCACCGACGACGTCCGACACTTGCTCGGGAACCGGGAGCAGCCCGCCCAAGGCCGCTCAGCTCACTCCCCAGCCGATCGAGCTGCCGGCCCCAACCCGCCCAACGTGTCGGACGAGCCGCCGTTCTGAACAGGCCCCCACATGAAGCCTTGACCCGCGCTCCAGATGGCCACGGGCACGCAGCCGGCACAAGTTCTTCCTCGCGCGGCTAGACCCGCCCGAGCTCCGCGGCGCGGCGCAGCACGAGCTCGGGCACCTCGTCGGAGACGTAGTCCTCGGTGACCGGCGGCGAGGCGACACGGCGCACCGGCACCAGCCCGGCCCACCCGTCGAGCTCCAGGTCGCCCGGCTCGAGGGTGGCCCCGCCCTCGCGCTGCTTCATGGAGGCCTCGGCCAGCGGCAGCGCGATCACGACGGTTGCCGCGAGCTCCTTGCGGGTCGGCGGCCGCAGGGTCGCGGACCGGCCGGGGACCATGTGGTCCACGATCAGGTCGAGCGCCCGACGCCGCTCCCCCTGGTCGGTCACCCGTCGCGGCCGGCCGATCACGACGGCCGACCGGTAGTTCATCGAGTGGTGGAAGCCGGTCCGCGCCAGGACCAGGCCGTCCAGCTCCGTGACCGTGACGCACACGTCGTGCTCGAGCGCAGGCGCCAGCCAGCCCGCCGCGACCGATCCGTGCAGGTACAGGGTGCCGCCGTCGTCGGGCCCGGCGGGGTCGACGCCGAAGGCCGTGGGCAGGACCACGGGGTGCGCGCCCGCCACGACGCCCAGGTGCGCGATGAGCGCGTCGTCGAGCAACGCCATGAGCCGGCGCCGGTCGTCGACCTGCCGGTTCCGGCCGCGGGTCGGCGTCGTCCGGGCCGTCGGCGAGAGCGTGTCGGTAGCCGGTGCGGCAGGAGGTTCGGCGCCGGGACCAGGCGATACGGAGACGGAGGAAGGCTGGGACGTCGTCATGCCGTTAGCCTGGCCCCGAAGTGGCCCACGCACACGGGCCAGTTCGCCACCACTTGAACAGGCCACTACCCAGCGACCACGGCCCCAGCGGCCCGCTGACATCGCTCCGCTCCCGAACCGCCCACGCCGAAAGCCAGCCCATGCTCCCCGTCCGGCTCGACCGCGCCCGCGCCGAACCCCTCCCCGCCCAGCTCGCGGCCGCGGTCCGCGCGCTGGTCACCGACGGGACCCTCGGCACCGGCGACCGCCTGCCCTCCAGCCGCGCCCTGGCGACCGACCTCGGGGTGTCCCGCGCCGTGGTCGAGCAGGCGTACGACCAGCTTCTGGCCGAGGCCTGGGTCTCGACCCGGCGCGGCGCCGGCACCTTCGTCGCTTCCGGGGAGACCCTTCCGACGCAGCCCAGCACTCACCGGCCCGCCTCCCGGGAGCCGCAGTACACCCAACTTGACGCGGGCACCCCCTGGATCGACCCGCGGCACCTCGCGGGCTGGCGCCGCGCGTGGCGGGAGGTCTCCATGGCCAGGCCACCCCGCGGCTATCCCGACCCGAGCGGTCTGCCCGAGCTGCGCGAGGCCCTGGCGGAGCGGCTCGCCCGCACGCGCGGCCTGACCGTCGCCCCGGACGAGATCCTGCTGACCGCCGGCTCCACCGACGCCCTGCGCCAGCTCCTGGGTGCGCTCGGCCCGGGAAACGTCCTGGTCGAGGACCCCGGCTACCGCGCCGCCGTCGAGTCGATCCGTATGTCGGGCCGCGTCGTCGTCGACCATCCGGCCCTGGCCCCCGTCACGGACCTGACCGGGTGCGCGGCCGCGTACGTCACGCCGGCGCACCAGCATCCCCTCGGCCGGGTCATGCCCGCCGCGGACCGGCTCGCCCTCCTGGCGGCGGCCCGGGCCGCGGGCACCGTGGTGGTCGAGGACGACTACGACTCCGAGTTCCGGTACGACGTCGCCCCCGTACCAGCCCTGGCGGCCCTCGACCGGTCGCAGGTCGCCTACGTCGGCACCGCGTCGAAGTCGGTCAGCCCGAGCCTGCGGCTCGGCTGGCTCGTCGCCCCGCCGGAGGTCCACGAGCGCCTGCTCCGGCGCCGGGCGATCACGCACGACACCCCGCCCTGGACCAGCCAGCGCGCCCTGCTGACCCTGCTTCGTGACGGCTGGGTCGACAAGGTGGTGCGCACCGCCCGCCGCGTCTACGCCGACCGTGCGCCCCGGGTCGCGGCGGCGCTGGAGCCGCACGCCGCGCTCGCCGGGCCGCTGGCCGGCATGTACTCGACCTGGCACACGAGCGCCGCGGCGGCGCGGACGGCGCGGACCTCCGCCCGCGCCGCCGGGTTCGACGTCCGGCTCCTTGCGGACTACTGCCGCAGCGCACAACTGACAGGCCTCGTGCTCGGCTTCGGCGGCGTGACCGACGCCGAGCTCGACCGGGCGCTGGAGGCGATCGTCAGCGGCCTGCGTGGCCGCTGACGATCATCCCCGGAGCCTGGACGAGCACCTCACACCAGCGAGTCCTGCCACGCCTCGTGCAGCCGCGCGTACCGGCCGTCGCCCGCGATCAGCTCTGCGGGCGTGCCGTCCTCGACCACTGCGCCGTGCTCCATCACGAGCACCCGGTCGGCGATCGCGACCGTGGAGAGCCGGTGCGCGATGATGATTGCCGTCCGGTCGGCCAGCAGGGTCTGCAGGCCTCGCTGCACCAGCCGCTCACCCGGCATGTCGAGGGACGATGTCGCCTCGTCGAGCACCAGCACCGCCGGGTCGGCGAGGAACGCCCGCGCGAACGACAGCAGCTGCCGCTGCCCGGCCGAGACCCGCCCGCCGCGCTTGTTCACGTCGGTGTCGTACCCGTCGGGCATCTCCATGACGAACTCGTGCGCACCCACGGCCCGCGCCGCCGCCTCGATCTCCTCCTGGGACGCGCCCGGCCGGCCGAGCGCGATGTTCTCCCGTACGGACCCGCTGAACAGGTACGCCTCCTGCGTGACCATGACGACGGCGCGCCGCAGGTCGGTCGACGAAAGGTCGCGCACGTCGATCCCGTCCAGCCGCACGGCGCCGGCAGACGCGTCGTAGAAGCGCGTGACCAGCTTCGCCACCGTTGACTTGCCGGCGCCCGTGGTGCCGACCACGGCCACGGTCTGCCCGGCCGGGATGGTGAGGTCCAGGTCCGTCAGCACCACGGGGCCCTCGCCGTACTGGAACCGCACGTGGTCCAGCCGCAGCTCACCCCGTGCCTGGCCGCCGGCCGGCGCGAGCGGCGTCGGGTTCGCGGGCTCGACGACGGTGGGCTCCTCGGCGAGCAGTCCGGAAACCTTCTCCAGCGCCGCCGTCGCGGACTGGAACGCGTTGTAGAACATGCCGAGCTGCTGCACCGGCTGGAAGAACCGCTTGCAGTAGAGCAGCACCGCCGCGAGCACGCCCACCTCGAGCGCCCCGTCCAGCACCCGCCAGCCGCCGACCGCGAGCGCCGCGACGACCGTCAGGTTGCCGATCAGGATCAGGCCGGGCTGGAACCGGCCGTTGACGCCGAAGATCTGCAGGTTGGCGTCGCGGTAGTCCTCGCCGAGCTTGCCGTAGTCCGCCTCGGTGGTGGGCTCGCGGCGGAACGCCTGGACGGCGCGCATGCCGGTCATGGTCTCGACGAACTTGACGATGAGCCGGGCCGACGCCGTCCGCTGCTCCCGGTAGTACCGCTGGGACATGCGCTGGAACCAGCGGGTCAGCAGCCAGGCCGGGATGAACGCGACGGCGAGCACGAGGCCGGAGCGCCAGTCGATGAGCAGCAGGCTCACGAAGGTGAACACCATGAGCAGCAGTGAGGAGACGACGCCGGTCAGGCCGCCGTCGAGCAGCTCGCGCAGCGCCTCCAGGTCGGAGGTCTGTCGGGAGATGATGCGGCCCGAGGTGTACGACTCGTGGAACTCGAGCGAGAGCCGCTGCGTCTGGCGGAAGACCCGGCGGCGCAGGTCGAGCAGCACGGCCTGGGCGATGCGCGCTGCGGCCCGCACGTAGGCACCGGCCGCGACGCCGCCGAGCACGGCCGCGACGAGGTACCCGGCCCCGGTCAGGACCAGCGGGGTGACCGAGCCGTCCTGCAGGGCGGGCACCGCCTTGTCGATCGCTACGGCCACGAGCCATGGCCCGGCCACCTGGCCGAGCGTGGACGCGACCACGAGCACGGCGGCCCAGGCGAGGGCGCGCTTGTGCGGGCGCAGGAGGTCGCCCAGCAGGCGCATGGACCGGGAGCGGACGGCGCGCGACGCCTCCTTGCCGAGGCGTGTCTCGTCGTCCGCGGCGGCGTCGGTGGGCCGGCGGCGACCGGACGTCGCGGTGGTGTGATCCGTGGTCGTGGTCATGACAGCGCCTCCTGGCTCTCGGACTCGGCGTTCCGGGGACCATCACTCCTGGGATCGGAGGGATCCGGCGGCAGGTTGTCCCCGTCGTGCGCCTCGTAGTCCTGTTCGAGGCTGGAGATGATGTACCGGTAGTGCGGGTCCGTCGCGAGCAGGTCGTGGTGTGTGCCGACGGCGGTGATGCGGCCGCCCTGCAGCACGGCCACCCGGTCGGCCAGGGCCACCGTGGACGGCCGGTGCGCGATGATCAGGCTGGTCGTGGCCTGCAGCACGTCCCGCAGCCGGGCGGTGACGGCCTCCTCGGTGGTGACGTCGAGGGCGGACAGCGGGTCGTCGAGCACGAGCACCCGCGGCCGGGCGGCGATGGCGCGGGCCAGCGCGAGCCGCTGTCGCTGGCCGCCGGACAGTGACATGCCTTCCTCGCCGATCCGGGTGCTGACGCCGTCGGGCAGGTCCAGCACGAACTGGGCCTGGGCGACCTCCAGCGCCTGGGTCATGAGCGCCTCGCGCTCGGCCTCGGGCAGGTCGTCGCGCACGCCGAGCAGCACGTTGTCCCGTACGGAGGCGGAGAACAGCGTCGGGTCCTCGAAGGCGACGGCGACGCGTTCGCGCACCTGGGCGCGCGTCATGTCGCGCACGTCGACGCCGTCGACCTCGACCACGCCCGCCGTGACGTCGAAGAGCCGGGGCGCGAGCATCGCGAGGGTCGACTTGCCGGAGCCCGTCAGGCCGACCAGGGCGGTGGTGGTGCCGGGCGGCAGCTCCAGGTCGACCTGGTCGAGCACGGGACGGGCCGCGTCGTCGTACCGGAAGGTGACGTTGCGGAAGGCGACGTGCCCGCCGGTATCGCCCGTGGCGGGCGGTAGGTCCGCGGGCCGGGCCGGGTCGGTCAGGGGGTTGACCGTCTCGATGACCTCGAAGAACCGGTCGACGGCGGTGCGTGCGTTGAGCGTCATCGACAGCGTCATGCCGAGGTCGACGACAGGCCCGTTGATCACGGCGGTGGTGGTGAAGAACGCGACCAGCGCACCGAGCGTCATGTCGCCCTGTGCCACCAGGTAGACGCCGACCACGAGCGCGACGCCCTGCGTGACCTCGGGGATCACGCGTAGCGCGGTGGTCAGGCCGGCGTCGGTCGTGGCCTTGCGGATCTCGGTCTCGCGCAGCTCGGAGGCCTGGTCGGTGAACGAGTCCAGGGCGTCGGGGCCGCGGCCGAACGCCTTGAGCACGCGGATGCCGTGGACGGACTCCTCGACGGTGGTGGCGAGGTCGCCCGACTGGTCCTGGGAGAGCCGCGAGATCTTGCGGTACTTGCGGGAGAACCGGAACGCCAGGATGGTCACGGGGATCGCGCCGCACAGGAAGATGATCCCGAGCCAGCCGCCGGTGGCCACCAGCAGGCCGACACCCACGACGATGGTCACGAAGCTGACCACGAGCTGCAGGATGCCGAACACGAGCCAGCGGCGCAGCAGGCCGAGGTCGCCCATGATGCGGCTGAGCAGCTGCCCGCCGGGCCAGCGGTCGTGGAACGCGACCGGGAGGTCCTGCAGGTGCTTGAACAGCGCCATGCGCATCACGGCCTCGACGCGGGTGCCGGGGAACATGACGAGCGTGCGGCGCAGGAGGATCAGCCCGGCCTCGCCCACGCCGAGCGCGGCGACGAGGACGACGGACCAGATCAGGCCCGACCAGTCGTGCTCGCGGGCACCGGCGGTCAGCGGACCGTCGGTGACCCACTGCAGCACGCGCGGGATGGCGAGCGCCATCAGGCTGGCGCCGAGGGAGGCCGCCAGTCCCCCGACCAGGCGCGGCAGTGCGGGCCGGACGTAGGGGTGGAGGCGACGGATCGACGCGAAGGTGCTGCGCTCCGCTCCGGGCGGGCTACTGGGGTCAGAAGAAGGATCGGATCGATTCGAGCGTTCGTCTGTGGGAGGCATCACAGCCATTATCCCGCCGGGCGCAAGTTGTTAGTTTCGGTAAGCACCTTTCCGGCTGTGACCTGCACCACAACAGTCCGGGCCGACGGCGGGGCGTCCCTCGGGCCCGGATTCAGCGCACGCGCACGGACAGGCAGGTCACGCAGCCCTCGAGCTTCTCGAACTCGCTCACGGGCGTGGTGCGCACGGTGAGCCCCCGCTCGCGCAGCAGCGCGGCGGTCCCGGGCGCCCCCTCGGACAGCAGGACGGTGCCCTGGTCCAGCACGACGACGGCGGTGCCCTCGGCCTCGGGCACCGCCAGGAAGGTCTCGAACACTGACGGGTCGTCGACCAGCGGTGGGTATCCGATCACGGTGCCGTCCGGCAGCGCGGTGACGGCCGTCTTCAGGTGCAGCGCCTTCGTGACCGGCACTTCGACGACGGTCCAGCCGCGCGGCTCGAGCAGCACCCGCAGCTGGGCCGCGCCCTCGGCGTTGGTGCGCAGCGTCCGGCCCACGTAGGCGGTGCGGCCGACCTTGAGGATGTCGCCACCCTCCAGGGTGCCCGGCTCGGTGATCTCGGCGACCTCGCGCCCGGTCGCCGCGGCCACGGGCCGCATGGACTCGATCTCGCCGCGCCGGGACAGGGCGCCGGGCCGGGTCAGGACCACCAGGTCGTCGAAGACCACCACGGTGTCCTCGACGAACACCCCGTCAGGGTGCTGGTCGGCGGCGGGCAGCTCGTGCACCGCCCAGCCCAGGTCGCGGAACACGTCCACGTACCGCGCCCACTGCGCCGCGGCCAGGGCCGCGTCGACGGGGACGCGCTCGAGGTGCGTCAGCTCGCCGTCGGCCAGTGCGGGCGACGGCGGGCGGACGAGCAGGGTGCGGTGCGCGGGCTCTGTGGTGACCATCCCGCGACGTTATCGCTCCAGGTACGCCATCCGCGCGACCTTGGGCCCCTGCGGCGACTCGAACGAGACCACCTCTCCCGCGGTGAAGCCCATGACCTGCATGCGGCGCAGCGCCTTCTCGTTGTGCGCGTCCGGCTCCCCCACCAGGCGGCGGGTGCCCGGCCCCGCGAAGAGGAACTCGCGCATGGCCGGCCCGAGCACGGTCCACGGGCCCTCGGGCGCGCCGTGCCGTGCGACCGGGCCGCGGCTGCCGAGGAAGAAGTGCAGCCCGAGGTCGCCCGGGCGCACGTCGTAGGCGGTGCCGATCGGGTCGTGCTCCGGGTGGTAGGCCTGCACGAGCACCACGGGCTCGTCGTCCCAGCGCACGAGGTAGGCGTGGTGGGTCTCCAGGGAGTCCACGAAGGCGTAGGTGTCCCGCACCTCGTCGCGGGTGTGCTCCCCCATCCCCCAGAACGCGGCGCGTGGCCGCGTGAACCAGCCGTGCAGCAGGTCGGCGTCGGCGTCCGGGTCCAGCACGTGGGCCGTGACGACGCCGTGGGCCCCGAAGTCGCGGCGCCACACCTCGGCGCCACGGGCGCCGTTCAGCAGGCGCAGGCTGGTGTCGGCCGGGCGCAGGCGCTCCCAGTCGGTGACGACGGCGGTGGTGCGGGCGTCGGCCCACGTGGCGTGCTGGTCGTCGAAGTGCGCTCGGCCCGGCCGGCCGTCGGCACCGAACGGCACGCCCCACCGGCTCTTCGTGCGGTCCGACAGGTCCCAGACGTACCGGGCCACCGAGGCGCGATAGGTCGTGAGCGCCACTCCCGGCGAGCCGCCCGTGCAGCGCACCGACTCGTTGTTCCCCGAGACGGGTGCGGGCCGCACACCGAGCGGGCGTCCCGGTACGTCAGGCGCCACCAGGTCGGGCACCGGCAGGAGCGGAGCCGGGACGTGCAGGTCGCCCCAGCTGGGTTCGGACGACGTGGATCCGGGCGGCGCGGCGGCCACCTCGGCCAGCGCCGAGCTTGCCTCGGCCGCCACGTCGATCCGCAGCCGCCGCCCGTCCGGCCCGTCGACGACGAGCCAGTCGGCGGCCAGGATGCGGGCGAGCCCCGCCCCGACGGCGGCGGCGACGTCGAACACCCCGCCGAGCACCGGCACGAGCTCCGGGTCCTGCCCGTGCGGCTCGTGCAGCCCGGCGAACACGGGGTGCCCGGCCAGGCGGCGGGCCAGCGCGTGGCGCCACCGCATGTAGAGTGCGGCGTCGGTCGAGCCGGCCTCCAGGTGGGCACCGTCGCCGACCCAGGAACGCAGCCGGACGGCGGCCGCGGACGTGTCGTGAGCCAGGTGCTCCACCAGGCCGGGCGCCCCGAGGTCACGGGTGTCGCCGTGGATCCGGGCCTGCGTGGCTGACGACTCCGGGGCCGTGCCGGCGGCGAGCAGCTGCCGGATCCGCTCGGCGCGGTGCGGGGCGTAGGACCAGCCCAGGGCGTGCGCCTCCCGGCCCGGCCGCAGGTCGCGCGGGCCGGAGCCCGGCCGGCCGTCGGCCCCGGCGGGCCGCTGGGTCGCCGGCCGCTCGTTGGCGTCGACGGCGACCTCGGTGACCGGTGCGGGCGCCGGGAGCTCGACGTAGCCGTCGGCGGGCTTCGCGGTGGGCAGCGCCAGCTCGGGCGCGCCGGCCGGGACGGCGGGGACCTTGCCCGCGGTCAGGCTCAGCACGTCGCCCGTGCTGTCGGCGGTGAGCACCCGGTTGACCGGGTCCACCCACCCGGCGAACGCGTCGGCGACGTCGCGGGCCGTGCGGGCGTGCAGCAGCGCGCGCCAGGCTCGCACACCGACGTCCGACAGCTCGCGGGCCGGCCAGTGCAGCCGCCAGCCCTCGAGGCCGGTGCCGTCCGCACCGTCGGCCACGACCTCCACGTGGTGTGCCGCGGCATTGGTGATGCCCCAGGCCACGGACGACTCCCGGCCCGCAGCGTGCACGACCGCCGACTGCGTCGCGTGCCCGAAGTGCGGCACGCCCGGCACCCCCGGGAAGGCGAACCCGAGCACGTCGTACGGCGCGGCCGGGTCGGTGCACGCGAGCCGGATCTGCTGGTAGGGACCGGGCAGCTCCAGGGTGCGGTGCGGGTCGCCCGCGACCAGCGGGCTGCCCGACTCGGTGAACCGCCCGTTGACGGCCCACGCGTTCGACCCGGAGCCGCCGTCTGCGGCGAACAGGCCCAGCACCCGGTCCAGCGGAACGCCCGGGACGTGCAGGTGCCGGGCCACGTGGGCGCGCCAGAGGATGCCCGGGAACCCGTTGAACAGCACGTGGCTCGCGAGGAACACCCCGATCGGCGTCCACGGCCGCCACGGCCGGAACGGCACCGCGGCCAGCTCCGGCACGTCCCGGCCACCGGCGAGCAGCCCGGCGCTGACGCCGTCGGCGTAGGCCGCCAGCCACGCGCGCTCGGGCCGCCCCAGGGCGTCGTGGATCTCGCGGGCCGTGGCGGCCAGCCGCTCCCGCGCGGCGAACCGGTCCCAGGCCGCGCCCGCGCTGCCGGCGATCTCGCCGTACCGCTCCTCGGCCCGCATCCGGTCCGCCTCGACCTGCAGCCCGCGGTCCTGGGCCGTCACCCAGCCCTGGCCGTAGGCCAGCGCCGTCTCCGTGGCGGCCCGCACGTGCGGGATGCCGAGGTCGTCACGAAACAGGTCGAAGTCCACGTTCCCCATCATCTCTCTCGCCGCGTCACCGGGTTGGCGAGCGTACCCGCATAGATCAGCGACTCGGACTGGTTGGTCAGGTCCACCATCTGCAGCGTGTTGCGCAGCTGCAGGCGGTTCAGGCAGGAGTGCGCGAACCGCGCGGCCCGCAGGTCGACGCCCGTCCCCGGCCGGGAGGCGCCGAGGTCCGGGTGCTCGGCCGCGTGCCGGTCGATGGTCTCGGCCACCAGCGCCCAGAACCGTTCCTCGCCCAGCACCCCGTCCTCGGCGAGGATGCCGGACAGGTGCCGCAGCACGCCGTCGAACACGTCGGTGAAGATCGCGAGCGCCTTCTCCTCGTCGTCCACGACGGCGCGGATGCGCTCGACGCCGGCGGGCAGGGCGCCGTGCCCGAGCATGGCGACCTCCTCGCCGATGTCCTTCATGATGGCGCGCCGCACGACGCCGTCGCGCAGCACCAGGATGAGGTTCTCGCCGTGCGGCATGAACGCGAGCTCGTAGGCGAGCAGGCAGTGCACCAGCGGGTAGAGGTAGGCGTCGAGGTAGGCGCGCAGCCACTGCTCGGGCGGCACGCCGGACTCGCGGACCAGGGCGGACACGAACGAGGCGCCGCTCGCGTCGCGGTGCAGCAGGCTCGCCATGGTCACCAGCCGGTCGCCCGGTTCCAGCCGGGGCACGGGCGACTCGCGCCACAGGGCGGCGAGCATCTTGCGGTGGGGGTTGGGCTGTGGCGTGCGGTGGTAGACGTCGCCCGTGTAGCCCACCGACGCCAGCTCGCGCAGGACGCCGAACCCGGCGCCGCGCAGGGTCGGGTCGTTCGCGACGAGCTGCGCCACCCAGTCGTTGATCTCCGGGGTGGCGCGCATGTACGCCGGGGACAGCCCGCGCAGGAACCCCATGTTCTGGATCGCGAGCGCCACCTTGACGTAGTGCCGCTCGGGGCGTGTGCGGTTGAACATGGTGCGGATCGACTGCTGGGGCTGGTACTCGTCCGACCCGGGACCGAGCGGCACGAGGTCGCCGCGCGCGACGTCGGCCGCGAAGGTCACGGCGACGCGGTGCTCCCACTGCCAGGGGTGCACGGGCAGGTAGAGGTAGTCCGCCGGGTCGAGGCCGCGGGCGGCGAGCCGGTCGGCGAAGGCGGCACGCTCGGCGTCGGACAGCTCGCCCGGGGTGCCGGGGACCCCGTAGTGGCCTGCTTCGGTCTGGTCTGCCGCGAGCGCCAGGTGGGTGTGCTCCCGGCGGGCGGCGAGCCACAGCATGCGCAGGCGCTCGCCGCGCTCGGGTGCGTAGGCGCGGTAGTCGCGCAGGGAGAAGCCGATGCGGCCGTTGTTCGCGACGAAGCTCGGGTGCCCCTCGGTCATGGCCGCCTCGACCTGCTGGAACGCCTCGGCGGTCGCGTGCGTGCCGGACGCCGTGCGGACTGCTTCCAGGAGGCCCGTCACCGAGGCGGTGGTGCCGTCGAGCTCGCGCTCGCGCTTCGCGGCGGCGCCGGCCAGGGTGGCCGACAGCTCCTCGAGGTACGTCGCCAGCAGGGCGTCGGGCACCTGGAGCAGCGGCTGCAGCTCGGCGATCAGCTCCAGGGCGTCCACGGGCAGGTCGACGACGCCGCGCAGCCCGGCGTCGGCCGTGCGCCGGATGGACGCCGCGTCGATCACCCAGTGCTCCAGGGCGTAGCGGCGGGCGGTGAACCGGTAGGTCACACCGTCCAGGTCGAGGCGGTAGGCGTCGGGGGCCGGGCCGTCGGCGCCCTCGGAGTCCCCGTCCCGGGCAGTCCCGTCCGGTTCCGGCTGGAAGAGCCGTTCGTGGGCGAGCTCCGCCAGCGCCTTGGCGGCCAGATGCCGGTGGGCGTGCTCCATGTGGCCTGACGTCAGGTGCGTGGCGACCATCGGGTCGGGCTGGTGGTTCACGGGCTCGGGTCGGGCCGCGAAGCCGTCGCCCAGGGCGGACGCCGCGAAGTCGGCGCGGGTCGCGACGCTCAGCGCCGCGCGCTTGGCGTGCGCGCCGCGGCCGAGGTCCACCTCGCGCAGCACGCGGAAGCCCGCGGCGGCGTTCTTGGCGGCGATCTTCCGGTTGCCGACGTCGGGCTCGACGACGACGCGCAGGGCGCCCTGGCCGGAACCGGCGGTCGTGCCGCCGCCCGACGGGACGCTCGACGGGACACCTGCCGGTACGCCGCCGTCGGACAGGCAGAACCGCATGACGGCGGTCATCACGGCGTCCGTCAGGCCGTGCCGGGGCGTAGCGGGTGGGGCGACGAGCAGGTGCATGCCGAGGTCGCCGGGCAGCGTGTCGTGCACGCCGTCGAGCAGCACCCGGGGGTCGTAGGTCTCCGTGAGGAACACGGCCTCGCCGTCCAGCCGCCCGAGCCAGGCGTTCTCGGCCGGGCGTGCGGCGAGGCCGGCCAGGTACTCGCGCACGTCGTCGACGTGCAGGTCGCCCATCTGCCAGTAGGACGACGCCGGGTGCGCGAGCCAGCCCTGCACGAGGCCTGCGTCACGGTCGGGGTCGACGGGTTCGATCGTGACCTCGCCGAGGCGGGTCGAGGTCGCGTAGACGTGCGTGGTCGTCGGGGCGCTCACCGGGCGGCCTCCATCTCGTGCGGGTCTGGTGGTCGGGCTGCTCGTCCGGCATGGTCCCGCCGGGCAGGCCGAACTGCTGGAAGGCGATCCGGCGCTCGACCGGGTACGGCTCGCGGCCCGTGACGTTCGCGAGGATCACCGAGTTGCGCCAGGGCCCGAACCCGAGGTCGGGCGCCGTGACGCCGTGGGTGTGCTCCTCGCCGCCCACGACGTGGATCCGCCGGTCGTCGTCGACGGTGTAGTCGCGGGCCACGGCGTAGCGGCCGCGCGCGTCGAGGTTGACCAGGCCCGGGGCCAGGAACGCGGGCACGGTGGCGGCGTAGCCCGTGGCGGCGACGATCGCGCCGGTGCGGTGCTCCACCGTCGTGCCGAGCTGGGCGTGGCGCAGGGTCAGCACGTACTCGCCCGCACCGGCCGCGTCCGGGCCGGCAGGTTCGTACCGGGCGGCCACGACCTCCGTGTCCGACAGCAGCGTGGTCGGCACCTCGGTCCCCAGCGCGGACCTGCGGTACAGGGTGTCGTAGATGTCGTCGATCAGGTCGCCGCTGATGCCCTTGTACAGGTTGCGCTGCTCGCGCCCCAGCACGTCGCGCTGCTCGATCGGCAGCGACACGTAGTGGTCGGTGTACTCGGGCGACGTCATCTCCAGCGTCAGCTTCGTGTACTCCATGGGGAAGAACCGCGGCGAGCGGGTCACCCAGTCGACGCGGTGCTCCCCCGGCCCGGTTCCGCAGTCCTCCAGCAGGTCGCGGTAGACCTCGGCGGCGGACTGCCCGCTGCCCACCACCGTCACCGAGCCCGCCGCCCGCAGTGCGTCGCGGTTCGGCAGGTAGTCGCTGGTGTGCACGACGGGGCCCCCGTCCTCCCCTCCCGCCTGGCCGGCCGGGCCGGTCAGGGCGGCGGGGAGCCGCGGCCGGGTACCGGTGCCGAGCACGAGGTGCTTGGCACAGTATTTCTCGGCGCCGTCGGCCGTCTGCGCCGTCACCTCGAACACGTAGCCGCTCTCCCCGGGACAGCCGGCCTCCGCCGCCGGGTCCGGCACCCGGACCACGCTCGTCACCTCACGTCCCCAGCGCAGCGTCGGGAGCTGCCCCGCGACCCAGCGGCAGTACTGGTCGTACTCGGCGCGCAGCGGGTAGAACGACTCGCGGATGTAGAACGGGTACAGCCGCCCCGTCTCCTTGAGCCACGCGAGGAACGAGTACGGCGACGTCGGGTCGGCCATCGTCACCAGGTCGGCCAGGAACGGCACCTGCAGCGTGGTGCCCTCGATGAGCATCCCCGGGTGCCAGGAGAAGCCGTCGCGCTGGTCCAGGAACACGGCGTCGACGTCGTCAAGGGGCTCGGCAAGGGCCGCCAGGCCCAGGTCGAACGGACCGATGCCGATGCCGAGCAGGTCGTAGGTGCGGGTCATCGGCTCTCCTCCACGGTCGGGGCGGCCTCTCCGACGCCGGCATCCCCACGACGAGGGTCCCCCGCAGCGCTCTCCGCCGCACTGCCCTCTTCCGCCCGCGCGAGCCGCGGGTGCACGTCACGGCACGGCGGCTCGTCGGTGTCAGCGAGCGCCTCCCCCGCGAGCAGCCCGTGGGCGGCGGAGCGGACGAGCTCGAGCACGCCGCGGATGTCGGCGAGCGTGGCGTCGGGGTTGAGCAGGGTGAGCTTGAGGCAGGGGCGGCCGTCGATGACGGTCTTGGCCACCAGCGCGCGGCCCGAGTCGAACAGCACGCGCCGCACCTGTGGCACGAGGGCGTCGGCATGCGCCGGGTCCAGGCCCTCGGGCTCGTAGCGGAACAGGACGGTGGACAGGTCGGTGGTGCCGACCAGCCGGAAGTCGCGGTCTCCGGCGAGGTCCTGGCGCACGGCGACGGTGAGGTCGCAGACCGCGTCCACCATGGCGCCGATGCCCTCCGCGCCGAGCGCGCGGAGGGTGACCCAGAGCTTGAGGGCGTCGAAGCGGCGCGTGGTCTGCAGCGACTTGTCGACTTGATTGATGTCAGGGGTGGGCTCGCCGGATTCCTCCGCCGGGTTGAGGTAGTCGGCGTGCCAGGCGACGGGCGCCAGGTCGGCCCGCTCGCGCACGACGAGTGCGCTCGACGAGACAGGCTGGAAGAACGACTTGTGGAAGTCGACGGTGACGCTGCGGGCCCGCTCGATGCCGTCCAGCAGGTTCCGGCGCGTGGGGCTGACCAGCAGGCCGCAGCCGTACGCGGCGTCGACGTGCAGCCAGGTGCCGACGGCGTCGCACAGGTCGGCGATCGGGCCGAGCGGGTCGATGCGGCCGCGGTCGGTGGTGCCGGCCGTGGCGACGACGGCGATCACGGTGTCGCCCGTGCGCTCGATGTCGACGAGGGTCTCGCCGAGGGCGTCGGCGCTCATCCGCCCCTCGGTGTCGGTGCCGACGGCGACCACCGCGTCGTCGGGCAGGCCGAGCAGCAGGGCCGACTTGGCGACGCTGAAGTGGCTGGCCGTGGTGGCGAGGATGCGCATCGACTCCAGGCGCGTGCCGGTGCGGCGCGCCCGCTCGCGGGCCAGGAACAGGGCCTGGAAGTTGGACTGGGTGCCGCCGGAGGTGAAGATGCCGTCGGCCCCGCCGTTCACAGAACCACCGGGCTCGTCGTCCACCGCGAAGCCGATGCGGCCCGCCGTCCACTCGACCAGGCGCCGCTCCATGAGCGTAGCCACGGTGGACTGGTCGTAGGTGTCGACCGAGGTGTTGATCGCGGCGAGCATCGTCTCGGCACCCACGGCCGGCAGCGCGACCGGGCAGTTCAGGTGGGCGGCGTAGGTGGGCTCGTGGAACCAGATCGCGTGCCTCGCGTACAGCTCGGCGGCCTCGCGCAGCGCCTCGGCCGTGCCCGACGGCGGGCCGTCCAGGTCCACGGCGTCCACCAGGCCCTGCAGCTCGGGGCGGCTGGCGCCCGAGAACGGCTGGGTGACGGACATCAGGCGGGCGGCGATGTCGTCTGCGACCGCGTGGACCGTGTCCGCATACGTGCTCGCGGTGGCCCCGCGCAGGAGCGCGGTCGTGTCGTGTCTCGTACCCGGCGAGGGTGCGGTGGGCACTGGCTGCGTCACTGCGGGCAGGCGTGAGGGCATGCGGAAGGCTCCTCGTGAAGGCGAAAGGAACGCCGCCCGGACCGGACGGCGTAGAGCAACTTAGGTTTGCCTGACCTAACTTAATCCTTGGGCGAACCGCGTCAAGCCATGGGGCACACCGGAAACGTGGCGCGGGTCACTCTCCCGCTCCCCGCGCCCTCGGCACGGACTCGGCTTGTTTATAAACGACCGTTCACTTATGGTCGGCGCATGACCACCAACCCCCTCCCCCTGGCCGGCAAGGTCGCCCTCGTCGCCGGCGCCACCCGCGGCGCCGGCCGCGCCACCGCGATCGAGCTGGGCGCGCTCGGCGCCACCGTCTACGGGACGGGCCGGTCCACCCGCTCGGGGCGCTCCCCCATGGACCGGCCCGAGACCATCGAGGACACCGCCGAACTCGTGACGGCCGCGGGTGGCGAGGGCGTCGCCGTCCGCTGCGACCACACCGACGCCGACGACGTCGCCCGGCTCGTGGGGCGCATCCGCACGGACCACGGTCGGCTCGACGTCCTGGTCAACGACATCTGGGGCGGTGACCCGTTCCTGAGCTGGGACCAGCCCGTCTGGGAGCACCCGCTGGACGCGACGCTCGGCGTGCTGCGCAACGGCGTCGAGACGCACCTGATCACCAGCCACCACGCGCTCCCGCTCCTGCTGGAGGGCACGGACGGCCTGGTCGTCGAGGTGGGCGACGGCAAGGAGGCGGTCCCCTACCGCGGGAACATGGCCTACGACCTGGTCAAGACGGCGGTCGTGCGGATGGGCGCCGGCCTGGCCCACGAGCTCACGCCCCGCGGCGTGACGGCGCTGACCGTCACGCCCGGGTACCTGCGCTCCGAGTCGATGCTCGACCACTTCGGCGTCACCGAGGAGAACTGGCGCGAGAACACCCGGGACGTGCCGTACTTCGAGCACTCCGAGACGCCCCACCTGCTCGCCCGCGGGATCGCCGCCCTGGCCGCCGACGCCGGCCGCGCCAGGTTCGCCGGCCAGTGCCTGGGCTCCTGGGACCTGATGCGCGAGTACGACCTGCACGACCTCGACGGAACCCGGCCCGACTGGGGCGCCGTCGACCGCGCGGCGCGCGACCTAACCCTCGTCGACGGCATGCCCGGGCCGGCCTGATGCCTCGCCCGCGCACCGTCAGCGACGAGGCGATCCTCGACGCGACGCACGACCTCGCGCTCCGGATCGGCCCGGCGCGCCTGACCTTCGCCGCGGTCGCCGCCGAGGTGGGGCTCTCGGCCGCGACCCTGGTCCAGCGGTTCGGCACCAAGCGCGACCTGCTCCTCGCGGTCGCCACCCGCGGGGTCGACCTCTGGGTCGGCGCCACGGACCGGGCCAGCGCGGGCACTCCCTTGGACCGGCTCGTGGCCGGCCTCGTGCTCGCCGTCGAGACCATCCGGACACCGGAACAGATGGCCAACTCGGTCACGATGCTGCAGCTCGACCTCAGCGACCCCGACTTCCACGCCCAGACCCTTCGCGGCGCCCAGGGCGTCCGCGCGGGCATCGAACGGGACCTGCGCGCCGCCGTCGACGCCGGTGAGCTGCGGTCCGACGTCGACGCGGCGACCCTGGCGGTCACCGTCGAGACCGCCTATCACGGGGCGATGATCAGCTGGGCGATCCACCGCGAGGGGTCGCTCGCGGACTGGATGCGCCGGCAGATCGAGGACGTGCTGCGGCCGTACCGGACGGCGGACGAGCCGGCCGGGTAGGGCGGCTGCCGGGCGCGGGCCGCCGGCACGGGACCGGCCCGGTCAGCGCCCGCCCGCCACGCGCAGGGTCTCGCCGGTGACGTACGAGGCGTCGTCGGACAGGAGGAACGCGACCGCGGCCGCGACGTCGTCCGGGGTGCCCACGCGGCCGGTGGGGTTGGTGGCGCCCACCCGGTCGGCGCGGCCGGGGTCGCCCGCGTCGGCGTGGATCCGCGTGGCGACCGTCCCGGGCGCGACACCGACCACGCGGATGCCGTCCGGGGCGGCCTCGAGGGCGAGCCCCTTGGTCAGGGCGTCGACGCCCGCCTTGGCGGCCGCGTAGTGCACGTACTCCCCCGGCGAGCCGAGGGTGGCGGCGGCCGAGGACACGTTGACCAGCACGCCACCCCTACCGCCACGGGCGGGGCTCATCGCGCGGACCGCCGCGCGCGCCACCAGGACGGCGGACGTGAGGTTGAGGTCGATCACCCGCCGCACCACGTCCGGCGGCGTGTCCGCGAGCGCCCCGATGTGCAGGGTCGCGCCGGCGTTGTTCACCACGGCGGTGAGCGTGCCGAGCTCGGCCGCGGCGGCGAAGGTCCTGTCGATCCCCTCGTCGGTCGTGAGGTCCGCGGGCACGACGACGCACCGCACACCGCGTTCCCGCACGGCCGCCCGGGTCGCGGCGGCGGCCTCGTCGTCCCGGGCGTAGCCGAGCACGAGGTCGTGCCCGGCGGCGGCGAGCCGCAGCGCGACGGCGGCCCCGATCCCGCGCGTGCCACCCGTGACGAGGGTCAGTTCGTGGCTCATACCGACATGCTAGGCACGCCGCCGGTCAGGACCGCCCCCGGGGCAGGGGCGCCGACCGGGCACCGTCGGCCAGTTCCCGGACGGCGCGCGCCACCTGCGGCCACAGCGGCTCGGGCAGGTCGTGCCCGACTCCGGGCCAGGTGATCATCCGCGCCCCCTTGATGCGCGCGGCTGTCGCGCGCCCGCCCGACGTCCGCAGGATCGGGTCGGCGTCGCCGTGCATCACGAGGGCGGGCCTGGCCAGCTCTCTCAGGCGGGGGCCGTGCCACCGTGCGCCGATCTGCCGGCTCTGCGCGGCGCGGTCGCGCGGCCCGCTGTCCACCTCGCGCTCGATCCACTCCCGCGCCGCCGACTCGTCGAACGGGTAGGCGGGCGACGCCACGCCGCGGGCCACGGCCAGACCGGCCGCGACGTCGCCCTCGCGCCCCTCCGGAAAGGTCATGCGGGCCAGTCGCGCCAGCAGGCCGAGACGCAGGTACCGGGCCACCCCGACACCGGAGACGTCGCTGGGCAGGGCGGCCGAGGACACCACGCCGCGCACCCGGTCCGGATGCCGCAGCGCGATCCGCTGGGCGACGGCGCCGCCCAGGGAGTGGCCGAAGACGTACGCGGCCGGCCAGCCCAGGTCGTCGAGGACGGCGACGGCGTCGTCGGTCATGTCCTCCGAGGTGTAGGCCGCCCCTCGCCCGCCGAACAGCGCCGCGAACGGGTTCCCGGTGCCGGACGGTGGCATGCGGGTCGACTGCCCGGCGTCGCGCTGGTCGTAGCGCACCACGCGGAACCCCTCGTTCGCGAAGGCCTGGCAGAGGCCGGTCGGCCACCAGAAGCGGGAGGTACCCAGGCCCATGACCAGGAGCAGCGGGTCTCCCTCTGCCCCGAGCAGCTCGTCCCAGGCGATCTCCACCCGGCCGTTCCGCGCGTGACGCGTCGGGCCCCACACCGTTTCGACCACGAGCAACTCCCTTCGTTTATGCGAACGGCGTTCGCATTTCCTGCAACCTACACTTCACGAACAGCGTTCGCGAAACCGAAGCCGCCAGGGAGGCGTGTCGAGATGCCAAGACCGGTCGAGCCGAGCTCGACGTCGTCAGGTCCGCCGTCGGCCGGCGCACCGGCACCGGCGAGGCCGTCCACGGCCACGCCCGCCCGTCCCCGGCGCGGCCGGGTGCCGGCGCACGACCGTCACGAGATAGCCCGCGCGGCCGTCGCGCTCGCCGACCGTGACGGGCTCGGTGCCGTGACGATGCGGTCGGTGGCGCAGTCCCTGGGCACCGGGCAGGCGTCCCTCTACCGCTACGTGAGCACCCGGGACGAGCTCGTCGCGCTCATGGTCGACGAGGTCACCGGCGAGCTCGGCCTCCACGGGCCCGACGAGCGCCCGTGGGCGGACCAGATGCTCGACCTGGCCAAGGACGCGCGCGCCGTCTACCGGCGGCACCCCTGGATGGTCGAGTCGCCGAGCACGGCGACGCTCGGCCCGAACGGGTACGCCTACCTCGAGCACATGCTCGCGGTGCTCGCACCGACCCGGACGGACGGCGCCACGATGCTGGAGGCCGTGGCCGTGTTCAACGCCGTGACCAGGCTGCTCTGCGCGGAGGAGCACGAGCGGCGCCGCACGGACGGGACGGGTCTCGGGACCGGGACGCACTCCACGGCCGGCGCCGCACTCGCCGACGCGCTGTCCGCCGGCTCGTCTCCCACGGGATCGTCCCCCGCCCATGCCTATCCCCACCTCACCGCCGCGCTGTCCGACGCCGACGCCTCGCCCGACCGCCAGTTCGAGCGCGTCCTGCGGCGGGTCCTGACCGGCCTGGTCCCAGAAGGAGACACCCGTTGAACCAGCTCCAGGAGATTCAGCTCCGCGAGGCGGACGCCGCGGACGACGCCGCCGTGCTCGACCTCATGACGCAGTACATGACGTGGGCCCTGGCCACGTTCGAGCGCACCTACGGGTTCGCCATGACGGCCGTGGAGGCCCGGCACACCGGCGCGGCGCTGGCCGCGTTCCGCAGGCCGTCGGGCCTGCTGGTCCTGGCCGAGGTCGACGGCGCGCCCGCCGGCGTCGCCGCGTTGCGTGCGCAGGACGACGGTGTGGTCGAGATCAAGCGGATGTTCGTGCGGCCGGAGCTGCAGGGCCGGCACGTCGGCTCGGCGATGCTGGACCGCCTCCTGGAGCAGGCCCGCGACGACCTCCGGGCACGGGTGGTGCGGCTGGACAGCAACAAATTCATGACGGACGCCCACCGCCTGTACGAGTCCAGGGGCTTCGTGGAGCGCGACCCCTATCCCGGGTCCGAGATCCCCGCCGAGCTGCAGCACCTGTGGCGGTTCTACGAGCGTGCGCTCGGCTGAGGGCCCCGCAGCGCCTCGGCCGTGACGAGCGCGGTGGGAGCGAGCGCGGGTTCGCCGTCCTCGATGTCCCACAGGGCGTTCTGCAGCAGGCGCCCCAGCGTCCAGCCGGCCGCCCGCTCCGGGTCGAGGCCGAGCACGCCGGTGAGCACGTCGAACCTCCGGCGCACCACCCGCCGGACGTCGCCGCCCGCCACGACGTCGTCCCAGCGGCTGTCCAGGGCCGGCCAGAGGTCGAAGCCCGGGTCGCCCACGAGGGGCTCCGGGTCGATCGCGAGCCACGGCTCGCGCTCCGCCGCGAGGACGTTGTCGTAGTGCAGGTCCCAGTGCAGCATCCGGTCGCCGGGCTCGGCGGCCAGCTCCGCGACGACCGCGGCCCAGTCCCGCAGGACGCACCGCTCGGCCGGGTCGGCCAGGCCCGTGACGGCTCGCGGGACCTGCTCCAGCATCGCGGCGGCGACGTCGCCCAGGTGGGGCAGCCCGGGCGCCGGCGGGACGGCGAGCAGCCTGGCGTGCAGCTCGGCGAGAGTCTGGATCGCGACGCCGTCGTCCGGGACCGAGGCGAGGGTGCGGGAGCCGTCCAGCCGCTCCAGGAGCATCGTGCCGCTGCTGGGATCGTGGTCGAGCAGCCGCACCGTCCCGCGCCCGTCCCATGCGCGCAGACCGGTCAGCGCGGCGGCGGTCTCGGGGCGGGGCGGCTGCAGCCTGAGCACCGCGCGGACGCCGTCCGACCCCGCCACGGGCACGACGAGCGACGCCGCTCCCGCCGACGTCGCGCCGTCGCGCCGCAGGTCCCAGCGGTCCAGCAGGTCGGCGACCAGGCCGGGCAGCGCGGCGGTCCACGCCCGGCCCTCCTCGCCGAGGCTCCGGGCGTACGACGCCGCGTGCGCCGCCGGGACCTCGATCCGTGGTGAGGTCACACGGGGGACCGGACGGCGGCCGCGAGCCGGTCGAGGTAGGCCTGCTCGGTCGCGGAGACCTTGACCCGCTTGCCGAAGAAGCCGCCCTCCCGGGTCCGGACGGCGCCGGCGACACGAGCGCCGATCCGCTGCAGCCACTCGGTGTAGGCGACGACGTCCTCCTCCTCCGCCCGCGCCCGCAGCAGCGTGACGACCGTCGCGGTCAGCTCGACCGCGTGCGCCGCCTCGGCCTCCGGGTCGCGCGGCCTGCCCAGCGCCGCCGCCTCCCGCGTGGCGGCGGCCGCCGCCGCCACCCCGACGCGCGCGGCGGGGTTCGCTGCCGCCTCGGCCTCGGCCGCGGCGTCCGCCTCGCCCTTGTCGCGCAGCGCGAGCGCCACGGAGCGGACGAAGTCGTTCTCGTGCTCCCGCGCCTTGCGGATCGCCAGGCTGCCGGCCGTGGCCTCCCGCAGGAACCTGATCCCGCCGTGCTCGCCGTCGACGACGGCCGCACCCTTGAGCACCGCGCCCGGGGCCTGGAGGATCTGGTCGAGCTCGTCGGCACTGAAGTCGAACAGGTTCGTCATGCGCACGCTCTCTGTCGGGGTCGTGTGCTGACCGAACGCCCCGGCCTGCCGGGTGGTTCCCGTGCCCGGCCAGGGTCGTCGCAGCTCAGGGCGCGTTCCGTGCGGTCACTCGCGCTCCAGAACCGGCACCACGACGCCCTCGACGAGCCACTGGCGGGTCACCGCGTCCTCGAGCCAGGCGATGCGGTCACCCGCCAGGCTCGCCGTCACGGATCCGCCCGGGAAGCGGGCCAGGTCCGGGCCGTCGTACCCGGAGGACGACGCCGTCGCGCGGTACAGGTAGGAGATGTCAGCAGGATTCTCCGACACGGGGTCCCTGCTGGTCCACGACAGGAGGCCGTCCGAGGCGCGGAGGTCGTCGACGACACCGCCGGGGAGCCGCACGACGCTGTCGCCGTCGCCGGCCCGGTCCAGGACGTAGAGGGCACCGGCGCCGGATTCCGGACCGGAGCCGGTGTCGGCGCCCGTGGCCAGGACCGTCCACGCGACGACGTCGTCCGATACGGCGAGGTCGGCGACCTCGGTCGCCGGGCCGTGCTCGACCTCGAGGAGCGCGGTGCCGGTCAGGTCCCCGCCCGACAGGCCGTCGAACAGTTGGATCGTCGTGGTGCCGGACCCACCGGCGCCGGGAGTCAGGACGGCGGCGACCACCTCGTCGTCGTCCGCGGCGAGCGCGGTCACCCCGGCCGCGAGCTCGACCGGTGTCCCGTCGCCGTCGAGGGTCGTCGCGTACAGGTGGGTCTCGTCGGCCGTGGGCCCGGCCGTCCACAGGGCGTGCTCCTCGGTGGTGGCGATCAGCCAGAGACGTTCGTCGGTGGTGACCAGGGGGTCGACCACGGTGGTCAGGGATCCGCGGGAGTCGATCAGGGTGCGGACGAAGCTCACGCGGGGCGAGGTGTTCTCGGCCGCGTACTCGCTCCACACCACCCGGTCCCCGGTGACGGTGAGATCGGTCGGGGTCACCGTGGCGCCCTGGTACGACGTCAAGCTGGTACCCGAGCTGCTTGTACCGAGCGCCCAGGAATTCTGCACGATGCTCGGGCTGCCGGTCCGGCGGTTCTCGCCGAACTGCCAGAGCAGGCCCGAGTTCGTCAGCCCCCGGGGCTCGGGCAGCGGCTCCCCGTTGGCGGAGACCGGCACCCCCGACTGGTCGAGATAGCCGGGCGTCGCCGGTTCCGCGTCGACGTCGTAGCAGCTCAGGGGGCGCGCATCGGCGGCGTCCACCACCACGGGTTCGGTCAGCGGGCCGACGTCCTCGCCGGCCTCCGGAGCACGGTTCGGCGTGGGCCCGGGAAGCTCGTCCGGACAGACGACCGGCGTGTCCCCCGCCGGGTCCAGGTCGGGCCGGCCGGTGTCGAACAGCGGCGCGATCAGGTCCCCGCCCGGCAGCACCACCGGCCCGATCCCGGGCAGCGGCACCGGCCCGCGGGTCAGCACCCCGAGCACCACCAGGAGCACCACGCACGCCGCCCCGACCACCTGACCCGTCCGGCGTCGCCGCAAGGCGGCGCGGCTCCGGTCGAGCACGGCCTGCTCGTCGACGACCACCGGCTCGACCACCTCGGCCTGCGCCACCAACAGGTCCCGCAACCGGGCCAGCCCGCGCGAGTTCGCCGCCTTGACCGTCCCGACGGCGATCCCGAGCTCCCGGGCGACCTCCGCCTCCGGCAGGTCCAGCAGGTGCCGCAGCACCACGACCCGCCGCTGGTTGACCGGCAACTGCGCGAGCCCCCGGACCAGCTCGTCACGCAGCACCACGTGCCCGGCATGGTCCGACGCCGGGGCCACCGGGATCTTCTCGTCACCGGGGAACGACTCCCGGCGCCCGTGCCGCCACCCGTCGATCCGGAGGTTGACCAGGATCTGGCGGGCATACGCGGTCTCCGTGCCCGGACGGACCCTGGCCCACGTGCGGTAGACCCGTTCGAACGTGGACTGGACCAGCTCCTCGGCACGGTGCCGGTCCCCGCACAGCAGGTACGCGGTGCGGTGCAGGTAGGCGCTGGACTCCCGGACGAACGTCGTGAAGCCCGCGTCACGGGAACCCGACACCTCGACCCGTACGTCGAGCGGCGCACCTCCGTCCGACGGCCCGCCCGCCCCGAAGTCGTCCATGGTCGCCCCGCTCTCCTGCCTCATGCCCTCCACTACGGAGAGTGTCCGCCAAAGGTTGCCCCAGCCACCGGAAGAGTTGGCCGGGGCTTGCTACGTTTCGTGGTGTGACCTCCGAGAACGCACGCCCGGGGACCGGCCTGTTCCTCGCCGCCGAGTGGCGCCGCCTGGTGATGCTCAGCTACGAGATCGACCCCGACGCGCTGCGCCCGCTCGTCCCACGCGGCGTCGAGCTCGACACCTGGGACGGCCGGCACCTCGTCAGCATGGTGGGCTTCCGGTTCCTCGACACCCGCCTGCTGGGCGTCCCGGTCCCCTTCCACCGCGACTTCGACGAGATCAACCTGCGGTTCTACGTGCGCCGCCGCACCGACGACGGCTGGCGGCGCGGCGTGGTGTTCGTCAAGGAGATCGTGCCCCGGTGGGCGCTGGCCACCGTGGCCCGGGTCGCCTACGGCGAGAACTACGTCGCGCGGCCCATGCGGCACCGGATCGACCTGCACGACGGCGAGGTCACGCCGGGCGGCCTGGTCGAGTACGCGTGGCGCGACGCCGGCGCCTGGCACCGCGTCGCCGCCACGGTTCGCGGAGCCGCGGAGCCGCTCGTGGCGGGCTCCCAGGAGGAGTACGTCACCGAGCACTACTGGGGCTACGCCGCGCAGCGTGGCGGCGGCACCGTGGAGTACCGCGTCGAGCACCCGAGCTGGCAGGTCCGCCAGGCCGGCGACGCCGTGCTGGCGTGCGACGTCGCGGCGGTGTACGGCCAGGCCTTCGCCGAGAGCCTGGGCGCCGAGCCGTTCTCGGCCTTCGTCGCGGACGGCTCGCCCGTCGTCGTCCGGCGGGGCGCCCGCCTCTGAGGCACGCTCCGGGCGTCGGAACCGTTGTGTGATGCCGAGGGTGAGACGCGTTCAGGACCACAGAACGACGCGCGCGTCACCGTTCTCTCCTGAGGTTCTGTTCAGACCACGAGCTCATGCCCGCAGGAACGGGCTTGAAACGTTGCAACATCGTGGCTTGAACAGAACCTCGGAAATCAAAGCACCAACACGCGCGACTGGCGCGCCACTCCCGCCGAGGTAGTCGACCTACAACGGGCAGAGCAGTACGTTTCCCCCATGAGCAGTGACAGCGACGCGCCTCGGGACGAGGGCGGCGAGAAGACCGAGCGCATGGACCGCCTCCGGGCTCTGCTGAACAAGCCCATCAAGATCCCGGAGTCGGCCTCGACCGGCACCGAGGACGCCGACTACGCCGCAGCCGTGGCAGCCGCCGCGACACCACAGGGGGCCAGCACAACGATGACACCCGAGGCAAAGACGCCCAAGGGCACCAAGGCACCGGTCGAGACGCCGCCCGCCGTCAAGGCGGCGGCCGAGGCGCTCGACCGCCTGACCGAGCAGGAGAAGGACGCCGTCGTGGAAGGCTCCGGCTCCGGGCGGAGCAAGTCGCGCCGCACCTGGGCCGACGCCTACCTCGCCAAGCCCGACAAGCCGCTGACCCCGGAGGAGGTCCGCGCCGACCTCATGGTCTCGCTCAAGGAGCAGGGCGCCGAGCTGCGAGAGCTGGTCGCCAAGCGAGGCATCGCACAGGAGAAGGCCCAGGCGACGGCGCTGGACGAGGTCCGCGCGGAGGTGCGCGAGCGGCTCGACGAGCAGGCGGCCGCGCAGACCGCCGCCACCGCGCAGGCCGCGACCTCCGCGCAGGAGGAGGCGAGCCGGCTCCAGGGACACGTCGACGAGCTCACCGCGACGAACAGCACCCTGCGCACCGACCTGGACGCGGCCCGCGCCGCGGCGGACTCGGCGACGTCGGCCGCCAAGGAGGCCGCGGCCGCGGCGTCGGCGGCCCAGCAGGTCGCGGACGCCGCGACGAAGAAGGCGGCCACGGCCACCACGCTCGCCTTCGTCGGCATCGCGCTGGCCGTGGTGGCCGCGGTGCTCGGGTTCGTGGTCTGATCAGGAACTAGCGTCTGACAAGGAACTAACGAGGATCGTCGAGGTCGGTGCCGGCGCGCAGCACGAAGCGCCGGGGCCGGGGCTCTCGGCGGTGCCCGCCGTAGTACGTCGGCTCCTCCAGGACCGGCGCGTAGGTGACCCGGGGGCCGGTGAACAGCTCGTCCAGCAGCGCGGCGAACGCCGCGTCGACCGGCGAGGACACCGGCTGCGCGACGGGCCGGCCGAGCGCCTGACCTTCCGTGGATTCGTACATGTGTTCGAGTATATCCGTCGCCCGGACCGGAGTCCATCGAATGCGTTGGCCATGGCCGAAGGACCGCCGTTACGGTCGGCGGATGATCCTCAGCCATGACTCCACCGGCTCCGGCCCCGCCGTCCTGCTCCTGCACGCCGGCGTCGCCGACTCCCGCATGTGGGAACCGCAGCGGGCTCCCCTGGCCCAGCACCACCGCGTCGTCCGCTGCGACCTGCGCGGCTACGGGGACACACCCCTGACCAGCGCGCGGTTCGACAACGCGAGCGACGTCAAGGCGCTGCTCGACTCGCTCGGCGATCGCCCCGTGGCGATCGTCGCGGCGTCGGCGGGCGGAGAGGTCGCGCTCCAGGTGGCCTCCGAGTGGCCCGACCTCGTGTCGCACCTCGTGCTCGTCAACTCCGCCTTCGACCTGCCGCCCACCCGTTCGGTGCAGCGGTTCGCCCGCCGCGAGGACGCGCTCCTGGAGGCCGGCGACGTCGAGGGCGCCACCGAGCTGAACGTGGCGACCTGGCTGGGACCCGACGCGGACGACGACGCCCGCGAGCTGGTGCGCACCATGCAACGCCACGCCTTCGAGGTACAGCTCGCGGCGGGCGACGACATCAACCAGGAGCCGGGCCCCCAGATCGACCTGGCGGCGATCACGGCCCGCACGCTGGTCGTCTCCGGCGGTCAGGACCTCGACCACTTCCGCGCCATCGCGAACCATCTGGCCGGGCAGATCGCCGGCGCCCGGCACACCCAGCTCGGCTGGGCGGGTCACCTGCCGAACCTGGAGCGTCCCGACGAGGTGACGAAGCTGATCAGCGAGTTCCTGGACGAGCCGCGCGGCTGAGCTCGCGGGCCGCGTCCAGGTAGCCGCGCGTCACGCGGTCCTGGACGCGGTGGGCAGCCGGCGGGACGGCCCGGGAGCCCCAGAAGTCGTGTCGCGCCACGGCGTGGATCTCGAAGACGAGGCCTTCCCCCGCGCGCCGCACGCGGAAGGACTCCACGCCCGTCTCCGGGTGATGCGGCAGCGTCGCGTAGGTGAACCCGGCCTCGTCGGTCTCCCGGACGACGTCGACCACCCGGCACGGGGCGGTGAACCACAGCGGCCCCACGTGCACGGCCTGCACCACGGTCACCCCGACGTCGACCGGTCCGGTCGGGGCGATCGTCAGCCCGGCCCCACGGTGCACGGCCCAGCCGAACAGGGCGTCGGCGGTCGACGTGAGCGACGCGCCCGGCTCCAGGTCCATCCGCTCGCGCAGCACACGGGCGCGCGGCGGCGGCGCGGCCAGCCAGCCGACGTCGGCCACGGGCCGGGCGGCCAGGGAACGCTCCAGGACACGGGCGAGGTCAGGGCGGGTGAGCTGCACACCAGCACCGTACCCGCAGGACGCGGCGCGGCCCGTGTACCTTTCACACCCATGGCGACCGACCACGACACCAGCGCCCTCGACGTCCCCGCGGGCGGTGTCCCCCGGCACGCCTCCGCCAAGGAGCGCAAGGCCCGCGGCCTGGGGCCCTTCCTGTCCGACCTCAAGGCCGAGGTCCGCAGCCAGCTCTCCCGGGCCGAGGTCCCGGGGCGTGTCCCGCAGGTCGCGGGGCCGGACCCGACCGGGCCGGGCGCGCCGGCCGCGCCGGTACCGGAGGCCGCCTATGCGGAGCCCGCCGAGCCCTTCGCCACCCAGCCGTTGACGCAGTCGCCCGACGACGCCGTCGCGCTGGTCGCGTCCGCGCTGGCCACGGCCGACCACGCGGGGGCCGAGGCCGCGGCCGCCCGCCGCGAGGCCGCCGCCGCCCGGGAGGACGCCGGTGCCGCCCGCGCGGACGCGGCCGCGGCGCGCGCCGAGGCAGCGAGCGCCCTGGCCACCGTGGCGCGGTCCGACGCGCAGCTCGCGGCCGCCCGGGCCGAGATCGAGGCGGCACACCGGGAGTTCGAGACGCTGCGTGCCGAGTTCGACGCCGCGCAGGAGACGGGCCGGCGGAACATCGTGGTCGCGTGGGTCGGTGCGGGTGGTGCGGCGGCGCTCGCCGTGGTCGCGCTGGTGCTGGCGTTCGTCTGAGCGCTGGGGCTCGTCCGAGCACCCGGGTGCGGCCGAGCGGTCTGGTGCGTACCGGTCGGTCGGTACCCGTCCGAAGCGGAGCGATGAGTTCGGAACCGTCCCGTCGTCGGCCCTCCATGACAGAGACCCTTGTCGACGTACCGGGCGCGTTGCTGTGCGTCGAGACCTTCGGCGACCCGGCCGACCCGGCCATCCTCCTGATCGGCGGCATCGCGGGCGCCATGGACTGGTGGCACCCGGACTTCTGCCGGGCACTGGCTGACGGCGGACGGTTCGTCGTCCGCTACGACCACCGCGACACGGGACGCTCCCGGACCGACCCGCCCGGGGCACCGTCGTACACCGGGGACGACCTGGCCCTGGACCCGGTGCGGCTGTTGGACGCACTGGGGATCGGGCAGGCGCACCTTGTCGGGGTGTCGATGGGCGGCGGCATCGCGCAGCAGACGGCGATCGAGCACCCGCTCCGGGTCGCGTCACTCACGCTGATCTCCACGAGCCCGGTCACGAAGGTGCCGGGCGCGCAGCTGCCCGGTCCGACGGCGCAGGCACGGGAGCAGTTCGACGACCCGCCTCCGGACCCCGACTGGGGCGACCCGGAGGCCGTCGTCCGCTACCTGGTGGCGGCGGAGCGGGCCTTCGCCGGCCCGGAGTACGACGAGCCGGCGGCGCTGGCCACCGCCCGGCGGGTGGTGCGGCGGTCGATCGACCCTGCCGCCGCGGCCAACCACTACCTGGTCGAGAGCCGCCCGGTGCGGGGCTCGCTCGCCGACGTCGCGGTGCCCACACTGGTGGTGCACGGTGACGCGGACCCGCTGTTCCCGCCGGAGCACGGCGCGGCGCTGGCCGCGGCGGTCGAGGGCGCGCGGTTCGTGCTGCTGCCCGGGGTGGGGCACCAGTACCCGCCGCGCGCCGTGTGGGACGTGGTCGTCCCGGAGATCCACGCGATCAGCGCGCCGGTCTGACGGGCCGGGGCACCTCGAACCGCACCGGCAGCTCTCGCGCCACCGACGACCAGAGCGTGCCGGCCGAACGCAGCGACTCGGGCGGCACGGTGAGCGACACCCCGCCGAGGCGGCGCAGTGCGGCGTCCACGGCGATCCGCGCGATCACCGTGGCCGGGCGGCGCGCCGGGCAGGCGTGCGGGCCGGCGCCCCACGTGAGGTAGGAGAGGTTGCCCGACTCCAGCCAGATGTCGTCCTCGCCGCCGCGCGACTCGGCGCTGGCGCCGAGGATGCCGGGTACCACGGCGTCGCCCGCAGCGATCGCGCGGTCCCCGAGCGTCGTGTCGGCCAGGGCGAAGCGGGGCGCCGCGTTCGGCGCGGGCGGCGTCGATCCGAGCACCGCCTCCAGCGTGTCGGACGCCGAGAGCCGCCCGCCCGAGCGGCCGTCGAACCGCGGGTCGGTGAGCCGCATGCGGAGCGCCTGCGTGATCCACCCGACCTCGAACTCGCTGCCCAGGATGAGGGTCGCCGACACGGCGCTCTGCGCGTCCAGGTCGGTGGGCGCGCTGGGGTGGCGCAGGATCGCGGAGGTCAGGTCGTCGGACGGCGTCCTGCGACGCTCGGCGATCAGGTCCGAGATGAGCGCGCGCTGTGCGTTGAGCGACTCGAGGCCCGCCGCGCCCTTCGCCTGGAAGACGCGCCGCGAGTGGCCGAGCATCGCACGGGCCTGTTCCGGGTCGAGCCCGAACATGGTGGACATCACCAGCAGCGGGACGGCCCGCGCGTAGTCGCTGACGAGGTCGGCCTCGCCCTGGGCCAGCACGCGGTCCAGCGCCAGGTCGCACCAGTACTCCACCGTGGACTTCAGGCGGTGCTCGTCGACGCTCTCGAACGCGTCGTCGACCAGCCTCCGCAGGTGCCGGTGGCGGGCGCCGTCCACGTAGTAGATGCCGTCGCGCGGCGCGAGCACGCCGCCGATGCCGCTGTCGGCGCGGACGGTGCCGTCCGTGAACAGGCCCCAGTTGCGCGCGTCGCGCGAGAACAGGCTCTCGTTGCGCAGCACCGTGACCAGCTCCCGGTGCCCCAGCACGAGCCAGGCGGGCACGCCCGGCTCCAGGAGCACGGGCGCGACGTTGCCCCAGCGGGCGCGCAGCCGTTCGTACACCTTGGCGGGGTCTGGGCTGCTCGTGGTCTCGCTCAGCGGCGTGAGGTCGGTCAGGCCCGCGAGGTCGGTCAGGCGCTCCGACCGGGTGGTCGTCGTGACTGTCATGGCTCCCCGGGTTCTGGGCGCGACGGGGCGCGCTCCACGTCTTTTAGCCGGAATGTACCTCATGTCCCATGCGCGGTAATACATCTGTCTGGTCGCAACCGTTATCCTCGGGCCATGCAGCGGACCATCGCCGTGATCGGCGGCGGCGCCGCCGGCGTCATCCTCTCGGCCCACCTCCTGCGTGCGGCCGCGCCCTTCGGGCCCGAGCGGTCCGTACGGGTCGTGCTGGTCGATCCCGCGGAGACACCCGGCCGCGGCCTCCCCTACCGGACCACCGACCCCCGGCACACCCTCAACGCGGTGGTCGCGCGCCTCAGCGCGCTCGACGACGACCCCGAGCACCTGTTGCGCTGGTGCGCGAGCGCCGGGGTACCCGCGGAACCGGGCACGTTCCTGCAGCGCGCCGACTTCGGCCGGTACCTCACCGAGCTGCTCGGGTCCGTCCCGGTCCCCGCGGGGTCCGAGGTGCGGCACGTGCGGGGCACGGTGGTGGACGTCACGGAGGTCGGGGACGACGCAGGGGTCGGGGACGGCACTGCAAAGAGCCCTGGCACAGCGGATGCGCCCGGCGTCCTGCTCACCCTCGCCGACGGCGGCACCCTGCACGCCGACGACGCCGTCCTCGCGCTCGGCACCCCGCCGCCCGTGCGGCTGCCGGAGTACGAGCCGTGGGGCGACCGGTACGTCGCCGACCCGTGGTCGCCGGGCCTCGACGCCCGCGCCGCCGGAGCGCGCCGGGTCCTGGTCGTGGGCACGGGCCTGACGACGCTCGACGTCGTCGCGCACCTGCACGCCCTGCTGCCCGAGGCGACGTTCACCGCCGTCTCCCGGGGCGGCGTCCTGCCCGCGGCGCACGCCGAGGACCCGCTGCCGCCTGCCGTCCGGGTCGACCTCGCCGGCAGGCCGGCCGGCACGTCGGCGGGCACGCTCGTGGGCGCCGTCGACCAGGTACGGCGGCACGTCGCGGACGAGCGGGCGGCGGGGCGCGACTGGCGCGCGGTGATCGACGCCATCCGCCCGCAGGTCAACCCGATCTGGGCCCGGCTCACGCCCGAGGAGCAGGCGACGTTCCAGCGCGAGCACGCGCGTTCGTGGGAGAACGTGCGGCACCGCATGTCGTACGCGATGCGCAGCCACGTCGACCAGCTGCTCGCCGACGGCGTGCTCACCCTGGGCACCGTGGACGAGGTCCGGGGCGCCGGCTGGGACACCGTCACGTTCGACCTGGTCGTGGGCGCCACCGGGCTGCCGGCCCTGACCTCCCCGGGCTGGAACCCGCTGGTGGACGCGCTGCTGGCGCGCGGCCTGGTGCGGCTCCACCGCCTCGGCACCGGTCTCGACCTGACCGCGGACGCCGCCCTGGTCGACACCGCCGGCGTCGGGCACCCGCGGCTGCGCGCCATGGGGCTGGCGCGGCGCGGCCTGGAGTGGGAGTGCACGTCGGTGCCGGACCTGCGGCGGCAGGCCGCGCAGCTCGCGGACGACCTGCTGGGCCAGAACTCGTCATCCCGCCGCCATGCGGCGGTCGCCCTACGGCAACGCATGGGGTGAAGCCTTCCCTCGTACACCCACCTGCCGGATCGAACGGGACGAGGGAAACATGCCTGGACCTGCACTGACGCACCCCCGCACGCCGACCCCCGCACGCACCCGCACGCTCGCCGCGGGCACGACGGCGGCCGTGGTCGCCCTGGGCATCGCGGCGGCGGGCACCGCTGCGGCCGTGCCCGCCGCTTCCGCCGCACCCGTACCCGCTGCGCCCGCCGCCGTGGCGGCCGTGAGCAATGCCGACCTGGCGCAGCGCTGGGCGCCCATCCACTACCAGGACGTGGACCAGACCGGCACCAATGCCCTGGGCGGCCGCTCGGACTACCTCGCGGCCTACGACTTCGACGGCGACAGAGACGCCCGCAACAACTGGGAGAACACGGGCAGCCACCCGCTGGCCGCCACCGCCTACTACTCGGTCATGGAGACGTCGAGCCACTGGTTCGTGACGTACATGTTCTTCCACCCGCGCGACTGGTCGGACTCGATCTTCGACACCGAGCACGAGAACGACGCCGAGGGCGTCATGGTCGCCGTCCAGAAGGACGGCTCGGCCTACGGGGTGCTCCGCGGCGCCGTCACCGTGGCGCACAGCGACTTCTACTCGTACACCCCGCAGGACAGCACGTGGGCGGCGGGCGCCGAGACCATCGACGGCACGCTGCAGATGGCGACCAGCCCGCACGACGGCCTGAGCCACCCGGTCACCGCCCAGGAGGCCAAGGGCCACGGGCTCAAGGCGCGACCCGGCTACGACATCAAGGGCGACGGCGTCATCTACTACCCGGCCGGCCGGGCCGAGGTGCCCGAGCACCCGGACGACCGGGACGTGTCCTACCGCCTCGTTGACGTCCACGCGCCGGGCGGCCTGTGGGCGCAGCGCGACGACTCCCAGCTCTTCGCGAGCGCCGGCACGTTCGCGGGCGACGCCTCCGGCTCGTGCGGCGACGGGGGCATCTCGTGCACGCAGAACTCCGCGAACGCGCCGTGGGGCTGGGACGACGGCGACGACGTCCCCGGCCGAGGCGCCCTGGCGACGGACCCGGCGGGCCTGTCGGCGAGCTACTTCCGCATCCCGGAGCCCCTGAACCGCACGTACGTCACCAACCCGTTCTGACCGGGGCTCCCGGCGTCGCGATGGTCGGTAGAACGTCGGGCGGTCGGCAGAAGGTCAGGTGGTCGGCAGCTCGAGCGGCCGACCACCTGACCTTCTACCGACCACCCGTAACTACCGACCACCCGAAACTGC
>NZ_JBIRYI010000006.1:0-104356 GCF_044389675.1 Promicromonospora kroppenstedtii | reverse complement strand
TGGGGGGGGGTGGGGGTTGGGTGGTGGTTGTGGTGGTGGGGGGGTGGCTTTTTGGGGGGGGGGGGGGGGGCCGGCGCGCCCCCCCCCCCCCCCCCCCCCCCCCCCCCGCCCGTGGCGGCTGTCGCAGGGCCGGACACCGCGGGCCTCAGGTTCAACCTGAAGTTGAGAGTTGCCCGCGGCTCAGCCTCGGGTCGAGGTTGAGGGTCTCCTCCCCGTCACGCCGCCGCGCCGTCCTCCGCGCCCAACCCCTCCCCGGCACCGAAGCGGAACAGCGGGTCCGCGGTGTCGAACGGGACGTCGCTGCGGGACGCCTCGACCGCCACGGCGGACCGCGGCAGGTCGAACGGCAGGCGCCCCTCGGGCGGCACCGCCCCGGTCAGCGCGTCGAGCAGCGCGGGCGTGCCCACGCCGAACGTGACGACCAGGGTGTCCGCGTGCGGCAGCAGGGGCGTGAGGATCGCCGGCCGGTCCAGGTGCACGTCCACCACGGTGGGTACCGCGGCGGCCACCTCGGCGACGTGCGCCACGACGTCGTCGGCGAACTCGAGCGACCCCGCGTGGAAGAAGCTCTCGAAGCCCGGACCGCGCTCCTCGAACGGCGCCTCGAGGCGCAGCAACGCGACGTCCGCCTCCACCGGTGTGGCGACCCGCCGGAAGCCGGACACCTCGCCGTCCGGCACGCCCTCCGCATACAGGCGCACGCCCGGCTCGAGCGGAAGGACCCCCGCTCCCCCGGGCCCCGCGTTGCGCAGCACCGTCACCGAGCGGGACTGCGCCCGTCGCCCGGCGGCGACCAGGTCGGCCCGCCCGACGACGACGGCGGCGGCGTCCTCGTCCACGTACCGGTGCTCGTCGAACAGCCCGAGCTCGAACTTCTCGGCCAGCAGGCGCCGCACGGAGGCGTCGATCCGCTCCTCGGGCACCCGGCCGGACCCGACGAGCTCGATCACGTGCTCGGGGCAGGCCTCGCCGCCGAGCTGGTCGGCGCCGGCGTCCAGGATCTTCGCGACCCGCTCCAGGGGGCTGAGGTGCTCCACGCCCCAGGCGCGGGCCGGGAACGGGAGGCCGAACATCCGGGCGTCGGTCACCAGGCCCCAGTCGGTGCAGATGATGCCGTCGAAGCCGAGGTGCTCGCGCAGCAGCCGGGTCAGCACGCCGCGGTTGAACCCGAACCCGACCTGCTCGACGTCCTCGGGCCCGGAGCCGAGGTCCGCGCGGAGCCCCACCGGCATGCCGTAGTACGGCATCATCTGGCGGGTCCCGGCGGCGAGCAGGGCCTTGAACGGCTCCAGGTGCAGGTCGAACTGGTCGCCGGGGTAGACCTGCTCGCGGCCGTAGGCGAAGTGCGGGTCCTCGCCGTCGAGCTGCGGGCCGCCGCCCGGGAAGTGCTTCGTCATCGTGGAGACGCTCGCCGGCCCGAAGTTGCCGTCCAGCCCGGCGGCACGCGCGACATCGCCGCCCGCCTGCAGGCCGCGTACGTAGGCGGCGCCGAGGCGCCCGGTGAGGTCGGCGTCCTCGCCGAAGGTGCCCCCGCCGCGGGCCCAGCGCGGCTCGGTGACGAGGTCGACCTGCGGGTGCAGCGCCGTCCGGATGCCGACGGCGAGGTACTCCTGGCGGGCGGCGTCGCCGTGCTCCTCGACGAGCCGCTCGTCGCGGGTCGCGGCCAGGCCCAGGGTCTCTGGCCACTGCGAGAACGGCCCCGACAGCAGGGCGGCGCCCGGGTTGTCGGTGAACGAGTGCCGCGGGTCGGAAGCCACGGTCACGGGGATACCCAGCCGGGTGTCCACGGCGAGCCGCTGCAGGCGGTTGTGCCAGACGGCGAACTCGCGGGCGGTCGGCGGCGCGGCGAGCACGTTGAGATGCGTCAGGTGCCGCTCCACGACCAGGTCGGACGTGCCCGGCATGCCGTGGTCGGACGGCGCGTCGGCGAGGCTGCCGCCCGGGCCGACCTCGACCATGGTCTGGAACATCTGCCCGGCCTTCTCGGCCAGGGTCATGCGCCCCAGCAGGTCGGCGACCCGCTCGGCGACGGGCAGCGCGGGGTCGCGGTAGGCCTCCGCGCCCGCCGTCACCGCGCACCCCGGATGAACATGGTGCTCACGGCGCCGACGACGGCCACCAGCGCGCCCACCAGGAACAGCGCGGTGTAGTTGCCGCCCGCCCCGGAGGCCGGGCCGATCGCGAGCAGCGCCGGGGCCATGGCCGGGGCGAGCGACTGCGGCAGGGCGTTGGCGATGTTGAAGACGCCCATGTTCTTGGCGGCCTCGGTGTCCTTGTTGGGCAGCACGTCGGTGACGAGCGCCAGGTCGACGGCGAAGTACGCGCCCAGTCCCGCGCCGAACAGGCCGGCGCCCACGTACAGGTGCTCGGGCGCGCCTGCGAAGGCGAAGACGAGCAGGCCCGCGCCCGCCAGCACGGTGGAGACGATGACGAAGACCTTGCGCCGGCCGGTGCGGTCCGACAGCGCGCCGCCCGCCGAGCCGGCCAGCAGCAGCACGGCGGCCTGGAGCACCATCAGGCGCAGCTGCCAGCCGAGCGCCGTCGGCTCGTCCATGCCGAACCGGTCCTGCAGGAAGTAGACCTGGTAGCTGTTGTAGAGCGCGAAGCCGAACAGCAGCAGGAACCGGCCCGTGAAGGCCCAGCCGAAGTCGGGGTGCTTGCGCGGCGAGACCCAGAACCCGGCGAGGAAGCGGCCCAGGTGGAACGGCTCGACGTCGGCGGGGTCCAGGCGGCGGTCCTTCAGGACGGCGACCAGGGCCAGAACGCCCACGATGGCCAGCGCCGTGGGCAGCAGGAACAGCCACACCGAGCCGGCGCCGGCCGCCGTCAGCCAGGCCGCGATGGCGATGCCGGCCAGCGGCGCGAAGTTCTGCGCGATGCCCAGCCAGCCGGAGACGCGGGCGCGCAGGCGCTCGGAGACCTGGTCCGGCAGCAGGGCCTGGAGGGCGGCCTGCGTGCCGTTGAACGCCGTCTGCGCGACGGCCCAGCCGATCGCGACCACGGCGATGTTGGGCGCGAGCGCGATGACCGCGATACCGGCCGAGCCGAGCAGCACGCCCCACAGCAGCCAGGGGCGGCGCATGCCGAGGCGGGACGTGGTGCGGTCGGACAGCGCACCCGCGAGCGGGTTCGCCACGAACGCGAAGAACGCGCCGACACCGGTCACCAGCGCCAGGTCGGCCGCACGGGACTCCGGCGTGGACAGGGCGCTGACGCGCAGCGCCAGCGTGCTGATCACCGGGGTCAGGAGCGCCACGTAGAGCGCGAAGAACGCGGCCACGTAGGCGATGACGAGGCCGGTACCGCCCGCGCGGCGGGGCGCGGCGACGGTGGGGTCGTGCTGCGCGGGACGCGCATCGAGGGTTGCCATGGAGGACTCCTGGGTGGGGCAGCTCTGCCCCGGCTGGTCGGGCTCCCGGCGGGCCGCTGTTCCCAACGGCTACCGGGTGGTAGTTTTTGAATTTCTACCACTCGGTAGGTTTGCAACGCAAGAGACCAGGCTAAGGAGCGCACCCATGACCATCGAGGAGACCACCGAGGCCCGGACAGCCGCGGGATCGCCCCAGATCTCGCCCTCGGCGGGCAGCCGCGTGTTCGACGTCGAGCACGCGCTGGCCGCCCTCACGCTGGAGGAGAAGGCCTCGCTGCTGTCAGGCCTGGACTTCTGGACCACCCAGCCCGTCGACCGGCCCGAGGTCACCGTTCCAGGCGTCATGGTCACCGACGGCCCGCACGGCCTGCGCAAGCAGGCCGAGTCCCCCGACCACCTGGGGCTCGGCACGTCGGTGCCCGCCACCTGCTTCCCGCCGGCGGCCACGCTCGGCTCCACCTGGGACCCCGCCCTGCTGCGTCGCGTGGGCGAGGCGCTGGGCCGCGAGACGCGCGCCAACGACGTCGCCGTGCTGCTCGGCCCCGGCATCAACATCAAGCGCTCGCCCCTGAACGGGCGCAACTTCGAGTACCTCTCGGAGGACCCGGTGATCTCGGGCGAGCTCGGCGCGGCCCTCGTGGCCGGCATCCAGTCCCAGGGCGTCGGCACCTCGCTCAAGCACTTCGCGGCCAACAACCAGGAGGCCGACCGCATGCGCGTCTCGGCCGACGTCGACGAGCGCACCCTGCGCGAGATCTACCTGCCCGGGTTCGAGCGCGTGGTCAAGCGCGCGCAGCCGTGGACCGTGATGTGCTCGTACAACAAGATCAACGACGTCTACGCCTCGCAGAACCACTGGCTGCTGACCGAGGTGCTGCGCGACGAGTGGGGCTTCACGGGTCTCGTGGTCTCCGACTGGGGCGCCGTGCGCGACCGGGTCGCCGCCGTGGCCGCCGGGCTCGACCTGGAGATGCCCGCCACCGGCGGCCGGACCGACGCCGAGGTGGTCGCCGCCGTCCGCGCCGGCGAGCTCGACGAGGCCGTGGTCGACGTCGCCGCCCGCCGCGTGCTGGGCCTGGTGGCGCGCTCGCTGCCCGCGCTGGACGCCGCGCGGGCCTCCGGTGAGGGCTTCGACGCCGACGCCCACCACGCCCTGGCCCGCGAGGCGGCGGCCGCGGGAACGGTGCTCCTGAAGAACGATCCGGTGGCCGGGCCGGCCGAGACCTCGCCGGGTCCCGACGACCTCGACCGGCGCGCGGGCACCCCGCTGCTGCCGCTCGCCTCGGGCGAGGGGGTCGCCGTGATCGGCGAGCTGGCCCGGACGCCGCGCTACCAGGGCGCAGGTTCCTCCCAGGTCAACCCCACCCGGCTGGACGACGCGCTGTCGGCGCTGCGCGCCGCGACGGGCGCCGAGGTGCCGTTCGCGGCGGGCTACACGGTCGACGGCGCCGACGCCGGCTCCGGCACGGATGCCACCGCCCTGCGCGACGAGGCCGTAGCGGTGGCCGGCGCCGCCGGGACCGTGCTGGTGTTCCTGGGGCTGCCCGCCTCGTACGAGTCCGAGGGCTTCGACCGAGCGCACCTGGACCTGCCGGCCGAGCAGCTCGCGCTGCTGGAGGCGGTCGCGGCGGTCAGCCCCCGCGTCGTCGTCGTGCTGGCGAACGGTTCGGCCGTCTCGGTGGCCGGCTGGCAGCACCTCGCCCCGGCCGTGGTCGAGGGCTGGCTCGGCGGCCAGGCGGGCGGCTCCGGCGTCGTCGACGTGCTGCTCGGCGCGGTGAACCCGGCCGGGCGTCTGGCCGAGACGATCCCGCTGCGGCTGGAGGACAACCCGTCCTACGGCAACTTCCCGGGCGAGCTGGGCCACGTGCGGTACGGCGAGGGCCTCCTGGTGGGCTACCGCTGGTACGACGCGCGGCGGGCGGACGTCGCCTACCCCTTCGGGCACGGCCTGTCGTACACCACGTTCGCCTACTCCGGCGTCGCCGCCGAGGTGCTCCGTACGGACGCCGTGGCGGACGACGAGGCCGCGGTGCGCGTGCGCGTGACCGTGACCAACACCGGCGACCGCGCGGGCGCCGAGGTGGTGCAGGCCTACGTGGCCGACCCGGCCTCGCAGGTGCAGCGCCCCGAGCGCGAGCTCAAGGCCTTCGCGAAGGTCAACCTCGCGCCGGGCGAGTCCCGCGAGGTCACGCTCGACCTCACGGGTCGCGACCTGGCCTACTGGCACCCCGCGCTGCGCCGCTGGGTGGTCGAGGGCGGCGAGTTCGAGGTCGCCGTCGGCGCGTCGTCGCGGGACCTGCGCGGCTCGGCCACCGTCGTGGTCGACGGCGAGGACGTGCGCCTGCCGCTGGAGCCGCTGTCCACCGTGGCCGAGGCGATGGGCCACCCCGTCGTCGGGCCGCGGATCGAGGCCCTGGTGCACGGCGGCGGCGTGGCCGACGACATGCTCGGGATGATCGGCGACATGCCGCTCACGGTCATCGCCGACTTCGGCATGGGCGGGTTCGACCGCGCCGGCCTCACGGCGCTGCTGGCCGAGGCGAACGGCTGACGTCTTCGGCGCCGGGCTCGGCAAGGGGCCGGCGCCGGGCTCGGCCGGAGCCCGGCGCCGGCCCCGCGCTCTCAGCGCGAGACCAGGTCAGCGAAGGATGAGGTCCAGGTAACCGCGCAGGTCGGCGGCCATGTCCACGCGCTCGGCGGCGGGCCGGTCCAGGGACAGCAGCCACTGCACCTGCAGCCCGTCCATGAGCGCCACCACGGTGCGGGCCGCCTGGTCCGGGTCCACGCCGGGCGCGAGGCCGCCCCGCACGGCCCGCTCCCGCAGGAGCCGGGACTGCTCGTCCAGCACGCGCTGGTAGCGACGGCGGAAGTACTCGTGCGCGGGGTGGTCCGGCGACGTCGCCTCCGTGGACAGGCCCGCGAACAGCTCGACCAGCGGACGGCGCAGCCGGTTGCGCTCCACGAGGTGCAGCATCGCCTCGAAGTAGTCCGAGCCGCGCTCGAGGTCCTCCTGGAAGGACTGCTCGTCCACCGCGTCGCGGTACTCCAGCACGGCCTCCAGCAGGGCGGCCTTGTTCGGGAAGTGGTGCAGCAGGCCCGGGTGCGAGATGCCGACCCGGGCCGCGATGTCCCGCAGGGAGGCGCCGTGGAAACCGACGTCGGCGAACACGAGGATCGCCGTGCGGATGATCTCCTGCTGCGTCGCACGGCCCTTGGCGTACCCACCACGCTGGCCGCTGGTGGGGCCGGTCCTGGTGGACGGGCCGGTCTGAGCGCTCACGGACATGCGCCCAAACTACCCCGGCCGGGGCCGCGCGACGGCGTCGGGCCCGCCAGGCTCCGCTCCCGCACCCTGCGCTGCACCTCCGGCTCAGGCGAGGCGCGCGCTGGCCACGAGCTGTGCGCCCACGTCCAGGCGGACGTCGGCGATGCGGACGCCGTCCGGCAGCTTCTCGGCGAGGTCGATGTCGCGGCTCGTGGCGGCCTCGACCTTGCCGCGCACGGTGCCGAGCAGCGCCGCGACGATCGGGTTGCCGCTGTTCAGCCGCACGTCGCGCACCGCGAGCACCAGGTTCTCGTCGATGCTGACCGAGGCGGTGGCCTGCACCCGGGCCGACAGGAAGACGCCCTTCTTGATGGCGGCGTCGATCCGGAACGTGGCCGCCCGCGGCCCCTGCGAGACGACGTCGAGGTCCAGCGCCGTCAGCGTGATCCCCTGCTGCTGCAGTACGACGGCGGCCACGCCGCGCACCGTCGCGACCAGGCCGGCCTTGTCGACGGCGATGCGGGCGTGGCCGGACACCGGGTGGTCGGCGTCGGGCTCGACGGGCTGGATGCCGACGCGGCCGTCGGCTCCCTCGACCCAGTCGAACCGCAGGTCCGTCAGTTCCGCGGTGATGTCCACGGGCAGGTCGACCGCGACGAGCTGGTGGGCGTCCAGGCGCAGGTGGTGCAGGTTCCCGGGCTCCCGCCGGACCACCTCGGGGCGCCAGCGCTCGTCGCCGGACCCGGGCTGGGCGGCCTGGGCCGCTTGTGCGGGGTAGGTGGGCCGGGCGGGCTGGGTGGCGGCCTCGGGCAGACGCACGACGACGCCCGACAGGTCGATGACGGCGGACGTGATGTCGGCGCCGTCGAGCTCCGCCGTGATCGGCGCCCGGTCCAGCCCCAGCGCCTGGCCGCCGACCTCGTCCGCGAGCGTCGCGCGGATCCGGGCCTCGAGGTCGGCGCCGAGGGCGGGCCGGGGCGCGGAGCCGAGCGGGATCGGGTCGGGCGCGGGGCGGCCGGCGGGCTGGTCGGGTGCGGGGCGCTGGGCGGCGTCGGTCATGGACGCGAGACTAGCCGTGATCGCCGGGCGAGGTCGTCGACCGGCCCGGACTCGGCCTGGTCTCCCCGCTTGCTAGACGCGGCCCTGGTTGAGCCGGCGCTGCAGGGCCATGACGGCGCTGGACTCGCGCGAGATGACGCCGTCGACCCGCGTGCCGAGGTAGCGCTGGAGGGCGCGGATGGTCTGCGGGCCGATCTTTCCGTCCCGGTCGCCCGACGCCATGCCGATCTTGCGCTGCAGGGCCGCGATCACGCGGGAGCCCTGGGCGTCGGGGACCCAGCGCCAGCCCGTGGTCAGGCCGGGGTTCACGTCGCGCCAGGCCACGCTCTGCGACGAGACGACGCCGTCGACCGGGGTGCCGAGCTCCTGCTGGAGGCGGCGGGTGGTGGACGAGCCCCAGAAGCCGTCGACGATCAGGCCGCCAGGCTCCCCCGGGCTGGGCGGCGTCGAGCCCTCGCCCGCGCGGATGTCGTCGAGCCGCGCGTAGAGGTTGCGGCCCGGGCAGGCGGTCTGCGAGACGTCGCGGTGGCCGCCGAGCGGCGCGCCCTGGGTCCACCAGCGGTCCTTGCCGTACCCGTAGATCGCGGCCGCGGTCGAGATCTGGGCGGCCGTAGGGCTGTTGGCCTCGTAGTTGCCGGCGAAGCAGATGGACCGCGAGGTGCTGTTGCGCCCGCCCGTGTGGGTGCCGCGGCGGTTCCAGCTCACGCCCTGGTAGGCCCGGCCGGACGGGAAGATCACGACGTTGTACGAGATGCCGGTGCCGAACCGGGTCTGGCCCACGCTCTCCAGGGCCCGCATCTGCTCCGCCTCGGCGGCGACGGTGGCGTCGGACGGGAGCTGCGCGGTGACCGAGTGGTGCACCCAGACCTCGACGGCGGGGCCGGTCAGCGTCAGGTCGCCGTCCGGGTACCGCGCACCCCAGGACGCGCGCGACGCGATGCTCACCGTGGCGGTGGGCTCGACGGAGGGCTCCGGGTCCTCGGCCGGTTCGGGCGTCTCAGCCGGTTCCGGAGCGGTGTAGGGCTCCGCCGCCTCGCCCCGCGGCTCGTCGTCGGCGGCGAGCACCTCCAGCACGGTCCCGTCCTCACCCTTGATCTCGTACGCCTCAGCCACGGTTCCCCCCTAGAGCCATGTTCCGCATATGTCGTACATGTCTACCACCGCGGGGTGGGAGAGGCGACCCCCGGGAACCGCGCGTTTCACCACGATGCGAAGCCCCACGATCGACCGCCGCGGCACCCGCGCGGTCCGGTCGTCCTGAAGGCTCGCCCGGCGGGGCCGAGCCACCGCCGTCCGGCCCGGACCGGGCTCCGCGTCGTGCGAACGGGCCGGCCGGACCGACCCCACCCGTTCGGCCGGTCGCAGCCGCTCCGCGCTTGTACTGTGGCGGGCGTGATCAGCATCGACGCCGACTCCCCCGTCCCGCCGTTCGAGCAGGTGCGCACCGGGCTCGCGCAGCAGATGGCGGACCGGACCCTGCCCGTCGGCGCCCGCCTGCCGACCGTGCGGGCGCTCGCCGCCGACCTGGGCATCGCCGTCAACACCGTCGCGCGCGCGTACCGCGAGCTGGAGGCGGCCGGGCTCGTCGAGACGCGCGGCCGTGCGGGAACCTTCGTCAGTGCGGCGGGCGACCAGCGACTCGCCCTGGCCCGGGACGCCGCCGCGCAGTACGCCGCCACGGCGCACGCGCTGGGCCTCGGGCGGGCCGAGGCCCTGGAGATCGTCTCGGCGGCGCTGCGGTAGGAGGCGCCGCCAGGCGGGCCGCGCCGTCCGGTCAGCCGAGCAGCCGCACCGGGCTCCCCGCCGCCCAGGCCGCGATGCCCTCGACCACCTGCGGGAAGAACGTGGCGTACGTGCCCTCGGTGACGTACCCGAGGTGCGGCGTCAGCACGGTGCGCGGGGCCGAGCGCAGCGGGTCGTCGGCGGGGAGGGGCTCGACGTCGTACACGTCCAGGCCGGCGCCGCCGATCCGGCCGGCGTGCAGGGCGTCCAGGAGCGCGGCGGTGTCCACCAGGGGTCCACGGGACGTGTTGACCAGGATCGCCGTCGGCTTCATCCGGTCCAGGTCCGTCCGCCCCACCACGCCGACGCTGCGCGGGCTCAGCTTGTAGTGCACGGTCACGACGTCCGACGTCGAGAACAGCTCGTCCTTGGGCACGGCCCGCGCGCCGCGCTCGGCCGCGACGTCCGGGTCCAGGTTGGTGCTCCAGGCCACGACGTCCATGCCGAACGCCGCGCCGACGCGCGCGACCTGCGTGCCCAGCCGGCCGAGGCCCACCACGCCGAGCGTGCGGCCGGCCAGGTCCGTGCCGATCGTGTGCTGCCAGCCGCCCGCGCGCAGGCGCGCGTCCTCCTGCGGCAGGTGCCGCGCCACGGCCAGGATCAGCGCCCAGGTCAGCTCCGGTGTGGCCGACGACGGGGAGTCCGTGCCGCACACCACCACACCCCGCGCGGCGGCCGCCGCCAGGTTGATCGAGGCGTTGGCGCGGCCGGTCGTCACCAGGAGCCGCAGGTCGGGCAGCAGGTCGAGCGTGGCGGCGTCGAACGGCGTCCGCTCCCGCATGGCGACGACGACGTCGCACCCCGCGACCGCCGCCGCGAGCGCCGCGGGGTCGGCGAGGTGCTCGGCGTGGAAGGTGACGTCGGCGCCGAGGCTGTCCCAGTCGGCGAGGCGGTGGGCGGCCTGCTGGTAGTCGTCGAGGACGGCGATGCGCATGCGGGCCACCCTAGGCGCACCGAGCGGGGCGGGCGGGCGTCGTTCGGGGGTGTTGTTCGGGGGGGGCGGTGTCGTTCGGGGGCGGGGCCGTTCGTCGTCCTGGTGGGACCGGCCGATGACCTTCGGCGCGGCCCGTCGTCTACCCAGGGACACGTCCCCTCGGACAAGGAGCGCACCATGACCGCGACACACCCGCACCACGCCGACCCGGGCGGCGTCGCCGACGAGCCCGCCGTGCCGCCCGTCGTCGACCACGCCACCTGGCAGGCCGCCCGCGACGAGCTGCTCGTGCGGGAGAAGGCCCACACCCACGAGGGCGACGCGATCGCGGCGGCGCGGCGCCGGCTGCCGATGACGGAGGTCGACGCGGCCGCCGTCGTCGTCGGGCCGGACGGTGAGGCCACGCTGCTGGACCTGTTCGCCGGCCGCGAGGAGCTGGTCGTCTACAAGCACATGTGGCACGCGGGCGAGCCGTTCGAGAACCAGTGCGAGGGCTGCACGCTGACGTACTTCGCGGTGCAGGACCCGGCGTACCTGAACGCGCGCGGCGTCTCGTTCGCGGTCGTCGCGAAGGCGCCGTACGGGGAGCTCGCGCCGTTCGTGGAGTTCATGGGGTACCCGCGGCACTGGTACTCGGTGCTGGCGACGACGGAGGACGTGCTGGGCGGCGGCGAGTTCGGCACCTGGCTGTGCTTCCTGCGCCAGGGTTACCGGGTGTACCTGACCAACTCCGTGACGGGGCGCGGTGCCGAGGCCACGATGCCGGCGCTGGCGCTGCTCGACATGACGGCGCGCGGCCGCCTGGAGTCCTGGCAGGACTCGCCCGACGGCTGGCCGGAGGGCAAGGTCCCGGGCTGGTTCTGGCGCACGGACGAGGACGGCACCGGCAACAGCTGGTCCGGCGGCCGCCCGGCCGTGCAGTGGTCCCGCCCGGGTGCGACCCCGGTGGTGGCGGGCGCGCCCCACGACCACTGACGGGGCGTGGCCCGGCGCCAGGCTGGAAGTGCGCTTCTCCCCAGTCATCAGGAGCAGAACTCCCGGTGGTTTCGGGCCCAATGGCTGGGTAGAAGCGCACTTCGGTGGGCAGCCCCGGCGCGGTCAGCGCAGGTCGGCTCGGATCGCGGCGCGGACTCGGGCCGAGCGTGATCCCACACGGTTGGTGGCGCCGGTGCGGTAGGCCCGGGTCTGCTGGTCGGTGTGCACACCGGCCGCGCCCGACCGGGCGTGCTCGGCGCGCTCCCGCACGGCGTGGGCCGGGAGTGCGTGCTTGTGCCGGGTGCGGTTCTTCTTGTTGCTGCTCACGCGTCTCACCTCCGTCCGGTGCGTCAGCGACGCCCGACCGTAACGGGCGCACCCGTACGCGGTCAGCGGATTTTCGCGCTGCGTTGTTCCCGCTGGTCACAGGAGGTCGGCAGGCTCGGCATACTTGCGCGGATGACCACCGCAGCGCAGCACCCGGTCCGGCACGTCGACGTCGAGCACGCACCCGTCTCGCGGGCGGAAGACCCGGCCACCCCGGGCGCCGGCACCGTCCCGGACACGGTCGGCGCACCCGCCCGCCTACGCCTCGCCTACCGCGAGGCCGGGGACCCCGCCGCCCCGGTTCTGCTCCTGCTGCACGCCCTCGGGGAGAGCTCGCTGTCGTGGGATCCCCTGCTCGACGACCTGGCGGCGCTCGGCTACCGGGTCCTGGCCCCCGACGCACGGGGCCACGGCGAGAGCGAGCGGCCCGGGCAGTACTCGTACGAGCTGATGACTGCCGACACCCTCGCGTTCTGCGCCACGCTCGGCATCACCGCCGCGGGGGGCCTCGCGATCGTCGGGCACTCGATGGGCGCCGTCACCGCTGCTCTCGTCACCACCGCCCTGAACGCCGCCTCACCGGCCGCCGCCGAGGCGGACGCCACCGATGCGACCATGGCCCCCGTCACCCGCCTCGTCCTCGAGGACGCCGCCCCGCCCCGGCCGGGCGGGCCGCGGTTCGAGCCGTTCGACGAACCGGACCACCCCGTCCCGTTCGACTGGCCGCTCGTCAACGCGCTGCGCGCCCAGCGCGGCGACCCCGACCCGGCCTGGTGGGACGACGCGCTCAGGATCGAAGCGCCCGTGCTCGTGGTCGCGGGCGGCCCGACGAGCAACGTGGACCAGGCCGACCTCGCGGAGCTCACGGACGGTGTGGCCCACGGCCGGCTCGTCGAGATCCGCGTGGGCCACATGGTGCACGACGAGGCCCCGGACGAGTTCCTTGCCGTGGTGACCGACTTCCTGCGGCGGTAGCCGCGCCCCGCATGCGGCCGTCGGGCACGCAGTAGCCCCCCACGCGGCAGCCGGGCACGTCTTCGACGTCGCGACGGCTCCGGTGCCGGCCGGGACACCGGCCGGCTGAGCCGACCATGCACCTGCTGCCAGGGCCAGGCCGGTTCTGGCAGCAGGTGCCTGGTCGGCTCAGCCCGCGCGCAGCAGGTGCCGGGTCAGTACGGCTGGCGGTCCCGGGCGCCTGCGCCCAGGCTCGCGCGGACCGCTGGGTGCAGCGCCAGTCCGACGCCCGCCAGGACGAACAGGATGTGCAGCGCTCGGATCACGGGGAAGGCCGGCGAGACGTCGCCCTCGAAGACGGTCGACCAGGAGGCGCCGTCCGCCAGCAGGGCGGCCATGGGCAGCAGCATCGAGCCGAGGCCGACGACGCCGAGCCCGAGCAGCAGGGCCCACCATGCCCACCTTCGGCCGCGGGCGAGGTTCCAGGCGCAGGCCAGCGCAGCGGCGAAGATCAGCCCACGCACGCCGGCCTGTGTGAGCAGGGCGCCGTCGGCCCCCTGCCGAGCGACGACCGAGGAGACGGCGACGGCGGTCTCGGCGATGCCTGCCAGGACGGCGAGCGCGAAGCCGCCCGCCGCGGCGGTGCGCAGCGGCGGGGCTGTGAGCAAGGTGGGTGATGCGGGTTCGGTCATCTGTCCATCCTGGTCAGAGCGACACGTGGGGCCCATGCGGTTGTCCTCCGGACGTGCGTGGGGTCTTCCCTACCCCGCCGCGTGGGAAGATGCAAAGGTCATGAGTTCGCGCCCCCTGCTCCCCCACCTGCGCCGGATGGTGCACGTCGGGCCGTACGGCGGGGAGCTCCCGGTGGCACTCCGGGCGGCGACGTCAGTGGCCGTACCGATGCTGGTCCTGTGGGCCACGGGGCACCTGGAGTGGTCGCTCTACGCGACGTTCGGCGCGTTCACCAGCCTGTTCGGCCGCACCGTGCCCATCCGGCCGCGCCTGGTGTCGCAGGTCCAGGCCGGCGCCGTGCTGGTGGCGTCGGTGCTGGCCGGCACGCTGCTCGCCGTCCTGGGCTCGGCCGTCCCCGGCACCGGCTGGCTCGTGGTGCCCGTCGCCGCGCTCTGGGCCACCGGCGTCGCGATCGTGTCCCACCGGCTGCGCTGGCACCCGCCCGGGCCGCTGTTCCCCGTGTTCGCACTGGGCGCCTGCTCGTCGGTGCCCGCCGGGCCCGAACAGCTCCCGGTCGCCCTGGCCGTCGCGGTCGCCGCCGTCCTGTTCGCGCTCGTGCTGACGGCGTGCTTCACGCGGTTCGAGCCGGCCCCTGCCCTCACGCCGACCCCGGCACCCGGCCCCGAGTGGCCCCTCTCCCACTACCTGGTGCGCTACGCCGCCGGCGTCGCCGTCGCGGGCGCGGTCGCCACGGCGGTCGGGCACCCCTACTGGGCCATGGTGGCGGCGGTCGTACCGATGTCGGCGCCCGACGCCTCCGGCCGGCTCCTGCGCGCGGCCCAGCGTCTGGCGGGCACGCTCGTGGGCGTGGTCATCGCGTGGGTCCTGCTGGCCGCCGCGCCGCCGCCGCTGGTGGTCATCGCGGTCGCCGCGCTGCTGCAGGCCGGCGCCGAGCTCTACGTGGGCCGCAACTACGCGGTCGCCATGCTGTTCATCACGCCGCTCGCCCTGTCGATGACGCACCTGGCACACCCCGTCCCGGTGTCCGGGCTGGTCAGCGACCGTGCCATCGACACCGTCGTGGGGGTCGCCGTGGCAGTCGTGATCACCCTGCTCACACATGAGCGGCGCCAGGACGCCGAGGGCTGATGCCCGCCCGTACGGCCCCCGCCAGCGGGTCGCCGTCCGGCCGCCGTCCGGGCAGGCAGAAAGGCCGACAGAACCGGTCGGATCGACGTAAGATCACGCGATCGATCGCTCGTCCAGGATGATTCTTGCCTGGCAAGGGGTGAACTTGGGCGCAGGCCGGTCCCGGCCGCTTGACGGGTCCGTAGATCGGTCAATAACGTGGTATTTGCCGGTAGTTAATGTGAATTAGGGCCCGGTGTTCGGCCCCTTGCAGAGCACCAGAGGAGCGACCGATGAGTCCACGACGACGTGCCACACAGGTGGACATCGCGCGCGCGGCCGGGGTCTCGCAGGCGACCGTATCCCTGGTGATCAGCGGCGGCCACGGGAGCGAGCAGGTGGCCGAGCACACGCGCACCGCCGTGCTCGACGCCGCCACGCGGCTCGGCTACTCGGTCAACACCGCGGCGCGCAGCCTCAAGGGCGGGCGCAACCATATCCTCGGCCTGTACACGTTCGAGTCGGTCTTCCCCACCGACCAGCGCGACTTCTACTACCCGTTCCTGCTCGGCGTCGAGCGGGCCACCGCCGAGGTCGGGTACGACCTGCTGCTGTTCAGCTCCGTCACCCCCGGCCCGCGCCGCATCTACTCCGACGGCATCAACCGGCTCAAGGTCGCCGACGGCTGCGTGCTGCTCGGCCGTCAGGTCGACCACGCGGACCTCGCCGAGCTGGTCCGCGACGACTTCCCCTTCGTATTCGTCGGACGCCGTGAGCTCCCCGGCGTCGAGCTGTCCTACGTGGCCCCGGACTACGGGACCGCCACCCGGGACCTCGTGCTCCGCCTGACCGGCCTGGGGCACCGCCGCCTGGCCTACCTGCGGCCGGACGACGACCAGGAGCCGACCCGGGACCGCGAGGCCGGCTTCCGGGCGGGCGTGGCCGACGCCGGCCTGCCGGACCAGCCGGTGCACGTGCTCCCGGTCGGCTCGTCGCCGCCCGTCGACCAGGTCCTCGACCTGCTGAGCGGGCCCCTGACGATGCTGCTGACCACCTGGCGCGCCGACGGCGTGACCGCCCTGCTGGTCGACCCCGGCGAGAACGACCGGACGATCGCAGCGCTGGAGCAGGTCGCCGTCCGCGCCGGGGTACGGATTCCCGCGGACCTCTCCGTCGTCCTGCTCGGCGAGCCGTCCCCGCCGCTGTCGGCCCGCGGCGCCGACGCCGAGCTCGTGAGCACCCGGGACTGGACCCGATTCACGCTCCCCCGCGAGGGCCTGGGCCGCGCCGCCGTCCACCTCCTGCTCGACCTGCTCGACGACGGCCCCGCGCGGCAGCTCACGGTCCCGTGCCTACCCGTCGAGGGCGACACGGTGTGCCCGCCCCCGGTGGGCGCCGGGGCCTGAGCGGGCCAGGGTCGTCCGTGCCGCCCGAACCGCAGGAAGGCGCACCCCGACGTCACCCAGGAGTGCGAGACTGCGCGCATGCGTGACGACGAGTGGGCGCGACAGCGCGCCGAGGCGGTCCGGGTCCAGGCCGACCGGCTCGCGGCGCGACAGGACGCCGAGCATGCCCGCGCCGAGACGATGCTGCACGAGTTCGCCGCCGCCGCGCAGGCCGCAGGCCTCGAGCCGGAGGACCTCGTGGTCCAGGGCTACGGCGGGCGCGGCACGGCCCGCACCGGGCTGCGCGGCTGGTACCTGCGCGTCGACCGCAGCGCCGGAGTCAGCACGACCGGCGACTTCTACGTGCTCACCGCACCCCTGCGCCTGCTCGACCGCATGCGCGGCGTCCGGCCCGAGGCGCGCCGTCCGCCCCTGACGCTCGGCGCGGGCGGCAAGGACGGCGAGTCCATGCCCCTGGCCGACGTCCTGGACCGGCTGCTGCCGGGCTGGCGCGCCCGCTGATGACCTCCCGCTCCCCCGTGCCCGCGCCGGCCGGCCCCGGAACCGCCGGCGAGGTGTTCGTCGCGTTCCTGCGCCTGGGCCTGACGTCGTTCGGCGGGCCGGTGGCCCACCTCGGCTACTTCCGCGACGCGTTCGTCGTGCGCCGCAAGTGGCTCGGCGACCAGGCCTACGCCGACGTCGTGGCGCTGTGCCAGTTCCTGCCCGGCCCGGCTTCCAGCCAGGTCGGCATGGCGATCGGCCTGCAACGCGCGGGCGTGCGCGGGCTGCTGGCGGCGTGGGCCGGGTTCACGCTGCCCTCGGCGGTGCTCATGGTCGCCTTCGCCTACGGCGTCACCGCGTTCGGGGACGGCGCCGGTGCCGGGTGGATCGGCGGCCTCAAGGCGGCGGCCGTCGCCGTCGTCGCGCAGGCCGTGCTCGGCATGACCCGCACCCTGACCCCGGACGCGCGGCGCGCGACCATCGCCGCCGGGGCGGCCGTCATCACGCTCCTGCTGCCGACGGTCGCCGGGATCCCCGTCGCGCTGGGCCAGGTCGGGGTGATCGCCCTGGCCGGCGTGGCCGGCCTCGCCTGGCTCGGCTCCCTGTCCGACGACGGCACCGCCGAACCGTTCCCGGTCCGCGTCGGCCGGGGCGCCGCGGTGGCCTGCCTGGTCGCGTTCGGCACACTGCTCGTGGCACTGCCCCTGCTGGCCGCGGCGACCGACGGCGGCGTGGCCCGGCTCGTCGACGTCTTCTACCGTGCCGGGTCGCTCGTGTTCGGCGGCGGGCACGTGGTGCTGCCGCTGCTCCAGGCCGAGCTCGTGCCGTCGGGGCTGGTCGGGCACGACCAGTTCCTGGCGGGGTACGGGGCGGCGCAGGCCGTGCCCGGCCCGCTGTTCACGTTCGCCGCCTACCTCGGCGCGGTCACGACGTCCGGCCCGTCCGGCGTGGCGGGCGCCGCGATCGCGCTCGTCGCGATCTTCCTGCCGTCGGCCCTGCTCGTGGTGGGCGGGCTGCCGTTCTGGGAGCGGCTGCGCGGCGCACCCCGCGCCCGGCGGGCCCTGGCCGGCGTGAACGCCGGCGTCGTCGGGCTGCTGGCCGCCGCGCTCTACGACCCGGTGTTCACGCAGGGCGTGCTGGGCGCGTCCAGCCCGGTCGTGGCGCTGGCGCTCGCGATCGCCGCGTTCGTCGCACTGACCCGGTGGTCGGCGCCGCCCTGGGCGGTCGTGCTCGTCGCGGGGGTGCTGGGCTGGGCGTTCCTGTGACCTGGGTGCCGCGCGGGGTGGCGTCAGCCCGCTGACCGGCCCAGGTCCTCCCAGCCGCGCCAGGCGGTGATGCGCTCCTGGGTGATCGGCAGCACGGCGTCGACGGCGAGGTCGCCGACCAGGATCCGCAGCGGCGGCTCGTCGGCGTCGACCACGGCGAGGATCACCTGAGCGACGTCCGCCGGGGACGACGAGCCCGGCGGGTGCCAGGCGGCCGCGCGCAGCGCGTCGTACGCCGGGAGCTCCGCCGCGCGCACCGCCGATGCGCCGCGCCACCCGGTGTCCACGGGCCCCGGCTCGACGAGCGTCACGTGGATGCCGAACCCCGCCACCTCCTGGGCCAGCGACTCCGACAGCCCTTCGAGCGCCCACTTCGAGGCGCTGTACCCGCCGAGACCCGGCCAGGCCGCGACGCCGCTGGAGCTGGACACCTGCACGATGTGCCCCGCGCCCTGGGCGCGCAGGACCGGGAGCGCCGCCTGGGTCACGTGCAGCACGCCGAAGAGGTTGACGTCGAGCTGCGCCCGGAGCTGCTCGGGCGTGATCTCCTCGACGGTGCCGAACAACCCGTAGCCCGCGTTGTTCACCACGACGTCGAGGCGGCCCAGCTCATCGGCCGCCGTCCGCACGGCCACCCGGGCCTGGTCCGGGTCGGTCACGTCGAGACGCAGCGGCAGGACGGCGTCGCCGTGCTCGGCCACGAGCTTGTCGAGGGTCGCCAGGTCGCGTGCGGTGGCCGCCACGCGGTCGCCGCGCTCCAGGGCGGCCGCGGTCACGGCGCGTCCGAGACCGCGACTCGCGCCGGTGACGAACCAGGTGCGGGTGCCTCCCGCGGCGGCGGGCGGTGCGGCGTGTGGCCGGGGGTCAGCCTTCATGTGCGCCATCGTGCCAGGCCGGCTGGTGACCCGTTGCCGAGGTCGCACGGGTCGGCCCTCTGAGGTTCTGTTCAAGCCACGATGCTGCAACGTTTCAAGCCCGCTCCTACGGGCACGAGCTCGCGGTCTGAACAGAACCTCAGTGCGACGGAGCACTAGGCTCACGGCATGCCAGTGGACGACGTCGACACCCGGCCCGCGACGACGCGGCCCCCGACCCGCCGCGAGCGCCTCCGCCGGCAGACGGTCGACGAGATCGTGGAGCGGGCCCTGGAGCTCGTCGACACCGGCGGCGCGCACGGCCTGTCGATCGCTTCGGTGAGCAAGGCGATGGGCATGACGCCGCCCGCGCTCTACCACTACTTCGCCTCGCGTGAGGCGCTGCTCGACGCCCTGGTCCTGGCCGGGTACACCGGCCTCGGCACCGCCGTGGAGGCCGCGGCGGGCGCGACGTCGGACCGCCCCGCCGCCGACCGGGTCTCCGCGATCGCCCACGCGTGGCGCCGCTGGGCACTGGAGCACCCGCGCCGGTACGCGATGCTCTTCACCGGCGTCCGGCGCGAGGCGGTGGACCCCCTGAAGCACGTGGGCCCGATCACCCAGAGCATGCTCGCGCTGGTCACGGCGCTCGAGGAACTGGAGCGGGACGGCGCGGGCGGCGCGGGCAGCACTGGCAGCACTGGCAGCACTGGCAGCACTGGCGGCGCGGGTACCGCGGGCAGCACTGGCCGCACCCTCGGATCCGGCACGGGGCGAGAGTCCGGCACGCGGCAAGGCCTCGACGCGGAGCTGTCCCGGTGGGGCCGGACGCTCGGGGCCCCGCCGGAGACCCCGCCCGGTGCACTGCGGCTGGCGCTGGCCATCTGGTATCGCGTGCACGGGCTGGTGTCGCTGGAGCTGGTCGGCGGCTTCGACACCATGGGTCTCGACGGCGGCACCCTGCTGACCGCCGAGATCGAGGGCCTGGTCCGCGAAGCCACCCGCTGCGTGGAGTGCGCTTCTACCCAGCCAATCGGCCCGTGACGGCCCTCGTTTCGGGCCAGATCGCTGGGTAGAAGCGCACTCCCCGCGGCCGCGCGGCGCCCGCCAGGGTCAGCGGCCCGGCTCCGGCGTCCCCGCGTGCTCGGTCAGGAATTCCCGGACCAGCGCCGCGACCCGGTCCGGCTGGTCCAGCGTGGACACGTGGCCGGCGTCGGGCAGCACCTCCATCCGCGCACCCGGCACGGCGGCCACGGCGGCGTCGAGCTCCGGCTGGAGCACCAGCGGATCGGCCGACCCCCGCACCCAGAGCGTCGGCACCGCCATCCGGTGCAGCTCCGGGAGGAAGTCCGTCCGCATCGCCCACGGGCCGAACGACAGCGCCTGCCAGTCGTCGAGCGCGGGCTCGCGGTGCCGATACTTCTGCTCCGCCTCGCGCTGCGCGAGCTCGACGGCGCGCTCGACGCCCGGCGTCCCGGCGCCGTGCTGGAGGTTGTCCTCGAACGACCGGCGCACCGCGCGGGGCGACCGGGCCAGCCACGCGGTCGTCGCGCGCAGGACGCCGGGCGTCCGCGTGGACAGCCAGGTGAGGAACTGCGCCGGACGCCGCGCACCCAGCCCGCCCGGCGCGAGCAGCACCGCGGAGCTGACGCGCTCCGGGTGGTCGAGCGCGGTGCCGATCGAGACACCGCCGCCCATGGACAGGCCGACGAGTGCCGTCCGCTCGATACCGAGCTGGTCGAGCAGCCCGATCACGATCCGCTGCAGCAGCCCCTGGTCCACCCGTCCCGGCCAGGGGCGGCTGCCGCCGTGCCGCGGCAGGTCGATCGCCAGCACCCGGAAGTGCTCGGCCAGGGCGGGTGCCACGTGCATCCAGTCGAGCTCGGCGGTGTCGAGCATCGCGCCGTGCAGCAGCAGGACCGGCGGTGCGTCGGCCCGCCCGCTGCTGTAGAAGCGGACCGGTCCGCCCGCCACGGTCAGGTCGCGCACCTCGTCGAACGTCTCGGTCATCGCTCCTCCTCGTCAGGGATCGTCCCGGCCCCACCCCGCCCGCCGTCGATCCCCACCCGCACCAGCTCCGCGACCACCCCGAGCGCGGCCCGGAGCTGGTCGGACGTCAGCGGCCCGATCAGCGCCGACGCCGACAGCAGCCCGATCGTCACGCTGGAGAGCGCGAGCGAGACCGCCTCCGGGTCGACGTCGGCGCGCACCTGCCCGGCGGCCCTGAGCTCCTCGATGTGCCCCGTGATCCAGCGGAACCGGGCGCGGTACCGGTCCGGGCCGACGGCGCGCACGTGGTCGCCGAGCACGGCGCGGTCGTCGAGCACGGCGGCGGACATCAGCGGGTCGTCCAGCAGCGCCTCGACGCCCGCGCGGTACAGCGCGCTGAGCGGCACCGGGCGCGGCAGGTGCGCCGTCAGCGCGTCCACGCGGTCGCCGAGCCGGGCGGTCGAGCGTTGCAGCACGGCGTCGAGCAGCTCGTGCTTGCCCGCGAACTCGCGGTAGACGCCGCCCTTGCTCACGCCCGCGGCGTCGGCCACGGACTGGACGGACATGGCGTCGAAGCCGCGGTCGAGCACGAGCCGTTCGGCGACGTCGAGCAGGGTCTCCCGGCGGTCCGGGATGGTTGGTCTGGGCATACGCACCTCCGTAGTGACCCAAAGTACCCCATGGGTCACTACGGATGGGCCCCACGGAGGAAACCGAGACGTCAGGGCACGAGCACGACCTTGCCGCCGGAGCGCCCGCCGTCGACCAGGGCCTGGGCCCGGGCCGCCTCCGTGAGTGGAAGCACGTGCGCGACGGGCACCGACACGTCACCGCGGACGACGGCGCCGATCAGGTCGGCGAGGTCGTCGGCCGACGGCTCGGACCGCTCGGTGAACTCGACGCCCAGCCCGTGGGCCGCGTCGTCCGCGAGGGTCAGCACGCGGTCGGTGCCGCCCCGCAGCTCGATGCTGTCGGGGAGGACGCCGCGGCCGCTGGTGTCGAGCACGGCGTCGACGGCGGGGGCGAGCGCTCGGACGCGGTCCACCAGTCCCGGGCCGTAGGTGGTGGGCGTGGCGCCCAGACCCGCGACCCGGTCCTGGTTGTCGGGCGACGCCGTGCCGATCACGCGCACGCCCGCCGCCACCGCGAGCTGGGTCACCAGCGAGCCGATGACGCCGCTGGCCCCGTGCACCAGCAGCGTCTCGCCCGCGGTCGGGCGCAGGATCCGCAGCGAGCGCCGCGCGGCCTCGCCGGCCACAGGCAGCGCGGCGGCCTGGGTGACGGCGAGCCCGTCGGGCACGGGCGCCCACAGCTTCAGCAGGGCGAGCTCCGCCGCGCCGCGGCTGGTCCATCCGGTGACGCGGTCGCCCGGAGCCACCCCGGCGACGTCGGGCCCCACCTGGTCGACGACGCCGGCCGCCTCCAGCCCGGGCGACCCCGGCAGGCGCGTGCGAAACGCGGACTCCATGGCTCCCGAGCGAACCTTGCCGTCGAAGGGGTTGAGGGCCACCGCCTCGACCCGCACCCGGACCTGCCCGGATCCGGCCTGCGGCTCCGGGACCTCGCCGAGGTGCAGCACCTCGGGACCGCCGAACTCGTCGAAAACTACTGCGCGCATGGTGCGTCCTCTCTGTCCAGGACAGTCTCCGGCACGACGGGGTGAGCGAGCCGACGTCGTGCCGGGACCGGCCCCGCCGCTCAGGAACCCGGGGTACGCGCCTCGGCGGCCCAGGCCTCCGAGACGGGCGCCATCAGCTCCGGGTCCGACGACGGCTCGAGGCCCGGGCCGTCCGCCGGTTCCGCCGTCGGCCCCGGGACGGTGAGCGTCGCGATGGCCGTGGTGACCGGGATGGCGAGCACGAGGCCGATGGAGCCGACGAGGGTGCGGACCACCTCCTCGGCGATCTCTCCCGAGGTCAGGGCGGTGGCCGGCGACTGGTCGACGAGCCAGACCATCATCAGCAGCGGCAGGGCGGCGCCCACGTACGCGAAGGCGATCGTGTAGACGGTCGAGGCGATGTGGTCGCGCCCGATCCGCATGGCGCTCGTGAACAGCTCGGCCCGGGTCGCCGTCGGTGCGACGCCGCGCAGCTCCCACACGGCCGAGGCCTGCGTGATCGTGACGTCGTTGAGCACCCCCATGCCGGCGAGCACGATGCCGCACAGCGCGATCCCCCGCAGGTCCGCGCCGGGCGCGCTGGACGGCAGGAACGCGGAGGCCTCGTCGGTGGTGCCGGTGATCTGCGCGGCCCGTGCGGCCCAGGCCGCGATGCCCGCCGTCAGCGCCAGGCCGACCAGCGTGCCGAGCAGGGCGGTGGAGGTCCGCGCGGACAACCCGTGCGCCAGGTACAGGGTGACGAACATGATCAGGGAGGACGTCACCAGCGCCACGCCGAACGCGTTCTGCCCTGCCAGCAGGGCCGGCATCGTGAACCCCAGGAGCACCACGAACGCCAGCCCCAGCCCGGCCATGGCCGCCAGCCCCCGCCAGCGCGCGACGAGCAGCACCACCAGCGCGTAGGCGACCGCCAGCAGGGCGATGGGTAGCTCGCGCTGGAAGTCCAGGAACACGAGCGGGTCGATGCCGGGCTGGGAGACCTGCGAGATGTCGACGGCGGTGATGCGGTCCCCGGGCTCGAGCGGGACCGAGGGTCCCGGGGACTGCATCCGGGAGGTGGTGCCGTCCGCGAGCTCGACCGGGACGGCTCCCGTGGCCGGGTCCGCGAGACCGGCCACGGTGACGTCCACGAACGACGTCCCCTCGGCGCGGGCCGGGACCCGGTCGGGCACGTCGGTCCCCGCTGGCCACAGCAGCCAGAGCCCGGCCAGCGTCGCGAGCAGCGCCGAGACCAGGATCATGACCAGGAAGAACGTGGTCTTCGGCGCGGCAGGACCCGCCGTACCGTGCGAGGGAGCGTGCGCCATGCGGACATACTGGCCCACCATCGCGCCGCGGGCACGGTGAGCCAATCACTCGTCCGAGATCGGTAATTTGCGCCACGGAGTCGGCAGTTGGCACCGGGTTCGGCACAGGCCTGGACCGATCTCGGTGCCAACTGCCGACCGCAGCGTGAGGTGCCGATCTACGGCCGCGCGCACCCACTCAGTCCAGGAACGTCACCTCGACGAGCCGGCTGTCGCGCACCCAGTCCTCGAGATCCACGGGCTGGGCCAGATGCCCCGGGTTGGCGGGCTGGTTCAGGTCGGCGACGATCTCGGTGAGCACCGCACGCCGCTCCCGCTCCTCGGTGATCGGGCGCGCCGTGGCCCGCAGGTCCGCCCGCACGCCGTGCTTGAGGTGAAAGGTCAGCGCCGGCTCGGCCACCAGGTTCACGTACCAGCTCGGGCGGTCGACCGTGCCGCTGCACAGGTAGGTGCGACCGGCCACGTGGTAGAAGAAGATCTCGATCCGCCGGGGCAGGCCGGTCCGCCGTCCCGTCGTGGTGATGTCGATGATCCGCTGCCGCGTCGAGGCGGCCGGGGTGATCTCGACCGCCCGGCGTACGGCGTCGTCCATCACGCGGCCTCGCTCTCGTTCGCAGCGCCGATCTCGGCCTCGACCCCGGGCTCGTAGCGCAGCGCCGGCCCGAGCAGCAGGCCGCCGTCGAGCACGTACTCCGAGCCCGTGGCGAACGCGGCTTCCGCGGAGCTCAGGAAGAGCACGAGCCGCGAGAGCTCGGCCGGCTCACCCAGCCGCGGCACGGCGAAGGGCTCGGGCGAGTAGAGGTCCGCGATGGGCCGCTCACCCTCGGCGACCGGCGAGTTGACCAACGGCGTCGAGACGACGCCGGGGTGCACCGAGTTGACGCGGATCCCGTCGCGGCCCAGCTCCAGGGCGGCGGACCGGGTCAGGCCACGCACCGCCCACTTGCTGGCGGTGTACGCCGCGTAACAAGCCGTGCCCACGTTGCCCATGGTCGAGGAGATGTTGACGACGGCGCCCCCGCCGGCACGCCGCATGGACGGCGTCACCGCGCGGATGCCGAGGAACTGGCCGGTCACGTTGACCTCCAGCGTGCGCCGGAAGGCCTCGGCGTCCATGTGCTCGATCGGCGCCGCCGACTGCTGCATCCCCGCGTTGTTCACCAGCACGGAGACGGGGCCGAACCGCTCCTCCACCGATGTGACCGCCGCGGCCCACTGCGCCTCGCTGGTGATGTCGAGCGCCACGTGCAGGGCCCGCTCCCCCAGCTCGGCGGCGAGCGCCGCACCCCGCTCGACATCGCGGTCCGCGATCACCACGTTGGCCCCCTCGGCGTGGAAGGCGCGCACGTGGCTGACGCCCATGCCGCCCCCTGCGCCGGTGACGACCACTGTCCTGTCCTCGAATCGCTGCACGGCCGGAGCCCTTCATGTCGGGAGTCTAGTTGTGAGTCGTTCGACTCATGTCTCGGCCAGGGTAGGCAGCGCCGGAGAGGTGAGTCAAGCGACTCACCTCACAGCCTGAGGCATGATGGGCCCATGGCGACCGGCACCGGGACGTACCACCAGCAGCTCGCGGAGCAGAAGCGCGCGGCGATCATCGCCGCCGCCACCAGCCTGTTCCTGGGGGGCGGCTACGCCGGCACCTCGCTGGCCCGGGTCGCCGAGGTCGCGGAGGTGTCCAAGGCCACGCTGTTCAAGCAGTTCCCCACCAAGGCCAGCCTGTTCGAGGCGATGGTCAAGGAGCACTGGAACGCCGGCGACGACGAGCGCCCCGAGCCGGCACCCGGCGACCTCGCCCGCGGGCTGGCGGAGTACGGCCGCCGGTACGCCGCGCTGATGTCCCGCCCCGAGATGGTGGGCCTGTACCGCATCGTCATCGCCGAGATGCCGCGCTTCCCGGGGCTCGCCGCGACCCACTTCGACGCCGGCAAGATGCCGTTCTTCGACGCGGTGCGGCGCTATCTCGCGGCCGAGCACGATGCCGGGACCGCGCGCGTCGCCGACCCCGTGGCCGCCACCACCCAGTTCATGGGCATGATCTCGAACTTCACGTTCTGGCCGCGCCTGACCGTCGTCGGCTGGGACCCGAACGCCGCCGAGACGGCCCGCGCCGTCGACGACGCCGTGACCACGATGGTCGCCCGCTACGGCACCCGCTGACGGCCCGTGGCCACCGACCCGTCGACCGCCATGTCCCGCGCCCCGCGCCTCGCGGCCCACGCCGCCGTCTCAGCGGCTCTGTCGCGGACCGGCGACAGCGCGCTGCGCGAGCTGCTGGACGCCGCCACCCCGATCGGTTCCGGCATCGGCGGGGCGACCCGGCTGCTGGAGGTCGAAGGCACCCCGGTCTTCGTCAAGCAGGTGCGCCTGACCGACCTCGAGCGGCTGCCGGAGCACGCCGGCTCCACGGCCAACCTGTTCGACCTGCCGGACTTCTGCCACTTCGGCGTCGGCAGCATCGGCGGACCGGGGTTCGGCGCCTGGCGGGAGCTGGCCGCACACGCCCTGACGACGGACTGGGTGCTCGCGGGCGAGCACGAGGGTTTCCCCCTGATGTACCACTGGCGGGTGCTGCCCGACGGCGGCCACCCGCTCCCCGAGGAGCTGGCCGACGTCGAACGGGCCGTCGCCTACTGGGGCGGCGGCCCGCAGATCCGGGATCGGATCGAGGCCCTGGAGCAGTCCTCGGCGAGCATCGTGCTGTTCCTGGAGTACGTGCCGCAGACCTTGCACACCTGGCTGGACGAGCAGATCAGGGTCGGTGGCGAGGCCGCCGAGGAGGCGTGCGCGATGGTGGACGCCGAGCTGGCGGCCGGCGTCGCGTTCATGAACGCCCGCGGCCTGCTGCACCTCGACGTCCACTTCCAGAACGTCCTCACGGACGGCGATCGGCTGTTCTTCGCTGACTACGGTCTCGCGATCTCCTCCGGCTTCGACCTGACGCCGGACGAGGCCGTCTTCCTCGCCGAGCACGAGGGCTACGACCGGGACTATGCCGCGGCGTACCTGGTGAACTGGCTGGCCGTCGCGGTGTACGAGTACGGACCCGACGAACGCCGGGCGTTCGTGCGGGACTGCGCCAAGGGGGTGGCCCCGAGGGACGTTCCGGCTGCCGTCGCGGAGCTGCTGCTCCGCGACGCGCCGGTCGCCGCGGTGGTGGGCGACTTCCATCGCCGGTTCCAGCAGGAGAGCCGGACGACGCCGTACCCGCTCGCGGCGCTCGGCCGCCTCGCCCGGGGAGACGGCGGTCGGCCCTAGAGCCAGACCGTGACCGCCGCGAACACGAGGGCGGCCACCGCGACGCCGACGGCGACCAGGAGCAGCGGGGAGAAGCGCGAACCGCCCGGACCGGCGCCCCGGCCCGCGCCGGAGCCGTGGTCGTCGCCGGCGGTCCTGGGCAGGATCGACACCGGCTGCGGCGGTGTGGCCGGAGCCCCGGTCCCGGAACTGGTAGGCGTACCGGCGGGCCCCGCGCCGGTGGACGAGGCACCGGCCGGCGCGGTGGGCGGTCCGCCCACGTTCTCGGTGTCGTCGACACCGCCCGTACCGGGATCGTCGAACGCGACGTCCAGCTTCCGGGTAGCGGCCGTCCCCGAGCCCGGGCCCGGCCCGCCCTGGGGAGCCAGCGGCGCCGTCGGCTCCGCGGGGATCGCGGGCGGCAGCGGCGCCGACCGGCCGCGTCCCAGCACTGCCCACTGCGCGAACGCGCCCGTCAGCCCGTCCGGAAACACCCACGAGCCCGCCGGCCCGGCCGCCAGCCGACGCCGCACCGCCGCCAGTGTGGGCCGGCGGCCCGGGTCGGCGCGGACGCACGCGGTGACGACCTCGACCAGGTCGTCGGGCAGCCCCGCGAGGTCGGGCTCGTCGTCGCGCACCCTGCGCGCGAGCTCGGCCGAGGCCCCGGACCCGAACGGCCCGTGCCCGGTCGCGGCGTAGGTCAGCACGGCCCCCAGGCCGAAGACGTCGGCGGGCGACCCGGGCTCCAGGCCGCGCGCCACCTCGGGCGCCAGGTAGGCCACGGCGTCCGGCACCAGGCGCGGGAGCGTCACCGTGGCCGCTTCCAGGGCGCGGGCCACGCCGAGCCCGGTCACGACGGCGCCGTCGGCGGTGAGGACCACGGTGGACGGGTCGAGGCCGCGGTGCACGTGCCCGGCGGCGTGCACGGCGTCGAGGGCGTCCGCGAGTGCGGTGGCCAGGCTCCGGACGGCGGCGGGCTGCAGCGGCCCGTGGTCCTCCACGGCCTCGCGCAGCGACGGTCCGGGCAGGAAGTCGGCGGCCGTCCAGGGCGTGCGCTCGCCCAGGTCGGCGGCGCGGACGCGCTGCAGGTGCGGGGCGCGCAGCCGGCGGGCCGCGTCGGCGGCGTCGGACAGGAGGGCGAGCACCTTGGGGTCCCAGGCGATCTGCTCGCTGACCACGGTCACCTCGGCGAACAGCCCGTCGGGCGAGCGGCCGAGGTAGGCGATGCCGGCGCGGCCGGCCCGGAGGCGGCCGCGCAGGTGGTAGGGACCCAGCTGCCGGGGGTCACGTTCGCCCAGGGGTTCCAGCTCCATGCTCGGTGTCCTCTCGGTGGTTCGGCATCGGCCCGGCCCGGCAAGGTCTGCGGTCAGAACAGCCCGTCCAGGACGGTCGACATGTCGACGGGCACCCCGCAGGTCGAGGTGTATGACTCGGTGCCCTCGGCGGCGGGCGCGCCGTCGAGGGCGATGCGGCAGGTGATGTCCTCGACGTCGCCCTGCGCGGTCAGGGCGAGGGTCTGCAGCTGCGAGTCGACAGGCAGGGTCCCCGTCCAGGGCGTCACGACCTTGAACCCCTTGCCGTTGCCCTGCTGCCCCTGCTGCGTGCCGCCGTCGTCGGAGTCGACCACCAGGGCGTTGTAGGTGACGGTCACGACCTCCCCGGGGCGCGGGGTCGTGATCTGGAGCTCCACGCTGTGCGGCGCGTCCACGGGCCCGGATCCGAGCCGCTCGCCGCTCAGGCTGTACGTCCCGCTCTCCATGGCGTCGGCCGGGACACCGCTCTGCGCGACGGTCCACCAGACACCGGCGGTCACCACGGCGGCCCCGGTCGCGGCCGCCGCGATCCACCGGCGACCCGGGCGGCGGCCCGCTCCCGCGGACGCCCCCTCCTCCCCGGCCCGGCCGCCTCCCCCGGAACTTTCGCCCGGCGCCGGGCCGACGTCGTCCCGGACGCCCTCCGGGACCGGGGCCCGGACCACCTCGGTGTCCGCGGGCACCTCACGTGCCTGCAGCTCCCCCAGCTCCCGCGCACGCTCGGCGACCATCGGTCCGACGCCGGACGGCAGCCGCCACGGCGCCACGGCACCGGACGCCGGGCGCAACCCGTCGAGCACCTCCGCCGTCGTCGGTCGGTCCGCCGCGTCCTTGGCGAGGCAGTCCCCGACCAGGCCCCGCAGCTCCGGCGGCACCGCGCCCAGGTCGGCGTCCTCGTGCACCACGCGGTACACGATCGCCTCGGTGGGGCCGCCCCCGAAGGGCGAGCGCCCCGTCGCGGCGAAGAACAGCACGCAGCCCAGGGCGAACACGTCCGACGGCGGCTCGGCCTCCCGTCCGCGCACCTGCTCCGGCGACATGTAGGCGGCGGTGCCGAGCACGTCGCCCGACGTCGTCACGGACGTCGCGTCCACGGCTCGCGCGATGCCGAAGTCGATGACGCGCGGGCCGTCGGCCGTCAGCAGCACGTTGGCCGGCTTGAGGTCGCGGTGCACCAGGCCGGCGGCGTGGATGGCCTCCAGGCCGCCCACGAGTCCCGCGCCGAGCGCCCGGACCGCCTCGGCGTCGAGCACGCCGTTCCGCGCGACGGCGTCGTGCAGCGACGGGCCGGGCACGTAGGCGGTGGCCATCCAGGGCCGGTCGGCGTAGGCGTCGGCGTCGACCACCTCGGCGGTGTGATAGCCGCCGACGAGCCGGGCGGCCTCCACCTCGCGGGCGAACCGCACGCGGAACTCGTCACCCCCGGCCAGGCCCGGGTGGATCACCTTGACCGCGACCACGCGCCCGCCGCGGGAACGCCCCACGTACACCTGGCCCATGCCGCCGGCGGCCAGCCGGCCCAGCAGACGGTACGGGCCTGCCTGCGCGGGGTCGCCCGCGCGCAGCGCCTCGATCACGGGCGGGACCCGGCGTAGCGCGTGGACCGGGGCATCAGCCGTTGCCCCTCTGGGCGTCGCCGACCTTGTCCATCAAGGTGCGCAGGTACTCCTCGTACTCCGGGGTGCCGGGCTCGGGGAGCTTGTCCATCTGCTCCTGGTACTCCTTCTGCTGCTCCGCACTCTGCTCGGCGTACCCCTCCTGCATCTCGTCGACCATCGCCTGCAGCTCGTCGGGCAGCAGCATGCAGCCCACGTTGACCTGCCCCGCCTTCTCGACGACCACCTCGCCGTCGATCAGGATCCGGCAGGAGACCGCGATGTCGGTGTCCCCGAGGGTCATCTCGGCCCGGTCCTGCCAGCCCGCCTCGGCGGACAGGGTGATGTTGGCACCGTCGACCGTGCCCTGCGCCGTGATCGTCTTGCTCCACGGGACCTCGACCTCGGTGTACATCTTGTCGAGATCCGTCTCCATGATGCCCTCGCCGCTGCGGAACGAGTCCGCCAGACCGGCCGGGCCGAGGCGCCCGTCGTACCGCATCCCGACCGGGATCCTGCCCGCGTCCTTGCCCGTGGCGGTCACCTCGAGCGTGACCTCGTGCGTCTCGTCCGGCACGGTGAGCTGCATGTTGCCGACCGACGACGGTGCCGGGACGAGGTCGGCGTCTCCCCCGCTCCCGCCGCCGAACCCACGGGTGACCGCCAGCGCGCCCGCGACGCCGACCACGACGGCCGCCACGCCGACACCGGTCCACAACGCCGCCGGGGAGCGCCACCAGGCGCGGCGCCCTGCGCCGGACGCACCGGCGCCCACCACGCCCGCGCCCACCGGCGCCGCGGCCGTCGGCGTGCCCGCCGGTGTCCTGCCCGTCGGGACCCTGCTCGTGCCGGGCGCCACGATCCGCTCCGTCGCCGCGGGGTCGTGCGGCGACACCGACACCACCCCCGCCTCGGCCCCACCGACCTCGGCGGCGCGCTCGGCGATCATCGCGACGACGCCGGCCGGCAGCTCCCACCCGCCACCCGTGGCACTCGCGAGCCGGTCCACGACGTCCGACGGCGCGGGGCGGGCGGCCGGCTCCTTCGCGAGGCAGGCCTCGACCAGCCCGCGCAGGCCCGACGGCACGCCGGCCAGGTCTGGCTCGTCCCGCACGACACGACGGGCGACGTCCTCGGCGGCGCCGCCACCGAACGGGCTGCGGCCCGTGCAGGCGAACACGAGCACCGAGCCCAGCGAGAAGACGTCGGACGCCGGCGTCACGTCCAGGCCACGCACCTGCTCGGGCGACATGTAGGGCGCCGTGCCGATCGAGCCCTGGTGCGTCAGCGACGTCGCGTCGCGCTCCTGGGCGATGCCGAAGTCGACGACACGTGGGCCGTCGTCCGCGAGCAGGATGTTGGACGGCTTGAGGTCGCGGTGCACCAGGCCCTGGTCGTGGATCGCGCCCAGCCCCTCGGCGAGCGTGGCGCCCAGGGTGCGGACCACGGACAGGGGCAGCGCGCCCTCCTGACCCACGGCGTCGGCGAGCGAGGGCCCCGCCACGTAGGCGGTGGCCATCCAGGGGCGCTCGGCGTCGGGGTCGGCGTCGACCACCTGGGCCGCCCAGAACCCACCCACCCGACGGGCCGCGGCCACCTCGCGCCGGAATCTGGTGCGGAACTCGGCGTCGCCCGCCAGGTCCGGGTGGATCAGCTTGACCGCGACGGGCCGCCCGGTCCGCGGACGGCCCAGGTAGACGCTGCCCATCCCGCCGGACCCGAGCCGGCCCTCGATCACGTACGGCCCGACCTCGCGCGGATCCTCACCGCTGAGCGCTGCGATTGGCACTGTGCCCCCGACTTCTCATCCGACCGCCCCGAACCGGCTTCCGCGCCGGACTGCTGGCCTGATGGTAGAGGGCCTAACGTTTTGGTTCAATCAATGGGCGCCGTGCCGTCCAGGCAGGTCAGGCGGCCGGCAGCAGGAGCGCGTCGTACAGGGCCGCCGCCGCGCCGTCCCGCTCGACGCTGCTCGTGACCTGATGGGCGACCGCACGGACGGCGTCCGGCGCATGGCCCATGGCGATCGACACGCCCGCCCACGAGAGCAGCTCCAGGTCGTTCTCGCCGTCACCGATCGCCACGGTGCGCGACGGCACGACCCCCAGCTCGGCGCGGATGCTCTCCAGCGCGGTCGCCTTGCTGACGCCGGGCGCCGTGACGTCCACCCAGTCGACCCGGGTGGGGAACGCGGTGACACCCGACTCGCGCAGCGCCGGGGTCAGGCGCTGGGCCCACTGCCCGTGCACGACGAGGCGCGGCGTCGGGCGCGCCCAGATGTCCCCGACCCGCTGCAGCACCTCCTGGTGCCCGCCGAGCTGCCCGTCGGGGAACCGCTTGGTGACGCGGTAGCCCGTGCCGACCACCTCGGCCGCGAGCCGCAGGTCCGGCCGGATCTTCGACACCAGCCGGACCACGGGCTCGGCCTCGACGGGGGTCACCTGCACCACGGAGTAGCCGTTGCGGTCCAGGCGCGCGGTCACGGCGCCGTTGGCCGCGACCACCCAGCCGTCGCGGATGCCGAGCAGGCGCACCATCTGCACCGCGACCGACAGGGAGCGGCCCGTGGCGATCGCCAGGTGGTGGCCGGCGGCGCGGACGGCCGCGAGCGCGTCGACGACGGCGGGGGTGGCCCGGCGCCCCGAACGAACGAGGGTCCCACCCAGGTCGCAGGCGACGAGGGCGGGTGTCGACGACGGTACGTCGGGCAGTGCTGCGGTGGCCCCGGAGGCGGTCGCGGTCACGGTATTCCCCTGGTGATAGGTGGCGAGGCCTATCATCCCCCATACTAGGACATTTTGGAACTCGCATCTCGGGCCCGAGGGTGGGTCTTGTCCCAGGTCAGAGGCCCGCGGCGGGCGAAACGATACACGTCGCGGCGGGTGAATGACGCACCCGGCCGGATCAGCGCTCGCGGACCGCGATCCCGGGGTACTCCAGCACCAGGCCGGCGGTGTCGAGGGTGAGCACGCACGCGACGTCGAACGTGGCCGACGCGTAGTCCAGGAGCAGCGCGTCCGGCGTCCGCTCGCGGAACCGGTAGTCCTGCTCGATCCGCCGGATGCCGAGGTCCTCGGCGCGGACGAATGCCGCGGGTGCCTGGTATGTCCGGCCTGGCGAGAGGTCGAGCCGGTGGACCGGCAGCGTGTTGGTCACCGCGGAGGACTCGAGGTCCACGTCGAGGCAGCCGTCCAGCCGGGGGGCGGGCACGCCGTCGACGAGCCAGCGCGGCGGGGCGGGGGCGGGCTCTGCGTCGGGGTTCGTGTCGAGGTCGGCCCGTTCGAGGACGGTGCGCAGGGCGCCCGCCGCGGTGACGGCCTCGATCTCGGCACGGCGCGTGCGCCAGTGCCGGTCGACGTCGATCCGGTACCCGACCGACCAGGCATGCTCGCCCTCGACCGCGGTGGTGTGCCCGAGCAGCACGTGACCCCGGCCGGTCCGCTCCGCGAACATGACCTCGAAGCCGGCCCGGACCCCCGTATGGGTCCAGGCCGACACCGGAGGCATCGGGCGCAGCCGCACGGTCCGACCCTAGTGCCCGGCTCCGCGGCGGGTCGCCGGCCCGTCAGAGGTTGAAGCCGCCGGTGACCTCGATGTTCTGCGCGGTGACCCAGCGGCCGCCGTCGGACAGGAGGAAGGCGATGGCGGATCCGGCGTCGTCCGGGCGGCCGAGCCGCCCAAGAGCGGTGCGCTCGACGAGCTGCGCCGTCATCTCGGGGTACGCCTCGAAGGCGCCGCCCGCGAACGGGGTGTTCGTGGGGCCCGGGGAGACCGAGTTGACGCGGATGCCGCGCGCGCCGAGCTCCTTGGCGAGGTAACGGGTCAGCACGATGACGGCGCCCTTCATCGAGCCGTAGGCGGAGTAGCCCTCCGAGAGCCCCGCCGTGCCGGCCGAGCTGCTGGCGGTGTTGACGATCGAGCCACCGTCCTCGATGAGTGGCAGCAGGGTCTGGGTCACCAGGTAGGGGCCCTTGAAGATGACGCGGTAGAAGTCGTCGAGCTGCTTCTCGGTGGTGTCGGCGAAGAGGGTGCCGCCGCCGTACCCGGCGTTGTTGACCAGGCCGGTGACGGTCCGAGCGCCCCAGGTCTCGGCCAGCGCCCGCTCGACGGCGGCACGGAACGCGGGGAACGTGGCGCTGTCGCCGACGTCGAGCGGCAGGGCGACGGCGGTACCCCCGGCCTCCTGGATGCGTGCGACGGTCTCGAGGGCGCCGTCCTGGTTGGCGTTGTAGGTGACGATGACGCCGGACCCGCCCTCCGCGGCGCGGATCGCGGCGGCCTGGCCGATGCCGGAGCTGGCCCCGACGACGATGGTGATCGACATGTCTGCCTCGTGATCTGGTTGGTGTGACCTGATTGCTGGATACTGCTTCTGGTCGAAGCCGAAAGGCGGGATCGTGATGCCCTGACTCCTCGACCAGTCAAGGCGATTCAGGGCGTGACAGACAGGGCGATCCTGGAGGGTTCTTGCCTGATCCTGCTCGATAGGGCATCGGGCAGGGTCCAAGGAGGAGGGTGGTCGGCATGGACCTCGACGAGCTGCGCGAGCTGCTGGACCGGCGGGCGCCCACCGGGACGAGCGAACCCCTGCCCGGGGTGTTCCTCTCGCGCGAGACCCGGCCGGGGAGCCCGGAGGCGTCGACGACGGGCACCACGTTCGCGCTGATCGCCCAGGGCACCAAGGAGCTGCGGCTGGGCGCCAAGACGGTCGGCTACGGCCCGGGCGAGTACCTGGTCACGTCGATCGACCTGCCGGTGATCGGCCGGTTCACGGACGCGAGCGAGGAGGTGCCGGCACTGGGCTTCGGCATGACGCTGACCGCACCGGCGATCGCGGAGCTTCTGCTGTCGGCGGAGACGGCGGCTGGGGCACGGGCGGGTGCGGGTACGGGTACGGGTGCGACCAACTGGACAGCACAATCGGGGCGATCGGTTGCGGCCCCCAGGCACGGAGCCAGGACGCGCACGGAGCCGGCAACGGAGCCGTCGGCGAGGGCAGGCTCCCCCGCGCCCTGGGGAACCGGCCCCGCGGGCCACCGCGCCGTCGTCCCGGCGCTGGTCACGAGCCGCGCGCCAGCGGAGCTGGTGGACGCCGTCGGCCGCCTGGTCCGCCTGCTGGACCGGCCGCGCGACCTGCCGGTCCTCGGACCGATGGTGCAGCGGGAGATCCTGTGGCTGCTGGTCACGGGCCCGCAGGGCGACACCGTGCGGCAGCTCGGGCTGGCGGACAGCAAGCTCACGCGCGTGAGCGGCGTCGTGCAGTGGATCCGGGACAACGCAGCCGAGCCGGTCCGCATCGACGACCTGGCCCGACGCGCGGGCCTGAGTGCCTCCGCGTTCCACCGCACGTTCCGCGCGGTGACCGGCTCGAGCCCGCTCCAGTTCCAGAAACAGCTCCGGCTCGCGACGGCGCGGCAGATCCTCGCGTCGCGGGACACGAGCGTCACGCAGGTCGCGTTCGACGTCGGCTACGAGAGCGCGGCCCAGTTCAACCGCGAGTACCGCCGCCTGTTCGGCGCCCCGCCGGGCCGCGACCGCGCGCGGCCGACCGAGCAGGCGCCGTGGCCGCCGGCCGCGGCGGACACGATGGCGGTCGGGCCTGGTGCGAAGGCGGTCGGGCTGAATGCGGAGGCGGTCGGGCTGAATGCGGTCGTGGCCGGGCGTGGTGCGGAGCCGGCCAGGTCCGGCGCGGAGGCGATGGTGGCCCGGCGGGGCGCCAAGACAGGTGCGACGTAGGCACGCGCGACGCGACACCCGCCGCCGGCCGACCATGCACTTGCTGCCAGACGGGTTTCTGCACCGGCAACGTCTGCATGGTCGTTCGCGGAGTCCGGGCGGCCCACACCCTGGCACGCCTCGCGCGGCCAGGCCCGGCTCAGCCCGGCTCAGCCGTCCGGGACCAGCCGGCGGAGCACGGGCTCTGCCGCCGCGACGACGTCGGATCCCTCGATCGCGCCCGAGAGCCACAGGCTCGCAAAGCCGTGCGCCACGGACCATGCGGCGCGGGCGCCGTCGGCGTCGGGCGCGAGGTCCGCGAGCGCCGTGGAGGCCGCCTGCTCGGCGGCACGCAGGTCGGCGTCGTCGGCGTGCAGCAGGCTGCGGTCGAACATGACGGCGAAGTGCCCGGGGTGTCCGACGGCGAACCGCACGTAGGCGACGCCCGCGGCCAGCAGGTCGTCCCCCGCCTGGCCCAGTGCCTCGCCGAGGAGGGTGAAGCCCTCCGTGGCGACGGCGGTGAGCACGCCCGCCTTGTCGCCGAAGTGGTGCGCGGGTGCCGCGTGGGACACGCCCGCGAGCCGCGCCAGCTCGCGCAGGCTGAGGCCGGCGGGTCCGCGCTCGGCGACGGCGGTCGCGGCTGCGGCGACCATGGCCCGGCGCAGGTCTCCGTGGTGGTAGCTCATGGGGATCCGTCCTCTCGCGTCCGCGGCTCGTGATCAGCTCACTCGATCTTGCCATTGACAAGATAGCAGCGCGAGTGATGGGGTGTCGCACGAACTTGTCACCGTCAAGATCGGAGCGGCCATGCCTGTCCCCCTTCCCGTCCTCCTGATCGGGATCACGGCGCTCGCGCGCCTGGTCGGCCTCGCGGTCCCGGCCCTCGACACCTGGCACGACGCCACACGCATCGGCATCGCGGCCGTCTACCTGATCGCGGCGTCCGGACGGCTCATCCCGCACGTGCGCCGAGATCTGGTCCGCATGGTGCCGCCGCGCCTGCCGCGCCCGGACCTGCTCGTGGCCGGCACGGGCGTCCTGGAGCTCGCTGGCGCGGTCGGCCTGCTGGTGCCCGCGACGGCGCCTGTTGCCGCAATCTGCCTCGGGCTGCTGACCCTGGCCATGACGCCGGCCAACATCTCCGCGGCGCGGCGCGGGGTGCTGTTCGACGGCAAGCCGGCCACCCCGGTCGGACGCCGCCTCGCGGAGCAGGTGCTCTACCTGGCCGCGCTGGCCGCCGTCGTCTGGCTGCCGTTCTGAGGCCGACCGGCCTGAGGCTCGCCGCGCCGGGACCCGGCGGCCCGCGGCGCAACCCGCTTCTGGCGGGTCCAGCCCGACCACCCGCGGTCCTCGAGCAGCGCCTCCAGCCGGCGTCCCGCGGGGATGGAGTCCAGCGCGATCGAGTCGAACTGCTCGACGAGCGCGCGCTCCATCTCGCCCGGCCCGTCGCCGGACCACTCGGCATGGCGGTCGAGGACGGCCGCCACCTTGTCGGCCAGCCCGGGCAGCCGCGGGTCGTCCGGCTCCCAGTCGATCCCCTCGCTGATCGCGCGCAGGACGTCGACGAACTCGGCGTCGTCCAGCAACCGGCTCTTGTTCGCCATGGCGGCGGCGACCTCCTCCCGCGAGTACGCGGCGAGCGACAGGATCCAGCTGTCGCGCTCGATCTGGACGACCCGCTCGGGAATGCCGAGCGCACGCCACCGGTCGAGGTAGGCAGCGCCCTCCGGCGGCAGGGCCAGGCTGTCCCCGGCGGCAAGCCGGGCGATGCGCTCCCGGTGCCGCTCGCGCTCCTCGATCTCCGCCCGGAGCCGGGTATCGATCTCGGCGACGGCGGCCGCGAACTCCGCGTCGTCCGCCCGCAGGAGGTCGTGGACCCGGGCCAGCGGGACCCCGGCGTCGGCCAGGGCCCTGACCCGGATCAGGTCCACGACCGCCTGCGCGCCGTACCTGCGGTACCCGGCATGGTCACGCTCGGGCTCCGGAAGCAGTCCGACGGCGTGGTAGTGCCGGACGGTGCGCGCCGTCACGCCGGCGTACGCCGCGACCTGGCCGATGGTCAGCATCGCCCTAGTGTCTCCTCCCGAGTTCGTCCGTCCACGCCTACCTCGTCGGGACCCTGCCGAGCTGGCGCCGGGACCACAGGTATCCGACCGCCCCGATCACCACGCACCACCCGACGGCGAACCAGCCCTCGGACCCGACCGGCGCACCCGAGGTCAGGGATCTCAGGGTCTCGATGATCGGCGTGAACGGCTGGTGCTCGGCGAACTGCCGGAGCCCGACGGGCATCTGCTCGGTGGGCACGAACCCGCTGCTGACGATCGGCAGCACCATCAGCACCAGCGGGGTGTTGCTCGCCGTCTCGATGCTGCCCGCGGCCAGTCCCATCGCGACGGTCAGCCAGGTGAACGAGAACGCCAGCAGGAGCACCAGTCCGGCGGCGCCGAGCCAGCCCACGAGGCCGGCGTCGGAACGGAACCCGAGGAGCACCGCGACCACGATCATCACCGCCAGGGCCAGCACGGTCCGGATCACCGCGCCGAGCACGTGCCCCGCCAGGACCGAGACGCGGGCGATGTCCATGGTCCGGAACCGGGCGAACATGCCGCCCGTCTGGTCGATGGCGACCGCGACCGCCGTCCCGTTCGCGACGCTGGACACCGTCATGATCCAGATCCCCGGGACCAGGTAGGTGAGGTAGTCGGCGCGCGTGCCCCCGCCGTGGACCGGGAGTCCCGCGCCGAGCGTGCCGCCGAACACGTAGACGAACAGCAGCAGGAACACGACCGGGATGGCGATCAGCATGACCGCCAGCGACGGGTAGCGGCTCAGGTGCCGCAGGTTGCGGCGCAGCATGGTCATCGAGTCGCGGAGGACGTAGGTGGGCATCATCGTGCGGTCGCATCCTTCTCTGTGAGGTCGGTGGGGGCGATGGGGTCGGCGGGGTCGACGGCATTCGCGGTGTGGCCCGTGAGCGCCAGGAAGACGTCGTCGAGGTTGGTGCCGTCGCCGGGGACGAGCGCCTTGAGCTCGCCGGGCGTCCCCTCCGCCACGAGCGTGCCGGCGTCGAGCACGCCGACCCGGTCGGCCAGCGCGTCCGCCTCCTCCAGGTACTGGGTGGTCAGGAGCACGGTGACGCCGTCGGCGACCTGTTCCCGCACCACGTCCCAGACCTCGCGCCGGCTGCGTGGGTCGAGGCCTGTGGTCGGCTCGTCGAGGAAGATGAGGCGCGGTCGGGTGATGAGCGTCATCGCCAGGTCCAGACGGCGCCGCATGCCGCCGGACCAGGTCAGGGCCCGACGGTCGGCGGCCTCGACCAGGTCGAACCGCTCGAGCAGGGCCGCGACGTCCTGGGCGGCACTCCGCCGGTCGAGGTGCGACAGGTCAGCCATGAGCCGGAGGTTCTCGCGGCCGGTCAGGAACATGTCGATCGCCGAGAACTGCCCCGTGACGCCGATCGCCGACCGCACCCGGCCCGGCTCGCGGCGCACGTCGTGGCCCGCCACGCGGACCTCGCCGGCGTCGGCCGTGAGCAGCGTGGACAGGATGTTCACCATGGTGGTCTTGCCCGCGCCGTTCGGCCCCAGGAGGGCGTAGACCGTGCCGGCGGGCACGGCGAGATCCACACCGTCGAGCACGTGGTGGTCCCCGAAGGACTTGCGCAGCCCGACCACCGCGATCGCGGTGCCGGGAGCCGATGCGGGCGGTGTCTTCGGTGCCGCCCTGTTCGAAGTGGTCATGACCGCAGCGTGCAAGGTTGCCGCTACGGCAAGGTCAAGCCGGTCAGCGGCCATAGTCCCCGCCCGGCACGTCGAACACCTCCTCCAGCGTGCTCAGGCCGGTCTCGCTCAGGTATCCCGCCAGGTCACGACCGACCCAGCGCAGGTGCCACGCCTCCGGGGCGTACCCCGTCACGGCCTTGTTCTCCGGCGTGTACCGGACCAGGAAGCCGAAGCTCCCCGCGTGCTCGGCGACCCACCGGCCCTCGAGCGTGTCGCCGAAGCACGGCTCGAAGTCGCACGCCGGCCGGCTGCTGCCGCCCACGTCCACCGCCAGGCCCGTCTGGTGCTCGCTGTGGCCCGGCCGCGCCGACACCGCGTCGGCCTGCGCCCTGCCGAGCTGCGCCACCCAGCTCTCGTAGACCGAGGCCTGCTTCGAGTAGCCGCGGTAGGCGCTGCGGAGCGTCAGGTGCACACCGTCGGCCTCGGCGGCGGACAGGAGCGCGGTGAGATCAGGAGCGACGTCGGGGCGCACCAGGTAGCCGCGGACCGTCGTCAGGTCCGGCTCGTAGTCGACCGGGTCGACGGCCACCCGTTTGTTCACGACCACCCACGGGCTCTCCGGGTCCGCGGGCGAGTGGGCTGCCAGGTCGATGCCGGGCACGGCCTCGGCGGGGGCATCCGCGGACTCATCGGCAGGCGCACCCGCAACGGTTCCACCATCGGCAGCCACGCCGTTCGCCGCCGAACCCTCCGCTCCCGCCTCGGGTCCTGGCGAGGCCGACGTCTCGTACGTCGCGCGAGCCGCGCCCGACGCGCACCCCGCGAGGAGGAGCACGGCGGCGAGCATGACGACGGCGATACGTGGCAGGGGCCGGCGGTCCAGGAAGATGGTCACAACCCGGTCGGTGTTCGGCGGCAGGCACGGCATCCCAGCCACGCACTGTGACACGGGTCACAACCGCCGCATGACATGGCCGCTACAACGCCGGACACCCACCGTTCGTAAGCATCGATCGAGAACCCCGGTCGTGCTCGAGCGCCCTTCTTTCCCGACCACCCCTCGCTCCCCGTTCGTCCCCGACCGCTGTCCGTCCCTGACCACCATCGGCACACCGGAGACCGCCCTGGCTACCAACACCGAGCCGCACCGCGTCGTCCCGGGCACGCTCTCGCCCGAACGCACCGAGGAGCTCTTCGCGACGCACGCGCACGGTGTGTACCGGTACGCCCGTGCACGGCTCCCCGCCGCCGAGGCGGAGGATGTCGTGGCCGAGGTCTTCGCGATCGCGTGGCGCAAGGGCGAGCTGCCGGACCACCCACGCGCCTGGCTCCTGGCCGTCGCCCGCCGCGTGCTGGCCAACCAGGTACGCGCCCAGCACCGGCGCACGGCGCTGGTCGACCGGGCCGGGACCCATCCCACCGCGGCCGGCGCGGACGACGTCCGCCTGGTCGGCGAGCTCGACGAGCTCCGTCGCGCCATGGACCTGCTGCGCCCGGCCGACCGCGAGGTCATCGCACTGCTGGCGGCCGCGGAGCTGTCGACGGCAGAGGTGGCCCAGGTGCTCGGCTGCACCACCGCGGTCGCCGCCAACCGGGTGCACCGCGCCCGAGGGCGCCTGCGCGCCGCGTACGCCCGCCTGACCGAGGAAGGAGCCTGACGTGGACGACGACGAGCTGACCCGCGCCCGCCGCGCGCTGCGCGGGGCCGATCCCGAGCTGGACCTGCGGCGGGTGTACGCCCAGTCCCGCGCGCGAGCGACCGACGTCGCGACCGGCAGCGGCGGGACGGGACCGGATCCGAACGAGTTCGATCCCCGCCATCCCGAACAGGCCACCTGGCCCGGTGCCGGACCCGATGACTGGCCCGATACCTCGTCCGACATCGGGAACGTCGAGGTGCTGCTTCGCGACGCCGGTGCGCCGACAGGCCAGGTCCCGCCCGCTCTGCGCCACGGGACAACCCACCGCGGGACACCCGGCCGCAGGATGACCCCCCGCGGCCGGGCGCTCGCATGGAGCGCCGCGGCCGTGACCGCCGCAGTCCTCGCCGTGAGCCTGACCAGCGCGCTCGCACCGGGCGCCCTGCCGGGCTCGGCCCCGGGCCCTGGCACGTCCGGCGCCGTCATCCCGGAGGAGGGCCCGTCGCCGTCACCCACCGTCTGGATGACGCCTGGCGACGTCGTGGCACGCGCGGGCAAGGCGATGTCCGGCGCGAGCTGCGGCGTCAAGACCCGGTCGACCCTCGGGGACGACTCGGCACTGCGCTTCGACCCCGTCGACGGGACAGGCATCGCCGTCCCCAAGACCACGCTGGACCAACAGCCCTTGGAGGTGCTGCAGGCGGCGGCAGCGGCCGTCGTGCTCGGGCTGCCGGGGTACGACGACTCGAACGATCGGACGGGCACCTACGGCCGGACCGACCAGAGCCTTGCCCCGGACGGCGGGGACGCCCAAGAACTCGACACCCGTTCCGACACCTACGAGATCGGAACGGACGGGATCGGAACGGACGGGCTCGGAACGGACGACGTCCACGTGGAGCGAGCAGGCGGGCAGCGTGTCGCCCGGATCCAGGTCGTCCCCACGGACGCCGCCCTGCGCGGCGGCGTCATGACCCGGGTCGAGCTGCTCGTCGACACCACCACCTGGCTACCGAGCGACGTCGAGATCTGGGCGGAGGCCGACGGTGGCAAGCAGATCCGTGTGCACAGCGAGCTCAGCTGGGCGGGGTGCAACGAGCCCAGCATGTCGCCCACGTACGCCACCGACCGCCCCTGACCCAGCCCCAGCCCCAGCCCCAGCCCCAGCCCCAGCCCCAGCGCACCACCCGAGCCCGACCGTTCCACCCCAGCCCACCTCGTCACGCACCGCGATAGGCTCCCGCCGTGCTCCACCGCGCCACCTCTGCCGACCTCGACGACCTGGCCGCGTTCCTGCGCACCGCGGACCTGACGGTCGCGGCGCTCGCCGAGCCCGCCGTCCGCCTCTGGCTGGAGCGGGACCAGGACGGCGCGATCACCGCCACCACGGGGTTCGAGCTCGGCGACGACGGCGAGCACGCGCTGGTGCGCAGCGTCGCCGTCCGCCCCGACCTGCGTGGCACCGGGTCCGGCCTACGCCTGGCCAGTTTCGCGTTGGACCGGGCCGCCGACGCCGGGGCGCGCGAGGCCTGGCTGTTCTCCCGCCGCTCGGGCGGCTTCTGGCAGAAGCTCGGCTTCGGGCCCACGACCACGCAGGCGCTCGCCGCCGCCCTGCCCGACGCGCACCAGGTTGCGCTGTTCCGCTCGACGGGCCAGCTCGACCGCGAGGCCGCCTGGCGCCGTCCGCTGCCCGCGCGTGCTAGCTTCACCGCATGAGGTCTCCAGAAGCATCCAGGTTCGGGCTGCCGGTACTCCGGTAGCCCGAGATGCCCCTGTAGAGACCACCGAGGCCGCGCCTCGCGCCCCGCTCCCTGATCGGACGGGGCATTCTCCGCGCATCCGAAGGGCCCGTAGTGCCGTCACGGCCTACCCGTTCCCTCTCCCCCTTCGGAGTCGTTCATGCCTGTCCTGCTCTACGTGCTCGCGGTCGCGGTCTTCGCGCAAGGCACCTCGGAATTCGTCCTCGCCGGGCTCGTGCCCGGTATCTCCGCCGACCTCGGCGTCTCGCTCGCCGAGGCCGGCTACCTGACCTCGGGTTTCGCGGTCGGGATGGTGGTGGGCGCACCCCTCACGGCCGCCGTCGGACGCCGCCTGGCCCCACGCTGGACCCTCTCCGCGTGCCTGGCCGTGTTCGTCCTGGCCCATGTCTCGGGTGCGCTGACCGACAGCTTCGGCGTGCTGCTCGGCACCCGGTTCGTGGCCGCCCTGGCCAACGCCGGCTTCCTCGCGGTCGCCCTGTCGACCGCCACCCGGGTCGTCCCGGCCGGACGGCGCGCCCGAGCCCTGTCCGTGCTCCTCGGTGGCACGACGCTCGCCCTGATCGCCGGCGTCCCCGCGGGCGCGCTGCTCGGCGAGCTCTGGGGGTGGCGCTCCGCGCTCTGGGCCATCGCGGGGCTCTCGGCCGCGGCGCTGGTCGCCGTCGGCCGGCTGACGCCGCCGCGGACCAGCACCGACCACCCCGGGTCCGCGCGCCCCCGGCTCGACCTCCGGGCCGAGCTCCGCACCCTCCGGTCCCCGGACCTGCTGCGGCACCTCGGCCTGGGGGCGCTGGTCAACGGCGCGACGTTCTGCGCCTTCACCTACCTGGCCGTCACCGTCACGGACGGGGCGGGCCTCGTCCCGTCGCTCGTACCGCTGGTGCTGGCGCTGTTCGGGCTCGGCGCGTTCGCAGGAGTCTCGGTGGCGGGCCGCCTCGCCGATACCCGCGGCCGGCTCCTGCTCGACGTCGCCGGGCCCGCACTGCTCGCGGGGTGGATCGCCTGGGCGGCACTGGCCGACAGCCCCGCCGCCGTGTGGGTGCTGGCCCCGGTGCAGGGTGCGCTGTCCTTCGCGGTGGGCAGCACGCTGATCGCCCGCAGCATGGCGGCAGCCCAGGGCGCACCCACCATGGGCGGCGCGTTCTCGACCGTGGCCCTCAACCTCGGCGCCCTGCTCGGCCCCGTGCTCGGCGGCGCCTCGCTCGGCACGGCCGGGACGGCAGGCCCGCTGATCGTCAGCACCGCGCTGGTCGCCGTCGCCGTCGGGCTCCGGCTCGTCACGGCCCGACGCCGGTCAGGCGCACCGGCCCGCTGACCGACCAGCATCGAACGACCAGCGCCCACCGACCAGCACTGACCAACCAGCACTGACCGCCTGTCGCCGAACAGCTACCTCCGACCGACCATGTACCTGCTGCCACACCACGCACGGACCTGGCAGCAGGTGCATGGTCACCTGCGCGCATGCACCGCTTGGCACACTTTTTATCGCGTGTCCCACCCGGTCCCGAGGCCGTCCCGAGGCGTGGACGGTTTACCGACCACATCCCGGGCATGCCTACGATCAGATCTCATCATCCAGAGCGGTCGAGAGTCCTGGCTCAACGACACCGCAGCAACCTACCTCCGAGGCGCCAATCTCGGGGCAAGGTGCTAACGCCAGGTCCGATGGAGCTGATACGCATGGCAGTCACGAACCCGCACCTTCCCACCGCCACGATCCTGGGCTACCCGCGCATCGGCCGGAGGCGCGAGCTCAAGCGCGCGGTCGAGGCCTTCTGGGCCGGGCGCACCACCGCCGACGAGCTGGAGGCGACCGCCCGCGACCTGCGGCTCGCCACCGCGCGCCGGCTCGTCGACCTGGGCCTGGAAGCCGGGACCGCCGCCGTCCCCGGCTCGTTCTCCTACTACGACCAGGTGCTCGACGCCGTCGCGCTGCTGGGCGCGGTGCCCGAGCGGTTCGCCGGGCTCACCACGGACGAGGGCAGCCTGCCGCTCGCGGCCTACTTCACGGTCGCCCGCGGGGAGGGCGACCGCGCGCCGCTCGAGATGACCAAGTGGTTCGACACGAACTACCACTACCTGGTGCCGGAGATCGGCCCGGACACCCCGATCGGCTTCGTCGACGACCGCGCCGTGCGCGAGTTCACCGAGCTGGCGCACCCGGCCGACGGCGGCCAGGCGGTCGTCACCCGGCCCGTGCTGGTCGGCCCGGTCACGTTCCTGCTGCTCAGCAAGGCGGCGGACGACGCCCCCGAGGGTTTCCGCCCGCTGGACCGGCTCGACGACGTCGTCACCGCGTACGCGGAGCTGCTGCGCACGCTGGCCGCCGCGGGCGCGCCGTGGGTGCAGCTCGACGAGCCCGCCCTGGTCACCGACCTGCTGGACGTCCCCTTCGACGAGGTGGCCGACGCCGTCCGCCGGGCCTACGCGCGCCTGGCGACCGACCTCTCCCCCGCCGGCACCGGCCCGGACGACGCCGCCGAGCGCCCCGCGATCCTGGTCACGGCGCCCTACGGTGACCTGCGCAGCGACGCCGGCGACGGCCTCGCGCTGCTGGCCGGCACCGACGTCGAGGCGATCGCGATCGACGTGGTCCGCGGCGCCGTGCCCGCCGGCCCCGTGCCCGGCCTGGAGAACAAGACCGTGGTCGCGGGCGTGATCGACGGCCACAACATCTGGCGCGCCGACCTCGACGCCCGCCTCACCGTCCTGGAGGGGCTCGCCGCCTCCGGCACGGGCCTCGGTGCCGGCACGGTCGCCGTCGGCACCTCGACCTCGCTGCTGCACGTGCCGCACGACGTCGCCGACGAGCCCCGCCTGGAGCAGGGCCTGAAGTCGTGGCTCGCGTTCGCCGACCAGAAGGTCGCCGAGGTCGCCACGCTGGCCACGGGCCTGAGCCAGGGCCGCGCGGCCGTTGCCGACCGGCTCGCCGAGTCGACCGCGGCGGTGCGCTCCCGCGCCGAGGCGCCCGGCGTCGTCGTCCCGCGGGTGCGGGAGCGGACCGCCGCCCTGACCGCGGCCGACACGCGGCGCGCGCCGTACGCGGAGCGCGCCGCCGCGCAGCAGGCGCGGCTGAACCTGCCGGCCCTGCCGACCACGACCATCGGTTCGTTCCCGCAGACGTCGGAGATCCGCAGCACGCGCGCCGCGTGGGTGCGGGGCGAGCTGTCCGACGCCGACTACACGGCGGCGATGCGCGCGGAGATCGCGAGCACGGTCGCGCTGCAGGAGGAGCTGGGCCTGGACGTGCTGGTGCACGGCGAGCCCGAGCGCAACGACATGGTGCAGTACTTCGCGGAGCAGCTCGACGGCTTCGCGACGACCGTCAACGGCTGGGTGCAGTCGTACGGCTCGCGCTGTGTGCGGCCGCCGATCCTGTGGGGCGACGTCTCCCGGCCCGCGCCCCTGACGGTCGAGTGGACGGCGTACGCGGCATCGCTGACGTCACGGCCGGTCAAGGGCATGCTCACGGGCCCGGTCACGATCCTGGCCTGGTCGTTCGTCCGCGACGACCTGCCGCTGGGCGACACGGCCGACCAGGTCGCCCTCGCGCTGCGCGACGAGGTGACGGACCTGGAGGCCGCGGGCATCGGCGTCGTGCAGGTGGACGAGCCCGCGCTGCGCGAGCTGCTGCCGCTGCGCACGGCCGCGCACCCCGGCTACCTGGAGTGGTCGGTGCGTTCGTTCCGGCTCTCGACCGCCGGTGCCGACACCGCCACGCAGGTGCACACGCACCTGTGCTACTCGGAGTTCGGCCAGGTCATCGGCGCGATCGACGGCCTCGACGCGGACGTGACGTCCGTGGAGGCGGCGCGGTCCCGCATGGAGATCGTCCCCGAGCTGGCCGACGCCGGGTACGGCCGCGGCATCGGGCCGGGCGTCTACGACATCCACAGCCCGCGCGTGCCGTCCGTCGAGGAGGTGACCGACCTGGTCGAGCTTGCCGCCAAGTCGATCGACCCCCGGCTGGTCTGGGTCAACCCGGACTGCGGCCTGAAGACCCGCGCGTACGCGGAGACGAAGGAGTCGCTGGCCAACCTGGTGGCGGCGGCGAAGGCGGTCCGCGCCACCCTCTGACGCCGGTCCGCTCTGCCGGCTGCCGCTGACCGCCGTCCGCGGTTGCACTTCGAGGCCTAAGTTTCTTCGCTCTGGGACGTCTCTGAGCGAAGAAACTTAGGCCTCGAAGTGCAGTGGAGCCCGAGGAGTCGAGCTCACCGACCGGGAGCCGTCAGCCCACGCGCCACTTCTGGGCCGCGGTGCCGTTGCAGGTCCAGATCTGCAGCTGCGTGCCGTTCGCGCTGTTGCTGTTCGGCACGTCCACGCACTTGTTCGCGAGGATCGAGACCAGGTCCCCCGCGCCGCTCAGCGTGAACTGCTGGGCCGGGTTGCCGCTGCAGTTGGCGAGCTGCACGGCCGTGCCGTCGGCCGTGTTGCCCCAGGCCACGTCCACGCACTTGCCGCCGGCCCGCAGGGTGCCGTCGGACTGGAACGCGAAGTTCTGCGCGCTGGTGCCGTTGCAGGTCCACAGCTGCAGCCGCTTGCCGTCGGAGAAGTCCGAGTTCGGCACGTCGATGCACTTGCCCGCCAGGCCGACCAGCGGTCGGCCCCCGCTTCCACCGCCGGTGGTGGTCAGCTGCAGGCCGTACGCGCTCAGGATCGGGTTGACCGGCTGGTAGATGAACCGGCCGTTCGACGAGCAGTCGCCGATGCGGCCCGAGGTGACGCCCTGGGCCTGGTTGCCCGAGAGCACCGAACCGCCGGAGTCGCCGCCCTCGGCGCACGCCGAACCGGTGGCCATGCCCGGGATGTCGCCGTCACCGTAGTTGATGGTCACGTTCTTCTCCTGGATGACGCCGCAGCGCCAGCCCGTGGTGCGGCCCGAGCGGCACACCGCCGCGCCGATGCCCTGCTCGGAGGAGCCGGCGACCGCCGTCGTGCCGCCCGCGTAGTTGTTCACCGCGGGGGTGGGCGTCCAGTTGCTGTTGGTGCCGACCCAGGCCCAGTCGTGGCCCGGGAACGTGGAGCCGCGGTAGGTGCCGAGCGCGGCACCGTCGGGCGCGTTGACAGGGTCGCCGGTCGAGCCGCAGTGCCCGGCCGTGACGAACCCGCCCGAGACGGCGAAGCCGATCGAGCACAGGGTCACGTACCCGTTGCCGAGCGGCTTGTGGAACTCGTCGCCACCGCGGATGTCGCGCGCCGTCTGAGGCGCTCGGGTCGACTTCTCCACCCGGACGACGTCGGCCGGCACGTCCGACTCGGCGATCATCGCCTTCGCCGCCGCCGTGTCGGCCGCCTCGACGACCACCTCGTTGGTCACCGGGTCCGCGTACCAGGCGTGCACCGAGTCGGGCGCGCCCACCTCGTCGAGCGACTCCTTCCAGGCGGTCAGGGCCTCCAGGCTGTGCTCGACGACGACGGCGTCCGCACCGGCGCGCTCGGCCACCCTGGCGGCGGCCGCGCTGGTGACGCCGACGCGCGGGGCCTCGGCGCCGTCGGGCAGCCAGGTGCCCGCGTACCGGTCGCCGAGCGCGGCGGTCAGGTGCTGCTCGATGATCGCGGCGTCGGCGTCGCGGGCAAGACGGGCGGGGATCTCGGCCTTGCTGAGGCCGAGGTCGCGCTCCATCGCGCGGACCTGGCCGTCGGGCAGGGCGGCGGGGCGGTCGGCGTCCTGGGCGCTCAGGACGCTCTGTGCGCTCTGGGCGTCCTGCGTCGCCGGGGCGGCACCCGCCGCGCTCGCGCCGGTGAGCGCCGTGCCGGCCATCAGCACGGCGGCTGACAGCGCTATCACGGAACGTGACGTTCTCAGGGATCGGGACATTGGTGTGCTCCTCGTCAGGCCTGGGGAACCTCGTGTGCCTCGGAGCGTATTGACGGTGCGGCACCACCAGAACGGGTGGGACGACCCTGTGTGGAAAGTACCTATCCATCCCTTATGCGCAACCACCAGCGCACAGGAGCTGGGGTCACTCACCCGGGCCAGATCCGAGATCGGTCCGATGTCATGAGACCGGTCAGTCAACCGACCGGTCTCATCGCATCCGACCGATCTCAAAGAGAGCCCCGCTCAGCCGCAGGCCGCCGCCTGGTACGGCACCGTCACCGTCTCGGTGGCCCGCCGGCCGTCCACGGTCGCCGTCACGACGGCCGTCACCGCCCCCGTGCCGACCTGCGCAGAGCCGGCCTCGAACGTCAGCTCATCGTCGCCCCTGACCGTCTCGGTGCCGAAGTCGGACGTGACACGGACGGACGCGCCCTCGGCGCCGTCCACCACGACCCGCAGCGTCGAGCCGCCGTCGACGCAGGCGGGGACCGCCCAGACCGTGACACCGTTCGCCGCGTCCTCGGCCTCGCCCGCGGCGCGGGTCGCGGCCCGCTCCTCGGCGCTCGGCGTCGCGGTCGTCGTGACCGGGAGCTCCTCGGCGTCGCCGCCCTGCTCGGCGAGCAGCTGAACCTCGGCGAGCGAGACCTCACGGCCGCCCGAGGACTCCTCCACCACGATCCGCAGGTGCCCGTACTCCGCCGGGTCCTCGACCTCGAAGGACCGGGTCTGCAGCGCCCAGCGGAACTCCTGGCCGGACCGCTCGTCGAGGACGGTCCACGACTCGCCGTCGTCGGACCCCTCCAGGCGCCAGGCCGACGGCGCCGCCGTGCCCGCGGCACCCGAGGTGAGCGTGTACGTGCCCACCGTCGCCGTCGTGCCGGACCCGTCCCACGTGATGGTCGGGGTGCCGGTCGCGAACGTGGTGCGCGAGGACGACGTGTCGTCGACCAGCGCGTCGGCGGCAGAACCGTCGGAGACCGTCACGGTCCCGGCCGCCGTTGCGTCCCGGTCCGGCGTCGGCGGCTCGTCGCCCTCGGTGAGCGACGGCGGGGCGTCGTCGGCCCCCGTGCCCCACGCGGAGGGCTCCGGCCCCATCACGAAGTCCAGCCGGGCGCCGCCCGACAGGTCCTCCTGCGACAGCGAGGTCGAGGTCCGCGAGCGCCCGTCCACGCGCAGCGACTGCACGTAGACGTTCTCCACGGAGTTGCCCCGCGCGTTGATCACCAGGTCGCCGTCGGGCAGGTGCACGGTCGCCTTGTCGAACAGCGGCGAGCCGATCGCGTACTGGTCGGAGCCGACCTGAAGCGGGTAGAAGCCGAGCGCGGCGAAGATCCACCACGACGACATCTCGCCGTTGTCCTCGTCGCCCGGGTAGCCCTGGCCGATCTCGCTGCCCACGAACAGGCGGCGCGTGACCTCGCGGACGATCTCCTGGGTCTTGTGCGGCGCGCCCGCGGCGTCGTACAGCCACGGGATGTGGTGGGAGACCTGGTTGCTCATGCCCCACTGGCCGAGCCGGATGTCCCGCGCCTCGCGCATCTCGTGGATGACGCCGCCGTACCCGCCGGTGTGGGTCGCGTCCTCGGGCGTGGCGAAGAACTCGTCGAGCTTGGCCTCCAGACCTTCCTGGCCGCCGTAGAGGTTGCCGAGGCCGCGCGGGTCCTGCGGCGCGTGGAACGAGAAGTTCCAGCCGCTGGTCTCGGTGTAGCCCCCGCCCCACGTGCGCGGGTCGTACTCGTCCGGAGCGTTCAGGAACGAGCCGTCGGCGTGCCGCGGCTGGAAGAAGTCGATCTCCGGGTCGAAGAGCTCGCCGTAGTGCGTGGCTCGCTCCAGGAAGTAGGCCGACTCCTCGCGCAGGGTCGCGCGCCGGTCCCGCGGCGTGCGCCGGTCCTCGGCGAGCGCCGCGGCCATGTTGCCGATGCCGAAGTCGTTGATCAGCCCTTCCAGGCCCCAGGAGACGGACTCGTGCGTGCTCTCGGGCGTGAAGCCGAGGAACGGCGAGGCCTCCAGGCCCTTGCGGCCCACGGCGTTGTTCGGCGGGGCGACGGTGCCGTTCTTCAGCGCCGCGTCGTAGGCGTCGAGCGCCTTGTCGGTGGGCAGGGAGCCCTTGAGGTAGGCGTCGGCGAACGCGACGTCGGACGAGGTGCCCGTCATCAGGTCCGCGTAGCCGGGCGAGGACCAGCGGGCGATCCAGCCGCCGTCGCGGTACTGCTGCACGAACCCGTCCACGAGTTCCTCGGCGATGTCCGGGTAGAGGAACGAGTACGCGGGCCAGGCCGTGCGGTAGGTGTCCCAGAACCCGTTGTTGACGTAGATCTTGCCGTCGGTGATCTTCGCGTTCGTCGTGGTGTCGGTCGCCTCGCCCGACGGCGCGGTCACCGGGCTCGCGTACTTGTACACGGGCCGCCTGGCGGTGCCGGTGTTCTCGAACTGTGAGTTCGGGTAGAGGTTGAGCCGGTAGAGATTCGAGTAGAGGGTGACCAGCTCGTCCTCGCTGCCGCCCTGGGTCTCGATGACGCCGAGGCGGTCGTTCCACTGCCGCTCGGCGGCGCGCCGGACCTTCTCGAAGGAGCGGCCCGTGACCTCCAGGCCGAGGTTGGCGCGCGCCTGGTCCAGCCCGATGAACGAGGTGGCCACGCGCAGCTCGACGGTGCGGTCGCTGCGGGTGTCGAAGGTCGCGTACCGGGCGCCGGCCCGGTCGCCGGCCGCCTCGCCCACGGCCGACGGCACGCGGTCGAACGTGCCCGCCACGTACATCCGGGTGCGGCCCACGGACAGCCCGCTGCCGTTCTCGACCCAGCCGCTCAGCTCGCCGGTGGCGGCGTCGAACGACAGCTTCGAGGAGCCGGCGACGCGGTCGACGAGCACGTGGCCGGTGGCGGGCCCGGCGTCAGCATCAGCATCAGCATCAGCAGGGAACGTGTACCGCAGCACCGCCGCGTGGTCGGTCGGGGTCACCTCGGCCCTGGTCCCGTCGGCGAAGGTCACGCCGTAGTAGTCGGGGCGCGCGGTCTCGTCGGCGTGGTCGAACGCCAGGCCGCGGGTCTCCAGCCCGCCGTCGGGCACCCCCGCGCCCGTGGCCGGCTGGAAGGCGAGCTGGTTGCGGTCGCCCATCCAGGGGCTGGGCTCGTGCGAGATGCCGATGCCCTGGAGCACCGGGCGGTTCTGGTCGTCGTTCGCGGCCTGGTACTCGTACAGCCAGCTCTGCGAGGACGCGTTGGTCAGCGGCGTCCAGAAGTTGAAGCCGTTCGGCACGGCGGTGGCCGGCACGTTGTTGCCGCGCGAGAACGACCCGCTCGACAGGGTGCCGCGGCGCGTGTCCACGTAGTTGGTCAGGCTGGAGCCGTCGACCCGCTCGGGCCGGGACTCGATCGCGACGTCGTCCAGCCAGCCGGCGAACCTGGTCGCGGCCGAGCCGCCGTCGTTGTCGTAGCCGAGCAGCACCTGGTCGACCGTCCTGCCACGGGCCACGGACCCGAGGTCGACGCGCACGGAGTTCCACTGGTCGGCGTACAGGATCTTGCCCGCGCCCTGCCCGGCTGCCGTCGCGGCCGTGCCGTGCGCGTCGCGCGCGTCGAGGTCGGACAGGTAGGTGCCGTCGGTGAACCGCAGGTCCACGCTCGCGTGGGTGGACGGGTACTCCAGGTCGCCGAGCAGCTCGGGGAAGATCTTCCAGCTCAGGCGGGTGTCGCGCCCCACGCGGACGTCGACGTCGTCGTACAGCACGTTGGTCGCGTGCGCCGCGCCGTCGGCCTGGTGCCCGCCGTCGTACCGGAGGGAGGCGGTGCCGGTGAAACCGACGCCCTTCTTGTTCGTGAGGTCGACCGTGGTGGGCCCGGCGCCGACGGCGGTGGTCATCGGCTGGTCCGCGGGCTGCTCGGAGAGGTCTGCCGACAGGTCCCAGTCGGCGAGCTGCACGATGCCCGCGCCGCGGTTCTGCGTCACGTCCAGCCGGAACCAGGTGTAGGCGGCGGTGGGCTCGTCCAGCTCGAAGACTCGCTGCTCGAACCGGTCCTCGAAGTCCTCGCCGGAACGCTCGTCGATCGTCTCCCAGGTCTCGCCGTCCGTGGAGCCCTGCAGCGTCCAGGCGCGCGGGTCGCGGTCGGCGAAGTCGTTCGCGGAGGTCAGCGCGTACGCCGTGACCGTGGTGGGCTCGGTCATCTCGTAGGTGACCCAGCCCGTGCTCGCGAACGTGAGCCACTTGGTGGCCGACGACGCGTCCGCGAGGTTGGCCGCGCCCTCGTTCGGCAGGTTCTCCGCGCTGGCCGCGACGGCGTCGACCCGGTCCAGCACGCTGCCCGGCAGGCCGACGACGAACTCGCCGACGTTCTCCTGCCACGGGGCGCCGTCGCGCTCGGCGGGCGTGCTCTCCAGGGGCGCCGCGTCGTCGGCCTCGAAGGAGGTGGCGAAGTCGCCGCCGGCGCTCCCGCCCGATCCTCCGCCCGACGTCGCCGCGGCGGGGGCGGTGCCCACGGAACCGGCGCCGACGGGGGCCGCGAGCGCGGTGCCCGAGGGCACCGCGAGCAGCAGGGCGAGCGCTCCCGAGAGAGCGGCGGCCGTCTGCCGGGATCTGGCTCGGCCGGTGACTACGGACATGGGTGGTCTCCCTCGTCGGCTGACAGCGCTGTCGCGTGCCGAACGTAGGTGCAGGCCAGGCCCGGTGTCAACGGGTGGGCAGGCGCAACCCGGTCAGCGCGGCGGCCGCTCGCCGCTGCCCCGGGTGACGACCCGGGTCGGCAGCACGACCTGCTCGACCGTCCGGTCGGGGTCCGCGGACCGCGCGACGGCGAGCTCGGCGGCACGGCGGCCCATCTCGACGGCGTCGTAGGCCACCACGGTGATGCCGAGCAGGTCGGCGAGCTCGAAGTCGTCGAACCCGACCACGGCGACGTCCGCCCCGCCCGGGGTGTCGCGCAGCGCCTGGAGGGTGCCGACCGTGGCCCGGTTGTTCGCGGCGAGGATCGCGGTGGGCGGCTCGGGCGCACCGAGGAGCTCCAGCGCCAGGCCGCGGGCGGCCGCGGCGTCGTGCGCGCCGGAGCGGACCAGCCGCTGCGCGTCGGGCACGCCGGCCTCCGCCATCGCGGCGAGGAACTCGGCGCTGCGCTCCTGGTAGGTCCACAGGTGCGGCTCGTCGCCCACGAAACCGATGCGGCGGTGCCCGTGGGCCAGCAGGTGCGCGACGGCGGACCGCGTGCCGCCGCGGTTGTCGATGACCACGGTGTCGACGTCCATCCCGGCCGCGGGCCGGTCCACGACCACCACGGGCAGCCCCGCGGCGATCTCGGAGCGGAGCGCCGACTGGTCGGCCCCGGCCGGCGTGACGATCAGCGCGCCGACCCGGCGTTCGATCAGCTCACCGGTCAGCGACGCCTCGCGGTCGGGGTCCTCGTCGGACGACGCCGTCAGGAGCTGCAGCCCGTGCTCCCGCAGCTCCCGCTCGATACCGCTGGCGAGAGCGGAGTAGAACTCGTTGGCCAGGTCGCCGGTGATGAACCCGACCAGGCGGGACAGGCCGCCCCGGGCCAGGTCGGCGGCCACGGCGTTGCGCCGGAAGCCCAGCGACGCCGCGGCGTCCTGCACGCGCTCCCTGGTGGCCGAGGCCACGTTGGGCTCGCCGTTGAGCACCCGGGAGGCGGTCTTCAGGCTCACCCCGGCGGCCTGTGCCACCACCGCCAGCGTCGGACGACGCATCACGTCAGGCCCTCCCGTCGTCTGCGCATCAGCATGTCGATGATGATCGCCAGCAGCAGGACCGCGCCGGTGACCATGTACCGCGCGGCCTGGTCCACGTTCATCAGCGTGAGCCCGTTGGCGATGGACTGGATGACCAGCACGCCGAGCACCGCGGACCACGCGCTGCCGCGCCCGCCGAACAGGCTCGTGCCGCCGATCACCGCGGCGGCGATGGCCACCAGGTAGGTGTCCGCTCCCCCGGTGCCCTGGTTCGCGGCGCCCAGCCGGCCCGCCGCGAGCACCCCGCCGAGCGCCGCCAGCGTGGAGCAGGCGACGAAGCACAGGACGACGGTGCGCTGCACCGGCACGCCCGCCAGCATCGCCGCCCGCCGGTCGCCGCCGACGGCGCGCACCGACCGGCCCCAGCGGGTGCGGCGCAGCAGCACGTCGGTGACCACGACCAGTGCGGCGAACAGCACCACCGAGTACCCGATCCCGCGCGCGGTGCCCAGGTAGGCCGCGATCGCCGAGAGCACCGCGGCCAGCACGAGGGTGCGCACCACGATCTGGGGCACGCTCGCGCAGGGCAGGTCGGCACGCCGCCGTCGGGCCCGCGCCACGACCTGGACCACCGCCACGGTGACGACCACGAGCGCGACCAGCGTCCAGGCAGCCACCGGCGAGAGGAAGCCCTGCTGCACCGAGCGGACGAACCACGACTCGAACGGCAGGTTGATCGAGCCCATCGGCCCGAGCACGCGCAGCTGCACGCCGGCCAGGAACAGCAGCCCGGCCAGTGTGAACACGAAGCTCGGCAGCCCCAGCCGCGTCGAGAGCGCGCCGTACCCCAGCCCGACGACGACGCCGCACGCCAGTGCCGCGAGGATCGCGAGCGCCACGGGCCAGCCGAGGTTCACGGAGCCGACGGCGACCACGGCCGCGGCGAGCCCGCTGACCGACCCGACGGACAGGTCGATCTGGCCGACCAGCAGCACCAGCACCACGCCGAGGGCGATCACGCCCACGGGGGCGCTCTGCAGCGTGAGGTTGACCAGGTTCTCGGGGGCGAGGAACGCGGGGTTGACGGCGCCCATCACCAGCCAGATGACCACGAGCGCCGCGAGGATCGGGAGCAGGCTGTTGCCGCCGCGCACCCGCTGCCAGACGGCGCCGGTCAGGCCGGACTGGGCGCTCATCGCCGCACCGCCCGGCCGGAGTCGGCGCGCGGGTTGCGTGCCCCGGGCCGCACCGCGCCGGTCATCGCGGCGAGCAGGTCCTCGTACGAGGCGTCGCCGTCGAAGACGTCGTGCACGCGGCCGAGGCGCAGCACGAGGATGCGGTCGGCGACGGCCTGCAGGTCGCCGGCCTGGTGGCTGACCAGGACGACGGCGTGCCCGCGCTCGCGCAGCCGGACGATCAGGTTGAGCACCTCCGCGGTCTGGCGCATGCCGAGCGACGCGGTCGGCTCGTCCAGCACGACGACGCGCGGCGAGCCGAGGAGCGCGCGGGCCACGGCGACGGTCTGGCGCTGCCCGCCGGACAGGGTGCGGACCGGGTCGCGCACGCTGGGGACGCTCGCGGCGAGCTGGTCGAGCAGGCGCCACGCCTCGCGCTCCATGGCGATCTCGTCCAGGAGCGGGCCGCGCCGGGTCTCGTGCCCGAGGAACAGGTTCTCCACGACGTCGAGGTCGTCCACGAGCGCGAGCTCCTGGAACACGGCCGCGATGCCGAGCGCCCGGGCGGCGGCCGGAGAGTCGAGCACCACGGGCCGGCCCTCGAGCAGCACCTGCCCGGCGTCAGGCCGGTACGCGCCCGCGAGGACGCCCGCGAGCGTGGACTTGCCTGCCCCGTTGTCGCCGACGACGGCGAGCACCTCGTGCTCGTGCACGTCGGCGTCGACGTCGACCAGGGCCCGGACGCCGCCGAACCGCTTGGAGACGCCGCGCAGGGACAGCACGGGGGCGCTCATCGAGCGGCCTCCCCGATCAGGCCGGCCCGCTCGCACGCGTCCCGGTAGGCGGGCACGCAGATCTCATCCGTGGTGTAGACGTGGCCGTCGACGATCACGTGCTCCACGTCGGCGGCGCCCACGGCGCGGGGCGCCAGGAGCACGGTGGGCACGCCCTGGATCACGGCGGTGGTGCGCGGCTCCTCGCCGCGCAGCACCCGGACCGCGAGCTCGGCGGCGGTCTGGGCCTGCTGGTCGGTCGCCTTGTAGACCGTCATGAACTGGTCGCCCGAGATGATGCGCTGCACCGCCGCCAGCTCGCCGTCCTGCCCCGTCGTGACCGGTACGGGGTCGAGGCCCGCGGCCTTGGCCGCGGCGATCGCGCCGCCCGCGATGCCGTCGTTGGCGGCGAGCACGCCGTCGACCTGGCCCGGGAACCGGGTGAGCATGGCCTCGGTCCACTCGGTGGCCTTGTCCGGGCTCCAGTCGGGCGTGTAGTACTCGGCGAGCACGTCGATGTCCTCTCCTTCGAGGGCGCGGCGGGTGCCGGCGGCGATGGCCAGCGCGTTGGGTTCGGTGGCCGAGCCGTGCACCAGCAGCACTCCCGGCCGATCGTCGTCCGCGGTTCCGTCGGCTCCTCCCGTGCCCGGGTCGGCGTCGGTGCCGTTCTCGGCGCCGGTACCGGTACCGGGCCCCGCACCGGCGTCCTTCTCAGCGTCTCGTTCCGTGACCGCACCGGCAAGTGCCGAGCCCAGCAGGAAGCCGATGAACTCGTAGTCGTACGACACGTAGTAGTCCGCGCCGTCCACGAACCGATCGTAGGCGATCACCTCTGCACCCAGCCGCTTGGCCTGCGCCACGATCCCCGCGGCGGCCACGGTGTCCACGGCGTCGAGCACCAGTACCCGGGCGCCCTGGGCGAGCATCGACTCGGCCTGCTGGAGCTGCGCGGCGGCGTCCTGGCCGGCGTTCGCGTACAGCACGGTGCAGCCGGGGCAGCGGCGGCCGGCCACGGCCACGAACGTGGGGTGGTCGGACGCCTCGTACCGGGCGGTCTGCGCCTCCGGCAGCAGCAGCCCGATCGTGCCCTCGTAGGGCGCGGAGGCCGTGCCGCCGGCCGGGCCGGTACCGTCGGACGAGCAACCGCCCAGCCCGACGGCGAGCGCCACGCCCGCCGCGAGCACGGCCCCGGCGCGGCGGCGCGCGCGAGTCACGACGCTCATGAGACCACCCCGAGGGAGCCGAACATCCGGGCCTGGTCCAGGGCGGCGGCCAGTGCGCCGCGCACCCCGGCGTCGGCCCCGAGGGTGGACGGGACCACCTCGACGGGGCCGCGCGACGTCGCCACGACCCGCTGGCCGAGCGACGTGCGCAGCGGCTCGAGGAGCAGGTCGCCGGCCTCGGCGAGCTTGCCACCGATCACGACGACGTCGGGGTCCACCAGGTTGCACAGGTTGGCCAGCGCCACGCCGAGGTGGCGGCCGGCGTCGAACACGACGCGGCGGGAGCCGGCGTCGCCGTCCTGCGCCCGGGTGACGAGGTCGGCGAGGGTGAGGTGTCCGGCCTCGCGGGGCAGCATGGCGAGCAGGCTGGTGGCGCCCACCAGCATCTCGAGGCAGCCGCGGTTGCCGCAGCGGCACACGGGCCCGTTCTCGTCGACGGACACGTGGCCGATCTCGCCGGCCACGCCGGACCGGCCGTGCACCGCACGGCCGCCCAGCACGAGCCCGCCGCCCACGCCGTGGGACACCCGGATGTAGGCGACGGAGTCGTACCCTGCGCCCGCGCCGAACCGGGCCTCGGCGATCGCGGCCAGCGTCGAGTCGTTGTCGGCCGTGACAGGGACGCCGAGCTCGGCGCCGAGGATCTCGTCGACATGCACGCCGTCCCAGCCGCGCATCATGCCGACGGTGACGACCTGGCCGGTGCGGATGTCGACGGGCGCGGGCACGCCCACGCCCACGGCGAGCAGCTCTGACGGGTCGGCCTCCACGGACTCCAGCATCTCGCGGATCAGCATCGCGGTGCGCTGCAGTCCGGCGTCGGCCCGGTGGTCGGGGGCGAGCGGCATGCGCTGCTCGGCCAGGACGCGCATGGAGGCGTCGGCCAGCGCCACGTTGAGCGATCGCATGCCGAACCGGATGCCCGCCACGACGCCGAGGTTGCGCGCGAGCGTGACCTGCAGGGCGCGGCGGCCGTTGCGCACCGACTGCGACGTGTGCAGCACGCCCGCGACGGTGAGCTCCTTGACGATGTTGGAGATCGTGGCCGGGGACAGCCCTGTGACGCCGGCCAGCTCGATCTGCGTGAGGGAGCCACGCTGCTGGACGGCGCTCACGATCCTGGCTCGGTTGGCCTCACGGAGTGAGGTCTGCGAGCCGGGGGTTACCCGATCCGCGCGCACAGCGCCCAGGGTAACCGCCTTCCGGCATGCTCTGGCCCGGAATCGGCCTGGTTTGACGGTTTTGGATACACGAACTGAACGTCCAGGTCACGATCGAGCGACGCTTGCGTTCACTTCTTGACACCAAGGTTCGATGGACGTTCGATAGGACCCGGGTTCACGGGCGTACAGGCGCGCCCGGCCGGTCCACAGGAACGACGCCGTCCTGAGCGCGAGGAAACACTCCTTCGCCGCGTACGACGACGACGCCGCAGGCCGGTGCTCCAGCGACCGAGGAAGGTTGAGGGACCCCAGATGCGAGTGAACCAGAGGATGACCGCGACGGTGGCGACGGCCGCCGTGCTCGGTCTCACGCTGGCCGCGTGCGGCGGCAGCGGTGACGGCGGCGATGGCGGCAGCGCGAGCGGCAGCGCCGACCAGGTCGAGGTGTTCACGTGGTGGGCGGCCGGGTCCGAGAAGGCCGGCCTCGACGCCCTCGTGGGCGTGTTCAACGAGCAGCACCCCGACATCGAGTTCGTCAACGGCGCGGTCGCCGGCGGCGCGGGCTCGGCGGCGAAGGACCTGCTGCAGACCCGACTGCAGGCGCAGGACCCGCCGGACACGTTCCAGGCCCACGCCGGCGCCGAGCTGCAGGACTACATCGACGCGGCGCAGATCGAGGACGTCTCGGACCTGTACGACGAGTTCGGCCTGACGGACGTCTTCCCGGCCGACCTGGTCGACCGGCTCTCCACGGAGGACGGCGCGATCTACTCGATCCCGTCGAACATCCACCGCGCGAACGTCCTCTGGGCCAACCCGACGGTGCTCGAGGACAACGGCATCGACCCCGAGGCGACGTACGAGGACCTCGACGCGTGGATGGCGGACCTCGACAAGCTCGACAAGGCCGGCGTCACCGCGCTGTCGGTCGGCACGACGTGGACGCAGGTCAACCTCCTGGAGACGGTGCTGCTCGCCGACCTGGGCCCCGAGGCCTACAGCGGCCTGTGGGACGGCTCGACCGACTGGGAGGGCCCCGAGGTCAAGGCGGCGCTCGAGGACTTCGAGACGCTGATGAGCTACACCAACGACGACCGTGACGGTCTCGACTGGCCGGAGGCGACCCAGATGGTCATCGACGGCAGCGCGGCGTTCAACGTCATGGGCGACTGGGCCGTGGCGGCGTTCGAGGAGCAGGACAAGGCCCTCGGCACGGACTTCACGGCGGCCCCGGTCCCGGGGACCGACGGTGTGTTCGACTTCCTGGCCGACTCCTTCACCCTGCCGGTGGGTGCCCCGCACCCGGACGGCGCCAAGGCGTGGCTGGAGACCGTGGGCTCGCTCGACGGGCAGGTCGCGTTCAACAAGGCCAAGGGCTCCATCCCGGCCCGGACCGACGCGGACCCCGCCGACTTCTCGGAGTACCAGCAGACGGCGATCGACTCGTTCGCGAACGACACGATCGTGTCCTCGCTGGCGCACGGTGCGGCCGCCCCGGTCGCGACGCTCAACGCGATCTCTGACGCCACCAGCAAGTTCACCACCGGTGCGTCCGACCTCGCCGGGTACCAGTCCGAGCTGGCCGCGGCCACGCAGAGCTGACCCACGGGTGCTTGGAGCTCCCGCGTAACGCACACCGCCGTACGTCGCGCGCCGTCGGGACCGATCCCGACGGCGCGCGGCTGCGCCCACCCTCCCGAGGTACCTACATGCTGAACAAACTGCGGCGAGTCGGGCCACCGCTGCTCATGCTCGCCCCGTCCCTGATCCTCGTCGGCGTCTTCGTCTACGGGCTGATCGTCGCCAACTTCACCACGTCCCTGACGGACAACCACACGGCGGCGCAGGCCACCGGGCAGAAGCCGGCCGTCTTTGTCTGGTTCACCAACTACCTCGACCTGCTGGCCAGCGAGGACTTCCAGCACTCGCTGATGAACCTCGTCCTGTACACGGTCGTGTTCCTCGTCGGGACCATGATCATGGGCTTCCTGTGGGCGTGGATGCTCGAGAAGCCGGTCAAGGGTGAGGGACTGTTCCGCTCGGTCTACCTCTTCCCGATGGCGGTCTCGTTCGTCGCCTCGGGTGTGGTGTGGCGCTGGCTGCTCAACTCCAACCAGGACGAGCAGGCCTCCGGCCTGAACCGCCTGTTCCAGATCGTCGGGCTCGACGCCCTGCAGAACAACTGGTGGAACAACGTCACGTTCGGCATCGTCGCCATCGCCATCCCGGCGATCTGGCAGCTCTCCGGCTACGTGATGGCACTGTTCCTCGCCGGGTTCCGCGGTATCCCCGAGGAGCTGCGCGAGGCCGCCCGGATGGACGGCGCCTCCGAGTGGAAGCTCTACCGGCACGTCCTGTTCCCGCAGCTCTCGCCGGTCGCGCTGTCCGCGCTGATCATCATCGGTCACATGTCGCTCAAGGCGTTCGACCTCATCATGTCGATCTCCAAGCCCGCGAACTACCAGACCAAGGTTCCCGCCGTCGACATGTTCGTCTTCAAGTCGAGCTTCGACTACGCGAACGCCGCCGCCGTCGGCTCGATCCTGCTGATCATCGTCGCGATCGTCATCGTGCCCTACCTGATCCGCACGAACCGCGAGGAGAAGCGATGACCGCCGAGGCCGAACAGCTCACCGCGCACCGCCCGGCGCCCGCCGCGCCGCGCGTCCACAAGGGCCGGTACTCGCTGGCACGCACCCTGAAGTACGTGGGCCTGATCTTCTTCCTGATCGTCGTCCTGATCCCGGTGTACGTGCTGCTGGTGACCAGCTTCAAGGGCACCGGCGACGCCGACCCGAGCCGCGCCTGGAACCTGCCCCAGATCTGGACCACGGAGAACTGGGCCACGGCCTGGACCACGCTGGCGCCCGCGATCGGTCGTACGCTCGCGATCGTCGTGCCGAGCTCCATCATCTCGGCGTTCCTCGGGTCGCTGAACGGGTTCGTGCTCTCGCGCTGGAGCTTCAAGGGCGCGGACATCGTCTTCACGCTGATCCTGTTCGGGATGTTCATCCCGTACCAGGCCGTGATGATCCCCCTGACCCAGCTCGTGCTGGACCTCGGCATACCCACGGGCGTGCCCACGCTGATCCTGCTGCACGTGGTCTACGGCATCCCGATCACGACGCTGATCTTCCGCAACTACTACTCGACGGTGCCGCACGAGCTCATCGAGGCCGGGCGCGTCGACGGCGCGGGCATGCTGCGCACCTACTGGTCGATCGTGCTGCCGATCTCGATCCCGAGCTTCGTCGTGGTGCTGATCTGGCAGTTCACGTCCGCGTGGAACGACTTCCTGTTCGCGGTGTTCTTCTCGTCGTCGCAGAACGGCCCGGTGACCGTGGCGCTGAACAACCTCGCCAACGGCGCGCTGCTGCAGAACTACGGCGTCTCCATGGCGGGAGCCCTGTTCGCGTCGCTGCCGACGCTGATCGTGTACATCATCCTCGGCAAGTACTTCGTGGGCGGGCTGATGTCCGGCTCGGTCAAGGGCTGATACCCGGGAGGTGCGGCTGGTCGGCAGTTTCGGGTGGTCGGTAGTTACGGGTGGTCGGTAGAAGGTCAGGTGGTCGGCAGCTCGAGCTGCCGACCACCTAACCTTCTGCCGACCATCCGGAACCGGGCGATCGCCCGAAGCCGCCAGCCGCTCCCAAGCTGCCGATCACCCCGCGCCGACCCGGTCACACCTCCCCGACCGCGCGCTCCTCGGCCGGGGCAGCCTGCGCGACCGGCGCCGTCGTCTCCAGGGCGTGGATCAGGGACTGCGCGTCGTACGGCCCCGTGTGCCGGCGGCCGTTGACGAAGAACGTCGGCACCGCGGTGATCTCCATGGCCTCGGCGTCGAGCACGTCGTCGCGCACCCGGCCCGCCACCTCCGGGGAGACCAAGTCCCGTTCGAACCGCTCGACGTCGAGCCCGAGCTCCTCCGCGCGCCGGACGATGTCGGAGGGCAGCTGGTTCTCCTGGTCGAGCAGCAGGCTGCGCTCCATCGCGAAGAACTCGCCCTGCAGCGCGGCGGCCTCCGAGGCCTCCGCCGCGGCGACGGCGTTCGGGTGGTAGCGGTCCAGCGGGGCGTGCCGCCAGACGTACCGCAGCCGGTCGCCGAGCTCACGGTGCACCTCCTGGATCGCGCCCGACGCCTTGGAGCAGAACCCGCACTGGAAGTCGCCGTACTCCACCAGCGTGTAGGGCGCGTCGGCCGGACCGTACACGTGGTCCCGGGCCGGGTCGACGGGGCGCAGCAGCGTGCTGCCCGCTTCCTTGGCCGGGTGCACGCGGTCCGAGATCTTGAAGATGACGGCGGCCAGCGCGAACGCGATCACGGACGCCGTCAGCACGCCCACCCGGGCCTCGTTCTGCACTCCGGGGTCCTCGATCGCGAGGTCGACGATGAACAGCGAGATCGTGAAGCCGATGCCGCACAGCGCGCCGCCCCCGGCGAGCCGGTCGAGCGCCAGGCCCGGCCCGAGGTCGCCGATGCGCAGCGCGCGCATGACCGTCCCGGACCCCAGCACGCCGATGAACTTGCCCACCACCAGGCCGACGATGATGCCCCACGTGATCGCGGACCCGGCCGCTGCCGCCAGGATCTCCGCGTTGATCTGCACGCCCGCGTTCGCCAGCGCGAACAGCGGCAGGATCACGTACGCGACGTACGGGGCGTAGGCCGACTGGAGGCGCTCGTTGATCGAGATCGACTCCCGCAGGCTGTTCGCCGCGGCCCGCGCGTAGTCGCTGTTCGGCGACTGCCGGAACGTGCGCGCCAGCGTCAGGGCGTGCTCGACGTCGCGCCGGCTGGGCCGGTAGACCGGCACCAGGAGCGCGATGGCGACACCGGCCAGCGTCGGGTGCACGCCCGAGGCGAGGAACGCGAGCCACACGATGATCGACAGCGTGGCGTAGATGGGCCCGCGCCCCGTGGGCACGTACCGCGTGAGGTAGACGCCGGCCAGGCCGACGGCCGCGACGAGCAGCGGGAGCGGGTCGAAGTTCTCGGTGTAGACCAGCGCGATGATGCTCAGGGCGCCGATGTCGTCGACCACCGCGAGCGCTAGCAGGAACACTCTCAGGCGGCCGGGCGCGCGTGGTCCGATGAGGGCGAGCGCGCCCACGACGAACGCGGTGTCGGTGGAGATGACGATCCCCCACGCGTGCTCCCAGCCGGAGCCGCGCGCGATGAGCACGTAGAGGACGGCCGGGACCACGAGCCCGGCGACGGCGGCGGCCACCGGCACCATGGCGCGGGACCAGCTCGTGAGCTCGCCGATCGCGAACTCGCGCCGCACCTCCAGGCCGACGGTGAAGAAGAAGATGGCCATGAGGGCGTCGTTGACCAGGGCGTGCAGCGTGAACTCGACCTGGAAGTCGCCCACCCCGATATTCAGGTGGGTCTCCCAGAACTCGGCGTACGACTCGTGGGAGACGTTGGCCCAGACGATCGCGGCGACGGTGCCGAGCAGGAGCAGGAGCGCGCCGAGGCGGCTCTGGCCGAGCGAGCGGATCCAGACGGCGATGGAGGGCCAGCGTGGCCCGGGCTGGTGCGTCTCGGGGTCGGGCGACCGCTCGATAATGGTCAGGTTCGCCATCTTTTCTCCTGTTTCGCGCGTCGCCACGACCGGTCAGCATGAAAAGTAGTGATTCTTGCCGATCAGAGTAGTGCGCGACCCGCACCGTTCCACAGGCTTTCACCCGCGTCGCGGTCCGGTATCCGCCCGGGCAGTCGTCCGGAGACTCAGCCGGCGTCCCGCGCGACCCACCCGGCCGCGTCGGGGCGCACCGCACCGTCGCCGACCAGGGTGGTGAGACGCTCCTCGAGGAGAGCGAGCTCAGCGGCGCCGATCCGCCGCCCCCAGGCCTCCCGCAGCTCGTCGAAGATCGCCTCCCCCTGACGCAGCACGTCGAAACCGTGCTCGGTCACCCGCAGCCGCTTGCGCCGGGCGTCGGCGGGGTCGGCCTCGCTGGAGACGTAGCCACGGTCCACGAGGACCGCGATCGTCTTCGCCGCCGCCTGCTTGGAGACGGAGGTGCGGCGGCCCACCTCGGAGGCGCTGCCCGCGCCCGCGGCGATGGCCCGCATCGCGAAGTCGTGCACCGGGCGGAAGTCGTCGTAGCCACGGGCGGCCAGTTCGACCACCGCCGCGTCCACGAGCGTGCGGTAACCACCCAGGAGCAGGAGGGCAAGATCGGCGCCGGATCGAGACATGGCGTCAGCCTATGTGCCCACTGGACAAAGACAACTGGGTTGACTACTTTTAGACAACCCAGTTGTCTACTTCCATCGACCCCAGGAGCTGACCCCCATGGGCCGCACGACCACCACCCCCACGACCACCACCGCCACGGCAGCCACCCCCGCCGTGACTCACCACACCGCGTGCCTGAACGGCACGGAGCTGCACTACGTGGCGGCGGGCACCGCTGGCTCCCCGGTCCTGCTCGTGCACGGGTTCCCCGAGACGTGGTGGGCGTTCCACCGGGTGATCCCCCTGCTGGCCGAGCGGCACCGGGTGTTCGCCGTCGACCTGCGCGGTTTCGGCGACTCGGCGACCGCGCCGGAAACCACGGAGGGCACCGGCGGCAGCGCGACCGCGGCCGAGGACCTGCACCAGCTGATCGAGCGGCTCGGCCTCGGCCCGGTGCACCTCACGGGCCAGGACATCGCCGGGGCCACGGCGTTCCGGCTCGCGGCGACGCACCCCGAGGACGTCGCCAGCCTCACCGCCGTCGAGATGGGGCTGGCCGGCTTCGGGCTCGAGAACCTCGCCGACGTCACCAGTGGCGGCTCCTGGCACGTGGGCGCCCTTGCGGCCCCCGGCATCCCCGAGCTGCTGCTCGCCGGGCGCGAGCGGGAGTTCCTCGGCGAGTGGGTGTTCCCCACCATGACGGCGGTGCCCGACGCGATCACCGAGGCGGACGTCGCCGAGCTCGCGCGCACCTACGCCCGCCCCGGCGGATGGCGTGGCGCGGCCGGGCTGTACCGGTCGATGCTCGCCGAGGGCGACGAGCTCAGAGCCCTCGCCCAGGCGAGCCCGCTGACCGTCCCGGTGCTGGCGGTCGGCTCGAGCGGCGGGCCGTTCACCGCGCGGACGATGAGCCAGGTCACGGGCGGCGCGGTCCGGTCCGTGCTGCTGGACGGCGTCGGGCACCACGTCGCCCTCGAGGCGCCCGGCGCTCTGTCCGAGGCGATCCTCGCCTTCCTGGCCGACGTCGACGACCCGGCCGCTCCCGCTGACCTACGCTGACCCCCATGGCCACGGACTCCCCGCCCGACCGCGACCGCGATCCCGACCGCGACTTCCAGGCGGTCGGGATCGACGACGACACCCGGCTGGTCTACCGGTACGTGCTCGCCCAGGGCACGGTCCGGGTGGAGGACGTGGCGCAGGGCGTGCCGCTGGAGGGCACCGACTTCGCCGGGATGCTGGCGCGGCTGCGCGCGGCCGGGCTGATCAACCGCACCAGCGGGAGCGACGGCGAGTACACGGCCGTGGACCCGCGCGTGGCGCTGCGGGCACTGACCGACCGGACGGCGGCACAGCTCGACCGGGTCCGCTCGACGATCCCGGACCTGGCCGGCCTGTTCGAGCAGACCTCCGACGTCGCCGGCTCGGGGGCGGGTGTGCACGTGATCGACGACCCGGCGCTGATCGGCGCCTGGTACACGCGCATGCAGCACGAGGTCACGGCCGAGTTCCTGGCGTTCGACCGGCCGCCGTACGTGCTGGCGGACGAGAACCCCGTCGAGCCGCTCGCGCTGGCACGTGGGGTCCAGTGGCGGGCCGTGTACGCGGCGGAGGTGCTGGACCTGCCGGGCGCCTGGGCGGAGTTGCGCCATGCGGCGTCGGTGGGCGAGCAGGCCCGGATCGCGCGGACGCTGCCCACCAAGCTGGCGATCGCCGACCGGCGCACCGCGCTGGTCAGCACGGACCTCGACCCGCAGCACCCGGCCGCCGTCGTGGTCGAGGGCGGCCCGCTGGTGGACCTGCTGTGCGCCGCGTTCGAGGCGGCGTGGGCCGACGCCGTGGAGATCCCCGCCGCCGACAGCCTGGAGGGGGCCGCTCCCCCGGACCGCGGGCCGAACAAGGACGACCGGGCGCTGCTCGCACTGCTCGGCTCCGGGGCCAAGGACGAGGCGATCGCGCGCGAGCTCGGCCTGTCCGAGCGGACACTGCGCCGCCGCAGCGCCGACCTGATGCGCCGCCTCGGTGCGGCCAACCGGTTCCAGGCGGGGATGCAGGCCGTCCGCAAGGGGTGGCTCTAGAGGCTGGGGTGAAATTTGCCTTCGTGCGTGACGTCCGTGTAAACACTTGCGGCCGGTACCGGCCAGTGGCCACATCCGGCCATTTCGCCCATTGCCCACGTAGGGTAGCGCGGGCTAGACAGCCCTCATGCAACCTCTGCCCTCCGGCCGCCGCCGGGGTCTCCTCCTCGGGAGCGCCCTCGTCTCGGCCTCACTGGTCCTGTCACCGGGCACCGCCGTCGCGGCCCCGGACGTCGCACGCGACGCCGACCCGGTGCGCGTCATCATCGAGCTCGACTCCCCCACGGCCGCCGACGTCGTCGGCCAGGAGGCAGTCGCCACCGCGCGGAGCGGTTCCGGCTCCGCGCGTGCCCGCAGCGCCTTCGCCGCCGACTACCGGGCCGCCGTCGAGACCGTCGAGGAGGCCCAGGAGGGCATCACCTCCTGGGCCGTGCGCCAGGACATCGACCTGGACGACACCGAGTCGGTGACCGGCCTGCTGTCAGCCGTCGTCGCCACCGTCGACCCCGCGGACCTCGCCGAGCTGCGCGAGGCCCCCGGGGTCGCGCGTGTCACCGAGGACGCGCCCGTGCGCATCCTGGGCGACGAGGCGAACATCCCCGCCACCCGCGCCCCCGAGGTCTGGGAGCGCGAGGACGCCGGCGGCGCGCCCGTCACGGGTGACGGGCGCACCGTCGCGATCATCGACACGGGCATCGACTACACGCTGGCCGACCTCGGCGGCGGGTTCGGCCCCGGCCACCGCGTGGCCGACGGGTACGACTTCGTCAACGACGACGCCGACCCCATGGACGACCACATGCACGGCACGCACGTGGCCGGCATCGTCGGCGCGGGCGGCGACAACCTGACCGGCATGGCGCCCGACGTGACGCTCACGGCCTGGAAGGCCATGGACGCGAACGGCGGCGGCACCACCGAGGACCTGCTGCTCGCGCTCGACGCCGCGACGAACCCGCTGGGCGACTACCCGGCCGACGTCGTGAACATGAGCCTCGGCACGCCCGGCGACGGCACCGACCCGCTGGGTCGCGCCTCCACCGCCGCGGTGCGGCAGGGCGTCGTGGTCGTGGCCGCGGCGGGCAACGCCGGGCCGTACGACCAGACCGTCAGCTCGCCCGCCGCCGCCGAGGGCGTCATCGCGGTGGGCGCGCAGGTCACCGGAGTGTCCGACCCGACGCTCACGCTGGCCGGTGCCGAGCGGGGCGACGCGCCCCGTCCGCTGGACGTCACGCGGTTCCCGATGTCGGCCAACCCGCCGGCGGGCGGCCTCACGGCCCGCCTGGTCGACGTCGGCGACGGCTTCGACGAGGAGGACTACGAGCAGGCGGGCGACGTGCGCGGCGCGATCGTCGTCATGCAGAGCATGACCACCACGTCGCTGGGCCAGGTCCAGGGTCCGCACCTGCTGCAGGCGCAGCTCGCCGAGGAGCACGGCGCCGTCGGCGCCCTGCTCTACACGCCCAGCCCGACGGATCCGGCCGGGGACGACGGCGGCGCCGGCCCGCAGGGGTCCGCGAACATCCTGGCTGGCGGCGGGTTCGACCTGCGCCGCGAGTCGCTGGTGATGATGAACATCCCCTCGGCGCAGTACCAGACCTTCAAGGCCGAGGTCGCGGCCGGCACCGCGCGCGGCACCATCGGCTCGGTCGACCGGACCGACACGATCACGGACTTCAGCTCGCGCGGCCCGAGCGACGCCATGACGCTCAAGCCCGAGATCGTGGCCCCCGGCTTCGAGATCATGTCCGACATCCCGGCCATGTTCGGGGTGGACGGCGACAGGTACCGCATGTCCGGCACGTCGATGGCCGCACCGCACGTCGCGGGCGCCGCCGCCCTGCTCGCGCAGGCCCGCCCCGAGCAGACCGCGGAGCAGCTCCGCGCGACCCTCATCGGCAGCGCACAGCCGCTGGAGTCCGACGACGCCGAGGTGTCGCCGTCCGCCCAGGGCGCCGGCAAGCTCGACGTCGCCGCCGCCGTGGACCAGCGGGTCACCGCCTCGCCCGACGCCGTCTCCCTGGGGCTGGCCGACATGGGCGGCAAGCCGGCCCGCACCAGCACGGTCGTGCTGCGCAACTCCGGCACCAAGGCCGTGACCGTCAGGCTGGCGGCCGAGCCCGCCGCGACCAGCACCGGCAAGGCCGAGCTCTCGGCGCGCCAGGTCAAGATCCCGGCCGGGCGCAGCGCGTCGGTCGACCTCACCGTCACCCCCGACACCAGCGGCCCCGCCGCCGGCTCGGTCGACGGCGAGACCTCCGGCGTCGTCGTGGGCACCGTCTCGGACGGCAGCACCGTGCGTGTCCCGTACGCCGCCTACGTGCGGCCGCTCCAGGTCCAGTCCTCGCCGTCGCTGGCGACCAAGGCCACCGACGTCTTCGTCTACACGCCGATGGCGCCCGAGGCGGCGCCGACGGTGCGGGCCACGGCCCCGTCCGGCGAGCAGTACACCACCGCGCTCACCGCGCTCGGCACCAGCCCCGGCTGGTACCGCGGCACCGTGCCGCTGGACGAGCCCGGCACCTATGCGCTCGACGCCCGGGCGACCGTCGCCGGGCGCACGCTGACCGGCAACGGCGGCGTGCAGTCCGAGGGCGCCGGCCAGGCGGGCACGTGGGAGCAGGTCGGCCTCTCCGGCGCAGCCCGCGAGCTCGCCACCTCCCCCACCGCCCCGGGGACCGGCCTCGCCATGGCCGGGTCCGGCGTGCACCCGTTCGTGACGACCGACCACGGCGTCACCTGGGAGCGGGTGCGCAGCATGCCCGTGGCCGACGGCTGGGGCATCCCCGTGGCCGACTCGACGACGCCCGGCGGGTTCTACGTGGCCCTGAACGGCGCCGCGGGCAGGGTCACGCTCGACCCGAGCTACCACGGCCGCATGGTGCACACCGCCGACGCCGGCAGGACCTGGACGGTGCTCCCGTTCCCGGACGTCGCGATCAGCGAGCTCGTCGCCCACGGCGACGCGCTGGCCGCGGTCACCGACGACGGCCTCTACCTCAGCAGGGACGGCGGCCAGCGCTGGCGACGCGTCGCCCCGCAGTGGGACGGACTCGTGTCCGGCGCCGCGTTCGCGGGCGACGACCTGCTCATCGCCACCTACGACGGCGTCTACCGCATCGCGGGCGTCCTCGACGGTGGCAGCGAGGTCACGCAGCCGTACGTGACCACCGACTACCCCGACCGCCCGCAGGGCATCGTGGCCGAGGGCTCCAGCGCCGTGCTGGTCCGCGGCGACGGCGTGGCGCTCACCTCGACGGACTCCGGGGCGACCTGGACGGAGGGCGGCGACACCGAGCAGTCCTACGTCACCGTGACCACCCTGACGAACGGCACCGTGTACGCGTCGGGCCTGTCGTCGTTCAGCACGAGCGACGACCTCGGCAAGACGTGGCAGACCCACCCGCTGCCCGCGCGCGGGCCGCTCGCGACCGACGTCGACCACTGGCCCGGCACGCCGGACGAGCAGATCGTCATGTCGATGGAGAATGCCGGCATCTACACGACGGACGACGGCGAGGAGTGGACCAAGGCCGGGGTCTCCGGCTCCGACGTGACCGGCGTGCACGCCGGGGTCGACGCCGACGGCGAGCCCGTGCTGCGCGCCGTCGACTTCGAGGGACTGCACCAGCGCTCCGTCGCCGACCTGACCCCGGACGAGCAGAACTGGGGCTCCATCGGGCACGAGGGCGTCATCGGGCGGCAGGTCTCCGAGGTCACGCAGTCGCCGCTCGGCGACCGCACCGTCTGGGCGATCGGCACCAACGCGTTCGGCGGCGGCCGCATCCTCACGGCGGGCGCCGGCCAGTCCGACGCCGACCTCACGCAGGTGGGGCCGACCGGCGGCTTCAGCCCGACGGCGCTGGCGGTGTCCCCGCACGACGAGGGCACGGTCGCCGTGGGCTACACGTCCCTCGTGGACACGGGCCTGATGGTCTCGACCGACGGGTTCGAGACGTGGACCAGCTACGCGCACGAGGTGCTGGTGCAGCAGGTCGTCATGGACCCGGTGGACGAGGACCGCCTGTGGCTGGCGACGTCGTCCGGCCTGTACCGGTCCGACGACCTGGGCCGGACGATCACGCGGCTGACCAAGGACGAGGTGCGGTCGGTCTGGGTCGACCCCGCCGACACGGACCACGTGGTGATCGGTGAGACGCCCGGCATCCGGGTCAGCACGGACGGCGGCGAGACCTTCGCCGACGCCGAGGTGCCGAACACGTCCGCCGCGGTGGGCACGTTCGTGGCCGTCGAGGTGCCGGACGGCCCGGCCGCGGGCACCGAGCTCCTGGTCGCCGGCGCTGCGCGCTGGCGCCCGTACGGCCTGGCGGCCAACGGCGCGGGCGTCCTCGTCTCGGCCGACGGCGGCGCCACGTGGGCGTCGGCGTCGGGCGGCCTGACGGCGATGTCGGTGCGGTCCCTGGCCGTGAGCGCCGACGGCGCCTGGGTCTACGCGGGGGCCGACGAGGGCGGCGTGCACCGCAGCGCGGTCACTGCCCTGGTGCCGGCCGACGCGCTGCCCGCGGCCACCAGCACGGAGATCAAGGCGCCGTCCTCGGTCCGCCCGCTGGAGACGTTCCTGGTCAAGGTCACCGTGTCGGCCGACGACGCCACGCCGTCCGGCCGGGTGACCGTGACGGTGGGCCAGGACGGCGACCGCCGCCCGTACGAGCGCACCGTGAAGCTGCGCGGTGGCCGGGCCGACGTGCTGGTCCCGCCGCTGCTGCGGTCCGGCGAGTACACGATCACGGCGGAGTACGGCGGCACCGAGGACCTCGGGGCCTCGACGGCCACGGAGAACCTGGAGGTCAGGCGGCGCTGATACGCGGCGCCGAGGCCCCACCGGGTGATCGGTAGAAGGTCAGGTGGTCGGCAGCTCGAGCTGCCGACCACCTGACCTTTTGCCGACCACCCGACGTTCTACCGATCACCCGCACGGACGGCGACCGTGCGGCGGCGGGCGGCGCGGATCAGGGCCCAGCCGCAGGCCAGCAGCACGACGGTCAGCCCCAGTACGGCCGTGACGTCGGCGCCGGTCGCGGCGAGCCCCGCGCCGGGGCTGCTCGTGCCGGGACCGGATCCGCCCGGACCGGAGCCACCGGTGCCGGAACCTCCACCGGGGCCCCCGCCCGGCGGCGGGGTCGACCCGTCACCGGGACCGGGCGGCGTCGGGGAACCGGTCGGCCCAGGTGTGGGGGTGACCGTCGGCGTGGGCGACGGCGACGGCGTCGCGCACGTGACGGTGTTGGTCACGACGACCTCGCGGAACGGCAGCGCGGCCGTCGTCCCGTAGGGCAGCGCGGCCTCGGCCGGGTCGCCGTCCACGGACGTGACCACGGCGTCGTCGGCCGTGCAGTCCTCCGGCACCTGTGCGGTCTCGTCGACGGTGACGGCCTCACCGACGTCGTAGCCCTCGCGCGCCACGCCCCACGGCTGCGGAGCGGGCTCGGCGGCGCCCGGCCCGGTGAGGCTCGCCTGCGCCGTGAAGCCGTCGGGCTGCTCGCCGTCGGCGAAGGTCTCGCCGTCGATCACCCACTCCTTGTCGACGACGACGCCCGCCGACGGCCGGTTGTACACCGTGCACGAGACGAGCTCCGTCGCGGGCAGGTCGAGCACGAAACCGGGCCGGGCCGCGTCGTCGACGTTGGTGACCGCCACCGGGTCGCCCGTCGACCGGTTGACGCACACCGCGTTCTGCCCGCCGGGGGCCACCAGCTCGTACCCGGGCTGCTGGGTCTCGGCCACGGTGACGTCCGAGGTCAGCGTTCCGGTGGGGTACTCGAGGTCGAAGCTCACGCCGCCCGTGCCGTCGTCGGTGGTGGTCGCGGTCGCCGGGTCGACGGTCACGCCCGGCGCCGCCGCGCTCGCGTCGAACACCCAGCCCGCGCCGGCCGGGACGGACCCGCTGATGTCGTCGCCCGTGTTCTGCGCCGGGACGATCTCCTTGAACACGCTCACCGAGCCCTGGCACTGCGACAGCGCGAGGTCCTGCAGCGCGGCCCCGGCCTCGGCGTAGTCGTCGGCGTCGAAGTAGTCGGCCTCCAGCACGTTCGTGCCGTCGAACAGGGTCGGGCCCGAGAGGGCGCGCAGGTTGAGCTGTGTGACGTCGTCCACGCCGTCACCCACACCCAGGGCCACCAGGCGCGAGCCCTCGCCCTTGACCGCGTTGGCGGAGTAGATGCCGTTCTCCACGTCCCGGAAGTGCGTGGTCCCGCCGGTGCCGAGCAGCGGGTCGGCGCTGAACCGGGTGGGGTTGCCGTCGGTGATCACCACGGTGAGCTCGTAGTCCGGGGCCGCGTCGGCGACCGCCCACAGCCCGCGGTCCCAGTTGGTGCCGCTGCCCGTGGTCCAGTCGGCGTAGACGGCCTTGAACTCGTCCGCCCCCGCCTGGGTCGCGACGTTCGCCAGGTCGGGGACGTTGGCGCCGACGCTGGTGCTCGGCGAGGCGCCGTCGAACGAGAAGACGGCCATCCGCGACGGCGTGCCCACCAGCGCGTCGGTGAACGTGTCGGCCGCACCCTTGAGCGCCACGAGCTCGCTCGAGCTGACCGATGACGAGAGGTCGAGCACCAGCGCGACATCGAGGCCGCACTGCTCGGGCAGCGTCGGGTTGGTGCGGGACTGCTGCCAGACGCCCTCGGAGTCGGTCACCGGACGACCGCTGCCCGCGGTCCCGACCATGAAGTCCGACGTCGACGAGTACGTCGCCCCGGCCGCGAGCGCCGGCGTCTGGAACACGTACGGGCTGTTGGTGGAGCTGGAGCCCGAGCCGGGGCCCGTGCGCAGGTTCGGGTTCGTGAACCAGCCGGACGGCGCCTCGACCTGCCGAACGAACCACTGTGCCCCGGCGTTCGCACCGCCGGGTGCGGTGTCGGGGACCACGAAGCTGCAGTCGCCGTCCGCGTCCGAGGTGCACAGCCCCCAGTCCGGGTCCACGGGGTCGGCCGCGTCCGCGGTGGCGAACAGGCCGAGCGTCGTGCCGGCGAGCGGCGCGACGGTGCGGGTGCCGGTCCGGTCGCCGCCCACCACGACAGTGACCACGGACTCGTCGGGAGCGGGCGCCGGGACGGCCACGGGCAGCACCGCCGACCGGACCGGGGGCGGGCCCGAGGCACCGGCCGGGATGACGCCGGTACCGCCGAGGACGAGCAGTGCGCCCAGCGCGGCGCACCACGCCGTGCGGGACGGGGTTCGCCGAGTCATGGATCTCCTTCCGGCCCTTTCGGGCTGGCTGCCTGCCTGACCAGCACCCAGGCTCTCAAGCGGCCGGGTCCTTGTCGCGCCGACCGCGACCGCGCGTCGGCCGCACGCGATCCCGCGCGCACCTGGGACGCCGATGGCATCGTGAGCGCATGACGACTCCTCCTGCGGTGCGCGGCACGGTCCCGGACGTCGAAGCCGTCCTGGCACCGTTGGCGGGACTGCTGCCCGGTCTGCACGACATGTACGTGGACCTGCACGAGCACCCGGAGCTCTCGTACCAGGAGACCCGGACGGCGTCGATCGTCGCCGAGCGTCTCGCGTCCGCCGGCTACGTGGTGCACACGGGCATCGGCGGGACGGGCGTCGCGGGCGTGCTGAGCAACGGCGCCGGCCCCCGCGTGCTGCTGCGCGCCGACATGGACGCCCTGCCCGTCACCGAGGACACCGGGCTCCCCTACGCGAGCACCGTCCGCACCACCACTGCCGACGGCGTGGAGTCGGGCGTGATGCACGCCTGCGGGCACGACGTGCACGTCACCGCCCTGCTCGGCGCGGCCGACGTGCTGGCCCAGGGGCGGTCGCGGTGGTCGGGCACGCTGGTGGTCGTGTTCCAGCCGGCCGAGGAGCTCGGCACGGGCGCCCGCGCCATGGTCGACGACGGCCTGTACGACGTCGTGCCCCGCCCCGACATCGTGCTGGGGCAGCACGTCGCGCCCGTCGCGGCAGGCCTGCTCGGAGTGCACGGCGGTCCGGCGTTCGCCGGCACTGACATCCTGGGCATCCGCATGATCGGGCGCGGCGGGCACGGCTCCCGGCCGGAGGCCACCGTGGACCCGGTCGTGATGGCGGCATCGACGGTGATGCGCCTGCAGACGATCGTGTCGCGCGAGGTCGCCGCCGGAGAGTCAGCCGTCGTCACGGTGGGCACGCTCCAGGCCGGCACCAAGGAGAACATCATCGCGGACGACGCCCGGCTCGGCGTCAACATCCGCTCCTTCGACGAGGCGGTGCGGACGCGGGTCCTGGCCGCCGTCGAGCGGATCGTGCACGCCGAGGCCGACGCCGCGGGAGCACCGCAGCCCCCAGAGATCGTCCCGGGCGAGTCGTTCCCGCCGCTCGTCAACGACCCGACGGAGACCGAGCGCACCCGCGGTGCCCTGGCCGCCCACTTCGGCGCCGAGCGCGTCATCGACCCCGGCCCCGTCTCGGGCAGCGAGGACGTCGGCGTGCTCGCCACCGCAGCCGGGGCGCCGATCGTCTACTGGCTGCTCGGCGGCTGGGACCCGGCAGCGTTCTTCGCCGCTCAGCGGGCAGGCACCACGGACCGCGACATCCCGTCCAACCACTCGCCGAGGTTCGCCCCCGTGCCGCACCCGACGCTGGAGACGGGAGTGACCGCGCTGGTCGTGGCGGCGCTGGACCGCCTGGCGGCGCCGGGCACGGTCTGAGGTCCGCCGCCGGCACCGCCGGCGTGTCGCGGCCATACCGACCGACCGGCGTGTCGCCGCGGTAAAGACCACGCACAATGGGTGTGCTGCTGTCCGTAGACAACGTCTGCTCAGAGCAACACACCTGGCCGGACAACAGACACCCCGCGCGCCCGATCGCGACCTGCCCGACGCGGACCTCACGAAGCAGCCCTCACGAAACGACTTCTCAGGAACCAACCAGCATGGTTGGCTTCGGCCCGTGGAAATCATCGTGACCAGCGTCGTCGCCGTTGTCGGAACCCTGCTCGGCTCGCTCGCGACCCACTACTTCCAGCGCCGCAACCGCGCCGACGCCGAGCGCTTCGAACGCGGCGAACGCCTGCGCCAGGAGCGCGTCAGCGCGTACACGACGTTCGGCGGAGCGCTGGTCAACCTGCGCCGGGTACAGATCGACCGTTGGTTCGCCGAGCACCGGGAGCGCGCCGGAGACCCCGAAGCGCTCAGGTACGAGAGCTACCGCATGCGCACGAATGCTCTCGAAGCGCTCTTCCGGGTCCAGCTGGTGACGGAGTCCAAGGAACTGATCGAACTGGGCCAACAGGCGATGGACGACATCGACCTCCTCACTTCCGACCTCCCGGCCGAAGACCTCCCAAATGCCCGCGACGCGGCCAAGTCGAGCATCTTTCGCTTCGTGGACGCGGCCCGAAAGCACGTCGAGGTGGCGTAGAGAGCACGTCGTGCCATTGCCGACTCGCAGCTTCCGTTGTGTGGATCCTGCTCGACTCAGCAACCCGCAGATCTCTGGCGTGGGAGAGTGGTTCGATGATCGATCCGCAGAGCATTGATCTCGCCGATTTTCTGATCACCTGGTACGGGGCACCCAGCAGGGACGAGAAACCACTCCCTGCTCCGTGCGACTGGCTGCCGGAGCCCCTCAGGAATTGGCACACACTAGCTGCGCGATGGGACCTGCGACTCACCAGCACCACCACACTGGTCTCGCCCGAGAACCTTCATGTGGCCGACGACGGGATGGCCATATTCATGGTTGACGCGACCGGGGACTGGCGCTGGTGCTTCGACCCCGCCGAGCCCGACTTGGTCTTCGAAGCCGAGCGCTACGAACCATGGGAGAGAAGTTCAGAAACACTTTCTGAACTACTGGTCCATAACGCAGTGAGAGAAGTGGTCTACGGCGCCCCCGCCGGTAAACGTGCGGTCGCAGCGTCCGATGAAGTCCTGTCAGAAGTTCTCGCCACGATGGACGAGATCTCCTTCGGCCCCTGGAGATGGCCGACGCCCGGCTTCCGGACGTTCATGGGCAGCATGACAGTCGCCGAGGCCATCAGGTCGAGCTCCTCCTCGGGGTGGGACGTGGATGTGGTCGCGCCTACGCTCGGCAGGTTGTCCCACCTCGACCGATTGTCCGAGGCACACTGGCGTACCCGAGGGCAGTGACCGCCCTGATCTGGTGCGGGTGGTTGGGGTCGACAAACGGTCCCCACCACCCGCACGGCTTAGTTCGCGTTACCGATATATGGGGTCGACCGGAATATTCCACCTGCGGCATCCTTGAACACCACTGTCAGTGAAGTACCAGCAGGCAGCATGTCCTCCAGGGACCCGTCGCATGCACCGCAGACCTGCCGGACAGTACCAACATCTCGGAAATGCACATACAGGGTCGCATTCTGCATTCCAGGATTCTGTCGCATCAATGCGGCAGCTTGCGCTTCGAGGTGGTGGCCGAACCCGGCCCTTGTTCCAGGTGCCGGACTTCCGGCAACGCTTGGGTGGACGTTTCTCGCCCCAGAGGAAAGAGGATCAGCGAACCAACCCTGCTCTGCCGAACGTAGAGCACCTGTGGCTCCCCCCGGTCGGTCGAAGTGGTTGCCCGCCCGCTCTGCGGCCGCAAGTCCAGCCTTGTCGCAGTTATGGACGAGGACTGGTGTGGCACCAACGAGCACGTAGAAGGTGTGGTCACGGTCTACCGTGACGTTATGTGCTGCCGCGCGCTTGCGGTGGGCATCGACGGCAGCGACCTGGACCCAGGTGCCGGCACTGGTCTTGAGCCAGTCACCAGATTCGAGGTCGATTGCCTTGACCCAGGTGTGTTCTTCGGGGTTCCAGAACGGATGACCGTCCGTCGCGACGATCTTCTGGTTGTCACCGTCGTCGTCGCGGACCGTAACCGTGACTAGTGTCTTCATTCCCGCGCCGGTGATGCTGGCCGTCACGAGCCGCGAACCTGTGCGGTCACCAGTCTTCTCGTCCCCGGCCAAGACCTCGTCGCCAGGCTCGAGGTCCTCGATCCGCTTTCGGCTCCCGTCGGCCATGAGGACGCCAGTGCCAGACACGAAGCTGTTGCATGTGTCACCCTTGCCCGTAGTGTCGGCCTTCTTCTTCGCCGCCTGCGCCCGTGCCTTCGCCTTGGCCTCCGCCGCGAGCTGTTTGACCTTCGCATCAGCCGCAGCTTTGGCCTTTGCCGCCTTCGCCGCGGCCTCACGCGCGGCCTTCGCCGCCGCGGCCTTGGCCGCCTCCGCCGCCTGTTTCGCCTTCTTGGCGCCGGACAGGACCTTCTGCGCCCACTTCAGCTCGCTGGAGAAGGTCATCACGGCCTTGCCGGCCTTGTAGATGGCCTCACCGATCTTGGCGGCCTTGAAGATCTTGCCCCAGGGCAGCGCACCGACGACGAGCATCACGCACGCGCCGAGGTCGCCGTCCAGGCAGTCCATCAGGTCCGTGATCCCCAGGAACTCCATGAGGATCTGCCCGCCGGCCTCCAGGATGACGTCGAGCATCGACTTGCCCTGGAGCTGCTGCGCCTTCGCGATGTCCTCGGCGCTCGGGCCCTCGACCTCGGCGCCCGGGTCGTTCGGGTTGGAGGTGGTGCCCGCACCCGTGGGGGTCTCGACCGTGCCACCACCCGTCGGGCCCTCGAGCTCGCGCTCGCCCGTCGGGTCCGTGAACACCATCGGGTTGTTGCCGGCGTACGCGTACGGCGACGAGCCGATCGGCTGCGCACCCGCCGGGTCCATCGACGAGAACCGCCCCGTGCCCGGGTCGTAGTTCCGCGCCCGCATCGCGTAGTTGCCCTCGCCCGTCGTCGGGTCGAGGTACGCGCCGGCGAACCGCATCGGGTTCTTGATCTCGTCCAGCGGCTTGGCGTCCGCCAGCGGACCGACGCCGGCCAGCGGCTCGGCGTCGCCCGACGTGGCATCCGTCGAACCTGCGCCGGCGCCCCCACCGGCCGAGCCTTCACCAGCGGCCCCAGCCACCGACCCCGCCAGCGTCTCCCCCTGCCGCGGGTTGCCGAACGGGTCGTAGTCGTAGCCCTCCTCGACCTGCCCGTCCGCGGACAGCATGTTCGCCACGCCGCCCAGCCAGTCGTGCGTGTACGAGTGCGCACCGCCCTGCGCCTCCAGCAGCGCGAGCGGTTCGTCCGTCGGCCCGTAGGCGAAGGCCTGGCGGCCCTGCACCACGCCGTTCACGTCGGTCAGCGTGTCGACGGCGATGTTCTCCAGCGAGCCGTTGACGTCCCACGACCAGTGCCGCGTCGAGGCGCCCGCCCCGACACCTGTGATCGCGTCGAGCCGCATGCGCGTCGCGTCGTAGGTGTAGGTGGTCTGCACCCCGCCGACGGTCGCCTTGGCCAGCGTGCTGTCGATGTTGTACTCGAGGCGGTCGTCGCCCGCACGTGTCTGGTTGCCCAGCACGTCGTACTCGTACTCCTTGCGCTCCACCGTGGGCCGGCCGTCCTCCTTGCCGACCGTGACCTCGCGGAGCAGCTGGCTCGCGTGGTCGTAGGTGTACCGGGTCAGGTCGGAGCCCGCCGAGCCGGTGCGCTTCTGCTCGGTCCGGTTGCCCAGCAGGTCGTACTCGTAGGAGATCCGGCCCGCGTCCTTGCTCTTCCGGTCGCACTCCTTCGCCGCGTAGCAGGCCGTCGTCACCCGGTTCGCGTCGTCGTACGCGTAGGCGACCGCCTCGGTGACACCGCCGCGCGTCGTCCTCACGTGGGTCGGGTTGCCCACCGCGTCGAGCGTGAGGTCGAACGCCGAGACCGGGTCCTGCACCCCGTCGACGGGATCCCCGGTCCGTTCGGTGCCGATCGAGGTCAGCCGGCCCGCGTCGTCGTACGCGCGCTCCTCGGTCAGGCCGGTGGCGGCCGGGAGGGTGGTCGCCGTCCGCCGCCCGGCGATGTCGTAGGCGTACTCCCAACGGGCGCTGCCGCCGCCCACGGAACCGCCGGCCGCCGTCGTGGAGGCGAGGCGCGAGTCGTCGTCGTACGTCGAGGTGATCTTCGTGCCGTCGGGGTAGGTGCGCTCGGTGATGTTGCCGCGCTGGTCGTACCCGTAGGTGAAGGTCTCGTCCGCCTGGTTGGCCTCCTCACGGAGCACCTTGGTGATCTGGTCCTCGTCGTCGTACGTCACCGTGCGGAGGCCCAGCGGGTCGCCGTACGACGTCGTCCGGTCCTTCGCGTCGTAGCCGTACGTGTACTCCGGCCCGCCCGAGCCGACCTGCTGGCTGGTCAGCCGGCTGCGCAGGTCGTACACCGAGGTGATGGTGCGCTCGGCCCGCTCGGCGTCGCTCAGGTCCTCCAGGTCCTCGCGCCGGTCGGTCGTGATGGCGGTGAGCGCGTTCGACTCGGCGTCGTACGTCGTGTGCGTGGTGCGGCCCAGCGGGTCGGTCGCGGCGACGGGACGGCCTGCCTCGTCGTACCGCACGCCGCTGCGCCCGCCCTGCGGGTCGCGGACGCCGACCACGCGGCCGTCGTCGTCGTAGGCGAGCACCGTCGCGAAGGCCTGCGAGAACAGCGGCAGCTCGGGTGCGTCCGGCTGGCGCACGTGGCTGATCTGGTCATCGTCGCGGTAGGCGACGTAGGTGGTGCCGCCGCGCGCGTCGGTCACCTCGATCGGGCGGCTGTTCTGGTCGTACGTGGTGGAGGTCGTGTTGCCGAGCGGGTCGATCTCCCGCACGCGGTTGCCCGCCAGGTCGTACTCGTAGCGCGTGGTGAACCGGGCCTTGTCCGCGCCGTCGACGTTGCCGCGCGGCTCGGTCACCGACGCGAGCAGCCCGTCGTCCGTGTAGGTGTACGTCGTGACGCCGCCCACGGGCGACGTCTCCTTGATCTTGTTGCCGGCCGCGTCGTACTCGGTGCGGGTGGTCTTGCCGCCCGCGTCGGTGCGCTCGGTCTGCCGCCCGTTCTTGTCGTACCCCATCGTGGTGGTCCGGCCCTTGGTGTCCGTGACCGAGTCCACCTGTCCGGTGTTGCCGCGCTCGAAGCTGGACGTCTTGTTCAGCTCGTTGATCGACGCCGTGGTGCGGTCCAGCGCGTCGACCTTGATGTCCCGGTCCACGTGCTTGCCGCCCGGGTACGGCATGCGCATCCGGACCGGGTTGTCGTTCGCGTCGTAGAAGTACTCGGTGGTGAAGTCCGCCCTGTTCGCGCCCGGCACGTTGCCGCGCGGCGAGGTCACCGTCTTGACCAGGCCCTTCGCGTCGTACGTGTACGACGTCGTCAGGTCATCACCCCTCATCACCACGCTCTCGGCCTGGCGCCGTCCGGCGTCGGTGTAGGCGAAGGTCATGACCCGGCCGCCGGCCTCGACCTTCGACTGCAGGCCGTTGTCGAGGTAGGAGTAGGTGCTGACGACGCCCTCGGGCGAGATCTCCTTCGCGAGCCGGCCGACGTCGTCGTACAGCGAGCGCCAGCCGCGGGTCTTGCCCGGCTCGTCGACGCGCACCACCCGGTCCTGCTCGTCGTAGGTCGTCTCGGTCGTGTAGTGCCGCCGGTCGCGGGGGTCGCCGGTGCCGCGCGGGTCCGTCGCCGCGACCTGCCGGCCCGTCCGGTCGTAGCGGTACTCGCTGCGCCGCCCCTCCGGCGAGACGACGGCGGACAGCAGCCCGGCGTTCTCCGCGCCGTCCGGCAGGTACTCGTAGCGCGTGACCTTGTCCCGCTGGTCGGTCGTGGAGGTGCGCAGGCCCCGGTCGTCGTAGACGTGCTCGACGTCGTGGCCCTCGGCGTCGACGCTGCGGACCAGCTCGTCGAACTCGTTGTACGTGTTCTTCCAGACGTTGCCCTTGGCGTCCGTGAACTCGATCGGGTTGTTCCGGTCGTCGTACTTGGTCTTCTCGTCGAAGCCCTGCGGCGCCACGGCCTGCGTCGGGTTGCCCCGCCCGTCGAACTCGACCACATGCTGGTACTGGTTGCCGTTGACCACGAGGTTGCGGTCCAGGCGCTCGTTGTACCGGTGGTTGTCGGCGTCGCCGGTGCTGCGCTGGCTGTAGAGCAGCACGTTGTCGTGGTAGCCGTCGTAGATCGAGACGTCGTCGGCGTCGGTGCTGCGCGCCTCCTGCTTGTCGCCGTCCCAGGCGAACGTCATCTCCGCGCCGACGCCGTCACGCTGCGCCGCGACGCGCCCGTCGTCGCCGTACTCGTTGTGCACGGCCACGACCTCGTGCGGGTCGACCACCTGGGTCAGCAGGCCGTCGGCGTCGTACCGGTACTCCCAGACGTTCCCACGGGCGTCCTTGACCTTCGCCAGGAGGCCGTCGGCGTACTCGAACCTCACCTGACGGCGGTCCGGGAGCGTGATCCTCCGGATCAGGCCGTCCGTGAGCTCCGCGACGGCGGTGCGCCCCGAGGCGTCGGTGATCCGGACGTCGTCGAGGTCCTCGTCCCTGCCCCGGTCCTCCACGTCGACGTAGGCCAGGCGGACGCCGTCGTCCCGGGGGCTGAGCACCTCCGTGAGCCGCCCCTGCGCGCCGAACCGGTACGTCACCTGCCGCGGCGTGACCAGCTCCCAGCCGTCACCGGCGCGCTTCAGGTCCGAGCGCACGCCCGGCGGGCGCGTGTACCCGTCGCCGTCCGGCTCGTAGAGCGCCTCGGCGCCGTCCTCGGCGCGCACGATGACGCCGTCGTCCGTCTCGGTGACGCGCATGTCGTACGACCACGCCCAGCCGACGCCGAACGGTCCCTGGCGGTTGTTCGCCGAGGAGTACGTGCGCGCGCTGCCGAACGAGATGCCGTACGACGCCATCTGCAGGTCCCGCTCGACGCGCACGAAGGCGCCGGTCCCGGTGTTGACCCCCACGCCGCGCTGCGCCTGCCCGACGGCGGTCGGGGCCAGCGCGTTCTCGCACCCGCAGCCGGCCGCCTGGTCGTCCGGGATGCCCGGCGGCAGGATCGTCGCCCGCGCCTTCGACGTGCCTGACGGCTCGGAGACCACCTCGTCGCCGCGCGGCAGTACCGCCGCGACCGTCACGAAGTAGTCCTTGCCCTCCTCCAGCTCCCAGCCGTCCTCCGCGCCGAACGAGCGGCAGAAGTCGGCGCCACCGCAGAACCGCGGCCCCTCCAGCTCCGCGCGGGTCAGCCGCACCGACTCCTGCTCGGTCTGGTCGTCGCCCTCGTACAGCCGCACGACGGCGGCGGTCCAGTCCGGGTCGACGTCGCCGCTGGAGAAGTACAGGACCAGGGACGTGTCGCCGAGCACGAAACCCGGGCGCAGGTCGATCTCGGCGAAGCCTGCAGCGGCGGCGCTCGCCCGCGTGGCGGTGGGCGCCGTCAGCGCCCGCCATCTCGTCGAAGTGACCTCCGCGGGCTCGCCCTCGGCGGACACGGACTCCGGCACCACGGGCGGCCGCGCGTCCTCGGCGTAGGCGGTCGAGCGCCGCACCCCGTCCGGCATCGGGCGGTCGGCCGGGCCCTCCCCCGCCGTGGCCTGCGGCACCGCGGCCGACGTGCTGTCCGCCCGCACCTCCGGCGCGACGGCGATCAGCAGCGTCGCCGAGAAACCGACGGCCACCGCCATCGCCAGCCAGCGTCGCATCAGCCAGGTGCTGGCCAGGTGGTGTGCACGCGCCTCGGACATCGCCAACCCCCGTGTTGGTGTTTCCTGAGCAGTTTCCGGAACTTTCGTTTCCTGGGTGCTTACCCGACACCGAGTGTGATCATGCTGAACGCTTCCTACAACTGGTTTATCCGGCTTTTCCTGTTCACATGCATTTAGTAGCAATCAAAAGGGCAGGTCAGAGCGGTTTTCACCCTCGGAAAACTCCCTCGGATCCGACCTGTCGTCGGGTGCTGGCGCGCCGGTTTCGACTCCGGTCCGTGCGGGAGCATGCTTGTGCGCCATGGAGAACGCTGACCGCAGGACCATCGTGATCACCGGCGCGAGCGACGGGATCGGGGCGGCGGCCGCGCGGTTGCTCACCAGCGCCGGGCACCGGGTGGTCGTCGTCGGACGCTCGCCGGAGAAGACCGCGGCGGTGGCGCACGAGCTGGGCGCCGAGCACCTCGTGGCGGACTACACCCGGCTGGGCGAGGTCCGCGACCTGGCCGCCCGGCTCGACGAGACGTGCGCGCGGATCGACGTCCTGGCCAACAACGCGGGCGGCATCCTGGGCGACCGTTCCAAGACCGACGACGGCTTCGAACGAACCTTCCAGGTCAACCACCTGGCCCAGTTCCTGCTCACCAACCTGCTGCTGGACAAGCTCCTGGCGAGCCGGGCCACCGTGATCCAGACGTCGAGCATGGGAGCGCGCCTGTTCGGCCACCTCGACCTGGACGACCTGGACCACGACCGGGACTTCACACCCCACCTCGCCTACGGCACCGCCAAGCTCGAGAACATCCTGTTCACCACCGAGCTGCACCGCCGGTACCACGAGCGGGGTCTCGCGTCGGTGGCGTTCCACCCGGGCGGCGTCGCGACCAACTTCGCGGCGGAGAGCACCAGCTTCATGCGGCCGCTCTACCAGAGCCGGATCGGCAAGCTGTTCATGGCCACGCCCGAGCAGGGCGCCGCACAGCTGGTCCGCTTCGCGCAGACCGAGCCGGGGGCCGACTGGCAGTCCGGCGCGTACTACGAGCGGGGACGCGTCGCCCGCCGCACGCATCCGCAAGCCCGCGACGCCGGCCTGGCGCGCCGGCTCTGGGAGCGCTCGGCGCAGCTGGTGGGGATGGCAGAAGACTGAGCGACGGGCGGGTCCTGTCGGGGCGAGCCGGCTCGCCCCGACCCTCAGGCGCCCGGGTCCCGCTCGAACCCTGTGCTCGCCCGGTCGACCGCGTCGCGGATCGCCGCGGCGCGCTGCTCGGGCCGCTCGACGGCGACGGCAGCGGCCGCGGCGGCGCCCATGCAGGCGCCGAGGTGCGCGGACATGACCGGCCACCCGGCGGGATCGGGAAACTTCCCGCGCAGCGCGTCGACGAGCTCCGACTGGGCCCGCTGCAGGCGCACCACGAGGGACGGCGGCAGCCCGCGCGCCGCGGTGACGAGCTCCGCGCGTAGGGCGGCCAGCTCGTCCGTACGGGCCCGCGGGTCCTCGAACAGGTCGACCAGCACCGCCATCACGGCGCGCACACCGGCCGCACCGTGACCGGCACCGCCGGCCGCGCCCTCCGGCAGGTCGTCGAGCGCCGCGACCGCGCGGCGGACGTGCCCCTCCAGGTAGTGGAAGAGCACGTCCTCCTTCGCCGGGAAGTGCAGGAAGAACGTGCGCCGCGCGATCCCGGCCGCGGCCGCGATGTCGTCGACCGACGTCCCGCTCACCCCCCGCTCGAGGAACAAGCGCGTCGCCGCGATCACGACGGCGTTCCGGGTCGCCGCCCGCTTGCGCTCCCGGATCCCGCCGCGCTCGTCCGCCGTCACGCCTCTCCCCTTCCGACCGCTGGCTGCCCTGCCGCACAGCGTAGCCCACTCGATGCACTAGTGTATTGATGCACTAGTGCATCGAATCCGGAGGAGACCCATGCCCGAGCACACCGGCCACACCTATGTCGTCACCGGCACCGACTCCGGGATCGGCGCCGCCGTCGCCGAACGGCTCGAGCGGGACGGCGCGCGCGTGATCCGCTGTGGTGTCACCGAGGCGGCCGACGTCCGCGCCGATCTCACCGACCGTGAGGCCCGCGCCGCCGCCGTGGAGCAGATCCGGGCCCTCGCTCCCGCACCCCCACGCGCGTCTGCACCCCCAGACGCACATCCGGACGCACACTCACCCGCCCACGCCGGGATCGACGGCGTGGCACTCGTCGCAGGGAGCGCGGACCCGGCGGTCGCCGTCGGCCTCAACTACTTCGGCACCGTCGCGCTGCTCCGGGCGCTGCGCGACGACCTGGCGCGCGCCCGGCAGCCGCGCGCCGTCGTCGTGAGCTCGGCCTCGGCCCTCTCGGCGGGCGACCAGGACCTGATCGAGGCCTGCCTCGCCGACGACGAACCCCGCGCCCTGGCGACCGCGGCCGGCCTGGTGGCCCGCGGCCGGGGCTCGGTGGTCTACCGGTCGACCAAGATCGCGCTGAACCGCTGGCTCCGCCGCGCGGCGGTACGCCCGGAGTGGGCCGGTGCGGGCATCCCGCTGAACGCGGTGGCGCCCGGCGTCGTCGCCACCGGGACGGCTCGCGCCACCCTGCTCGCCGACGCCGCGAGCGTGCGTGTGCTGCAGGACGCCCTGCCCCAGCCTCTCGGGCTGCCCGGACCGGTCGAGCCAGTCGCGGCGAGCATCGCCTGGCTGCTCTCGCCGGACGCCGGTTTCACCACGGGACAGGTCCTGTTCGTCGACGGCGGCGCCGAGGCGACGCTGCGCGGCGAGGCTCCGTTCGCCACCGGCGTGCGCTACGGGCCCGTGCGGCTGGCCCGCATGATCACGTGGACGCTGGTCGGGCGGTGGCGGTCCCGTCACGCGGCGTGACCCGTCGCCCCCAGGCGGCGACGACCTCGCGGGCGGCGACCACGTCGTCGTCCGCGACCAGCAGCACGAGGTTGCCGACGTGGTCGCTGTACTGGACCAGCACGTTCACGCCGGCGTCGCCGAGGCGGCGGGCGAGCGTGCCGAGCTGGCCGGGTACCTCCTGGTCCAGCCGCGCGAGGACGACGTCGCGGACCGCCGCCGGGCCGAGCCCTGCCGTGGTGACCGCCCGGAGCGCGCGGGCGCCGTCGTGCACCAGGTAGTGCGCCACGGCCCGGCCGTCGACGGTGAAGACGCCGCCGCCCTCCAGGCTGACGCCGGCCGCGCCGAGCGCCTGGCCCAGGTCGGCGAGCGCCCCGGGCCGGTCGGCCAGGTGGACCTCCAGGTCGCGCAGGTGCGTGCTCATCGCCGTCACCCGACCCGCACCGCGGTGCCGACCTCGACGGGAACCGCCAGGGAGGATGCGACGTAGCAGGCCTGGTGCGCCTGCTCGGCGAGCCGATGGACCTGTGTCTCGTCGGTCCCGGCGGCCACGGTGACGGTCACGGCCAGGCGGATGGTGCCGAGGCGTTGGGGCATCGCGGTCAGGTCCAGGTGGCTGGTGGCCTCGTCGTCGTAGGCGAGCACGTCCACGCCGGCCCGCGCGGCGGCCCCGAGGAAGGACAGCATCTGGCAGGACGACGCGGCCATCACGACGAGCTGCTCCGGGTTGAGCCGGTCGGGGTCGCCGCGGAAGGCGGCGTCCGCGCTGAGCTCGACGACGGGCGTCGCGGGGGCAGCGACCGCGACGTGGTCCCGGGAGTAGGAACGCAGGCCGGCGCCGGTGGAGCCGGCCCAGTGCAGGCGGGCGACATAGGGATGGGACGGGGGTGGCTGGTTCATGCGGAGACGGTAGGTCGGGAATCCTTCGGTGGACGCCGAAATGTCCGCGCCGTACGGTCGGGCGATGAGCCGGGACCGAGACTTCACCGCCGTGGGCAGGGCGCTGTCCACGCCCGCACGCTCGGTGTTCCTGAACCTGCTCCTGGACGGCACGAGCCGCCCGGCGGGCGAGCTCGCGACGGCGGCCGGGGTGAGCGCCCCGACCGCCTCGGAGCACCTGGCCGTCCTGGCGGACGCCGGGCTCGTGACCTGCGCCAGCCGCGGCCGGCACCGGTACTACGCCCTGGCGGGTCCGGACGTCGCGGCCGCGCTGGAGTCCCTCGGCGTGCTGGCCGACGCCGCCCCCGTCTCCGGGTACCGCCGCAGCCGCCGGGCCGAGTACCTCGCCGCGGCGCGGTTCTGCTACGACCACCTCGCAGGGCGGCTGGGCACCGGCCTGACGGACGCCTGGGTGCGGTCCGGCTGGCTCGCCGGCCGGGACGAGCTCACCCTGACCGACGCGGGCGCCGTCGGCCTCCGCGAGATCGGCGTGGACGTGGACGCCGCCGTCGACGCGCGCCGCGCGACGACCCGGGCCTGCCTGGACTGGACCGAACGCCGCCCGCACCTGGCGGGTGCGCTCGGCTCTGCGGTCGGCGCCCGGTTCCTCGACGCCGGCTGGGTGACGCGGCACCGGTCCGGCCGGGGCCTGGACGTCACCGACGCCGGGCGCACGCTGGTCCGCGAGTCGTGGGGCATCGACCTCTCCGACGCGAGGCGCTGAGCAGACGGTTCAGGCGGGCGGTCCAGCCCGGCGCCCTGCTTGCCCGGCCGCCCGGTCAGCCCTCCCGGCGCGGACCACGGCCGGCCCCGCAGCCGGGGTCGGGTCAGGCCCGCGCGGGAGCGAGACCGAGCAGCGCCAGGCTGTTCTGCCACAGCGCGTCGAGCTGCGACGGGTCGTTGAACACCTTCGCGAAGAGCACGAGCCCCTCGAGCTGGGCGACGATCGCCTTCGCCGCGCCGTCGACGTCGGCCACGGACTGCAGCTCGCCGGACTCGACGGCCGAGGCCAGCCGGGACGCGATCATCGCGATCTGCTCGTCGAAGATCTCCTGCAGGCGCAGCCGCACCGGCTCGTTCTGGGAGCTCACCTCCAGGGCGAGGTTGCCGAAGAGGCAGCCGGCCACCCACCCGGTGCCGGTCACGGCGTCGACCTGCATCTGCGCGGTGGCGTCGAACAGGCCGCGCAGCCGGTCGAGCAGGCTGCCGGAGCCGTCGAGGATGCCGGCCCAGACGCCCTTCTGCCACGTCCAGTGCCGGTCGATGACGGCGAGCGCCAGGGCCTCCTTGGAGGCGAAGAAGTAGTAGAACGACCCCTTGTTGACGCCGGCGCGCGTGCACAGCTCGGCCACGCCGATCGACCCGTAGGGACGCTGCGAGAAGAGTTCCACGCCCGCTTCGATCAGGCGCTCACGACCATCCGAGGTTCGAGGCATGTTGACAGCATACGACCGGTCAACTATAACTGGGAACCCCAGTAGTTGACCGACCGTCTACTAAGGAAAGAACATGAGCACCCAGAAGGTAGCTGTCATCACCGGAGCCTCCCAGGGCATCGGCGCCGGGCTGGTCGACGCGTACCGCCAGATCGGGTACGCCGTCGTCGCGAACTCCCGCACCATCGACCTCGCCGAGGCCGACGACCTCGCCGTCGTCAGCGGTGACATCTCCGACCCGGCGACCGCGGACCGGATCATCAAGACCGCCCTCGAGCGCTTCGGGCGCGTCGACACGGTCGTGAACAACGCGGGCGTCTTCATCGCCAAGCGGTTCACCGAGTACACCGCGCAGGACTTCGAGACCATGGTCGGCATCAACGTCGCCGGCTTCTTCCACCTGACCCAGCGGGCGATCCCCCTGATGCAGGCGGCCGGCGGCGGCCACGTCGTGAACATCACGACGACCCTCGTCGAGAGCGCACTCTCGGTGTTCCCGTCCGCCCTCGCCTCCGTGACCAAGGGCGGCATCGCCTCCGCCACGCGCGCCCTGGCCATCGAGTACGCGGCCGACAACATCCGCTTCAACGCCGTCTCCCCCGGCGTCATCAAGACCCCGCTGCACCCGGAGGAGACCCACGAGACCCTCGCCGGCCTGCACCCGCTGGGCCGCATCGGCGAGGTCGACGACGTCGCCCGCGGCGTCCTCTACCTGGAGCAGTCACCCTTCGTCACGGGCGAGTTCCTGCACGTCGACGGCGGGCAGATCGCGGGGCACTGACCCGCGCACACCACCGCACCGACACCACCGCACCGCGGGGCGGCCACCGGGCCGCCCCGCGCTCGGCCGGGGCTCCGGCCGGGCGCCGGACCGGTCCGCGGACCGGGAAGAGGAGACAGATCATGACCGAGCAGGACCAGACCAAGCAGGATTCAACCGAGCAGGAACAGGACCGGTCCGACGCCGCCGGCATCGTCACGGCGCTGCTCGACCGGTGGTCCGACGGGATCCGCCGGCGCGACCTCGCGCACATCGCCGCGCAGTTCACCACGGACGCCCTGTTCCAGGGCTTCGACCCCGAGCCGGCGTTCGGCCGCGACGTCGTCTCGGCCTACTACGGCAAGCAGCCGGCCGGGCTCACCGCCGACCACACGCTGGTGCGCGCCACCCGGCTGGCCGACGACGCGGTGCTCGGCTACGCGGCAGTGATGTTCCACCGCCCCGACCGGGAGGTGCCGGTGTACCTGACCGTCGTCGCCGTCCGCGAGGAGGGCCGCTGGCTGATCAGCCACTACCACGTGTCGCGCGTGGGCTGACGGAACCTACCTCGCCGGCAGGTCCCCCGCCGACGTCTCGCCCGACGTCTCGCCCGCCGTCGTGCCCGCCGCACCGGCTGCCGGCCCGGCGGACGCCCCGTCCGTCGACCCCGCGGGCGCGTCCGCGGCAGTGGCCGCCGTCTCCTCCAGGAGGTCGGCCAGCCCGCGCAGGTGCCGTGCGACCTGCTCCCCCAGCGGCGTCAGGCCGTACTCGACGCGCGGCGGGATGGTGGTGACGACGTCGCGCGTGACCATGCCGTCGCGCTCCAGGGACTGCAGCGTCTGGGACAGCATCTTCTCGCTGACCCCCTCGACCCGGCGGCGCAGCGCGTTGAACCGGTAGCTGCCCTCGCCGAGCGCGAGCAGCGCGAGCGAGGCCCACTTGGACGTGACCACCTCGAAGGCGGCCCGCGACGTGCAGCCGCGGGCGAAGACGTCGGTCACCAGTTCCTGCGGCGGCCCGCTCGGGCCGTCGCCCGGCATGCCGTCGCCCGGCAGGTCGGCGGACTCCGGGCTGTCGGGCGCCGGGCCGCCGGGGTGGAGGTCCGTGATGCTCACGACCCGAGGATACCGCGCGCACTCGGAATGTGGTGTACTTTCGATTCGTTAGTGCTATCCGTTGGCAACTGGCCGACGTCTCGCTCGACACACACAGCACCGCGAACTGGGAGAGAACCATGACCACCTACGCCGTCACCGGAGCGACCGGACACCTGGGCCGACTCGTCGTCGAGGAGCTGCTGTCCCGCGGCGTACCCGCCGCAGACGTCGTCGCGATCGCGCGCACGCCCGAGAAGGCCGGCGACCTCGCCGAGCGCGGCGTCCAGGTCCGCGAGGGCGACTACGACCGCCCCGACACGCTGCCCTCGGCCCTCGACGGCGTGCAGCGCCTGCTGCTGGTGTCGGGCAGCGAGCCCGGCGTGCGCGTCCCGCAGCACACCGCGGTGATCGACGCCGCGAGGGCAGCCGGCGTGCAGCGGATCGCCTACACCAGCATCCTCAACGCGGACGACACCACCAACCCGCTCGCCGGGGAGCACCAGGCCACCGAGCAGGTGCTGCGCGCGTCGGGCCTGGCGATCACGCTGCTGCGCAACGGCTGGTACACCGAGAACTACACCGACCGGATCGCCGAGTACGTCGAGCGCGGCGAGATCGTGGGCGCCGCGGCGGAGGGCAAGGTCTCCGCCGCCACCCGCGCCGACTTCGCCGGCGCGGCCGCGGGCGCCCTGCTCGCCGACGACGCGGCACCGGGTGCCGACGGCGCAGCGCCCGTCGTCGTGCACGAGCTCGGCGGCCCCGCGTTCACCTTCGCCGAGCTCGCGTCGACGATCAGCGACGTCACCGGCTCACCGGTGGCCTACCGCGACCTGTCGGTCGACGCCTTCGCGGCCGAGCTGCAGCAGGCCGGCCTGGACGCCGGCACCGCCGGGTTCGTGGCCGGGATCGACGCCGCGATCGCGGCGGGCGACCTGCAGACCGACAGCGACGCCCTGGTCCGCCTGCTGGGCCGCCCCGCCACGCCGCTGGCCGACGCCGTGCGGGTCGCGCGCGGCTGACCGCCGGGGACGGGCAACGACAGGCCCTCCCTGGTCGTCGCCCTCATCCGCGCGACGCGTGTTGAATGGGGGCATGCGAGGAGCAATCATTCACGGGGCCGGGGACGTCCGCTTCGAGGAGCGGGCGGACCCGGTCGTCATCGAGCCCACCGACGCCGTCATCCGGACCGTCGCCGCGTGCGTCTGCGGCTCGGACCTCTGGCGGTACCGCGGGGTCTCCCAGGTCAAGCGGCCGACGCCGATCGGCCATGAGTACGTCGGCGTGGTCGAGCAGGTGGGCGATGCCGTGACCACCGTCAAGCCGGGCGACTTCGTGGTCGGCGGGTTCCTGCACAGCGACAACACCTGCGCGGTGTGCCGCAAGGGCATGCAGGCCAACTGCCTGCACGGGGGCGGCTACGACGGGTGCCAGGCCGAGAAGATCCGCATCCCGAACGCCGACGGCACCCTGCTCGCCACCCCCGGCGAGCCGGACGCCGACCTGATCCCCAGCCTGCTGAGCCTCTCCGACGTGATGTGCACCGGCTGGCACGCGGCGGTCTCCGCCGGCGTCGGGCCCGGGTCGAGCGTCGTGGTGGTGGGCGACGGCGCCGTCGGGCTGAGCGGCGTGCTGGCCGCCGCCCAGCTCGGCGCGACCACGATCATCGCGATGAGCCGACACGAGTCCCGCCAGAAGGTGGCGCAGGAGTTCGGCGCCACCCACATCATCGCCGAGCGCGGCGAGGAGGGCCTGGCCCAGGTCCTGGAGCTGACCGAGGGCATCGGCGCGGACGCGGTGCTGGAGTGCGTCGGCACCGCGGAAGCCCGGGCCCAGTCCGTGGAGCTGGTGCGGCCCGGCGGCATGATCGGCATCGTGGGCGTGCCGCACGGCGACCTGCCCGTCGACTCCCTGTTCTGGGGCAACAAGGGCCTGCGGGGCGGCGTGGCGCCGGTGCGGGCCTACCTGCCGCACCTGCTGGACCTGGTGTGGAAGCGCGAGATCGACCCGGGCAGGGTCTTCGACCTGACCCTGCCGCTGTCGGAGGTCGCCGAGGCCTACCGCGCCATGGACGAGCGGCGCGCGATCAAGGTGCTGCTGCAGAACTGACGGACGGCGCTGGGCGCTGCTGCTGACCGCTCCGCGGGCGACTTCTGCCACCGGCCGCCGCGCGCCGGCGGAAACGACCATGCACGTGCTGCCAGCCGAAGCCTCCGGCTGGCAGCACGTGCATGGTCGTCTCCCACGGCCCGGCGAGCGCAGGTCCGGGTGCGATGATGATCGCGCGAGTGGAACACCCCGTCCGTTTCGGCGAAGCGAGAGTCATGACCCAGCACCCGGACCCCCCACACCACGAGACCGCCCCGCCCGAGTCCCTGGAGTCGCACCCGGCGCGGGAGCTGCGGTCGGACGCGCGCGACAACCGGGAGCGCATCCTCCAGGTGGCGCGCGAGACCTTCGCAGTACAGGGCATCGACGTCCCGATGCGGGAGCTGGCCCGGCGCGCCGGCGTCGGCCCGGCCACGCTCTACCGACGCTTCCCGACCAAGGAGGCGCTGGTCACCGAGGCGTTCGGCGAGCAGATGGCGACGTGCACCTCGATCGTCGAGCAGGGCCTGGCCGACCCCGACCCCTGGCACGGGCTGACGACCGTGATCGAGGAGGTGTGCGTCATGCACGCCGTGGACCGTGGGTTCACCGCCGCGTTCGTCACCGCGTTCCCCCAGGCCGTCGACTTCGCCCAGGAGCGCACGCGCGCCCTGCGCGCGCTCGGCGAGCTCATCCGGCGCGCGAAGAAGGCCGGGAACCTGCGCCGGGACTTCGTGCTGGACGACCTGATCATGCTGATCATGGCGAACTCCGGCATCCGCGCCACGTCCCGCAAGGCCGCCGTGGCCGCCTCGCGCCGGTTCGCGGCCCTGCAGATCCAGTCGATCAGCGCCCGGCCCGACGTCGCGCCCCTGCCACCAGCGGTCAGGCTGCCGTTGCTCGCCGCACTGTAGGTGCCCCGCTGGGATCGTGGCCTACGGCCGGACCCGCCCGACGAAGGACTCGACCCCGTCCAGGACCCGCGACAGCCCGAACTCCCAGGCGCGCTCGGCGTCGTGCAGGCCGCCGTACCCGGCGGTCGCCGCCGCGCCGACCCGGGCCGCCAGCGCGAAGCGCTCCCCCAGGACGCGCGCCATGTGGGGCTCGTGCGCCGCCCACCACTCCGCGTCGCCCTCGCCGGACCGCTCCGGGAGCGACCGCCACGCGGCCAGGCCCGCCGTGGCGTCGCGGACGTAGCCGAGCACCAGGGTCAGCACGAGGTCCATCTCGACGTCGGTCAGCCCGATCCCGTCGACGGCGCGCAGCTCGGCGTCGTACTTGGCGATCGTCCCGGGCCCGAGCGGAGGCCGGCTCTCGAAGCGGGCCAGCAGCCACGGATGCCGCTCGTAGAGCGCCCGGTTCGCACGTGCGACCCGCTCCAGCCGCGAGCGCCAGCCGTCCCCGTCAGGACTGCGCGTGCCGCCCTCGCCGTGGTCGTAGCGAACCTCCGCGAGTACCCGGTCGACCATGAGGTCGAGCAGCTCCGCCTTGTCCTGCACGTGCCGGTAGAGCGACATGGCGCCCACGCCGAGTCGGTCCGCGACCCGCCGCATCGAGAGGCTGTCGAGGCCCCCGTCGTCGGCAGCGGCCACGCCCGCCGCCACGATCTGGTCGAGACCGAGCCCGGGCTTGCGGCCGAGTCCGGAGGCAGTTCGAGTACCCCACAGCAGGTCCAGCGTGCGCGCCCGGTCGCGCTCGCCCCCGGAATCTCCCATGCACTGCCTCCTCAAGGATGTGCTGCCCGAACGGCCGCCGTCACGCCTGCCTGCAGAGCGAGGCTCCGCCCCGGCCCGGTCCGGTCCGGCCTGACCCGGCCCGACGTCGACTATAGTTTGCGTACGCCGTACCCAAATGGCGCGGCGACACGGACACCCCACCCCTGGGAGGCACGAGTGGTTGCAGCAGCATTCCGAGTAGGCCTGCGCGTCGGCGACGTAGTCGCCGCGGCGCGCCTCTACCGCGGGTTCGGGTTCGACGACGTCGGCACGATCCCCGGCCCCGACGGCACCCCGGTCATGACGATCCTCGCGCGCGGCGAGGTCCAGCTCATCGTGGACGCACTGGTCGGCATGCCCTTCCCCGACACCGAGCGCGAGCGGCTCACGCAGGGCGGCCCGCGCGGCCTCGGCGTGGCCATCGGGCTGGGCGTGGACGACCTGGCCGCGAGCTACGACTACTGCCGGTCGGCGGGCTGCACCATCACGTCCGAGCCGGCCGACGAGGCCTGGGGCGACCGCGTCTTCGAGTGCGTGGACCCGTTCGGGTACCAGTGGGAGTTCTCCCAGCCCCTCGAGGACTGGGACGCCGCCTCGGGACTGGACGCCGCGCAGGAGAGCTGGTTCGGCGCTCAGGCCTGAGAGCGCAGGGCCGGCCGGCCCTGCGCGCGGTCGTCGTCGAGCGCGCCGCGCACCTCGCGCACGATGCGCGCCATCGCCTCCTCGGCGGCCTCGGCGTCGCCCGCGGCGACGGCGCGCGCCACCGCCTCGTGCGCCTCGAGCGCCTCCGGCACGGGGTAGGCGGGCATGAGCCCCAGGTGGATCCGCCCGGAGATGACGACGGCGACGACGTCGGCGAGCGCGCTGAACAGCTCGTTGCCGCTGGAGCGCATGAGGAGCTCGTGCATGCGGATGTCGAGCGCCAGGAACTCCGCGCCGTCGCCCTCGCCGGCCTCGCCGAGCTTGCGCATCTGGCTGGCGGTGGCGACGAGCTCGTCGCGGACCGCCGCCGTCGCGCCGCGGGCCGCACCCGCCGCGGCGCGCGGTTCGACCGCCTGCCGTAGCTCGGTCAGCGACCGCAGCTGCGACGTGCGGCCCGGACCATCGAGCCGCCAGGCGATCACCCGGGGGTCGAGCACGTTCCAGGACGAGTGCGGCAGCACGACGATCCCCACCCGGGGTCCGGACCGGACCAGCCCGAGCCCCTCGAGCAGGCGCATCGCCTCGCGCGCGACGGTGCGGGACACCCCGAACTCGGCACCGATGCCGTCGAGCGTCAGCGCGGCACCCGCCGGCAGCTCACCACCGGTGATGCGCCGGCCCAGAGCGTCGAGGACGGGGCTGTGCAGCACTGGGGGCATGCTCACAGGATAGTTGGCGGCACATCGACCGGCCGGACGGCCCCACAGCCGGGCCGCCCACCCTCCCGGCGGACCCCCGTGGGCCATTGGTCACACCATTGGTGACATGAATCACGCGCGAATGGTGTCATCAATGGGTGAAGATAGGTGCCATGGACACAGACGTCACCGGGACAGAGATGTTCTCGACCCAGACAAGCAGCGGCGGATCCGACCCCGCCGGGACCGACCACCCACCCCAGGCCATCGTGGTGATGGGCGTGGCCGGATCGGGCAAGACCACGGTCGCCGCTCTCCTCGCCGGGCGCCTGGGGGCGTCGTTCGCGGAGGGCGACGACTTCCACTCCCCCGCGAACGTCGCCAAGATGGCGGCGGGCCACCCCCTGGACGACGACGACCGCTGGCCCTGGCTGCGCGGGATCCGCGACTGGTTCGCCAAGGAGCTGAACGAGGGCCGGAGCGCCGTCGTGCCGTGCAGCGCCCTGCGCCGCAGCTACCGCGACCTGCTGGAGACCGCCGGCAGCGAGAGCACGGGCCCCGTGCGGTTCGTCCACCTCACCGGCTCGTATGATCTGCTGCGCACTCGCATCCAGGGCCGCGCCGGGCACTTCATGAAGCCCGAGATGCTCGACAGCCAGCTCGCCGCCCTGGAGCCGCTCGAGGACGACGAGCCCGGGTTCGGCGTGGACATCACGCCCCGGCCCGACCAGATCGTCGACGAGATCCTGCGCCGCCTGGGAGAGGACGACTGATGCTGAACGCCACTGTTTCCGCCGTCCTGCCCACCGCCCTCCCCGTCGCCGCCGCCGCGGACGCCGAACCGACCGCGTCGACGTCGCAGCTCGTGCTCGCCGCCGTGATCGGCATCGCCGTCATCGTCGCGCTCATCGTGTGGCTGAAGATGCACCCGTTCCTGGCCCTCGTGCTCGGTTCGGGCGCGCTCGCACTCGTGGCCGGGACCGGCCTGACCGACACGTTCACCAGCTTTACCGCGGGCCTCGGCACCACCGTGGCCGGCGTCGGCGTGCTCATCGCGCTCGGCGCGATCATCGGCAAGCTGCTCATCGACTCGGGCGGTGCCGACCAGATCGTCGACACGATCCTCGACCGGACGCCCGCGAAGCGTCTGCCGTGGGCGATGGCGCTCATCGCGTTCGTCGTCGGCATCCCGCTGTTCTTCGAGGTCGGCGTCGTGCTGCTGATCCCGGTCGTGATGATCGTGGCCCGCCGGATGCGCGCCAACCCGATCCTGGTCGGCATCCCGGCGCTCGCCGGGCTCTCCGCCCTGCACGGCCTGGTACCGCCGCACCCCGGACCGCTGCTCGCCATCGACGCGCTCGGCGCCAACCTGGGCCTCACGCTGGGCCTCGGGCTGCTGGTCGCCGTCCCGACGGTGATCATCTCCGGGCCGCTGCTCGCCATCCCGCTCACCCGCTGGGTCCGGCTCGACCCGCCGACCACCGTCCTGGGCGTGCCCGACGACGTCACGGGCGGCACGGGCTCGAACGGCACGGGCAGTTCGGGCTCCGGCACGGGCTCCGGGTCGGGCAAGGGCGACGCCGGGACCGCCACGGCCACCGCGACCGGCACCACCACGGGCACGAAGACCCTGCGCAAGCCGTCGTTCGGCATCTCGGTCCTGGTCGTGCTGCTGCCCGTGATCCTGATGCTCGCGCGGTCCGTCGTCGAGGTCGCGGGTGCGACCGAGACGGGCTACGGCACGATCCTGGAGTTCCTGGGCGAGCCCCTGGTCGCCCTGCTCATCACGTCGCTGTTCGCGCTGGTGGCCTTCGGCACCGGAGTCGGCCGTACGCTGCAGCAGGTCGGCGACCTGGTCGGCTCGTCGTTCGCGCCGATCGCCGGGATCCTGCTCATCGTGGGCGCCGGCGGCGGCTTCAAGCAGACGCTCGTGGACTCAGGAGTCGGCGACGTCATCGCGTCCGGCATCGCCGACGCCGGGATCACCCCGCTGCTGGCCGGCTGGCTCGTGGCGGCGCTCATCCGCATCGCGACCGGCTCGGCCACCGTCGCGACGATCACCGCAGCGGGCATCATGGCGCCGCTGGCCGCGGGCCTGGAACCCACGCAGGCGGCCCTGCTCGTGCTCGCGATCGGCGCGGGCTCGGTGTTCCTCTCCCACGTGAACGACGCCGGCTTCTGGCTCGTCAAGGAGTACTTCGGCATGACGGTCGGCCAGACCTTCAAGACCTGGTCGCTCATGGAGTCCGTGCTCTCGGTGGTCGCCCTGCTGGTGGTCCTGCTGCTGGGAATCTTCGTCTAGCGCGGATCCCGCGCCGGCGGAGTCCCGCAGCACGTGTCGGACCCTCAGGTCACCCGGGTGACCTGAGGGTCCGACACGTCGGCCGAGACCTGACGGGCCTCGGTCACCAGGTCAGGTGCGTGTCCCCCTTCTCGACCCGGAACACGCGCGGAGCCTTGCCCGGGACGGTCACCGTGATCGTCGTGCGGGCCGATGCCGTGACCTCCATGCCGCTGCTGTCGCCCGAGCCGCGCGCGGCGTCGAGCACCACGTTCCGGGCGACGACCCGGCCGCCCACGGCGCGCACCACGGTGCGGCCGTCCCGCTCGAGCGTCGTCGAGCGCGGGCCCGCCGTCACGGACCACGCGTGCCCCTTCAGGGGCACCTCGGAGACCGTGTTGGTGCCGGGCAGGCCGAGCGTGCCGAAGCGGAAGCCGGCGGCGTCGCCCCACGGCTCGTCCGCGATGAGCTCCTGCGTGCTCATCAGGGGCATCAGGTTGGACCACGAGTAGGTGCGCCACGCGGTGTCGGTCGCGACGTTGTTGATCAGCTGGCCGGGCTCGGGGTCGAAGTACTCCGGGAACCAGCCGATCTCCTCGTACGAGGTCAGCCACATCCTGGTCGACTTCGTCGCCAGCTCGGCGGCGGCCTCGTCCAGGCCGTACCGCTTGAGGCCGTCGTAGACGGTCGCGTTCATCGGCGGCCAGGCCGCGCCCTGCCACTCCTCGCAGGAGTCCTCCTCGCCGGGCGACTGGAAGTACCGGTACGCCTCCGTGGACAGGTTGGCCCGCCCGGCACAGAACGCCGGGTCGTTGCGCGCGACGCTCGGGATCACGAACTCGCCGCCGTACTCCTCAGGGTTCTGGAGGTGGTCGCGCACCAGGATCTCCGCGCGCCCCGGCGTCGCCAGCCCGCCGAACAGCGGGTAGAAGACCGTGGGCGTGTTGGTGGGCTCCCACGTGCCGTCGAGGTACCGGTTGAGGTAGAGGCCGCGCTCCTCGTTCCAGAGGTGCTCGTTCATGCGCACCTCGAGCCGCTCGTGCAGCGCCGCGTACCGCTCGGCCCCGGCCGCGTCTCCGAGCTCCGCGGCCATCTGCGCGAGGTTCTCGGCCATGAGCCCGTAGTAGGAGTTGAGCGCGACGTCGGTCAGGTTCGTGTTCTCGCGCGTGTCCGTGCCGCCGTCACGCGGGACCTCGACGTAGTTCCAGTACTGCGGGCTGTCGTCGAGCCCGAGGTGGTTGCCGCGGCCGCCGCGGCGATCCTCGACCCACGGGCTCTCCAGGAGCCCGTCCCGGTCGGTGTCGAACTCCGGCATCCGCTCGATGTACCGCGTCATGATCGGGTAGACGAGCTCGAGGATGCTGCGGTCCCCCGTGCGCGTGTACGCCCGCCAGGCGGCGTAGGTGTGCATCGGCCCGGCGTGGAGCTGGTCGTAGCGTGGGCCCTGCTGGTCGTAGAAGTCACGGATGTGGTCGAGCGCCGTGGCCGGGTCGACGCTCAGCTCGGTGATCGCGTCCCAGGCCGAGTCCCAGCCGAGGAAGATGTCGTCACCGCCACCGCCGAGGCCCCACATGACGAACGACCGGTCGTACTTCTCGTCCCAGTTGTCGTTCAGCGACATGGCGTCGCGCAGGTAGGTCGCGGCCCGGCCGGTCGGACCGCGGCCGTTCAGGTTGCCGTCGTCGGCCCGCGCCTCGGCACGGTCCAGGATCCGCGTCACGTCCCGGGTGCTCAGGCGCGACCGCTCCGGAGCCTCGGTGGACACCGCCGCGTGGAAGGCAACCGTCTCGCCCTTGTCGAGCGCGTACCGCTGCGCGACGGCGCCCTCGCCCGCCGCGTACTCCTTGCCGACCAGGCCCTTGAGCAGCTCCGCGACGCTCGCGTAGCCGGTGGTCTCCTCGGGCGTCACCGTGGAGTCGAGACGGAAGCTGCCCACCCGGGACGCGTCGCGCACGCCCGCCGACGTCGCGACGATCGAGCGCTCCCCGTCGGGCCGGTAGGTGCTCGGCTCCGACCACGGCGGACTGGCCTGCAAGAACACCTCGGTGTCGTCGATCAGCGCGGTGGCCGAGCCCACGATCTCGCCGTCGCCCGTGGTGGAGAACCGCAGCCGGACCGTCCGGGTATCACGCAGGACGGCCGCGTACGCGGCCTCCTGGACCGGCAGCTGCTCGCGCGCCTCGGCGACCTCGGCCTCCGACCAGTCCTCGGGATGGGCCAGGACGGCGCGCAGGGCGCCGATCGTCTCGGGCGTGATGTTGCGGTTGTCGGTGGTCATGTCGATCTCGTAGTACGAGCCGTCGGGCGTGACCGTCCCGATGCGCTTGATCCACGGGACCATGTTGTCGTCCAGCACCCGGCCGGCCGGCGTCACCATGTTGAACGCCAGCGAGAACCGGGCATGCCCCTCGCCGACCAGGAGTGCGCCGTCGAACTCCTGCTCCTTGAAGCCCGGCAGGGCGAACGGGAGGGAGCGCGGGGCGTACTCGTCGTCCGCTGAGCCGGCGCCGGTGCCGGCGGCTTCCGCGGACCGCGTGACGGCGGCGCCGGTGCTGGCGTCGGCGGCCAGCGCGCCCGCCGAGAGCGGGACGGTGACCAGGGCGCCGGCCACGAGGGCTGCTGACAACCTGGCAGTCGTTCGTCGGCTCATCAATGAACCCTTCACGTCGATGTGAACGCTAACAGCGAGAACAGTAGATGCTGGTCACATGACATACAAGTGCAGAGTGGGCGGCAAGGCAGCTCGGTCGTCAGAGCCTCGTGGCGCGCCTGGAGCGTCGAGTGGTGCATGCCGAGTGCCGACGCCACCGGGAGGACATCCGCCGAACGAGGCACTCTCACGGCCCCGCACCCGCCGTCCGGCGGGCGGGCAGGAGGGGCCGGCCCGCGAACCCGGACCGGCCCCTCCTCCCGTCGGCCTGTGTCAGCGGCGGCCGGCCGTCACTTCGTCCGCCGGGGAGCCGCCAGCGGCGACACCGTGATCCGGTCCACGACCGGCGCCCACCGCGACCGCAGCGGGAAGTCCGGCCAGACGTCGGAGGCGTAGGTGGTGCCGTCGAAGTTCGGCGCCTCCTGCGAGCTCAGCGTGATGCTGTTGCGGCCCTCCTCCAGGTCGAGCACGACGGTCTTCTCCCAGAAGCTGTTCTCGTGGAACGTGTGGGGGAAGAGCACCGGCACCGACGCCCCGCCGTTCACCGAGACGTCCGCCCTCCGGGCGATCGGGTCGGGGTTGTAGTGCGACGCGGGCGACTGCTCCGGGTTGGAGTACCGCAGGACGACGGCGTGCGGGCCGGCCCGGTCCGCGTCCACCCGGAACGTCAGGGTGCTGCCGTTGCCCGGGTCTCCCCCGACGTCGGTCACGGCCCTGCCGCCCTCGGCGAGCGACAGGTCGGCGACGGTCGCGGACCCGGCGAGCTCGGCGTCCTCGGCCTGGTAGTCCGTCGCCGCGAGCACACCGGTCCCGGGCGTCGTGATCAGCCGGTCGACGACGACGCCGTGCCTGCCACCGGTGACGACCACCTTGTTCACGCCGCCGTTCAGGTGCGCGGCCACCTCGTCCGCCCGCGCGAGGTCGAGGACGTCGCGGCCGTTGACGGTCAGCGAACCGCTGCTCCGCCCACCGCCGCTGCTCTTGCCGCTGCCCCCGCCGGGCCCGGCACCCTTGCCCCTGCCGAGCGTGTCCACGTCCAGCGTCGCCTCGCCGTCCTCGGCCGCGTAGATCCAGAACGTCGCGGTCTCGCCCCTGCCCAGCGCGACGCCGCCGGCGCCGGACACAGCTGCCGGGCGGACGCCGCGCGGCGCCTCGTACAGCGCGCGCCCGCCGTCGTCGAGCGTGGCGTGCTCGGCCTCGTACACCGAGGTTCCGGCGTCCGGGCTCGGCAGGGCCAGGGTGATGCGGTCGAGGATCGCGTCGCCCCGGGTGACCCCGGTGCCGTCGAGGCTGCGCGCCGCGAGCGAGAGCGTGTGCGTCCCGGCCGTCAGCTCGACCGTGGTGTCGGCGTGGTCCCAGACCACCCACTTGTAGCCGAGCGGCAGGTGGAGCTCCTGCTCGGCAGCCCCGTCGACCCGGACGAACACGTTGGTCGGGCCCTGCCCGGCCACCGCGTCGTACGTGTTGAGGCTGTTGGCGAAGACCGACAGGTCGTACGTGCCGTCCTGCGGCACCGTGACCTCGAAGTCCAGGACGCCGTCCGAGCCGGTGCGCAGCCCGCCCACGTCGTACCCGCCCGAGGTGTAGAACTTGCCGACGTCGGACGGCGAGCCCTCCGGGCCGTTCAGGCTGTAGCCCGACCCGGTGTAGGTGGCGTCCTCGGCCTCGTAGCTGCCCTCCCACGACGTCGGTGCCGTGCTCGTGGCCTCGCCGACGCCCGCGGGCGTCATGACGATCTCGTACGCCGACGACTCCTTGAGGGACGGGAGCGAGGTGCCGTCGAACTCCACGGCGACCTTCCCGTCCGTCACGGGGAGGGTCAGCTCGGCGAGGTGGCGCGGCTGGGCGGAGTCCCCGAGCTGCCCGGTCCAGGGGATCTCGCGCACGGTGACACGCACGTCGTCGCCGAACACGGCGCCGGGGACGTTCACCAGCTCGACCGGCGCGGCTCCGTCGGACCCGCCCACGATGGTGCGCGAGATCGCGCGGTCGCGGTCGACCGTGGACACACCTTGCAGCGTGTAGTTCTCCCCGGGGAAGGGCGGCGTGACCTCCACCGTGTTCCCGCTCATCTGCGCGTACGCATTGAACAGCCACCACTGCCCGTTGCCGCGGTCGGACTGGACGGCTGAGTCGGAGAGGTTGCCGTCAATGTTCCAGTACGCGATGTCGGCGTCGACCTTGGAGTCCTCGATGGCCGAGATCCACTGGATCATCTGGCCGGGCACCGAGGTGTGGTAGTTGAACGCGTACTCGTTGATGTTGATCGGCAGCTCGGTGCCGGCCAGGTCGGTGCCGGCGAAGACCTCGGCCTCCCAGCCGCGGTAGGTCGCCACGGACTCGCGGATCTTCTCCGGGTGGGACAGCTCGTGCCAGGTGATGACGTCCGGCACGGTCCCGGCCTCGACGGTGTGTTCGAGGAACCCCTTGACCTGGCCGTACAGGATGCTCGTGTTCGGGCCCGCGATGCGCGCCCCGGGCATCCGGTCCTTGATCAGCGCGTGCACCCGGTCCCAGGCGGCGAAGTAGTCCGCCGGGTCGTCGAGCCACGAGGTGCCGTCGTAGCTCCACCGCCCGGTGCCGAACATGTTGCCCTCGGGCTCGTTGAACGGGACGAAGACGACGTTGTCCTGGTACTCCGCGGGCATCTCCAGCACCTGGTCGACCTGCGTGGCGATCTTGTCCACGAAGGTGTCGAGCTTCTCCTGCGGGGTGTCGCCCGGCCACTCGTACGGGAAGCCGCGGTGGATGTCGGTCATGTAGACGTAGACGTCGCCGTCCGTGGCGTCGGCGAGCGGCCGCACCACCTCGAGCGCGTCGGCGCCCGGGTGCTGGGGCCCGTCCTGCGCCTTCGTCGAGACCGTCCGGATCCCCATGCCCTCGATGAGGTTGTCGCTCGGCAGGCCGTCGCCGTACAGGCCGTACAGGGTGCCGGACGCGCCGCCGTGGAACGCGCCGGTCTCGGCGCCGAGGTCGACCCGCAGCTCACCGCGGTGCACGGTGACCGTCGCGGTGACCGTCGCGCCGGCGGCGGCGCCGGCGACCGTGAACTCGCCCGGCTGTGCGTACCGCGCCGGGTCGATCTCGTCCCAGGTCACCGGCACGTCCCGGTCGTAGCCGTCGCTGAACGACGCCCGCACCGCCGCGGGCAGGTCGGGCGCCGCCGCGACCGTCGTGCGCACCTCGAAGGTGTCGGCCGTCAGCTCCACCATGTCCGGGGTTTCCTCACCCACGAGCTCTGCCACCTGCTCCGCGCTCAGCGCGGCGCGGTACAGGCGGAAGTCGTCTACCGCACCGTCCAGGAGCGGGTCCGGGTAGAACGACTTGCCGATGTAGCCGGCGGACTGCGCGGCGTCCGCGAGCAGATCGCCGGCCGTCACTGTCGACCGCGCCGAGCCGACGGCGACGCCGTCGAGGTAGGTCGTCAGCCGGTCCGCCGCCGTGTCCAGTGTGACCGTGAGCGTCACCCAGTCCCCGGCGCGCAGCGGTCCGTAGCCGCTGACCTGCGCCTCGCCTCCGCCGCCGTTCGTCGTCAGCGCGGTGCGCAGGCGGCCGTCGCCGTTGGCGGGCGTCGCGAACAGGTAGCGCGTGGTGTCCGTGCCCAGGTCGAAGACCCGCTGCCACGCCCCGCCCGTGCCGTCCCAGCGCACCCGCGCCGAGACGCTGAGGTCGGTGGCCCCGTCCAGTGCGGCGCGCGGGAGCGTCACGTAGCCGCCGCCCTGGCCGCCGGGCAGGTCGAGCGCCGTGCCCCCGCCCTCGGCGTCGACCAGGCTCGTGGTGCCGGAGATCGTGCCGTCCAGACCGTTGCCGGAGGAGTCCGGGACGACGGCGCCCGCGACGTCGTCCATCGTGTAGCGCAGGTCGGGGGCGGGGAGCTCCTGGGTGGTGGCGGCGGCGGTGGCCGGGCCGGCCAGTGCCGCGCCGGCTGTGCCGCCGGCAAGCGCCAGCGCCGCGAGCGCCGCGACCGCGGTACGACGCGTCCTGCGCCGGGCCGGTGCGCTGGTGGGCGCTGGTCCGCTACGCGAACCGCTGTGCCATGAAAGTGTCGTGCTCATCGTTGAGTGCCTTCCCTCTCATCGTGGGTGGAACGGGTACCGGGGTGTGAGTGGAGCGGGTCCAGGGGATGTGAACGGGGCTCAGCTACGTCCACGGGGTGCGGCCGCCGCACCAGACAGCCACCCGCGAGGTCGGCCGGTTGGCAAGAGTACGGGGCCACGGGGGGCCCCGAACGCTGGCCCAATGCCGCCCCCGCCCCCAAAGGCCCCCCCCGCCCGGGGGCGAAATGGGG